>JANOBZ010000041.1:0-12288 GCA_031411895.1 Acidobacteriota bacterium | reverse complement strand
AATAAATGGTATATCCTGCAAAGCTCGAACGCGGCGATTCGCGAAAATGTCTTCGGCGTCGCGGGCGATATTCCGACGCCCGCCGATTTCGACGGCGATCTTAAAACTGATATCGCGGTTTATCGCCCTTCGACCGGCGCGTGGTGGTATCTCTCAAGCATTAACGGCGCGCAGGTCAATGTCGTTTTCGGTCAAACGGGCGATATTCCTCGTCCGTCGGACTTTGATGGCGACGGCAAAACCGACTTCGTGCTTTATCGTCCGTCAAACTCGGTCTGGTACAGAATGTCGGCGACCGGAGTGATCGCGACTCCTTTTGCGTTCGGTGTTGCCGAGGATAAACCCTTAATCGGAGATTTCGACGGCGACGGCAAATCCGACCCGGCGATCTTTCGTCCTTCGACCGGCGATTGGTGGTATGCGGCTTCGGCTTCGAATAATCAGTTCTCGGTTGTTCACTGGGGGGCGGCAGGAGACATTCCGTCGCCGGCGGACGTTGACGGCGACGGAAAAACGGATTTCGTCGTCTATCGTCCGTCGAACGGCGGCTGGTATATCCTCCGGTCGGGCGAACAGAATTATACGATCCTGCAATTCGGACTCGCGGAAGATAAACCGGTAGTCGCGGATTACGACGGCGACGGAAAAGCGGATGTCGCCGTGTTCCGACCTTCGACCGGAACGTGGTATCTGCTCCAAACGACTGCCGGATTCGGCGCAGTTCAGTGGGGCAATGCATCGGATATTCCGACCGAAAACGCTTTTCTGCCGTAATTTGCGGCGCTAATTCGAACGGCGATCAACGCGCGTTTGCGGATTTTCTGAAAATGAAACCGCAAACAACCGTTAATTGCCGTTTCTTTATGGCGTGCGTTAAAATTTCGCCGCTCCTTTATGATATTATCTGCTTTGCTCGAAATTTATGACCGGCTTTGAACAATCAATCAACGACTTAGACCTGAAACTTTTTGAGAAAATCAGCAGTCAATCTTCGGTAAACGACAAACAGTCGCTGCTTGCCTGCCAGCTTGCCGCGCGCGCGCTGACCCGTGATGGCTACAAATACCTCGAAATCGGCTCATATTTGGGCGGCAGTATTCAGCCGCATCTGCTGGACGACAAATGTCTGAAAATCTATTCGATTGACAAGCGCCCGCTCGTCCAGCCCGACGAACGCGGCGTCGAATATACTTATCTCAACAATTCGACCGCGCGAATGATCGAAAATCTGAAAACGGTCGCGCCCGAACGCGTTGATAAAATCACCGCGATCGACGGCGAAACGCGCCGCATCGAGTCTTCGGAAATCAAGGAAAAGGTCACGCTTTGCTACATTGACGGCGAGCATACGGACGAAGCCGTGATGTCGGATTTCAAGTTTTGCCTGCGCGTTCTGGCGGAAAACGGCGCGATTTTGTTTGACGACGCGAATATTATCTACAACGGAATTGCCGACTGCCTCGAATATCTGAAACAAAATTCGATAAATTTTCGCGCCTATAATTTGCCGGATAAGGTGTTCGCCGTCGAAATCGGTAATTTTCCGATCCATCAAAATAAAGCGATTTTGGAAAGGCTTTTGAACAACTACGAAGGCTATCTTTATTCATTACAGTCAAACGATTTATATCGCCGGTTCGTCAATAAAAAACCGTTTCGCCTGTATCGAAAATTGATGACGAAAGTAAAAGGTCTAAATAAATTTGATTAAAACGGATGCAAAAAAGCCGCGCGGAAAACGTCTGAACGGTTGGGCTGCATCATATAGATGTCGGAATCCCGGATTAATAAAACAGTCAAAATCTTGACTAAAGAGAAAAACAATGACAGGAACAAATCAGCGGCACGCTTCGGTTTTTAGCTTAATTTTGGTCTTCGCGTTTTTAATCAACGGTTTGCCCGTGCGGGCGCAGGACGTTGTTACGTCGGAGGATTTTACGGGCGGTTCGTCGGCGTTTGTCTTTCGAACTTCGAGAAAACCGACCCAGCGAAAAATCGCTCTGCGTTCTTCTTCGACCCTGACGCGCTCGAAAACGGCAAAGATCGAATCCATTAAAAGAATTTCCAAACAAAGCGTCAACGTTGCCAAGGTTAATCCGAAACGAACGAAATTAAAAGAAGTTCCGCCGGAAGCGGTCAAGGTTGATTCGGTCGAATTCAAGCGAAAAACGCCGCAGGAAGCCGCCATCACATTTGCCGGCGTCGGCGAATATCATCTCAACCGGGACGAAATCGACAAAGCCGTCGAATGGTTTCGCGAAGCAACCCTGCTCGACGAAAAAAACAACAACGCGAAAAACGGTTTGAGCGACGCTTTAACGCGCAAAGGCAACGTGCTCTTAGCCGGCGAAAAATACGATTTGGCAAAATTGGTTTACGAGGAAGCGCTTCGCCATAACCCGAAAAACGCCGGCGCGCACGCCGGTTTAGCGATTATTTACAATTCGAAGGACGAAGTTGACAACGCGATTGCCAGTTATGAAAGAGCGCTCGCGAACGACGCCGAACTGACCGAGCTCAACGCTCCGCTCGGCGTGCTTTATTACCAGAAAGGCGAAATCGCGAAGGCGGAAATTTACCTGCAAAAAGCGCTCGCGGCAAGCCCAGACAACGCCGAAACACAGTTCTACTTCGGGCTTTTGAGATTTAAGCAAGACCGCAACGAAGAAGCGCTTGCCGCGTTCAAACGCTCGGTCGCGCTCGATCCGACCAACGCCGAGACGCATTATTATCTGGGCGCGGTTTACGACCGCCTGAACCGCGATGCGGAAGCCATCGCGGCTTATCAGAAATCGGTCGAGCTGAACCCGAAATTCGCCGACGCGTGGTTTGATCTCGGCGCCGCTTATTTCAACCGCGACCGTCTGCCCGAAGCGATCGAGGCTTATAAACAGGCGATCAAGCTCAAGCCGACCTACGGCGAAGCCTACGCTAATTTAGCCGACGTTTATCGTTTGACCGGTAAATGGGACGAAGCTATCGCATCATACCGGATGGCGACGACATTTATCACGAACGATGCCGATCTTTACAGCAAATTCGGCTACGTTGCAACGCGCCGCGCCGCGACTCCGGGATACAAATCCTACTGGAAAATGGCGATCGAGAATTTCGAAAAAGCCGCCGCAATCGCGCCGAATTACATTGATTACACGAATCTCGGCTGGGCATACTACAACGTTGGGCAGGCAAGCTTAAAAGAGCGCAACGAGGCTGATTACAAGCTGAATCTCGGCAAAGCGCGCGACGCTTTCGTCAGGGCGAATACGTTAAATCCGGTGCCCAAGGTTGCCGCCGCGATTAATCTGAATCTCGGTATGACGCTAACGGATCTGGGCGATTATCCGGGCGCGATCGCCGCCTTGAAAAAAGCGACCGAGCTGCAGCGCGACTGGATTGCGGCAAATCACGAACTCGGACTCGCGTATCGTAAAAACGGCGATTTGGAAAACGCCGTCAGGCAGTTTAAGCGCGTGATCGAGCTCGATGATAAATTTGCCGCCGCCTATTACAGTCTGGCGGAAGCCGAATTCCGGCGCAATAATCTGAAAGAAGCCAAAAAATACTACGAGAAACTTAAAGCCATGAACCAGCCGGAGTTGGTTCGAACGCTCGAAGTGGCGACGAACGGCGGAATCAGGTAGTAAAAATTCATTCGCGCCGAGCGCTGTTTTGTTTGAGTTGTTTTTGAGGATTTTGATTTCGCCGCTTGATAAAATATTAACCGGCGAGTTGTTTGTGAGAGGTGTAAATGGTTAAGTTTTGCATTAAAAAATTTGTTTCGGGAGTTTTAATTTCAGCGTTTTTTTTACTGAATATTCCTTCCGCGTTCGCGCAGGACGTAATAACTTCCGACGATTTTTCGGGCGGCGCGAGCGTTTTTACGTTTCGTGAATCGCGAAAGACCAAGCAGAAAAAAGCGGCGGTCAGAAGCAATTACGTTGCCAGCCGCAGCCAGTCGCAGCGGAAAAAATCGCGTACCCGGATAAAGACGCAGATCGTCGCGAAAAATAAACCGCGTACACGCTCGAAAACGGTCGAGCCGACCGTGGTCGCCAAAGTAACACCGAAAACCGCCGCCGCTAAACTCAAGGCGTCGAACGAATTTGCGGGCGCGGGCGAAACTCTGCTCGACCGCGGCGAATTGGACGAAGCCGTTGCGGCGTTCCGAAAATCCGTCGGGCTGAATCCTAAAAACGCGAACGCCAAACTCGGTTTGAGCGAAGCCTTAACAAAAAAAGGCGACGCGCTGGTTGATTCGGAAAACGCGTCGCTCGCCGTTGCGGCTTACAACGAAGCGATCAAAAACAACCCGAAAAACGCCGCCGCGTATGCCGGTCTGGGCGAAGCCTTCGACGCGCTCGACAAAGACAAAGAAGCCGCGCAGGCTTATCAAACGGCTTTAACGCTCAACCCCGAACTGAACGAGCTTTACCTGCCGCTCGGCATCGCGTTTTACCGGCAGGGCGAAATCGCCAAGGCGGACGAATTTTTACGGAAAGCCGACGCGGTAAATTCCCAGAACGCCGAAACGAAACTTTATCTCGGACTCGTCAGCCTGAAACAGAATCAGACGGAACCTGCGGTCGCATCGTTTAACCGCTCGCTCGCGCTCGATTCCAATAATGCCGAGGCGCATTATTATCTCGGTTCGGCATTGAGCCGCGACGGCAAGGAAGCGGAAGCTTCGGCAGCTTATCAGCGGGCGCTCGACGTAAATCCGGGCTACAACGACGCCTTATTCGATTTGGCGGCAACGCAGTACAATCAGGAAAAATACGCCGAAGCCTCCGCATCATATCAGCGCGTCGTGACGAACGAACCGTCAAACGGCGAAGCGCAGGTAAATCTTGCGGAAACCTATCGCCAGCAGGAACAATACGGGCGCGCCAACGAGCAATATGCGGTCGCCGCCGTTTACGTCAAGGACGATCCCGAGCTTTATTCGAGCTGGGGCTATTGTCTCGGCAAGGAAAATAAATGGGACAAGGCGGGCGAGCGTCTGCTGACGGCGAAGGAAATGCGCGGCGAGGCGGTTGATTATTCAAACGTCGCGTGGGCTTATAATCGCGGCGCGGCGGAAGACGTCAAAGCCGAACGCGACGACGCGGCAAAAGCGAAGCTTACGGTCAGTAAAGAGAATTCGCAGAAGGCGACCGAGATGAATCCGAATCTCGCCGCCGGATACGTTAATCTCGGCACGGCACAGAACGGTTTGGGCGAACACGAAGCGGCGAAAACGAATCTCGAACGCGCCGTTAAAATACACGACGACTGGTATTTCGCGCATAACGAACTCGGCGTCGCCTTAAGAGGGTTGGGACAATTTGCCGCCGCGATCGTGACATTTCAGCGCGTTGTCGGGATGAACGACAGATTCGCGATGGGACTTTTTAATCTCGGCGAAGCTCAAAACGCGAGCGGCGATAAAAAAGGCGCCGAGGCGACTTTCAAACGGCTCAAAAAAATAGATCCGACGTTGGCGTCAAATTTGGAAGGCGTCATTAAAGGAAAAATTAAGCGCAAGATAAAGGAAAAAACGGTAGATAAAATTAAATCGAAGCTTCCTTTTTAATGTATGAACGAACCTCAAAAGAGCTTGAAAATTGAAGAAAACGTGCCGCTCGCGCCGCTGACGACCTTAAAGATCGGCGGCGCGGCGCGCTTTTTCGTCCGTGCGACCAGCGAACGCGAGGTTGCCGAAGCCTTTCAGTTTGCCAATCAGAACGGCTTTGAACTTTTCGTTCTCGGCGGCGGAAGCAACGTGCTTGTCGCCGACGAAGGTTTTGACGGGCTGGTTCTGCAAATCGCTCTTCGCGGCATCGAAGTAAAGGAAAATATCGTCATCGCGCGCGCCGGGGAAGACTGGGATGAGCTTTGCGCATTTTGCGTCGGGGAAAATCTGGCGGGCATCGAATGTATGAGCGGAATTCCCGGACTAATTGGCGCTACGCCCGTGCAGAACGTCGGCGCTTACGGGCAGGAAGTTTCGGAAACGATCGTTTCGGTGCGTGTTTTCGACCGTAAATCGGGCGAATTTCTCGAACTGACGAACGCCGACTGCCGCTTCGGATACCGCGCGAGCATTTTCAATTCGTCCGACAAAAATCGTTTTATCATTTTAGCCGTTACCTTCAAATTGATAAAAAACGGCGCTCCGAAGATCGTCTATCAGGATTTGCGCGAATTATTCGCTCGCTCCGAGCCGAGTTTGCAGGAAACGCGCGACGCGGTCAGAAACATCCGTGCCGAAAAAGCGATGCTCGTTCGTCAGGACGGCGCGGACGCCAATTCGGCAGGCTCGTTTTTCAAAAATCCGGTCGTCTCGAACGCGAAGTTTGCGGAAATCGCCGAGCGTTTCGGTATCGAAAACGTGCCGAATTTCAAAGCTGACGAAAAAAGCGTCAAAATCCCCGCCGCGTGGCTCATCGAACAGAGCGGTTTTCAGAAAGGCTACACGCGCGGCAGCGCCGGACTTTCGACGCGCCACACGCTCGCGCTGACGAATCGCGGCGGCGCGAGCGCGAAAGAAATTTTAGCGTTAAAATCGGAAATTCAAGCGAAAGTTAAAGAAAAATTCGGCATCGAGCTCTTTCCCGAACCCGTCTTTATCGGCTTCGATTAAAAAAATCCGCTAAGGCTTGAAACAAAAGCCTTAGCGGTTAAAAGGGGGCAAGCGAGGGAATCCATCAAGCCTTTTCAGGCAAGAATTTTTAAGCCGCTACGGGCTCGCGACAAAATTCAAATTCGAGACGTTTTCCTGCACACTGACCGCGCGCGGGCTTTCCGTAAAGAGATATCTCTTATTATTGACCGTGAGAATATAAGTTTCACCCGCTCTGATATCATCAAATCTGTAAAAACCGAATGAATTCGTCGTCGCCGAACGGACAATGCCTGCACCGTCGGTTAACGTCACGGTGGTACGCGAAATTCCCATTCCTTCGTTAGTCAAAACCTGTCCGCTGACCGAAACGGTGGCGGCGGTCGGCACGGCGGGTGATTGAACGCTGACACCATCGACATCAAGTTGTCCCGGACCGTCACCATTACCAGTTGCGACGGTTGAAAACCTGATTCTGATAGTTTGTCCGGCAAAAGGGGTAAGTGTGAAATTGTGACCGCGCCAGCCTGTGTCAGTGTTTTGTCCGGGATTATTGGCAACCGTGTAAACTGTTTGCAAAACCACATTTGAAGTGTTTAATATCTGCACCCGGTAAGTTTGAGTACCGCAAACCACTCCACTGGTTCCGCCGCAAAATCCCGTTAGATTTGATTGAAATCTATCCTGCCAGAAGAAGGAAGCGGTTTGCGCCGCCGGAAGCGTTACGTCCTGCGATAAGGTGTAAGTTCCGCCACCGGGGGCAAAAACCGCGATTCCTTGCCAAGCGCTGAAGTTTCCTTGTATTGGCGTTACGGCAACAGGAGCCGGAGTAAATCCGCCGCCGTGATTGGATCCCGAAATAGTCCAGGGTCTGAATCCATTTGCTGAGTTAACGGCAGTCCAGCCCGTAAAGTTTCCGGTTTCAAATCCGCCATTGACTATCAATTCAGCGGCTTTTGTGTGGTGTGGAAGGAGAAAGAGTGTTAAACCTAAAATCGCGTAAAGAAATATTTCTCTTTTCATTTTCTTCTCCATGTTTTATTTATTTAAACGCAAAGTAATACTGAAGGCTTTGCGTGAAAGTCTGAGAATAGTGATTAAATCCGGGTAGATTTTTGAGTTTTTCTAAATCGTGTTGGTTCGTTTGAAAGACTAAAATTTAAATGATTTTATGTCAAACGATTTTCGGCGGCTTCGTGAAAACTCATAAACCCTGTGGTATAGAGATTTAGCATGTTGATAAAATTTAATTCTTTTCTGCATTTTCTTCTCGGTTTATTAATAGAGTGACGATTCGGGTTTCGGCTTCGGAAGGAATCTACCCCAAAACCAACCGCTGCTGAAACCCGTAATCGCCTGTTGTGGCGAGACCGTAAAATCGCCTCTGCGTTTACCGCGAAGATTCGATTTTCACAAACTGTTTACATTAAAAACTTTGCCAAACTGAAAGAAAATTAAGCCCCGAAAATTTGTTCTCATACATAAATGACTTTTTGTTGGCGAAAACTCACATTTTTTTTCAAAAAAAAATGAAAAAAATCGAATTATTTTCCGAAGGAACGGTTTTCGGAGGTTTTTCGAGGTCGAAAATTACAAAAACGGCGAAATTTTTGTGGTTTTGAAAATTGGCTTAGGCTATTTCCGGTTTACTGAAGTCGGTAAAAATTCGTCCGCTACCTTTTGAGATTCTCGCTTTTCCGAATTTCGCAAGCGGTCGGCTAATCAGTTATAATTTTTGAAAACTTTTATTTATCAACAATGCCAAAACGTACAGATATTCAGAAAATTTTAATCATCGGCTCGGGTCCGATCGTGATCGGTCAGGCGTGCGAATTCGATTATTCGGGAACGCAGGCGTGCCGCGCTTTGAAACAGGAAGGCTTCGAAGTAGTCCTCGTCAATTCAAATCCGGCGACGATCATGACCGACCCCGAGATCGCCGATAAAACCTATATCGAGCCATTAACGGTTGAGACCATTTCGGCGATTATCGAAAAAGAACGCCCCGACGCGCTGCTTCCGACCGTCGGCGGTCAGACGGGCTTGAATCTTTCGGTCGAATTATACGAGAAGGGAATTTTAGACAAATTCGGCGTCAAACTGATCGGCGCGAACGTTGAATCCATCAAGGTCGGCGAAGACCGCGAACTGTTCAAAAAAGCGATGGACGAGATCGGCATCCCGTCGGCAAAAGGCGGCTTCGCGCATACCTGGGAAGAAGCGAGAAAGATCGTCGAAACGACCGGTTACCCGGCGATTATTCGTCCCGCTTTTACACTCGGCGGAACCGGCGGCGGAACGGCTTATAACCCGGAAGAATTCGAAGAAATCGTTGAGCGCGGTTTGAGCGCTTCGCCGATCTCGCAGGTTTTGATCGAAGAATCGATTCTCGGCTGGAAGGAATACGAGCTTGAAGTGATGCGCGATCTCAATGATAACGTCGTGATTATCTGCTCGATCGAAAACTTCGATCCGATGGGCGTTCACACGGGCGATTCGATCACGGTCGCGCCCGCGCAAACCTTGACCGACGTTGAATACCAGCGGCTTCGCGATATGTCGATCGCCTGCATCCGCAAGGTCGGCGTCGAAACCGGCGGCTCGAACATCCAGTTTGCCGTCAACCCGGAAAACGGCGACGTACGGATTATCGAAATGAATCCGCGCGTGTCGCGTTCGTCTGCTTTAGCGTCGAAAGCGACCGGATTTCCGATCGCGAAAATTGCCGCCAAACTTGCGGTCGGCTACACTCTGGACGAAATTCCGAACGATATTACGCAGAAAACTCCGGCGTCGTTCGAGCCGACGATTGATTACGTCGTGACGAAAATTCCGAAATGGGCGTTCGAAAAATTTCCCGGCGCGGAAGACGTTCTCGGAACGCAGATGAAGTCGGTCGGCGAAGTGATGGCGATCGGCAGAACCTTTAAGGAATCGCTTTTCAAAGGACTTCGCTCGCTCGAAGCCGTCAAACCTTTGCGGCTCGAAGGCGTTCCCGACCACGTTTTGCAGCAAAAACTCGCGCGTCCGAATTCGCAGCGTTTTTCCTATCTGACCTACGCGCTCAGAAACGGCTATTCGATCGCCGAAATTCATCGCTTAACGAAAATCGACCCGTGGTTTTTAGAGCAATTGCAGGAAGTTATGCAGCTTCAGGCGCGGATTGACGGGCGCGCTTTGAACGATGTGCCGAGCGAGGTTTTGCAGACCGCCAAAGAATATGCGCTTTCCGACCGGCGAATTTCTTATCTCACGAATTCGACGGAGGAAATGGTGCGCGAACGCCGGAAAGATTTGGATATTCTTCCGGTTTACAAACGCGTTGATACGTGCGGCGCGGAGTTTGAGTCAAACACGCCGTATCTTTATTCGACCTACGAGGAAGAATCGGAAGCCGACCCGACCGATCGGCGCAAGATCATGATCCTGGGTTCCGGACCGAACCGCATCGGGCAGGGAATCGAGTTCGATTACTGCTGCTGTCACGCCAGTTTTGCATTGCGCGACGCCGATTTCGAGACGATCATGGTCAACTGTAATCCCGAAACGGTTTCGACCGATTACGACACATCTGACCGATTGTATTTCGAGCCGCTGACATTCGAGGATGTGATGAACATCGTCGAAACCGAGAAGCCCGAAGGCGTAATCGTTCAATTCGGTGGGCAGACGCCTTTGAATTTGGCGGATAGATTACACAACGCGGGCGTGCCGATCATCGGAACTTCGCCGGATTCGATCGATCTGGCGGAAGACAGAAAACGCTTTTCGGCGCTCTTGCAGGATTTGAAAATCCCGCAGCCCGAAAACGGAACCGCCGTTTCGCCCGAGGAAGCAAAAGTGATCGCCAATAAAATCGGTTATCCGGTCGTCGTGCGTCCGAGTTTCGTGCTCGGCGGTCGCGCGATGGCGATCGTTTACGACGAGCAGACTTTGGACGAATATATGCGTTCGGCGGTTGACGCTTCGCCCGAAAAGCCGATTCTGATTGATAAATTTTTAGAGCGCGCGGTCGAGATCGACGTTGACGCGCTTGCCGACGAAAGCGCCGTGATTATTTGCGGGATTCAGGAACACATCGAGGAAGCCGGAATTCATTCGGGCGATTCGTCGAGCGTTCTGCCCGCGCAGCGCATCGCCGGGGAACACCTCGAAACCATCAAGCATTACACGATTAATCTCGCAAAAGCCTTAAAAGTCGTCGGTTTGATGAACTTGCAGTTAGCCATCAAGGACGACCGCGTTTACGTTATCGAGGTCAATCCGCGCGCTTCCAGAACCGTTCCGTTCGTCGCCAAAGCGACCGGCGTTCCGCTCGCGAAAATCGCGTCGCTGATTATGGCGGGCGATAAAAAACTCGTCGATTTCAATTTACCGGAAGTTTTGCCCGTCCCGAAAATCTTCGTCAAATCGCCGGTTTTTCCGTTCAAGAAATTCGCCGGTGTTGACCCGATTCTCGGTCCGGAAATGCATTCGACGGGCGAAGTGATGGGCGTCGGCGATACGTTCGGCGAAGCATACGGCAAAGCGATGGAAGGCGCGTTTTTAACTTTGCCGATGCGCGGCAAGGCGTTTATTTCGGTCAACGATACGGACAAAGGTCAGGCGGTTGTTTTAGCCCGAAGACTGGATAAACTCGGCTTCGATCTGATCGCGACCTACGGCACGGCAAAGCGTCTGCAGGAAGTCGGGCTTACTTGCGAGACGGTTTTTAAGGTCAACGAAGGTCGCCCGAACATCGCCGACTACATCAAGCAGCGCGAAATTTCGCTGATTATCAACACGCCTCTCGGCAGAACATCGCACTACGACGAACAGGCGATCCGCAAATCCGCTTTGCAGTTCGACGTTCCGACCGTCACGACGATGACCGGCGCGGAAGCGCTGATCGAAGCGATCGCGACCAAAAAATCGCAGGAAAAAGTAATCGTCAGAAGTTTGCAGGAGATTCATGCTGAGAACAAAGTACTAATCGTAAAAATTGTTAAATCTACAAATTCATATTTCTAATTTTAATATCTACAGTAATTCGAGTCCTTTTTAACAGTCAGCAAAAAGCGCGATGAATTATTTTTTCGTCGCGCTTTTTGCTTGAAACACAAAACTAAATGATTTCTTTTGCGTCCTTAATGACGATAACTTCGGCGCGTCTTAGTGCGATGAATTCGAGATCGGCAAACACCAAAACGCCGATCGCCTGCATGATGACAAAAACGTAGCCGAACGCGGTCGGCTGCGCGTAGCCCGACGCGAGCAGCAGAAAACTGTCGATCGTCCAGAGCAGGTTTAAGCCGATAATCGCCCAAACCGCCGGTTTCGAGATGCTTTTACGCGTTGCGGCGTAGACGAGAAACGCGGCGAACGGGAAAAGACTCAAGCCCGCGTAAAACATCAGTGAAACGGGCAAGCCCGTCAGATTCCGCAAAAATCCGCCGCCCGCCGAAAGCAGTAAGCCGCACGCCAGGCAGGTTGCCGCGTCGGCAAAAAGAACGCACCGCAAAAAGTTTGATACACGAATAATCTCGGTCATTTTATTTTTTCTCCTTTAACGTGAGTATTGGATAAGGCGGAACGCCGTCATCTTGACGGCACAGCGTTTGAAAAACGCTCAAACGGTTCATTTATATTCAAGATTCCTGTCAATCGCGACGTTTGACGCCGCTTTCAGCGACGTGTGCCGTCAG
>JANOBZ010000040.1:0-9905 GCA_031411895.1 Acidobacteriota bacterium | reverse complement strand
TAAGTAGCAACTGTAATAAAAATCAAATAGAAACCGGCAACCATGGTTTAGCGTCTCTGGCAATGGCATTCAAAAAGCATAGTAACTTTCTGGCAGCCGCGATAATTGCCACTTTCGTCGGTTTACCGTGTTCTTTGAGTCTTTGATAGAACTGATTGATTGTCGGGTTGCAGCGGATTGCCGCAATTGTTGCCATGTATAATGATTTCCTCACCTGACGGCGACCGCCGCGAATGCGTCTTTGCCCGCGATGGCGTCCGCTGTCGGCAGCATAGGGCGCCAAGCCGACTAACGCCGCGATTTCTTTAGCGGAAATCCTGCCCAACTCCGGCAGTTCGGCAAGCAGCATCGCCGAAGTCGCCGGTCCGATGCCGGGAACCGATTGAAGGCGTTCATCCAACTGCTGAAACGGCTGATGATCTTTGATTTTCTGCTGCAAGTCGGTATCGATCGACTGAATTTCCGTTTCCAACCATTGGAGGTGGCGCAGAATGCTCGGCTTGATCGCATCGGCAGCTTGTTTTTCGCGCGTCTGTTCGGTTGCTTTCATGAGCACCAACTGTTGGCGACGCGCGACCAGTTCAGCCAATTGCGTTTGCTCAGGACTGGGAAGCTGATAGAGCGGCGGCGCAGTCATTTGCCCGAAGACGCTCAGCAGCGCGGCATCGATGCGGTCTGTTTTCGCCAGTTTGCCCAAGCCTTTGGCAAAATCACGAACGCGCTTCGGATTAACGAGCGAGACTGGTAGTTTGTTATTCGCCAGGATCGAAACGGCTAAAGTTTCATAACCGCCCGATGCTTCGATGACGATCCGCTGCAATTGCGGATAACTTTGCCAGAGTTCTGCCAGTTCGGTCAGGGCTGATTGGGTATTGGCAATTGAAATACTTGACTGATCGCCGTCAAAGAAGATAACTAATTCATCTTTGGCGACATCGATGCCGATGTTAACGGTGTTGATTAGATTTCCCATACTTGTAAACGATGCGGTCTTTTCGACCTGGTAACTGTTCGGGTTAAACTAAATTGAAGAAACGAGTTGCCAAGCTACTTAACGGTTTCGGAACCTGTCGAACATCGGAATCTCGTTTCTTTTTGGCAATCAGATTTTATCATCTGGTTGCCGGACTTAATATACAAGTTGATTTATAATGCTATTACTGCATTTTTACCATACTTTAATAGATAAGCATAAATCCCTTAAAGTTCCGGATGAAAAGCCCGGTGTTGAAAATCATTCAAAGTGTTAAAGTCTCGATTTTATTGACTCAGCACTCTGTTGCAGCAATTTTGTTTTGTCTGGAATGCTCGATAAAATCTAAGGATTTTTAACTTTTTCACTGAATTCGACAACAGTGTCGGGTCCATTTTGGGACAAACCCATTAATTCATAAACAGGCGGTTTTAAGTCATTATCAAAGTAGATATCTCCAATTTGCGTCTACCGAACCGTTGCCCGTTTGATTATAAAAGTTATTAATTAGATTGCTGGCGTTCAGCGATTTTCGTGTTCATTTATGGCAGCCCGGCGTCGTGCAATTAAAAATGCTGCGGCTATGCCAACGCTTATTCCGACACCGCCGTTTCTAATGCCTGGCGAAAGCCCAAGCAGATTACCCATCAGACCGAACAACAGTCCGCTGGCGATTGCCACTCCGACCAAAATCGCAATAATCATCCACCATTCAAGTATCTTCATATTGTTTTTCTATTCGCATTGAACTTTATAGAATTACTAATTTAAACCCGCCTCGTAAAGGGTCGTTTTGAGACAAATTAAATACTACTACACCTCGTATCAGGTTGCTATTTTGTAATAACTGTCGTGCGCCAAAATGAATTTGCGGTTGTAGAAATGTACTTCCGGTCGTCCGGCAGCAATTCCCTGACGACCAGACTATATTGTCGTTACGTCCGGAAATCGTTTCCAGACAACTGGAAATGATTCCCATACGTATGGGAATCGTTTCCGGACGACTGGGAATCGCTGCTGATTATTTTTTTCTTAACTTTTTTGAGTAATATAAATATATTATTTGGCGAATCTTGAGGAAGCCTCCTGAATTGTTTTGAAAGATTTGTTTTCTTCCAAATGCTCCGCGCTTCCCCGAAATTCCCAATCTAATCTTTAAGTAGGAGAAGCTTAAAAATGAAAAAGAAAAGAGCATACTGGTTTCCGGAATCGCGTCCGAAACAAAGGGTAATGTTTGCGAATATCAAGGATAAAATTGCGGGTTATCAAACGGTTCTGGAATTGAAACCGGCTGAAACGGCGCGGATGATTTTGATCTGCGAAACTTTTCTGGCGGTCAACGATTTTGTCGAACAGGTGCGGGCGACCGCGCAGGGTTTGACCGATTGGCAGAACTTGATCTATGAAGCGGGCGGAGAATTAAAGGCGGGCGATCCCGCGCCTGCCGCGCCGGTTTTTCAGACCGTCACGATGCCCGACGGAGCATTTGCCGGAATCTTCGAGGAGTTTAAGAAACTGGTCGAGGACATTAAAGCGGCGGACGGCTACACGGAAGCGATCGGCGAGGATTTGATGATCGTCGGCGACGAAAGCGAAGAGCTGAATCTCGGCGAACTCGTCGCCGCGCTCAAAAACGTTCAGCCGATGTCGGGCTACCGCATCAGCCTCGACGGCTCTTTGCAGGGCATGAAAATGATCCGCGTCGAATACTGGGCAAAAGGCGCAAGCGTGCCGCAGACCGATAAATTCGACAAAATGCCCGCCGTGATGACCGTCACGCCGAAAACTCCCGGCGAACCCGAAACTGGACACCTGCGCGCTTTTCTCCTGAAAGACAACCAGAATGTCGGTTAAGCATCGCCCGATTATCCGGTCACACTGTCCCATTAATGGTTAATTATAAATGGTTAATGGTTAATTGTTACTGGATAGTTGTTAGTTGTTGATTAAAGAAATACTCTAATTAACAACTAACAATTAACCATTTATAATTAACCATTAACCATTATTATGAACTGGCGTTTGATAATTTTTTCGGCACTCGGCGCGGCGGTCGGGATCAATCTGTTGATTATTTTGACGGTGTGGTTGATGCTGTCCACGGGATTTCTGGAGAATGAGAGCTTTGCCGGTTTGGAGAAATACCTGATTCCGTTTGCGCTCTTTTCGCCGCTGCTTGCCTCGTTCGGGAGCACAGCCTTCGTCACGCATTTCAGCCGCTCGAAAAAGATTTTGCACGTCATACTTTCGACGTTCGCGACCTTTGCGCTGGCAACCGCCATTCTGCTGTATTTCACGACCGGCTTTTCGATGATGCTCTACGACCGCTACGACCGACGCACGAATCCGTTGATTGAAAAACCTTCGGATTAAAACGCGAAAAAAAGAATTTCAAAGTCGCGGCTGTTTATTTAACGTCAGACGGAACGCCGTCATCTTGACGGCATACGGCGCTGAAAGCGGCGTCAAGCGCCTCGATTATCTTAAAATTTTAAGATCAATGAAGTTTTGAGCGTTCTCCAAACGCTGTGCCGTCAAGATGACGGCGCTCCGTTAGACAATTTTCTTAGCCCGAACTGACGATTTATTATTCTTCCTGCTCTACTCTTCCACTTTTCCGCACCCGCAGCCCGCGCCGCATGAACCGGCTTTCGGCTTGAACGATCTTATTTTACGATGCACACTATTGCCCGCAAAAAGCAGTGCCGCGACGATGATGAGAGCAACGATGATGAACTGTAAATCCATTTTATTTAAGTGAGAGGTAAGAAGTGAGAAATGAGAAATCCTAGTCAACTTCTCATTTCTCACTTCTTACCTCTCAGTTCAAAAACAGCCTGCCGACCTGATACGTCAAAAGCGCGGCGAGATAGGCGAGCGCGGTCATATAGCCGACCATAAAGAGCGTCCACGCCCACGAATTCGTTTCGCGGCGGACGATCGCGATCGTTGACATACACTGCATCGCGAGGACGAAGAAAACCATCAAGGTGAGCGCCGTCAAAGGCGTCCAGACCGGCGTTCCGTCGGCGCGTTTCTCGTCCCGAATCGCCTGCGTCAGCGTTTCGCTTTCCTCGTTCTGATCTTTGCCGACGTTGTAAATAATACTCAAGGTCGAAACCAGAACTTCGCGCGCGGCAAAGCTCGAAATCAAAGCGATACCGATCTTCCAATCAAAACCCAAAGGCTTGATAATCGGCTCGATCGCGTGCCCGAGCTTGCCGGCGTAGCTGTTTCGAAGCTGTTCGCTCTGCTGAAAATCCTGCTTCGCCTTCTGAATTTCCTCGACTGAGGCGTTTGCATCCGTCGGAATAAAGGTTTCGACATTCGTGCGCGGAAAATACGCGAGCGCCCAAAGGATAATCGAAATCGCGAGAATCACCGTTCCCGCCCGTTTCACGAAAAGCCACGAGCGTTCGAACATATTCTGGAAGATCGTCCGAACGTTCGGCAGACGATAGGGCGGCAGCTCCATCACGAACGGCGGCGGCGGCGATTTCAAGAGCGTTCGCTTGAGAATAAACGCGACAACAACCGCCGTCACGATTCCCAAAGCATACATCGCAAGCATCAAAACCGCGCCGAGCGAAATAAATCCGAGAACCGTCTGACCGGCGAAAAACGTCGCGATCATCAAAGTGTAAACCGGCAGCCGCGCCGAACAGCTCATAAACGGCGCGATCAGAATCGTCGCCAGACGGTCGCGCGGATTCTCGATGGTGCGCGCCGCCATAATCCCCGGAATCGCACATGCGAAACTCGACATCAACGGCAGAAACGCTTTGCCGTGAAGCCCGAATTTGCTCATCAATTTATCGAGCAAAAACGCCGCGCGCGACATATAACCCGTATCTTCGAGGATCGAAATGAATAGAAAAAGCAGCAGAATCTGCGGCAGAAAAACCAGTACGCCGCCGACACCCGCAATTATCCCGTCGCTTATTAAATCCGACAGAATGCCTTCGGGCAGATTCGCCTTCGCGAAATCGCCCAAGGCGCCGAAACCCGTCTCAAGCAAACTCATCGGCAGTTCCGCCCACGAAAAAATCGTCTGAAAAACGAGCAGCAAAATAGCGACCAGAATAAACAGCCCGAAAAATTTATGAGTCAGAACCGAGTCGATCTTTTCCGAAACGCCGCGCTCGGTTGTTTCTACCGGCTTGACCGATTCCTGATAAACGTCCGAAATAAAATTATAGCGCGCGAAAATCTTGCGATTCGCCGCCGCGTCTTCCGATAAACTCAGGTGAATAGCATCGTCGGTTTCGAGAAATTCCGCTTCCGAAAGCCACGGCAGGTAAAGTTTTCTTTCGCAGTGTGCCGCTTCAAACGCCGCATCGGAAAGTTCCTCGATTCCCTGCTTCTGCGCAGCTTTTACGGAAATTACCGGAACCTGCAAAAGCTTCGAAAGCTTCGCCGTATCGATTTCGAGACTCTGCTTTTCCGCCAGATCAACCATCGTCAGCGCAACGATGACCGGAATTTTATATTCGAGAATCTGGGTAACGAGATAAAGATTTCGTTCGAGATTGGTCGCGTCAACGACGGCGATCACCGCGTCGGGCTTCGGCAGATTCGCGACTTTTCCAGTTAAAACGTCGTGCGCGATCTGCTCGTCCATCGAAGTTACGTCGAACGAGTAAAGTCCGGGCAAATCAATCAGACGCGCCGCATTTTCGCCCGCTTTCCAGACGCCTTCCTTGCGCTCGACCGTCACGCCCGGATAATTCGCGACCTTTTGCTTTAACCCCGTCAAAGCGTTGAAAAGCGTCGTCTTACCCGCGTTCGGATTACCCGCGAGAGCGATAACGATTTGGGTTTTCGGATTTCGGGTTTCGGATTTCTCGGTCGAATTTTTTGCTCGCTTCGACGCTTGATTTTCCACAACAGAGGTTTTCATTCGCTGACTTCAATCGCCTCGGCTTCGGATTTTCGCATTGCCAGACTATAGCCGCGAAGGCGAATTTCGATCGGATCACCGAACGGCGCGGTTTTGATAACTTTGACCGACACACCCGGCACGACACCCATTTCCATCAAACGTTTCGTAACCGCATTATTTCCTTTCACGGACACAACTTTCGCGGTTTCGCCAATCGGCAAATTTGTCAGAATCATAACTTTTTCCCCTGATGCGCGAATATTACTTAATCGGGCTTTCGCGCTAAGTTAGATATTAGCCTAATTGAAATCCATTTTCAATTTCAACTTAGTAAAAAACGCCGGACAATAATTCAGCGAGGCTGTTTAATTAATCGGGCGTTTTATTTTATTTTGGTTGAACGATGGTTTCCGATACTAAATCCGCTTGATAACTGCCGATCGAAAAACGCATCGGCGTCCGTTTTTCGTTATTGCTCAACCAAACTTTTATGCTCATCGCATCGAGCTGCGGGTTTCCTGTAATAAGCATAATTTTTTGCACTGAGATCTTTTCGTTATTAAGCGTAATAGTTTCCAGCGGCTGAGGTCGAACGTTGAAAACGTAAAACTGACCGTCGTAGAAAACCGAAACGCGCGTGTCCCTGATCGGGTTTTTGTCGTCCCAGACCGCTCTCAAATTAAACGAGCGAATCGCGTATATGAGCGACAAAAGGCTGTGCGTGTTGAGCGGAATCTGCGTCTGGGCGGCACCGGAAAGTGCAATTCCCCGCTCCTGATCGAAGCGAACAGATTGATTAAAACTGCTCAAAGTCCCCGTAAATTTAGCGTCAAATTGATATGGCACAAGCGATTCGGCATTGACTTGCGCGGTAATCGTATCGCCGGCGCTGAAAATCCCGAAACCTCGCTCGGCACGGGTTACCGTCGCCGATAGAAACAAGATATCTTTCTTATCAATTGTCCGGCGCTCTTTTGCTTGGAGCAAAAACGCGCCGACATTCTGCCCGTTCGAAGTGATTCGATATTCGAGCATTTCGCCCAAAACAAACGGCAAATTAGAAGAAAGCGGCTGATTATCGAGCGAAGGCGTCGGCGAAGGAACCGGCGTCGGCGTCAAGACCGGCAGCGGCGTCGGTGTTAAAACCGGCGTTGGCGACGCCTGAGTTTCAGGTTCGATCATTTGAACGCTCGCAAGCAACGCCAGAAATTCGCCTTTCGAGGTCTTAAAACGCACGGAAACCGGAATTCTCTGCTCGTCCGCGCTAAAATTTATGCGAAAATCCTTTAAACCTTTACTTGTAAAATACTCGCTCTGAACGGTTGAAACGGTCGTGTCATATTCGCCCGCGTCGGTTTTTATCTTTTCGCTGACGGTGGTCTGCGCGCTCACGGCATAGATTTTATCGTCTTCCTGCATCAGAAAATTCCCGGTTCCGCCCGCATTTCTAAGTTTGTAAATTATCGTCAGCAAATCGTAATTCTGCGTCGGCACGGTGAGAAAATTATTAGTGGTTTCGGTCTGTAGAGCGCCCGGGTTCGAAGTTTTACGAATGTAAATCGGCAATCCCGAATCGGCTGCGGCAAACGTCGTCCGCGATTCGTCCAAAAAATAAAAAACCGCGCTGACAAGCTCGCTGGTCTTAAATTTCGATTGCAGTTCGACCGAATCTCTTTCGTTTAGTTTTCCGCGCGAAACTGTATAGATTTCCGCATAACCGGCATTTTTGAAGCGCCCGAATGAAACCGTGTAGGTTAATTTTTCACCGATTCTAAACGGCGTCGGCGGAAGAATTACGCTTTTTTCCGAGGATTGTGCGGAAGCTGTCTGCAAAGTAAAAAAAGCCGCCGCGCCGAGAAAAACGACCAAACAACCCAGCGTAAAATTTTTGAAAACCGTCTGTTTATTTTTGAGGTTGATAGTTTGCTGCTGTGTTAATTTCATTAAAAAAATCTGTCGTTTAATCGCTTTCTATTTCTTCTAAAACTTTGCGGACGGCTGATAATTTATCGTCCGCCTGCGTAATCGGTCTGCCGATGACGAGATAATCCGCGCCTTGCGAAACGGCTTGTTTCGGAGTCATTACACGCTTTTGATCGTCGTTCGTTGCAAAACTTGGTCGAATTCCGGGCGTCACGATTAAAAAATCTTTTTTCTCGATATTCTGGCGTATCGCTTCGACTTCGAGCGGTGAAGCAACGACGCCGTCCAAACCACATTTTGCCGTAAGCCGCGCCAGATTTACAACTTGCGAATCAATTTCTTTGTCAATCCCGACCTCGCGCAGCGTTTGCTCGTTCGAACTCGTTAAAACCGTGACGCCGATAATTTTCGGCTGTTCAAGATTTTCCTTCGCGCATGTTTCGCGCACCGTTTCAACCGTCCGGCGCATCATTTCGCCGCCGCCGATCGCGTGAATATTGAACATCCAAATTCCGAGCCGCGCGACTTCGACCGACGCTTTAGCGACCGTGTTCGGAATATCGTGAAACTTCACGTCGAGAAACAAACGGATATTCATTTCAACAACTTCCCGCACAAAAGATGCTCCGGCGGAAGTAAAAAGTTGCAAACCGATTTTGAACGCGCCGACTTCACTGCCGATTTCCTTGATAATTTCGCGCGCCTCGGCGGCGGTTTCGACATCGAGCGCGACGATGATTTTATCTCCGGTCATTAATTTTTTGTCTTCAGCTTTCGAAGTCTGCATATTTTAATCCTTTAATTCGGCAGCGTTTCTACGGATAAGCAGCGATTCATGTTTAATTTTCTGCCGCCGCTTCGTTTTTCAAAAAACTTTTAATTTTTACTCAATCGCTTTAATAATTTCATTTTTCAAAAATCGCGCCAAACGCAGCGCGCCGCCGGTCAACAAGCGCGCGTCTTTTTTCATAAAATGCTGAAAGGGCAAGGCAATTTCCAGATCGAGATTGTTTTTGCGCAAAAACTCGGCTGATTGCGCGCCCGCTTCCTTCAAATCCGAGGCATTTACGAGCATATTTATCGCGCGTTCATCCATTTGCAGATGATAAATTACTGCCTGCATAAACCACGCGTCCGCGTATTTTCGATCAATCGCGATCGCTTTCTGAAAATGACGCAGCGCCGGAATAAATTCTTTTTGTTCGAAAAACGCGCAGCCGAGCAGATATTCGAGTTCGGCAAAATTCGAGGCTTGGGCGGCAATCTTAAAAGCCGCAATGCTTTCCGAAAGCTTTTCTTCCGCCGCCGCCAGAATTCCCCAAACGAAATTTACGACCATCGAAGTTTTTTCGTGTTCCGCCAGAATGCTCAAAAAAAGACGCGCCTTTTCGGTGTTTGCTTCGTCGGCGTAGATCACGCCGAGAAGAAATAAAACGTCAATGTTATCCGGCGAAAGCTCAAAGGCTTTTTCGAGATATTTTTTCGCGTCCGAAAATTTATCGGCGAAAAAATGCGCGCGCGCGGTAAATAAAAGCAGCGAAACGTTGCGCGGCGAAAGCATCACGGCGCGTTCGAGCATCCGAAACGCTTCCTTTTCTTCGTTTTTTTCAAGCAGGCGAACGCCTTCCGAAAGAAGTTTGGTAAAAAGCTCGACGTTCGGCGAATCGTGTTCGGCAACCGCTTTTTCGATCGTCTGCGAAATTTTATCTTTTTTTGACGAACTATTTTTCGACGATTTTTTTGCGTCCGTGCCGTTTATTTTTCGGTAGAGCGATTTCGCGAGCTCGTTGTTTTCGCGGATAATTTTTCCCTGCTCGCGAATTATTTCCATCGCGATGCGCAAACCGTCGCCGACCTGCGTCAGGCGAAGTTCGAGCAGCGAAACTCTTTCCAAAAGATGATCTTCGTAAAACGACGGAACGTGATTTGTATCGTATTGCAGCGATTGCGGAAAAACGACAATCAGCAGCCGTGTGCCGCAATTTTTGCAGTGCGTGTCGCGCAGGCTGTTTTGCGAACGGCAGTTTTGGCAATAAACGTCAGGTCTTTCCACAAAAATCAGTGGTCAGTGGTCAGTGGACGGTGGTCAGTAGTTGTCCTCTCTGACAACTGACCACCGTCCACTGA
>JANOBZ010000039.1:0-11186 GCA_031411895.1 Acidobacteriota bacterium | reverse complement strand
AGGATTACCGAGCAAAGGCGGTTCGATCGCCGTCGCAGCAGGAATTTGACTGCCCGCACCGGCGACTCCGGTTCCGGTCAAAACCGGCACGCGCGTTGATTCGGTGTAAAGCTGCGGGCGGTCGAACGGCGGCAGCTCGTTGCGAACGCGCGGATCCGTTAAGGGACGACTCAAAAACGCGACCAGATCATTGAGCTGCCCGTTGCCCAGCCCGCGCGGGCGAACATTCGGGTCTTTGTTCGGCGCATTAAAGTCGCCGCCGCGATTGTAGAAATCAACGACCTGTCTCAAAGTCGTGAAATTTCCGTTATGAAAAAAAGCTCCGCGCAGCTCGACGTTTCGCAAATTCGGCGTACGGAATTGGGCGGCTTCGTTTATGTTGTTCGTCACCTGCTGACGTCCCGTGTCTTCGTTCGTCGGTCGAACGCCGATGTAATGAAAGCCGTGATCGGTCTGCAAATTTCCGGCATGACACGTACTGCAGCCGGTGACGCCCGAAGCGAACAGATTCGCGCCGCGCTGTTCGGCGGCGGTTAAAACGCCGACGCCTTGATTGACCTGATCGAACGGCGTCTGGTCGGAAAACAGCGTTCGTTCATGCGTCGCGATCGCCAAAGCGATTCTGACGGGCGTAACTTCCGGCGTTCCGAAGGCTTCTTCAAAAAGCTGCGGATAAGTTCTGCCGTCAATCCAATTCTGCAAACCCGTCGGTACGTTTGTCGCGAGCGCGAGCGGTTTCGCATTCGTTATGCGAGCGGCGACTTCCTGCCAATTTCTGCCCGAATGCGCCATTTCCGTATCGCTCAAAGGCGGTCCCAAAACCTGACTTTCGAGCGCGCCGCCGTTTTGCAGAACGATCTGATTCGTCAGCGGATCGCGGAAAACGTTCGAAGCGCGTCCGTCCCAGAAAAGCAGCGGAGAATATGCCGAATCCGTGTAAGGCATCGCGCGTCTGCCGGTCACCTGTTCGCGATAACCGTATGTATTAGACCAGTTATATGTTCCGTTAAAATTGTTTGCGATCACGCCGGGCGAACCGAAAACGTCGTCCGCATTGTTAAAAACGCCGTCAAATCCGGGGTTTGTCGAGCGCGTTCGCTGCAAGGCGGTTCGTTTATCAACGCCGCCCCCCGAACCGGAATGACAGGTTCCGCAGGAAACTGTTTTCGTCGAGGAGAGCTGTTCGTCCCAGAACAAAGCCTTTCCGAGCGAAGCTTTGGTCGCGGTTACGGGATTTGCCGGCGGTGCCGGAGGAGGCTGAAGCGGCTGAAGTCCGCCGCCGGGCGCGCCGTTTGCGCGAGTGCCCTGTTCGGATTGGCTGAAACCGCTCGTCGCGGTTGCGGTTTCAGAGCGAACCCAGTAGAAAAATGCTTGTCCCTGCGGCACGGTCAGATCGAAAAAACTGTTTGCCGGCGTCGTTCCGAGATCGGTCGCGCCTCCCGGATTATCGGTCGTATTGCGAAAGATGCGGTAACGCGTCGCGCCGCGCATCGTGTCCCAGCGCAACCCGACTTTCGTTGAGTAAATGCCGTCGGTCGCCGTCACGTCGGTCGGCGCGGAAAGCGATGTTTGACTGCTCACGGTCGGCGACGTCGAAAACTTGAATGCCAGAAAACCGACCACGAAAACGAATACGACGAGTAATTTTATTCTTTGCATACCTATCTTTTAAGAAGATGACTGAAAATATTTCTCAAGTTGTTGCGACAGCGGAAAAGGCGTGTCTTGACGTTGCTTTCCGACCAGCCGACGATTTTTGCGACTTCGGCGACGGAGAATTCCTCGCCGTGCAGAAGCGTTAGAGCCAGACGCTCTTTGGCATCGAGATGCGACAGGATTTTTTCGGCTAAATCCTTCGCAACTAACGATTTTTCGGTGTCTTTTGAATTTTCGGCGGTGATTTGCTCAAAGTGCGCGCGCTCTTCGTCGCTAAAATCGCTGAAAAGATTTTCCGCGCGTACCTGGCGTCGCCGTAATTCATCGTAACACGAATTTATCGTTAACCGCGCGAGCCACGACGAAAATGATTTGTCGCGACCGCCGCGAAAATTCTTCATCGAAAAATAAATTTTCGTAAATACCTGCTGCGAAAGGTCTTCGATCTCTTCGCGGCGATTGAAAAATCTGCTCACGAGATGAACGACGAGCTTGCGGTAACGTTCGAACAGACACGCAAAAGCCGTCTCGTCGCCCGCGAGCACGAGCCGAACGAGTTCATCGTCCGTGATTTCTGACGGCGCAGATACTTTACCGGCGGTCAGATTCACGGCTTGAATTGGATTGATTTTGATCGTGTCATCAATCATTACAGTAAAGAATTAAAAATTAAAAGTTCAAAATTAAAAATTAAGAGTTACGAATTAAATTACTTCCGACATTTTTAGTTTTTAACTTTTAGTTTTTCATTGAATTCGGTCGCGGCTGATTTTCGATTCTGAATCCGTTCGGAACGACGAACAAATCGGCGGAAGGCTCGCTTTTCTTTATATTTACGAGCCGGAAAATATGTTCGCCGGCGATCGGGTCAACGTGGCGCGAATAAACGACGACCTGCAATTCGGGCGAAAACCATTTTTCGGTCACGACCGGAATCGGCTTGTCGTTGCCGATCTGTCCGGCGGGAATTTCAAACGTCGTGCGCGTGCCTTCGACCGCGACGCCTTCGATCGTTTTCGTTCCCAGAGATTCGGTTTTGCCACCTTTCGCTTCCGGTTCGGGCAGAAACGGGCGATTTTCGGGCAAAGGGTTTTTCCGCGCGATCTTGCGGTTCAGATCGAGAAAATAATGCGTTCTGCCCGGAAAATCGTTGATAAAAACGAGCGTCTGCGGCGAACCGTTTTCGCCGACGACATTAAATCCGCCGATATTTTCGAGCGGCTGTTCGCGCCGCGTTCTGCCTTGCGCGTCGCGGTAAACCGCGCCGCGACTCGATTTCGTGACGGTCGAGCCGTCAAACAGACGGCGCGTGTTTTCGATCACAATTTCCGCTGAAAACGGCGCGTTCGGCGTCATTTTGTCGCCGAAACGAAGCTCAGCGGCGATAAACTGCGCGGTCGGCGAATTAAACGGCTGAAATTCTTCGCGGCGATTTTGCTCTGCCTTAACGCGCGCGTCAACTTCTTCGAAACGCGTCCGCGCTTCTTCTAAACTGACTGCGCCGTCGCCGTTTTTGTCCATCAATTTAAACTGTTCGCCCGTGTTTTCATCAAACGCGGCGCGCGCTAAACTGCCTGCTCCGCGCAAACTTTCCATCACGAAAAACGGAAACGGCGGCTTTTGATCGCCGCGACCGCCGCGTTCCGGCTCGAAATCGTCGCGGCGTCTTTCGGGTTTGCGCGGGCGTTCGGCTTCGTCAATCAAACCGTCGCCGTTTCGATCGAGGCGCTTAAAAAATTCGTCGGTCGCCGTCCGGAATTCCTCGCGCTCGAACAATCCGTTTCGATTCAAATCGAGCGGCTGAAACCACGCCATTTTGCCGCCGCGCGGCGGCTGTCCGAACGACGCATAGGCAAAGGTCAGAATGGTTGCCAGCGTCAAAATAATCGCGACGATATAAAACTTTTTGTCTATCATTTTTGCCTCTTAAATTTAACGGATAAAACGGATTGCCCGCGCCAGACCGTCGTCGCCGATGACGACCTCGGCACTAACTAATTCAGCGCCGTTTTCAACCTCGGTCTTGACACCTAAGCTAACCATCATCGAACTCGGAACCTTGACGCGCACGATCTGTCCGCTCTCGGAATTTGCCGCGTAAGACAAAGCGATAAAATCGGTTTTTGTTTCTGCGACCGCCGCTTCCGTAGAGATTTCATTTTTAGACGGGCGGCTCGTTTGTTTGGCTGAATTTTCCGGTTTTCGATTTTTAGCGACTAATCTCGCTTGCGGTGCCGCATTTTTCAACGACACTTTTTCGGTCGGCTGCTTTTTAGAATTTTCGGGGGTTTCAAGATCAACTTCCGGCGAAACTACCGGCGCACTTGCGGAAGTTTGCGCGATTTGCGGCGACTGATTTTCGACCGATTTTTCGAGCGCGGCAGTCGAATCCGAATTATTCGCGAAATTCAAAATTAAAACCGCCAACGCGCCGCAAATCAAGACCGCCAACGCGCCGAACGCGAAACGCGGCGCGCGAAACCAAATGAACCGCGCTTTTTCGCGGCGCGTCTTTTCCGCTTCGATTTTGTTTCGGACATTCCACCAGAGCTGCGGTGTTTCGGCAATTTCGCCAAGCGCTTCATCGTTCAATGCAAAATCCTGCAAGAGATTTTTCGCGATCCGGTCAATCTGTTCGTCGGAAAGTTTTCTGTCCATATTTTTGTTCACGGGAAAAGCTGTCTTTCAGAAGAGAGGACGAACGCGACTTCATTCCGGTTACATTTTTTGAAAAATATTTTTTTTCGGCGTGTGATTATTACACAAAATTGCGTCAATTTCTAAAAACCCGGATAATTTACGAAAGATGAAATCCAAAATCCAAAATCCGAAATCCAAAATCTCGATCGGTTGTCAGGGCTGGAATTACGACGACTGGACGACGCGCGCGGGCGGCGAAAGCATCTTTTACCCGCGCGGCACAAAATCGGGCGAAATGCTCGCCGTCTACGCCGAGATTTTCGACACGATCGAAGTAGATTCGACGTTTTACGCGATTCCGCCCGCCTCGGTCATCGAAAACTGGTATAAAAAAACGCCCGCGAATTTCACGTTTTCGCCGAAAATGCCGCAGAGCATTACGCACGAACACGCGCTTCGGGCAAGTTCTTATGAAATTCTCGACGAATTTTGCGAGCGCATCGGTGAATTAAAAGAAAAGCTCGGCGTCGTGCTCATACAGCTCGCGCCGCAGTTTGAAGCCTCGAAGGAAAACGCGCAGAATCTGCGGAAATTTTTAGAACGTCTGCCGCGTGAGATTCGTTTCGCGGTCGAATTTCGCGACCGGCAATGGATGATCGATTGGACGCTTGAGGAACTCGAAAAAAACGGCGCGGCGCTTGCGCTCGTTGAAGGAAACTGGATTCCGCGCGATTTTACTTTTCAGGCGATCGAACGGCTTTCGACCGATTTCGCTTACGTTCGTTTTATGGGCGAACGCGATTTGACGGCTTTCGACAAAATTTATCGTCATCAGGACACGAATCTCGAAATCTGGAAAGAAGAAATCGAAAAGCTCAAAGCGCGCGAAATCTTCGTTTATTTCAGCAATTTCTACGAAGGACACGCGCCTGCGAGCGTCAACAAACTGAAAAAACTTCTCGGGCAGCGCATTACGGAAGCGAGCGAACTGGAAAATCAAGCATCGCTTTTTTAGGGATGCAAACCTTTTCGGCTTTTTGTCGTAAAATAAAGTGCGGCGTTTTGCATCCAAGCCGGAAATAAAACGTTTTGTGGAGAAAATAAAGAAAAAAATGGCAATGTCTAAAACAGGAAAAACACTTCTCATCGTCGGCGGAATCTTTCTCGCCCTTATTTTAGTCGCGGTTATCGGAATCGCGCTGATGTTTCAATCAATGGGCGGCGCGCCGTCCGTGTCGGACAACAGCGTTTTGGTGCTCAAAGTTTCGGGAAGCCTTCCCGATTACGCGCCCGACGATCCGACGGCAAAACTCCTCGGCGTGAGCCAGCCGATGTCGTTTACGAGTCTGATGACGCAGCTTCGCAAGGCGAAAGTTGACCCGCGCGTCGGCGGCGTCCTTCTCGACATTGATTTTCCGCAGATCGGCTGGGGCAAAGCCGAGGAACTGCGCGAGGCGATCAAGGATTTTCGCGCGTCGGGCAAACCGATCTATTCGTATATGGAGATCGGGATGAACAAGGAATATTACATCGCGACGGCGACCGAAAAGATTTATATTCCGCCGTCGGGCGATATCTACGTCAACGGATTTGCCGCCGAAGCGATGTTTTATAAAGGCTCGCTCGACAAGCTCGGCATCGAGGCGGAAGTCATTCAGATCGGACCGAAATACAAATCAGCGCCCGATCAATATACGAAAGATAAAATGGGCGACGGTCAGCGCGAAGTTATCAACGCGCTTTTGGACGAATATTACGGACGCCTGAAAAACGGCATCGCCGAAGCGCGCGGCAAAACGCCGGAAGACGTCGAAGCGATCATCAACAACGCGCCGTATCACGCCGACGAAGCGAAGCAGCTTAATCTGATTGACGACGCTTTCTACCGCGATCAGGTTTACGACCAGTTAAAAGCGCGGCTCGGTTACAAAACGGAAGACAAGCTGCGCACCATTTCGGGCACGGATTACCGCGAAACGCCGGCGGACACATTAGGTTTGAACAACGGCGAAAGGGTCGCGATCATTTACGCTTCGGGCGCGATCAATATGGGCAGTTCGAGCAAAAGCCCGTTCGGCGGCGAGATGGTCGGCGCGGACACGATCGTCAAAGCGGTCAACGACGCGGCGGCTGATAATTCGATCAAAGCGATCGTTCTGCGCGTCGACAGTCCGGGCGGTTCGGCGCTCGCGTCGGATTTGATGTGGCACGCGATCGAAAACGCGAAGGCGAAAAAACCGGTCGTCGTTTCGATGGCTGACGTCGCGGCTTCGGGCGGTTATTACATCGCCTGCAATGCCAACAAGATCGTCGCCGAACCGACGACCGTGACCGGCTCGATCGGGGTCTTTATGGGCAAACCCGTGATGAAAGGTTTCTACGATTGGATCGGCGTGACGACCGAATACGTGACGCGCGGCAAAAATTCGGGTATTTTCCGCGAAGACCAGAAATGGACGCCCGACGAGCGCGCGAAGATGCAGACGCAAGCCGAGAAAATCTATTTCACAGACTTTCTGCCGAAGGTTGCGAAAGGTCGCAATAAAAATGTCGAGGAAGTTAACACGCTCGGGCAGGGTCGCGTCTGGACGGGAACGCAGGCGAAAGCGAACGGCTTGATCGACGAATTCGGCGGTCTTGAAAAAGCGATCGAAATCGCCAAGCAGCTGGCGAATCTGCCCGCCGACAAAGACGTCCGGCGCATCGCTTACCCGGAAGCGCGTTCATTTTTAGACGAATATTTCGGCAGCGATGACGACAACACTTTTACCGAAACAGAAGAATTCAAAGCGAAAAAAGCGATGGTTGACGCATTGCCCGAAGACGTTCGCAAGTCTTTGCGCTACGCCGAAGTTTTAGACCGCATGAAACGCGGCGAAGCGATGCTGATGCTGCCGTTCGAACTGGAAATCAAATAGTTTTTCTGATATTTCAGCCGCGGAGAAACGCGGGTTTCGCGGATAGGAATTTATTTGATTTACTTAGCGTACTTTGCGCCTTTGCGGGAGAAAAAGTTTCCCGCAAAGGCGCAAAGTCGCAAAGAAGACAAATGTTTTTAATAAAATTACCGCTTTAATCCGCGAAACCCGCGTTTATCCGCGGCTAATTTGTATTAATTTCGCGTTTCGCCGGCGCAGTTTGTCTAATTTTCGGGAACCGATTTGAAAACAAAGGCGTAAGACGGCGTTGTTATGAGGAATATTTTATACATTTTTTTAATTATTTTAGTTTCAGCGAGTTTCGCAGCGGCGCAGACGCAAGCGCTGGAAGCGAAAAACGTCGTCAAGGTCGAAGCCGATGCCGCGAGCGGTTTTTCGTATCCGTATTACCTTTTCGTGCCCGACGCCGTGCGCGCTGAACAGGCGAAAAACGCGACGCATAATCTGCTCGTCGCGCCGAATAATACGGGCAAAGTCAACGACGATTTGAGCGTTCACGAGGCGAACGTCAAGCAGAAAATGATGCAGATGGGAATGGCGTTCGGGAAATTGAACGTGCCCGTTTTGATGCCGGTTTTCCCGCGTCCCGCGGCGGACTGGAAAATTTACACGCACGCGCTCGACCGCGATTCGATGCTCACCGGCAAAGCGGAATACCGCCGTTTCGATTTGCAGCTGGCGGCGATGATTCGCCACGCGCGCGCCGAATTGGCGAAGCACGGCGTAAAAATTGACGAACGCGTTTTGATGTACGGATTTTCGGCTTCGGGAATGTTCGTCAATCGTTTCGCGTTTCTCCATCCCGGATTGGTCAAAGCCGTCGCCGTCGGTTCGCCGGGCGGCTGGGCGATCGCGCCGACCGGAAAATTCGGCGGCAAAACGCTTCGTTACCCGATCGGAACGGGCGATCTTGAAACGGTCGCGGGCAAAAAACTCGATTCAAAAAATCTCAAAAAGGTCGCGTTTTTTATCTTTCTCGGCGACAAGGACGATAACGATTCGCTCACGTTCGCCGACGGTTACGAGGAAGAAGACAAAACCCTCGTCTTCGAGCTTTTCGGCAAAACGCCGGTCGAGCGTTGGGAAATCTCCAAAAAACTTTACGCGGAAAATAAGCTGTCGGCGCAGTTCAAACTCTATCCCGGAATCGCGCATAAAGTAACGCCCGAAATGATCGGCGATATACAGGTTTTCTTCGGAAAATTCGCGAATAAATAATTTTTGATTAATTTGACCCTTTTTTTTTCGAAAAACCGCATTATAATCAGAACGCGTTTTAAGTTCGGATAAAAAAAGGAGAAAATAAATGAACAGAAAATTAAATTTGGTTGTCAAAACTGTGCTGATCAAAGCTTTTGCGATTCTGATGATTATCGGCACGATGGATTCGGCGGTCTATTCGCAGACGCGGATTCGCTTCGGTCGCGGGCGCACGTCGGCAACCGTGAGCGGCACATTGCGCGGCTTATCGAGCCGCAGTTATGTCGTCGGCGCGTCGCGCGGGCAGACGATGACCGTTCGCGTCTCGTCGGGCAGCGGCAGAGTTTGGGTAGACATCGGCGGCAACGATATGGGCAGAGGAACGACCATCCAGCTGCGCTCGACCGACGATTACATCATCACGGTGCATAACGAACTCGGCAGCGCGACCCGCTATTCGCTTTACGTTTCGATCCGCTGATAACTCGCAGCTCAAACGAATTTTCTCACCCCCCGAAAACCTTATTGTTTGCGCGTAGAAATACCCGGACAATAAGGCTTTTTTCTGTTATTGGCGATTTGCCGTTCGCTCATTCATCAATATAATTATCCTCGTTAAATAGAAAAAATTTAGCGAGGATTTTTATGAAAAAGTTTCTGTCCGTCATTTTTGTTCTTTTGTTTGTTTGCTGCTCTGCCGCGTTTGCGCAAAGCAAATACACGATTCAGCAGTATCTTTCGATTCGTTCCGCCGGTTCGCCCGCGCTGTCGCCCGACGGCAAACGTTTGTTTTACCTGACGAACGCGACCGGCACGTCGCAAATCTGGATGGTTGAGCTGCCGTCGGGCGCGGCGAAGCAGATCACGAATTACGAGGACAATGTCGGTTTTGTGCGGTTTTCGCCACGAGGCGACGCGCTCGTTTTCGGCAAAGCGCGCGGCGGCGACGAAAACACGCAGCTCTTTTGGATGAAACCGGACGGCACGGGAATAAAACCGCTTACCGAGAGCCCAAAAATCCGGCATAATTTCGGCGATTGGTCGAGTGACGGAACAAAGATTTATTACGCTTCGAACCGACGTAATCCGCAGTTTTTCGACATTTACGCGATGACGCCAGCGGACGGCAAAGAACAGATCATCTATCAACAGGACGGTTCGAACTCGTTCGCCGACGCTTCGGATACGGGCACGAAAATCATCGTTTCGCGTTCGGGAACGGAACTGAGTTTAGATAATAATCTGTATCTTTTCGACCTTGAAACGAAAAAGGAAACTCTTCTGACGCCACACACCGACGCTTCGGAATACGGTGACGCCGAATTTCTGCCCGACGGCGATTCGGTGATTTTCACGTCGAACCACACCCGCGAGTTTGCAGCGCTGACGCAGATCGAAAACTTGCGCGAAGGCGTCGAACCGAAACCTTTGACCATCAAACCCGAACAAAACTGGGACGTCGAATCAATTGCCTTTCCCGATCGCGGCAGCCATTTCGCCTACACCGTCAACCGCGAAGGCTTTTCCGAGCTTCATTTGCGAAAATTCGAAGTCGGCGGCAAGCCTTTGATTACGAATATCTTGAGCGATGACGCGATCGTTAAACTTCCCGCGCAGGGCATCGTCGGCGGTTTGAACTTTTCGGAGGACGGCAAATTTATCGCCTTTTCGTTCGTTTCATCGAAAAACAATTCCGACGTTTGGCTTTACGACGTGCAGAAAAAATCGCTCGCGCAAATCACGAAAAGCGACCGTTCGGGAATCGCGCAGGAATCGTTTGTCGAGCCGCAACTTATCAAATATAAAACCTTCGACGGACGCGAGATTCCGGCTTGGTATTATCTTCCGACGGCAAATTTAGGCGGAGTGCCTCGATTAAGTCTTTTTAGAGGCAAATTTCCCGTGATCGTCAGCGTTCACGGCGGACCCGAAGGTCAGGAACGTCCGGGTTTTAATCCGCTTTATCAATATTATCTGTCGCGCGGCTACGCGATTTTGGCGACGAACGTGCGCGGCTCGACCGGCTACGGCAAGACTTTTACGCATCTTGACGATGTGCGCAAGCGCGAAGATTCTGTCAAAGATTTGTCTTTCGGCGTTGAATGGTTAAAGCAAGAAGGCAGCGCGGATGCGAAACGCATCGCCGTGATGGGCGGCAGTTACGGCGGTTATATGACGATGGCGGCGATCACGCTTTATCCCGATCTGTGGGCGGCGGCGGTCAATACGGTCGGCATCGTCAACTGGGAAACTTTCCTGAAAAACACGTCGGGTTATCGCCGCCGCCAGCGCGAGGTCGAATACGGAATGCTCGATCGCGACATTGATTTTCTGCGGCAGATTTCGCCGATCGCGCGGATCGATAAAATAAAAACGCCGCTTTTCGTCATTCACGGACGAAACGATCCGCGCGTTCCGTACACCGAAGCCGAACAAATCGTCGAAGCCTTGCGAAAAAGAAAAGCGATCGTCGAATACAAGCTTTTCGACGACGAGGGACACGGCATCTCGAAACTCAAAAACCGGCTCGAACTTTACCCGCTCGTCGCCGATTTTCTCGATAAATATATGATGAAAAAGTGAAAGAGAAAGAAAGTGAAAGAGTGAAAAGACTAAACCACTCTGCACTGGAAGTGCAGAGGTTTCGATTGGACTGAAAGTCCGTTTCCAGAGTTTACTCAAGGATGAACGCATCATTATCCTTATTTGATGGATTTCGATGATGTTCCAGATACTCTTGAACCATTTCTT
>JANOBZ010000038.1:0-8653 GCA_031411895.1 Acidobacteriota bacterium | reverse complement strand
AAAACACAGAACGCCGAACTTATCAAATTCGGCAAACAAATCGTTGCCGATCAGGAAAAGGAAATCGCCGAGATGAAGGATTGGCGCGAAAAATGGTTCAAGGGCTCGCCCCGCGCCGTTAATATGGAAATGCCCGGCATGGCGGATTCGATGAAAATGGATATGTCGAAACTGTCCGGCGCGAAAGACAAGGCGTTCGATCTGGCGTTTCTCGAAATGATGACCCCGCATCACGAAGGCGCGGTGGCAATGGCGAAAGAAGCCCTGCAGAAAAGCGAAAAACCCGAAGTCAAGACGCTCGCCGGAAACATTATCAAAGCGCAGGAAGCCGAGATAAAGATGATGAACGAGTGGAAAGCAAAATGGGCAAAGTAATCTTGACATAATCAGAATGGAAACGGCGCAGACAACCGACAATCAGCGTGAGCGGCTAAATAATGTTTACCGCTTTCAGCGTCATTTTTACGACGCGACGCGCCGTTTCTTTCTGATCGGACGCGATGAACTGCTCGAAAAAATGAATGTTCAGTCCGGCGAGCGGGTTTTGGAAGTAGGCTGCGGCACGGGCAGAAATTTGCTCAACCTCGCGCGGATTCAGCCTGCGGCGAGAATTTACGGACTCGATGCTTCAGACGAAATGTTAAAAACCGCGGCGGCAAAAATAGACGCCCGGGATTTGCAAAAACTCGTCTTGCAGCAGTGCCTGGCGGAAGAGTTCAGCTATCAAAAAACTTTCGGACAGAACGAGCCGTTCGACAAGATTTTCATTTCCTATTCGCTTTCGATGTTTCCGCAATGGCGCGAGGCGCTTGAAAACACGCTTGCCAACTTAAAGCCGACCGGCGATTTATACATTCTCGATTTTTGGGACGGCGCGCTGTTGCCCGCGTGGTTCAACCGGATTCAAAGATGGTGGCTCGGACTTTTCAAAGCTTATGCGCGGCGGGAATTTCTGGATTTTCTCAACGAATTAAAAGCGCAGGGCGCGGGCGAGTTGAACGTTTCGACAGTCGGGCGACGCTACGCTTACATCGCAAGTTTTAAGAAAAAATAAACGAATGAACGCAATTATCAAATGGGCATTACAAAATCGGCTGATCGTTATCGCGATCTCGGCTCTGCTGCTCGTTTGGGGCAGTTATGTCGCGTTCAATCTGCCGGTCGATGTTTTCCCGGACCTCAACAAACCGACGATTACGATTCTGACCGAAGCGAACGGGCTCGCGCCCGAAGAAGTCGAAACGCAGGTTTCCTATCCGATCGAAACGGTAATGAACGGCGTTCCGGGCGTATCGAGAGTGCGCTCGGTCAGCGGTATCGGTCTGTCGATCGTTTATGTCGAATTTGACTGGGGAACCGACATCTACCGTAATCGTCAGCTCGTTTCCGAAAAAATCACCGAAGCCCGCGAACAGCTTCCTGAAGGCGTTTTTCCGTTTCTCGCGCCGATTTCCTCGATTATGGGCGAGATTATGCTCATTGCCGTTTCGTCGAAAGACGGCAAAACCGACCCGTTGGAGTTGCGGACTCTAGCCGATTGGACGGTTCGCCCGCGACTTTTGACGATTACGGGCGTTTCGCAGGTCATCCCGATCGGCGGCGGTGTAAAGCAGTATCAGGCACTCGTCTCGCCCGAAAAATTAAAACAGTTTGGCGTAACGATTGAAGAAGTTTCGACCGCGCTCGAAAAATCGAATGCTAATTCGACGGGCGGTTTCGTGGACGCGCAATCGCAGGAATATCTGGTCAGAAATTTAGGCAGATTTTATTCGATTGAAGAACTCAAACAAACCGTCGTCGCCTATCGAAATAACACGGCGATCAAACTCGGCGATGTCGCCGAAGTCCAGTTTGGTGCACGAATCAAGCGCGGCGATGCCGGCACGAACAGCAAACCCGCCGTTATAATTTCTGTGCAGAAACAACCTGGCGCGTCAACTCTGGAACTGACCGAAAAAGTTGACGAAGCTGTCCGCGAACTGCAAAAAACCCTGCCCGCAGATGTTGAAATTAACCCGCGACTTTTCCGGCAGGCGAGTTTCATTGACAACTCGATTGATAACGTCATCGAAGCCCTGCGTGACGGCGCGATTTTGGTGACGATTGTCTTGTTTTTGTTTCTGCTCAATTTCCGCACGACGTTTATTACGCTGACGGCAATTCCGCTGTCATTCGTTGTTACTTTTCTGGTGTTGTGGGCGTTCGGAATTTCAATCAATACGATGACGCTCGGCGGTTTGGCGGTGGCGATCGGCGAATTGGTGGACGACGCGATAGTTGATGTCGAAAACGTCTTTCGCCGCCTGCGCGAAAATCGGCACTCGCCAAATCCTCGTGCGTCGCTTGAAGTCATTTATCTCGCATCGCTCGAAATCCGCTCGTCAATTGTTTATGCGACGATCATCGTCGCGCTCGTCTTTTTGCCGCTCTTTATGCTGACCGGAGTCGAAGGCAGACTGCTCGCGCCGCTCGGTTTGGCATATATTACCGCGCTCGTCGCTTCGCTTTTTGTTTCGCTGACCATTACGCCCGTTTTGGCGTCGTATCTTTTGCCGAAAATGAAGGCGATGAAGAAAGAAACGGACGGCTTTTTCGTACGTTTCTTAAAAAAATACGACGAAAAACTTCTGCATTGGACATTGCGCCATCCGTATAAAATTATGGTCGGCGTGGTTATCTTGTTTGCGCTGACGATGGCGACCCTGCCGTTTGTCGGAACTTCCTTCTTACCCGAATTTAACGAAGGAACGCTGACCGTCAACGTGCAGGCGCAGCCCGGAACGTCGCTCGCGGAATCGAACCGGATCGGGCAGATTTCGGAAAAACTGATTCTCGAAGTGCCGGAAGTCATCTCGACCGGGCGACGCACGGGACGCGCCGAACTCGACGAACACGCTGAAGGCGTTCATTACACCGAAATTGACGTTGATTTGAAAGAATCGAATCGGTCGCGCGAAGAAATTCTCGCCTCGATTCGTGAAAAATTGTCGGTTGTGCCGGGTGTCACGACAAATGTCGGACAGCCGATTTCGCACCGCCTCGACCATCTGCAATCGGGCGTTCGCGCCCAAATCGCCGTTAAATTATTCGGCGACGATTTACAAATTTTACGCTCCAAAGCGGAAGAAATCCGCAACGCGATCCAGACGGTCGAAGGCGCGACCGACGTTTCGATCGAACGGCAGGTTTTAATACCGCAAATACGCTTCAATGTTGACCGCGCCAAGGCAGCGCAATACGGCTTGCAACCCGGCGAAATCACCCGAACGCTCGAAACTGCATTAAACGGGCGCACGGTTTCGCAAGCCATCGAAGGCGCGCGTCGGTACGATGTCGCGGTGCGATTCGACGACGCTTCCCGCAACAGTATTGACGCTTTGCGAAACGTTACGATTGACACGCCAAACGGAACGCAGATTCCGATTTCGGCGGTCGCAACCATCGAAAATCTTCCCGGACCGAATCAGATTCTCAGGGAAAATGCCAAGCGCCGCATCGTCATCGGGTCAAATGTCGCGGAGCGCGATTTAGGCTCGGTGGCGCAGGAAATTCAGCAAAAAATCGCCACCCAGGTTTCCCTTCCCGAAGGATATTTCGTCGAATACGGCGGGCAATTTGAAGCCACCCGCGAAGCTACGCGGACGCTTTCGCTGCTGACGATGTTTTCGCTTGTGGCAATTTTCTTTCTGCTGGTAAAAGCCTTGGGTGATTGGCGCAGCGCGCTGCAGGTGATGATCAACATTCCGCTCGCGCTGATCGGCGCGGTTATCGCCCTGCTTTTATCGGGCGGCGTTTTCTCGATTGCCACGCTCGTCGGTTTTATCTCGCTCGTCGGCATCACCTCGCGCAACGGAATTATGATGATTTCGCATTATCTGCACCTGATGCGCGAAGAGGGCGAAGACTTTACCGAAGAAATGATCATTCGCGGGAGCCTTGAAAGACTCGTTCCGGTGATGATGACGGCTCTCACGGCAGGACTTTCGCTTTTGCCATTAGCAATCGCGGCGGACGCGCCCGGAAAAGAGATTCTGCATCCATTGGCGGTGGTCGTGCTTGGCGGCATCATCACTTCGACCTTGCTCGACCAAATCGTGACGCCCGCCGTTTTTTATAAATTCGGGCGACCATCCGCCGAGCGAATCATTGCCGAACGTGAAGGGGAACGTACGGGCATAAGCGAATGGGGCGAACCTGAAAAACCGCATGACGAAGACGTTCCGCCGTTTGCGCCCGGCACTTCAAAGCCGGTTTTGAGCGATTAAATTGTTTGGCGATAAACGGGCGTTGTCCGGAGATAAAAGATGCAAAAGATAACCGAAAAAATTTATCCGCTTTTGGCGATAACTTCTTTTGGATTGAATTGGATCTGGGAAATGGCTCAGATGTTCGCCTTTGAGATAAAACCGGAAGAAAGCCGTCTGAAAGTTTTTCTCTTTTGCACGCTGGCATCGGTAATTGACGCGGCATTAACAATCGGAATTTACGGCTTGTTGAGCAGAATTAAATTGTCGAATCCGTTTTTATTTTATCTGTTAGCCGCATTGTTCGGGGCTTTATGCGCCACTTTTTTTGAATGGTTTGCATTCCGGTTTGAGCTTTGGAGATACAACCAGGCGATGCTGATTGTGCCGATCGTCGGAGTCGGATTATTACCGTTTGTTCAATTAACTTTACTGGTGCCGCTGGCGATTTGGCTGACGCTGAAGTTCAAAGGCGTTTAATTTCGAGAATTAAGAGGAGGAATTTCGGATCATGATAAAAAAAATAATTTCAGGAAAAATTTCAATTGTTGTATTTGCACTTGCGATTGTGGCGGCAATTGGCGGCTTTAACTTTTACGCGCGGGTTTCGGCACAATCCAATGAAGTTAAAGCCGTCACGGACTAGCGGGAGCATCCGTGCGATTTGTTACGGTTTCGGTTTTTTCAATTTAATCATCCCCTATGGTCACGCCTCGATTTCTCAAATATCTGTAGAGGGTAGGCTTAGAGATACTTAAATATTCGCATATTTCCTGAATTGAATTATTTTTTTCATTATAGAGGCTTTCTGCCAGGCGGGCTTTGTCCTGTGCTTTTTTTGATAAGCCTTTGGGTCGTCCGCCTTTTCTTCCTCTGACTCTGGCTGAAGCTAATCCGGCTTTGGTTCTCTCGCTGATGATATCTCTTTCAAATTCTGCCAATGCGGCAAAAAGATGAAAGGTCAGCTTTCCGGTCGGAGTTGTGGTGTCGATATTATCCTGTAAACTTTTGAAACCGACTCCCAAGTCCTGAAATTTGGAGATCAGATTTACCAGATCGCGCAGACTTCTGCCGAGACGATCTAATTTCCAGACGACGACAATATCTCCCTGACGGATATGTTCGATCATTTCATCAAGTTTGGCTCGATCCGTTTTTGTTCCGCTGATTTGTTCGCTGTAAATTTTCTGGCAGCCGGATTTTTCAAGTGCATCTTTTTGAAGATTCAGAGATTGGTCTTTGGTCGAAACCCGTGCATATCCGATTTTCATAATTTTAGTAATATAAAAAGGTCTTATTTGTAGTTATTGGAACTTTGATTCGTGTAACGGTTTTATTTTACTATGTTCATGATCTTAATCAAATCCTATTTTTATCAGATTGCGAGTAACAAAAAACGAGCGTTTCTTATTACTCGAAAAATGAAAGAATATGAACATTTTCGCCAAGGATTTTTCCGATGAAGAAATGGCACGGGACTGGACATTATCGGATTCCGATCTGAAATTGATTTCAACCGTGATCGGTTCATATCGTTTGTACTTCGCAGTTCAACTTTGCTCGATTCGTCTTCAGGGAAATTTTCGGGCTTCGGTTTCAGAACTATCGCCGCGCATCATAACTTATCTCAGTTCTCAACTTAATCTGCCTCTAACTTTTACTATTAATGAACCGACCCGACGGGCAACCCGTTCTCAGCAACACCGTCAAATTCTGACATATCTCGGTTTTAAGAAATATGACCGGGAAGTAAAGATAATTCTAAAAAAACGGATAATAGAGAAAGCCGAACAAGGTTTGCTTCCGAGAGATATATTAAATTCGGTTGAAGAATTTCTGATCGGTCAGCAAGTTGTTTTGCCGAGCAGGAAAGTACTCGAAAGACGAATCAACAGTTTGTGTGCAAAAGTTCACTCAAAAATATTTGAAGCGATTTGTGACCAAATGCCGCCGCCTTTGAAAAGAAGTCTGAATGAAATACTTATTTCCGAAGATAATCAGGTTTCTTTCTTCTCTGTGCTTAAAGAAAGTCCGCCGGCAGCCAGAATATCTTCAATAAAAACTTATCTTCAAAGATATAAAAAACTTGAAGAAATTACCTTGGAACAATTTGATTCATCTACTTTCTCCGATACTTTTACGGATTATTTATTCCGGTTAGCCAAGTATTATAACGTAACCGATCTCAAGCGGTTCAACAAACAAAAAAGGCTTTCCCTATTGATTTGTTTTCTGCTCGAAGCCCGCAAAGAATTGCTCGATAACATTATCAAAATGCACGACCAATTTATGATCGATTTATCCCGCCGAACCAGAAACCGTTATGAGAAGAAACATAAGCAATTCCGCCGGAAAAATAAGCGAGCCGTGGATATTCTGTTGAAAACCTCGGATATATTATTAAATTGGCAATCCGATTCTCCTCTGCAAAGAGAAGTTATTTTTGAAACTATTGACGAAGATAAATTAAGAGAATCGGTCGCCGACCTTTATGAATTCAAGTATCTGTCCGAAAGAGGCTACGCTGATTTATTTATCTCGCATTATCCGAGTCTGAGAAAATACTTTGCCGATCTTCTTCAGCTTCCATTTGAAGCCGCAGCCGGAAGTGAAGATTTGCTCAAAGCCATTGAAATTGTTCGTCAAATAGATTCCGGACTGAAGATTAAAAATCTTCCGGCAGATGCTCCCGTTTCCTTTATCCCGCAAGAACTCAAACCGGCTCTGAAAACCACGAATGGAAAATTAAACCGAAATGCCTGGGAAATGGGTTTAGCTCTGGCGATCAAAGAAAATATGCGTTCGGGAAATTTGTTCATCCCCAAAAGCAAACAATATATATCGTTCTGGAAAATGCTGCTTGAAAACCGGCTTTGGGAAAAAGAAAGAGATAAGATTTATACACAAATCGGTCAACCATATCCCGAAGAATCAATCGAATTTATTAAAGCCGAATTTTATAAAGCAGTCGGGGACGCGAAAACCAAATTTGCCAATGATAATTTTGCACAGATCCGTCAGGGTAAGCTGCAAATAAGTCAGGATAAAAAAACCGATGCGGCACTTCAGGCAAAGAAACTGCAAGCGTTGATCGGTTCGGGCTTGCCTTTGATACGGATTGAAAATCTCCTGATGGAAGTGGATAACGAGATCGGTTTTACAAGATATTTTACTCCTCTGCAAAAATATCAAAACCGCCCTCAAAATTTTTACAAAACATTGATCTCGGCAATTCTTTCAAACGCGACCAATCTCGGGATGGTTGCCATGAGCGCAAGTGTCGAAGATGTTTCGGTTGATATGTTGAGATACGTTTTGAACGGTTATATCAGGGAAGAAACTTTAATAAATGCCAACGCCGAAATCGTCAATCGCCATCACCGTCTGCCGATCAGCCGATTTCACGGAAAAGGTGAAATATCTTCTTCGGACGGGCAGCGGTTTCGGCTCAGAGCCGACAGCCTGCTTGCCTCATATTATCCGCGTTATTACGGCTATTACGATAAAGCCATCGGCATCTATACCCACGTTTCGGATCAATACTCGGTTTTCAATACAAAAGTTATCTCGTGCAGTCCGCGCGAAGCACTCTACGTTTTAGACGGATTACTGGAAAATAATACGATTTTGCAACCAAAGGCTCATACCACCGACACGCACGGCTATACCGAAATCATCTTCGCGTTATGCAATCTATTGGGATTTTATTTTATGCCTCGCATTCGAGACCTCAAACAACAACAACTTTATAAACCCGACAAAAATCTCGCCGCCGATATATTTTCTCCGCTCATAAAAAAGAGCGTCAATCTAGATCTCATTGCCGAACAATGGGACGCGATGATGCGGGTCATCATCTCGCTGAAAAACAAAACCGTCCCGGCACATCTGATTGTCGAAAGACTAATGAACAGCTCGCCGTCAGACCGTCTGAGCCGTGCCTTTACGGATTTTGGAAGACTGATCAAAACGCAGTATATTCTCCGCTATATCAGTGATGCGGAACTCAGACGAACCGTCCGAGTCCAACTAAATAAAGGCGAATACCGACACAAATTGCCGCGTTGGATATTCTTCGCCAATCAAGGAATTTTCAGCACTTCGGATTTTGAAGAAATAATGAATAAGGCAAGCTGTCTGAGTCTGGTGTCAAACTGCATTTTGTATTGGAATACAAAGAGGATCGGAAAAATTATTGATGAGCTGAAAAAACAAGGAGAAGTAATAGATGAAGAAGTATTGGCAAGAATATCGTTGTTACCATATAAGCATGTCCTTCCGCAGGGAACATACTTCGTAGAGGAAAAACCACCATCAACATTCGTGCAAAATGTTACGGTTTGAAGAAAAATTTAAGCCAGAAAAAGTCTGAAACCGTAACAAATCGCACGAATGCTCCCGCTAGTCCG
>JANOBZ010000037.1:0-15014 GCA_031411895.1 Acidobacteriota bacterium | reverse complement strand
GGCGAAGTCTGCCATGCGCGGTAGAACCTCTACGTCTATCTCGTAACGGAGCCGCATTGCCCCAGACACGGTATCCAGAATCGTGGCGAGAATGTGAGGTAGTACCATCTCGAACGCCTCCCACACAGCTTTCTCGGTTCTGCGGTCGTCAGCTTGGATGAGTTCGATAAGGATGCTGCGATCAAGCAAGTCGGCTGAAGCAAAACGTGCCTGGCAACCGGGCGCGACCAAGCGCTGCAGATCGTTCGCCAACACCAAATCGGTGATTTGCTCGATTAATTTTTCGTAATTTCCGTTATTCATATCTAAAACTCAATCTAATCATTAAAACCTTCTAAATTCTCGCTTCTAATTATTTTATCTAACATTTCAATATAATTATAATTATAAAAACTTTCGGGATATTTTCGATGGTATGATTTTAAGAACATTCTAAAATGTTCAAAACTAAATACTTCTAAATTCAACCATAAAGGTAATTTGTGAAAGGCATCGGATAAATCACCTGCCTGTTCGGGTTTTCCCAGAAATCCATGAGACCTTATTTCAATCAGCGCATTAAATAACATTCTCAAAAGATTTCTCCGTTGAATATCAGTTAGTTTATGCGCATCAGGAAATGATTCCTTAAATTCTTCTATGTAACTTTTCGATTGCATCAATTTTTCCAACCCGCTTTTTATGTCTTTCTTCACTTAAATCGCTCGACAAAAACGCTTCGACGATTTCCTTGATTTGATTGAAATCATTCTGTCCGCTGCCCAAAGTCAAAACATTCGCGCCGTTGTGTTCGCGCGAATTTTTCGCCAATGCCGCGTTATAACAAGCCGCTGCGCGAACTCCGGGAACTTTGTTCGCCGTCATCGCCGAGCCGATTCCCGCGCCGTCAATGATGATTCCCGCGTCAGCCGTTTTGCCGGCGACGGCGACGGCGACGGCGTGTGCAAAATCCGGATAATCAACCGCGTCGGTCGAATTCGTGCCGAAATCGCGCACCTGCAATCCCAATTCGCCGAGAAAATCTTTTAACTTTTCCTTAAACGGAAAACCGCCGTGATCCGCGCCGACGGCGACGGATTTTACCTTGAGAGAACCGCGCCGCGACGGTTTATGAACGAGTTCAAAACGCTTTTCGCGCACAATGTCCTGCGCGAGCGGCGTAAATTTCGCGTTTTCGGCGACGCGGATTTTCGCTCCCGTTTCGAGTCCGCGCAGGTCGTCTTCGGTAATCAAACTTTTCGCCGATTCGTCGCGGTCGAATTCCTTGCCGGTTTTATCCTGTAGGGAATTGACGACGACGCGCTGCGGAAATATTTCCGCCCGCGCCGGTTCGTCTTCGGTCGGAACGGTTGCGAGAACTTGTTTCACTAATTCGCGCACGCGGTCGCGGGTTTCTTTGTCTTCTGCCATATTTTTAATGTGAAAAAGTGTTAAAGTGAATAGGTGAAAAAGTCGTTATCCCCGAAAACCTGAAACTTTTCACTTTTAATCTTTTTCACTTTTTCACATTCCATCTTTTGTTATAGTATTGCTAAAAAACATTGAACTCAAACCCGAAAAATATGTCAACACAAACTGCCGCCGAATTTACCGAATTTACCAATCCGAATCTCGAAGTCCTGTATTCCGCCGAAGAAATCCGCGCGCGCGTCGCCGAAATCGGCAAACAGATCACTGCCGATTACGCCGGAAAAGACCTTGTGCTGGTCGGCGTCCTGAAAGGCTCGGTGATTTTCCTTTCCGATCTGATGCGCGAGATAGATTTGAGTCTGAAAATAGATTTTATGGCGGTTTCGAGCTATAAGGACGGAAAGGTTTCCTCGGGCGACGTCGAAATTCTCAAGGATTTAACGAACCCGATTCGCGGTAAAGACGTGATTATCTGCGAGGATATTATTGATACCGGCTTGACGCTTTTTCGCCTGATGGAAATTCTCGGCTCGCGCGGAGCGAATTCTTTACGCATTGCGACTTTGCTCGATAAACCCGAGCCGCGCATCAAAACCGAGCTCAAAATTGATTACTGCGGTTTTCAGATTCCGAACAAATTCGTCGTCGGCTACGGCTTGGACGCGGCGAACCGCTATCGTAACCTGCCGTTTATCGGGGTCGTTAAAAATCCCGCCGAAGCCTAAATTTTTGTGCAAAAGTCAGCGGCGATTTCGTTCTTGTTTGGAAAATCGAATCAAATAAGGAGAATTTGTTATGCCCAAAGATACAAATACGCAAACCGTTGATCGCATCAAGAAGCTTCAAAAGAGAATCGGTCTTAATGACGACGGCGTCATCGGTCCGGTCACTTTATCGCGTCTCGAAGCGATCGTTGAAGAATATTTCGACCTAAAGAAAGCGGGAAAACCCGACAAAGTCGAAACTCCGACGTCGCCGCCAGCCGAAGCGGAACATTTCAGCATGATCGTTTCGAAACGCGCGCTCGATAAAATCGTCGAATACGAAGTGACGAGCGAAGCCGCTTATACGAAAAAATACCAGAAACCGATATATCCGGGCGGCGACAGCGGCGTCACGATCGGCATCGGTTACGACGTCGGACACAATACGAAAACGATGATTGACGCCGATTGGCGCGGTAAGATTTCCGACGACGACCTCGACCTGCTCAAGACGGCGGCGGGAATTAAAGGCGCAGCGGCGGGCGCGCTGATCGCCAACTTAAAATCAATCAGCGTTCCGTTTGCGGCGGCGCGCGAGGTTTTTTATATTCACACGCTGCCGCGCTACGCCAAGGACACGCGCGAAATCTATCCGGGCATCGAAAAGCTGCCGGCGGACGCGCAGGGCGCTTTGCTTTCGCTGATCTACAATCGCGGGTCGAGCTTGACGGGCGACCGCCGACGCGAAATGAAGGCGATCGCGGCGCTCGTTGCCGCCAAAAAACTGAACGCCATCGCGCTCGAAATTACCGCGATGAAGCGTCTGTGGGATAAAAAGAAGCTGCCCGGATTGCACAACCGGCGCGACGACGAAGCCGCGCTCGTCAAAAACGCGCGTTCGACTTATGTGCCCGAAGAGCTGATTAAAGTCTGACATCGGCGTTGCGGCGAAAAATTTCGAAGTTGAAGTAATACGAGTCGAAACGAGAAAAATCTTGACATTTTTCTCGTTTCGACTTTACTCTGTTTGTGGTATTTCCTGCACTCACCGTGTCCCGATATGGAAACAATAAAACTTCTTTTTCAACTCTACCTGCGTCCGGCATTTGCGATGAGCGAAATTATCGACAAGGGCAGCTGGCTGTTTGCCGCCGTCATGGTTTTGCTTGTTGCGACGACATTTTTCCTGACTGTAAATACAAAGCTACAAACAGCTTACCGCATTCCGACATTCTACGAATTTTATCAGCCGGATCAGTTGACGGACGAAACTGCCGCCGAAGCCGAATTCGCCCGCGCGACCGGCGAATACCGGAAAGCTCTGGAGAACAGGGCGAAAGTTCCGCTTGTCGGCGACACTTTTTTCCGCTTCTTCTCGTTTACTGCGCCGGAGCGTTTCTACCAGCCGCTTTTGTCGCTTTCCGTTTTTTACGTTCCGCTCGCGATTCTGTTGATCTGCCTATTCGGCGGCGCGGGCGGCTTCGGCGTTACGTTGCAGCGCAGTTACGGCGAGCTGGCAACCTGTTCGCTGATGGCTTGGGCGGCGGCGCATCTGCCGTTTGCCGTCGCCGGAATTCTGCTTTATTCGCAGGAAACGGTTGCGCCGATTGTTTTTCTCGGGTTTTGGGCGGCGAGCAGCGTTTGGTTCGGCGTGTTGATGGTTTTTGCGCTGCGGACGGTGTTCGGCGCAAATTACGGCGCGGCGCTCGCCGTCGTAGCTACGGCGTGGCTCGGTTTCAGTTTGGGAATGTATGTTTTTCAATTTATCTCGCCGTGGCTTTTTTCGCCCTTTCTGTTTATTTACGCATATCTTTATTTCGGCGGCGCGCTCGCGGGCGGGGTGCGCGGCGTCGGCGACGCTTTTCGCCAGAAACAGAGTTTTAAGCGTTTTCTTCATAATGCGACCGTCAATCCGCATGATGCCGACGCGCACGTTCAGCTCGGTTTGATTTATCTACAGCGACGTCGCGATGCCAAAGCGCTCGAACATTTTACGCGCGCTTACGAAATTGACGCGAACGAAATAGATGCCAATTACGAACTCGGCAAAATTGCCCGTCAGAAAGGCGATTTGCAAAAGGCGCTCGATCATTTCTCGATTGTTCTCGAACAAAACGAACGCCATGCTTTAAGTGAAATCTGGCGCGAGATCGGCGCAACGTATTTCGCTGCCGGAATGCTCGCGGAAGCCCGCGAAGCCTTGGAAAAATTCGTCGAACGTCGCCCTGTGGATTCCGAAGGATTGTATTATCTCGGCAAGGTTTTTAAGGCGACGCGGGAACCTGAAAAAGCCCTCGAAATGTTCGAACAGGCGATCGAGTCGGCGAAAATCGCGCCCGCTTACCGCCGCCGCGAACTGCGTTACTGGAGCAAACTCGCCGAAAAAGAGATTTAACATTTTCCGTTTTCAATTTTTGACGTATTCGACCACGAAACGCGGAATCGGCGGGTCTTCGTCGCCCGGAGTTTCTTCGAAACTTACCTGACGAAAGCCGTTTTCTTCGAATCGCGATAGATCTTTGCGCGAGAGCGCCCACGGCAATTCCGTCGGAATCTCGTCGTCTTCGCGCCCGCGCGTAACGACCACCAATTGTCCTTGAAATTTGACGAAATTGGCGATCGCGTCGATCACCTTCGTGCGCATTTCAATCGGCAGCGGCTGAATCGTATAAACTTCGACGACGAAATCGAACGCCTGATACCATTCCTTCGGCGCGTCGAAAAGATCACGGGCGACAAAATTGATATCCGTTTCGTGATGAAGCCGCCGCGCCCATTCGATCGCGGTGCGCGAAATGTCGAACGCGGTAATCTTAAAGCCGAGATCGTGCAGATAACGCGCTTCGTCGCCGAGTCCGCAGCCGACGACTAAAGCGTTTCGATTATCGCCGCTTAATTCGACCTTTTCAGCCCACTCGCGAAAAAAGCGATTCGGTTCGAGGTCTGCCCACGGAATCTTTTCGTTATCGCCTTCGGCTTCTTTATAAAGCGCGTCAAACCAGCCCGTTGCATCGCCTTTTTCGAGGAAATCGGCGGCGATTTCTTTAGTTCTTTCTCTGGCGGCGGCAAGCGGGTCTGAAACTATTTGCGTTTCCTCCGATGAAGGATTACCGGATATTTCCCGCGTTTCGGTTTCCGGCGGCGGTTCGGAAGCGAACAGATCGCTGTTTTCGGGAAGCTTTGTTACCGGCACGGTCGTTCTTTGATTATCGCTGAATTCGACGGTTGCAAATACGTCCGGCATCTCGAGCATATGAACGGTCAAATCCTTGCCCGGTCTAATTTCAAATTCCGCGACTTGTTCGAGCGTAAATTCGCCGCGCCATTTCGGCTCGTCGCCGACCTCGAAACCTAACGAATTATTGTCTACCGGAATTACTTTTGTTCTTTCCATATCGCGGTTAGATTATCACAATCCGCGTCGAAAACAGATGTTTCCTTCGATGCCGGAGTCTTTTCATCACGCGAATTATTTCTCCTCAACTCCTTTTCTCCTCAGCTCTCTGTCTTCTTCGACGGGCGCGTTCGCTTCCTTCCACGCCGTCCAGCCGCCGATCATCGAAAAAACGTTCGTATAGCCCATTTTTTGAAGATTGTCCGCCGCCAGCGCCGAGCGATAGCCGCCGCCGCAGTAAAGAATCAATTCCTCGTCCTTTGCGGGATGAAGACGCACGATGTCGCGCTCGATCACGCCGCGCCCGATATGTTCGGCGCCGGCTGCGTGTGCGGCTTCAAATTCGTTATCCTCGCGCACATCGATCAGCGCCGCGCCGTTTTTTATCCTTTCCACAGTTTCCGTGACCGGAATTTCCTTGATATTTCGTCTGATATCCTGAACGAGTTTTTCGAATTCTTTTGAATGTTCCATAAATTTTTTTTTTGCGTTTCCGGCAAAATCTTGTATGATAGCCGTTCTACAACATTAAAGTTCGAAAAAACTAAAAATACAAACAGGAGATAAATTGAATAATGAAAAAAATTGCTTTGTTTTTGATGGTCGTATTTTGTTTAAGCTTGACCGGCTGTAATAAGGATTCGGAAATTAACGCGTTTATCGCGGAAAATAATTCGGTGATTAAGGACATGGTTGCGAAGATTGATGCCGACCCGTCGGAAAAAGGCGTTGACGAAGCGCAAAAATCTTTCGACTCGAAAAAAGACGGTCTGAAAGCCAAATGGGAAGCGATCAAAAACGTTCGCGGCGCGCAGGTCAGCGCCGATACGCAGAAAAAACTGACCGACAGCATGCAGGCGGATATGAAAATGCTGACCGACGTTCAGCAGAAGCACTCGGCGAAATTATCCGGCAACGGCGGCGCCGCGATGCAGAAATTCGTCAAGCTCGTACAGGGTTACGCCGAAATTATCAAAATGTAACAAAGGCTTTGATGTTGTGATACTTCGCGGGCAGGATTCGTCTTGTCCGCGTTTTTTATTGTCCGAACTAGATGAAACTTGCAGAACTTTCTATAATAACTATTTTGTTATTCGATAATTTTTTAGATATACGAGGTTAAAACATTGGCAGAACAATTTGATGTGGTAATTATCGGCTCCGGTCCGGGCGGTTACGTTGCCGCCGTGCGCGGCGCGCAGGTCGGCTTGAAGGTCGCTTTGATCGAAAAGGAAGCAGAGGCAAGGCTTGGCGGAACGTGCGGACTGCGCGGCTGTATCCCGACAAAAGCATTATTAAACGCGGCGCATTTATACGAAAAGGCGCAGCATTTTGAAAACTTCGGCTTAAAGGTCGAAGGGCTTTCTTACGATTTCGCAAAGGTTCAGGAATACAAAGCAGGCGTCGTTTCGAAAAACTCGGCGGGCGTGACCTACCTGATGAAGAAAAACAAGGTCACGGTTTTTAACGGCTTCGGCAAAATCCTCGGCAAAGGCAAGGTCGAAGTCGCATATGAAGACGGCAAAAAGGAAATCGTCGAAACGAAGAACATCATCATCGCGACCGGCTCGGTCGTGCGTCCGATTCCGGGCTTCGAGACGGACGGCAAACAGGTTGTTAACAGCGATCAGATTTTAGAATTAAACACGGTTCCGAAATCGATGGTCGTTCTCGGTTCGGGCGCGGTCGGCGTCGAATTCGCAAGCGTCTATTCGCGCTTCGGCTGCGAAACGACCGTCGTCGAATTGATGGACCGCATCGTTCCGATGGAAGACGCCGAAGTTTCGAAAGAGCTTGAACGATCTTTCAAAAAACGCGGCATCAAATGCCTGACCGGCGTCAAGATGGACAAGCTCGAAAAATCGAAATCGGGCGTCAAAGTTTCGGGCAAAGATTCGAAAGGTAAAGACGTCGCGCTCGAAGCCGAAATGCTGCTCGTCGCGATCGGCAGAATGCCTTACTTGGACAAGCTCGGGCTTGAAAACACGAAAGTCGTGACAAATCCGCGCGGCACGATCAAGGTCAACGAATACTGCGAAACGGACGAACCCGGAATTTTTGCGATCGGCGACGTGATCGACACGGCGTGGCTCGCTCATCTCGCCAGTAAAGAAGGAATCTTAGTCGTCGAAAAATTGGCGGGTAAAAAGGTCGAGCCGATCAATCATCGCTTGGTGCCGAACTGCACCTACTGCGATCCGGAAGTTGCGAGCGTCGGTTTAACCGAAGCCAAAGCGCGCGAAGAAGGCTACGACGTAAAAGTCGGCAAATTCCCGTTCTCGGCATCGGGCAAAGCGCGCATTTTGGGCGAAACGGACGGTTTCGTAAAAATCGTCGCGGAGAAAAAATACGACGAAGTATTGGGCGTTCACATCATCGGACCGCACGCAACCGAGCTTTTAGCCGAAGCCTGCGTCGCGATGCAGTTAGAAACGACCGCCGACGAACTCGGACGCACGATCCACGCGCATCCGACCGTTTCCGAAAGCATCATGGAAGCCGCCGAAGGCGTCCACGATCTGACGATTCATATGTAAATCAGTGGTCAATTGTTAATTGTCGGCGGTCAGTTTTAATAGCTGACCGCCGATTTTTTTGTCCTCGCCAAAACTATAGTTTTCCGGTTATGATTTCGCACGATTAAAAGTTTTGGTAAAATTCAAATATGAATCGTCCTGAAATAACCGAATACATTGAAGATTATGAAGATTATAGTTCGCTTGTCGAAGAAACCGATATTGTTTCCGCGATGCGCAAACAGTTGACCGAAGTCGAAAATCTTTTCGCTTCGATTCCGGAAGAAAAAGGCGAGTTTGCTTACGCGACGGGCAAAATGACGATTAAGGAAATGCTCGGACATCTGATTGTCGGCGAGCGAATTTTTTCCTATCGCGCCTTGATGATTGCGCACGGCGATCAGACGCCGCTCCCGGGTTTCGAACAGGATTTATTCATCGCTAACAGCAACTTTAATTCGATCAGTCTCGCCGATCTGGTCAAGGAATTTTCAAATCTCTTGCAGGCAAATATTATCTTTTTTCAAAATCTAAGCGACGAGGCGTGGGAGCGAACAGGCACGGTGAACGACAATTCGGTTACCGTTCGCGCCCTTGCTTATAATATGGTCAATCACGTTCGGCATCATATTAATAGTTTGCGCCTCAATTACTTGCGGTAATTGATTAATGAATGTTGTTTCGAAAACGACACGTTTCGAGACAACACAGAGGATTAAAGGATTTATCTCAAAAGTTAATTTTTTTAAGCAGTTTTGGGCTTTGTGTCTAAACCCACTTTTGAGACGAAGTTCTGAGACAAGGTTAAGCGGTTTTGGGACAAAAAGAAAACCCCGTCAATTTTGACGGGGTTTCGAGCATTTCAATTGCTCAGTTTAGCTAACCTTTCTTTACAGTTTCTTTTACCGTAGTTTTCGGATGCGTTTTGGCAAACTTCGGAGTTACGAATTTACCCGTAATTGCACTACGATTAATGGTTACCTTTTTAGGTGTCGGTTTTTTTGGCATATTGCCTCCTGCCCGTAAGGGCTGTCATTAGTGAAGTTGACAGGAAGCAAGCAGAAAGGTTACCTTTAAAAAAGGTTGACTTTCTGCTAGCGCCTGTCAACGGTTTAAGTAAAGTGGCTTGCCCGTAATGCAAGTCACTTTTTAATTTTGGCTCAAAAACTCGTTTAAAGTCAATGAGTTACGCCACAACATCTTGTGTAGATTCCAAAGTCCCACACAATTTTCTATTAAAATCGGTTATAACACCAAATTCATTCATTGATTGGATAATCACACAGATATTGTGCGCGAGAACTTTACATAAAGCCTCATTGATTTGTGCCGTTCTCGTTTTGCTTCGCAACGAGCCGCCGAATTTCTTTTTTATCATTGAGAAAGTCGTTTCGACGTTTGATCGTTGATGATACCGCTCAAAGAATTTTTCCTGATTCAAAGCGTAATAATGATACAGCTTGTTCCAAAGGTGATTGTCTTTGCTTGCCCTGCTATTCGATTTGAACGCGATGTAAGGAACAGCGTTATTTTCAACTGCCGTCTGCATATTCGCTTTTGATAAATAGCCTTTGTCGCCTGAGATTTCTTCCATCTGAAAATTCGCGGCGGTCGCTTCGACCAAAGGTTTGAAGTAGTTGCTATCGGCTTCAAATCGTTCGGTAACTTCGACGGCTGAAATAATATTGGTTTTCACGCCGCAACAGATATGCAGTTTCAGCCAGTCGCGCTTTTCGATCAAACGCGGCTCGGTAAATTTAGCGTGAAGCCAAGTAAAGCCGCCTGTCGTTGAAAGTCCAGAAGCGTCAACGGCAAAATTCTTTTCGATTTCCGCAAGCGGCAAGCTACTTTCCTCAATTAGCATTTTCAAATAAGGCGTGAGCATTTCGTTAGCGAAGTAACGCGAAATGCTTTTATAATGCGGCGGTCTGACTAGAAAACCTTTTTTGTGTGCTTCGTCCAGATCGGTGTGAAATCTTCTCAGCGAAAAGGTTGAATAAACCTTATAAACACAACTGAAAATCATATCCTCTAAAGGTAGTCGCGGTCTGCCGTTAAATTGCGACGGTTCGCCGACGATGTTGCACAGTTGCGCTAAAAGGTGTTGAAATTCTGCCTTTTCGCTTCTTTGCGATTTATCGTAGGCTTTCCAGTCTTGCGCGTAAGTTTTGCGCGGCGGGGCATAGGTTTGCGGGACGGTGGTTTCTTCGCGTGTGATTTCGCCTAAAAAATCTTGCTCGAATTTATGCTCGACGGCAAAGATATGTTTGCATTTATTTCTACGGATTTCGTAGTCGGGACAAGTGCATTTCTGTGAGTTTAAGCAAACTTTGTATCGTTCGCTTTTGCCGGAACTGGACGGAACAAACCAAAAGCCGTTTTCTTCTCGGATTGTGTAGCGAGCGGCAATGTCGATGCCGCGCAATTCTCGAATGTTTAATGTGTTATCCATTGTGAATCTCCTATTGAAATTCACACAGCATTAAGCGTATAATGACATTGCACGACTATATAGCTTCGGCTGTGTGGTCATAGCCTCGAAAGATGTTATCAGCGTCGATCGGGGCTTTATATGCGGAAAGGCGGGGACTTGAACCCAATGTTTGTGGCATTCTCGGAATTATCAGTTCCTTAGCACTACCTTGTGCAACACCTTTCCAGAAAAAACTTATTTTCAAGGTTTTAGGTCAACTTAGGTTGACCTTTTTCTTTTATAATTATATTATCTCATCACAAAATTGTGATGTCAACTAAAAACACTTGCGTTATCACAAAAATGTGCTATTATGGCGATATGGACTTTCAAATGCTATTTAGATGAAAGTGGTCGGGATGTAATGGATGATTGGTATGAGAATGAGCTGACCATTAAGGCGCAAGCGCGGTTAGATAAGATTCTTGAACATTTCAGAGATTCGCCACTGACGGCTTGGGGCAGTAACTATTTTAAACAGCTTGAGGGTTATGAAGGAATTTATGAGGTTAGATTTACGGTTAATAACATAGTTCATAGACCGTTAGGCTGTTTCGCCCCTTTTCAAAATGATTTTACTTTCTTAATTGGTGCAAGAGAGCAAGGCGATAGATTTATTCCCAAAACAGCACCAGACACGGCGCAAAAACGCCGAGATATTATTTTAAAGGATTTTAGTAGAGCTTATGAGTGTATCTTCTAAAGAAAAATTATTAAAAAAACTAGCTAAAAAAGCATATCGGGATGCGTATTCGGAAGAAAGTGTTAAAACGAGTCTTCCGTTTCAAATTAAGGCAATGCGCGAGCAGCGCGATTGGTCGCAGGCGATTTTGGGTAAAAAATCAGATATGAAACAAAACGCCGTATCTCGCCTCGAAAGTGCAGAATACGGCAATCTAAGCATTAACACATTGCTTAGATTAGCAAATGCCTTCGATTGTGGATTGCTGGTAAAGTTCGTGCCGTTTAGTCGATTGGTAGGAGAGTTTGAAGACGTTTCACCAAAAGCACTTGAAGTTGAGAGCTTTATCGACGATTACGGCAGTCTTAAATTTTGGGCAACAGACTCGAAGAATGGAGAATTAAAGGATGCCCCCGACAATCATCAAGAATATTCGGATAACGCGTTTTATTATTCTAAAGATTTAATAGTTGACCAGTATGATCGTTACATTGTTCAAGACTCTCCAGATTACGCTAATTAGTGAGGAAATATGGCTAATAATAAAACAAAACAACCAAATGCCGCCGAAGCTACAGACACAAATGAAGAAATCATAAAAAAACAGTTGCCCCAAAAAGTTATTCAAAATCCACACATTGCTTTTGCGGATAGCACGATGGTAATGACATCAAAATTTGATGTTAAAATTTATTGCGGCGTTTCAATGCCTACAACCGAAGGTGGTGAAGTTCAGTATCACACAATACTTTCAATGTCGCCGCAACTAGCAAAAGCAATGGCAAAATCATTAACAAAAGCTCTTGTTGATTATGAAAAAGAGCATATGCCTTTAGTGATGAACGACGAAAAATAATTTGAATTAAATCAATCTAAAAGGTTGGTCGGTGTGCCAGCCTTTCTTTTTGTCCAAATACTTATGAGACAACCTTAAGCACTTACGAGACAAAAGGGACTTTAGACACAAAGCCAGTTTTGACACATCATTTCAAAATCAAGAGCTTTTGAGACAAAGCCAATATTACAAAATTCCGCCGCTCTACTGGCAGGCAGGGCAATTCAAATTAAAAATTTTAAAGATGTTTGAGCCATCTTTCTAAACTTTGTCGCATTACAAAATGAAAGCAATTTCAGGAAACTGAAAAATCAATCGACACAAGACAGGAGACAAAGATGACTAAACAAATCAACAAACGCCGGCAATCGGTATTTCTGGCAGCAATCGCAATCTTCTTCATACTTGGCGCGTCCGGCGCTGTTTTCGCGCAGAATGAAATCGGCAAAAAGTATAACGCGCGCGATCCGCGACGGTGCAGCGAAGCCGCCTCGAAAACCAAAGCGCCGACAGTTGCCGAAGCCGTCGCGTCCGTTATCTGCAACAGCGAACACGAAGCCGGCATTGAAACGCTTTATTTGGTCGAAGACGTGAAGGTGACGCAAGTCGGCAAGGGAACGCCATACAATCGGAACGCCGGCGGCAATTTTGCCGACATTGATCCGGATTTTTTGATTTATCCGATTCGCGGCAGTTTCAAGCTGTATCAATGCGCCCTGTCGACCGTCAATCCGCCGGAAAAGAGCTGCCGTATGTATGAGCAGCCGAATGCCACGGGGCGATGTTATAAAAACGGTTTCGGTCAGTGGCTCTGCTCGATGAGCGACGGCAGCGTGAGGGATTCAGTGAAAGTCTTTCCTCCTGGCGGCGCAAAGACGACGGAAATGCCCGACAAAGACAAACCGACGACGACAAATAACAATAATCCGACGACCGACAATCCAACCGACAAGACCGCCGAACGCGACGAAAACGGATTTCCGAGACCGGATTTTTCCGAAATGGAAAAATATTTTGAAATCGTCAGATCGGATTACGATTTCTCTCTCGGCAGATTCAACATGCTCGTCAAAGCGAAGAAGAAAACCAATGTTTTCGAGTGGTATCTTACCTTTTACGATGCCGACGGCATCAAGGTCAAGGAAGCGAGTTTTAACGCGAACATGGGCACGTTCGAAATCGGCGAACCGACAAAAATCTATGGCTACACGCCGACCGAAAGGGAAATGAAGCAAGTCACAAGAATCGTCGTCACCAGAAAACCCTTTTAACGGCTTTGGAAAACGAACTGCCGCGCCAAAGCGTTTTCGCAGAACGCAGCAGCCGAACAAATCAATTTAGTAAAGTGAAAGGACAAAGTTTCACGTCGATCATCGGGAAATGCAGCCGATTTGATGTGAATCGAAAGCGATGTTTTGGAGGAAATTATTATGGGCTATCATTTTTCGCATAGTTCCAAAGAACCGCAGACAAAAAAAGAAAAATTACGAGCGGCGAGACAGTATTTTGTAACCGCACTGATTTTCGGCGCGCTTACGATGGTCTTCGCCGGTTGGGCTTACCTGCATCTGAAAGCTCAAGCCGAACGCTCAAAAGCTCAAGCTGAAAGCTCAAAAAAGAACCAAGAATTGTTCCGCGATCTGGCGCGTTCGCAAGGAGCGCAGCCGCAGCCGTCTCCGGTAAATGAACTGCCCACAACAAAAAGCGGCGGTTCGGGCAATACTGAGACTTTCATTGCCCCGGTTATTTCAGGAGTAGTATCGCTTTTGATGTTTTGTATGGGTGTCTCATATGCCGCTCAAGCTCGCCAAATGCCTGATACGCCGGAAAACCGGGAACGCAGGATTTGAAAACTCGACGGAATGCCAAGTAAAGCAAATAAATCCACAAACGATTGAATTGAATTAATTCGACTATATCGCTTTTTAATCATAAGTGACCGTGCAAAATATAGAGTTACAGGTTAGAGTTACGCCTTGAGGCGTGAAATCGCGGCTCGATATTCAAGACGCGATAAAAACTCGCGGTTTGAATAAAGGCGAAGCGTTGCTCACGCCTCAAGGCGTAACTCTAACAACTCGAACCGATTGATTACTTTTGCTCGATTACCTAAGTCGGTCGCTGAACACGATTTTAATTCGGTTCAATACAAAGTTCGGTTCTTTCGAGTGTAAATAGTCGGATGTGTTTTTGACAGTATGAACATTCCAGCTCTTATTATCACGCTTGGTACTCTCGGTTTAATCGCTCTGCTGATTATAATTGGCGTTGCTTACGAGCGCTCTCGCTTAAAGGCAGCCATTCGGGAGAAACGAACGCAGCTGGCACACTGGCGTTATCCGCCGAACGAGTGGCAAAATTTAGTTGCTGTTTTCAATCAGAACAGTCGGACGTTCCGACCGCTTAACGCGGCAAACACGCCGGAGGTTATTATTTCGCAGCCCGGTATTCTCGTTGGAAGTAAATTTTACGAATTTACTGTCCACCCGGCTCCGAAGGTTACATTTGAAATTGGCAATTTACAGCTATTACGATTCAAACTTTTTAATATCAGCCACACGTCAGGGGGATCAGTCCTTGTAGTGGAATTAGTATTTCCCGTCCTGCGCGGTCAAGAAGATACTGTCAATGACATACTCAGTTACTTCGATCAGCCCAAATCCTGATTGAGCCCTGATTGGCAGTTACAGTTCTAAATGGTCAGAGATGTTTAATCCATAAGCCGAGCCGAACAAATCAGCTATGAAAGAAGCAGTCAAGCACAGAGTCTGACTTGCCCGCCGATATTGCTTTCTGCGGCGGGCTATGTTGAATATCGCCGAATGGCGTTTCACATTATTTGAAAAAGAACCTTTGAACTAACCGATGTCGCCGATGATGCCTCATTTGCAGTAGCCTGATTCAAGTTTGAACTAGCTTTACCGTCCCAGTCAGCTATTGGAGACTTCAACTGTCAAAGTTGGTCTATGGTCGTATCGGGTATGGCTTTTTGAATGGCGG
>JANOBZ010000036.1:0-44763 GCA_031411895.1 Acidobacteriota bacterium | reverse complement strand
ATAAGCGTGTGTAAGATGAAACGTCAAGCCGCAAGGTTGCAAACCTGTTGCAGCCGCGGATAAACGCGGCTGCACGCTGATTTTTTATTGCTTTTCTTAGCGACTGTGCGTCTTTGCGGGAAACTTATTCTCCCGCAAAGACGCAAAGTCGCTAAGAAAAGCAATAAAAAATCAGCGTGCATCCGCGTTTATCCGCGGCTGCAACAGGTTTGCAACCTTTCGGCTTGACGTTTCATCTTACACACGCTTATTATTACAGTTTGCGTTTTGAGAGCGCCATTTTAATTTTTTATAGGAGACCATTGAAAAAATGAAACCTGAAGTACATCCAAATTATACCGACTTAAACGTTATCTGCGCCTGCGGAAATTCCTTTAATACCCGTTCGACGATGAAGGAAGATCTGCACATCGAAATTTGCTCGGAATGTCACCCGTTTTTTACCGGAAAACAGAAACTCGTCGACACTGCCGGACGCGTTGATCGCTTTAACAAGCGTTATGCGCGTAGTAGCGGAGCAAAATAAATTGTTCAACAGTCAATTATAGCTAAATAAAAACTGAAACGCCGACGCTTTATCCTGAGCGTCGTTGACTCTTGGTGTAAAATCATTTAAGAGTTACGATAAACGGGAAAAAAGCGCGGCGTTTCTCTTTTTGTTCCGTTTTATTCAAGGGGGCTATATTTGAACGAATTTTTTGACAAAATAATACGCGTTGACTGGCAATCGGTCTTCGTTCCGACCGAATCGCTGCTCGAAATCATCATTCGCGGCACGATCATGTATCTCGCGATTTTCGCGCTGATGCGGATTTTTCGCCGACAAGCCGGTTCATTTTCGATCGCCGATCTGATCGTCGTCGTCGTGATCGCCGACGCCGCGCAAAACGGAATGGCGGGCGATTCGAAATCGGTCACGGAAGCTCTTTTGCTGATCGGGACGATCATTTTCTGGGACTTTTTTCTCGACTGGCTCGGATTTAAATCGAAGTTTTTCCGCAAGATTTTAGATCCGGAAAAATTAAAGGTCATCGAAGACGGCAAACTTCTTCGGGAAAATATGAGTAAAGAGATGATTACGACCGAAGAACTCAGCAGCCAAATGCGCGAACAAGGCATCGAAGATTTTAGCGAAGTGAAGGTCGCGTACCTGGAAAGCGACGGTCATTTCAGCTTTATAAAGAAAGACGGCGAACCCGAAACAAACAATAAATCGAAAGAAACGATCGCCAGTTAAAGTACTATGAATACACAAAAATCGGCACTAAGAATAAAGTTTTTGCACACGCTTTTTGCGATGGAGCGCGATTTGATCGTCGGCGGTCAAGCCGTCATGGAAGGCGTCATGATGCGCACGCCGTCGGCGTACGCGATTGCCTGCCGCAAGAAAGACGGCGAGATCGTCACGACCGCCGAAACGCTTCCGAAATGGAGCGACAAGCATAAATGGCTCAATCTGCCCGTCATTCGCGGCGGCGCGACATTGATCCAGTCGATGGCTCTCGGCGTCAAAGCTTTGAACTTCTCGGCGCAGATCGCGCACGAAGATATGGAAGCCGAAGAAGCCGAAAAAGCGCGCGCCAAAGAGCTTGAATTGCAGCCTGCGTTAGCCGACGGCACGACGGACGAAAACTTCAGGAAAGCGCCGGTCAAGGTGATTATGCCCGAAAAACCGGCGAAAAAAGAAAAAGCGCAGGCGGCGGGCGCGGTCGGTTCGATAATCTTCGCGCTCGCATTCAATATTCTGCTTTTCGTCGTCGCGCCGCTCGTTTTGACTAATATTTTATTCATCGCGCTCGGCTGGGCGGCGGCGCCGGAAATCGCGGCAAACGCTTCGTGGTGGCAGAGCGCGCTGGCATATGTCTGGAAAATCAAGCTCGCGTCCTTCGGCGGCTGGGTTTCGTTTAATTTGATCGACGGGTTGATCCGGATGGCGTTTTTCATCGTCATGATTTTCACGATGTCGAAATTAAAAGACATTCACCGCGTTTTCCAGTATCACGGCGCGGAACACAAAACGGTTTTCGCGTGGGAAAAAGGCGCGGAATTAAATGTCGAAAACGCGCGACCGATGAAGCGCCAGCACCCGCGCTGCGGCACGTCGTTTCTGATGGTCGTGATGCTCGTCGCGATCGTGCTCTTCTCGGTCATCAACTTTGAAGCGATGTGGCTCAATCTTGTCGTGCGCATAGCGTTGATGCCGCTCGTCGCCGGTCTTTCTTACGAAGTTATTCGCTACGCGGCGAAAAAAGAATCGGGCGCGATCTTCAAATTTATGACTTTGCCAGGGCTTTGGCTGCAAAACATTACGACGCAGGAACCCGACGACGACCAATTAGAAGTCGCGATCGTTTCCCTCAAAGAATCTTTGAAACTGGAGCCGAGCGAAGTCAAAAACGCGCCGGTCTTCGAACGTGAATTGGAAGTTGTCGTTTAGCGTTTCGAGTCTCGTTTTTTAACGTTTTAACTTTTAATTTTACGTACTTTGAAACCGAATGGATTTGCCGCCTCAAGGCGGGACTCGAAACAATAAATATATGTTGGCAAAACTTGCACAGATTGAAAAAAATTACGAAGATTTGACCGCGCAGATTTCCTCCCCGGAAATTATGTCGGATATGAAGACCTATGCCAAAACGATGAAACAGCATCGCTCTTTGGAAGAAATCGTTTTTAAATACCGCGAAGTCAAAAAAATGACCGAAGCGTTAACGGGTGCAAAAGAAATTCTCGATCTTTCCGACGACGCGGAAATGTCGGAAATGGCGCAGATGGAAATCGCCGAGATCGAAGAAAAACTGCCCGCGGCGGAAGAAGAATTGAAAGTTTTGCTGCTGCCGAAAGACCCGAACGACGAGAAAAACGTGATCGTCGAAATCCGCGCCGGCACAGGCGGCGACGAAGCGACGCTTTTCGCGGCGGAAGTCTTACGAATGTATTCGCGCTATGCCGAACGACAGGGCTGGAAATTCGAGATTCTCGAAGCTTCGGAAACCGGCGTCGGCGGCATCAAGGAAGCTTCGGTCGTAATCGAAGGCGAACGCGTTTATTCGAAAATGCGCTACGAATCGGGTGTTCACCGCGTTCAGCGCGTGCCCGCAACCGAAACCGCCGGACGAGTTCACACGTCGGCGATCACGGTCGCCGTGCTGCCCGAAGCCGAAGAAGTCGACGTTCAGGTTGATCCGAAAGATTTGCGGGTTGATTATTTCTGCTCGTCGGGTCCGGGCGGGCAATCCGTCAACACGACTTATTCGGCGGTGCGTTTAACGCATATTCCGACGAACGTCGTCGTTTCGATGCAGGACGAAAAATCACAGATCAAAAACAAGGAAAAAGCGATGCGAATCTTGCGGGCGCGACTTCAGGAACTTGAAGAACAGAAACAGCACGACGCGCAATCCGCCGAACGCAAATCGCAGGTCGGCTCGGGCGACCGTTCGGAGAAAATCCGCACTTATAATTTTAAGGAAAACCGCGTTTCCGACCACCGCATCGGCTTGACGGTTTACCAGCTCGACCTTGTCATGGAAGGCGCGCTCGATGAGTTTATCAACGGGCTGACGACGCATTACCAAACCGAAAAGCTGAAAGCCGAAGTCGCAACGGCATAATAATTTTGGATTCGGGATTCGGGATTTCGGATTTTTAGGTTATATTCTTATGAATCCGAAATCCGAAATCTCGAATCCCGAATCGAAATAATGCCGTTTACTAAACTTTATTTAGTCAGACACGGACAATCTGCCGGAAATGCCGAAGGGCGTTTTGGCGGACACGGTCCGACGCCTTTGTCCGAACTCGGACAACACCAGGCGCGGCTGACGGCGCAGATGCTCGCCAAGGAAAAAATTGACGCGATTTATACGAGCGATCTTTTGCGCGCCGTGCAGACCGCCGAGCCGCTCTCCGAACTGCTCGATCTTCCGATCGTTCAAACACCGGCTTTTCGCGAACGCCACGTCGGCGTGCTCGAAGGTTTGACGTTCGACGAATCGAAACAGGCTTTTCCGAAAGATTATTACGCGCTCGTCAATCGCAACATTCATCACGTCATCACCAAAGGCGAAAGCTATCGACATCTTCTGCGCCGCGCGACGGGCGAATTAAGAGAAATTCTGCGCACTCATCACGGCGAAAAAGTCGTTATCTTTTCGCACACCGGCGCGATTTGTTTTCTGACGCTCCATCTTTTGGGCGCGATCAACCGCTATACGAAAAACACGCCGTGGCTCGTAACTTCGAACTGCGGCATCAACCGCTTCGAAATTCGCGGTCGCTCCAACATTCGCGTTCTCGCCATCAACGACACGCGCCATCTCGTTCAAACCACCGGCAACGACTCGTTCGGCGCGTTGTAAAATTTCATCAACAAAACAAAAAAAGGCTGAAGCCCGCAAGCCCCAGCCAAAATCTCATTTCTAAGAATTTTTAGAACGAATAACGCAAGCCGAACTGCATACGTCGCGGTTGTCCCTGAATATCGGTAAAGACATTGCCGAATTCGGACGACGGTGTGCTGATTTCGGAATCCTGTCCTAAACCGAGCGTGCCGCGGGTAACATTGGTAATGGCAAAGTATTGAACGTTTGTGACATTGAATACTTCCCACCGGAATTGCAGATTGTGGTTTTCTCCCCAAGGCATTTTGAACGTCTTGGCAAGTCCCAAATCCAAATTCGAATAACCCGGTTCGCGGAGCACATTACGGTCGCCGGTTTCGCCCGGACGCGCATTTCTGAACGAATTGTACGCCGCTACCGGATCGGTAAACAGGTTTGCCGTCGAACGCACCACACCGGCATTGACCGGACGAATACGAACGCCGTTTGACTGCACGTTCCAGTTTGTCGCCCACTGTGCCGAGTCGAAAGGCGTTTGGGCAGGCAATCCCGTGTTCCAACGATAAACGCCTGTCATCTGCCAGCCGCCGAGGAAGGCGTCGGCGATCGAGTTCATACCGTTGAAGTATTTACGATTTTTACCGATCGGCACCTGGAAAATAAAGTTAGCGTTGACGACATGGCGGACATCAAAATCGGAGACGGAATAATTATCCTGCTGACGAAGCGGATTCAGAATGAATGCCGAACCGAAGGTTCCCGCCGTTTGCAGACCGGACGCATCGTCAAATGATTTTGAGAACGTGTAGTTAATGTCATACGTTAATATTTCGCCGAGTCGCTGACGTACTGAAAGCGTTCCGCCATGATAATCGGATCTGGCAATCGTACTAAATGCCGAAAACGCGGCGTATTGCGGCTGGTAAAACAGATTGTTCCAAAGATTGGTTCCGTTCGGGTCGTCGTCAATCAACAACTGGATAAATGTCCAGTCGAGAATATCAAATCCGCCGACGCCTTCGCGTGCGACAAGCGCATAAACTTCTTGTGTCGAAGTCAGCGTGGCATCTCCCGTATATGCGCCGCCGAGTCCCGGAAACAGGTTTTGAAAATACGCAATATTTGGAATCTGATCAATGGGCGTATTATTGGCACGATAAGTATGCAGCAAATTAGCCGCCGCGTACCAATCCATTCCCGATTGTCGGTCAACCAGATTGTTCAACGCCATAATATCGCGCGTCGCCAGCAAGTTGCGGGCTTTTCGACCGATATACGAAGCTTCGATATACATTCCTTTCGGAAGCTGCCGACCGTAGGTTAAGTTCCATGAATAATGCTTCGGTGAAACGAGGGTTGAATCGAGGGAAGATTCAATTCGCTGGTCTCCGTCGGGCGGCGTCTGGAAACGATTAGGCGCGGAGATATTGGGCAGGGTTCTGATTGACTGCCCGAATCCGGTAAATCGAGGCGCCAGATTTGTCGTTACGTTGTAGGTATTTGCCGCAATCGTGTCCGAGGTTGTGAAACCGAGCGTCGTTAATGCGTCAAAAGTAACCGCCAGCTGCTGTCCGAAATAATCATTCGTGATGGCAAATCCGCCGCGAATGACCGTTTTGTTTTCTCCTCCTAAAACCGCCCTCAAAAAGCCGTTTTTGAAATTGGGCGACCAGGCAAAACCGAGACGCGGCTGAAAATTGTTTTTGTCCAATTTGTAATAGCCTTCCGCTTTGTTTTTCGGTCCTGCCAGCTTGAAGTTAAGAATTGCGTTATACGGAGTTCCCGCTGCCGAACCGGCGACGCGGCGATCAAAGTATTCGCCCAACGGGATGTCGGGAACAACCTGATAACCGTTCTTTTCGTAAACCGGACGGCTTAAGCCATAGCGTAAACCCATTGTCAGCGTCAGATTACGATACGGCTTCCAGGTGTCCTGAATGTACATATCATATTCTTCGGTCGCAAATTGCCGCTCGATCGGCGTGCCGGTTGCCAGAACATTTCCGTCAATATCATAGTTGAAATTGCCGGTATATTGAGAATAGCGTCCGATCAACGCCGATGCGGCGTTTTGAACGCTCGTTCTTTGATCGGTCGGAACAGTGTATCCAGCCGCCGTAAAGGGTCGGTCCAAAACGCGTCCCGATGATGCGTAAAATGACGGATTGGCGGTAGCAAAGTCGTAAGATGCTGCCAGCGACCGGCGGCTGTTGTCAATTAAACGAACGTTTCCGCCGAACTGAATTTGATGAGCGCCCATTATCCAGGTAAAGTCATCAGTAAAATTCTGCACTGTCGTTATCCGGCTTAAACTCGTGCTGAACGCCTTCGGCTGATAAACAAAGCGGAAGATAATCCCGTTTTCGTTTGAATCGCCGCCGCTCGTAAAGGATTGTCGGGTTAAACCGTAGCGGAAGTTATTGACCTTGTTATTGCTGATCGTCCAGTTATAACTTAAACCGAAACCATACGGATGATTCCAGAATTGGGGCGATTCCGTATCCGGCAGATACTGCGCGATAGCCGAGTTGTCCTGCTGGTAATTGCCGCGGAATGTCAATGACTGATTGCTGCGCAGGTTATAATCGAAGCGCACGATATGCGTATTCAAATCAACCGGCACCGGTGCATTGAAACGAAAACCACCGGTATTTAAGCCGTCGCCGACCGTATCGTCGTTAACGGCATACCTACTTGCCGCGCCGGCAAAAACCGAAACCGCCGCCGGGTTGATTCCCGCGATCGGGAAAACATTTGTGTTTAATTGTGCCGTGTTGACCGTAATCAAACGGCGCGTTCCTGCCGGATCGCCCGGTGCCGCTCCGAAAAATCTTATTTCACCGCGCCCCAGGCTCGCGGTCGGCACGGTTCTTACGACTGAAACCGATTGTCTTTCTCTAAATCCTTCATATGAATAGAAGAAAAAGAATTTATCCTTGATAATCGGACCGCCCAGAGTTCCGCCGAAAATATTACGCTTCAGATTCGGACGCGGTACTTTTGGATCACCGAGCTGTACAAAACCCGATTGAACCGCAAAATCGTCCGGACCGTAACTTCCCGCCCGGTTGTTGAAAAAATTATTGGCAGAAAATTTGTCGGGACGATGAAATAGAAACAAAACGCCGCGAAAATCGTTGGAACCGGAACGCGTAATCAAAGAAATCTGCGCTCCCGAAGAACGTCCCTGATTAGCGTTCGGCGTCGTCGTCGTGATACGAAATTCATCGACGGCTTCCGACGTGATACGCAGCACCGAAGAAAACGCCGCGCCGGTTTGCTGGTCGTTAACGTCAATCCCGTCAAGCGTAATATTCGCCTGATCGCTCCTGCCGCCCGAAACGTAACCTTCTTTGGTGACGCCCGGCTGCAAGCTCAAAAGGTCTGGAATATTTCTTGAATCTGTCGGCAATTGTTGAATTTGCTGCGCGACAAAGTTGTTCCCGAGCGTTTGGTCCTGCGTATTTATAACCGATTCGATTGAACCGCCGGTGACGTCAACAACTGCCGAAACATCGCCGGGTTCAATTGCAAAATTCGCTGAAACCGTCGAATCAACTGACGCTTTAACGTCGTTTTTAACGGTCTTTTTGAAATTAGCCGCTTCTACTTCAATTGTATATGTGCCGGGAAGAATTGAAGCGAAGGTATAATTTCCCTCATCATTCGTTGTCACGGTTCTTGAAAATCCTGTCCCCGGGTTAGTTAATTTTACCGTGGCTCCGGCAACCGCCGAACCGGTTTGGTCAGTCACCGTCCCTTTAATCGAGGACGTTCCCGATTGGGCATTAACGCTGCTTATCAAAAAAACAGAAAACAGCATCGTCGTTAAAAACAGAAAAACTTTCGTTTTTAGACTGCTAAAGTTCATAGCTCCTCCTTTTTTTGTTTCGATATATGATAGCGAATAAATGCTTTATAAAAATCGAACGAGGCATTTTGCGTTCCATTTAAAACAATGCGCCCGAAGTGCGATAAAACCACGTAAAAAAGGTAAATCTACTGATTTTTATTTTTCTAATAAATTGAAAAGACTGGATAAAATTCAAAATTTCGTGAATAATTCCGCCATCATTATAATCGTAATTACGGATTAAGCAAAGAAAAAATCGCCTTTGCGGCAGTCGCGCCCATTCCGGCGGCGCTGCTTAACGTCGGCGAGAGCGGATTGGCGACATCTCCGGCGGCAAAAACTCCTTTGACATTCGTTTCGCCGTTTCGATTAACTTCAAGATAACCGTTCTCGTCCAATTCGACCTTTCCGCGAAACTTTTCCGTGTTCGGCGCGACGCCGATACGCAGCAAAATCGCGTCAATCGCTAGAATCTGCGTTTCGCCGTTTGCCGAATTTTCGAGTTCGACGCGCTCCACCCGTTCGCCGCCCGCGATTCGGGTAACCGCAGTTTCCGTGAGAACGGTAATTTTCGGATGATTTTTAACTTTTTCGGTAAACTCCAAGCGGGCGCTGAATTCCCTGCGGCGATGCGCGAGCGTTACGCGCGCGGCGGTTTCCGATAAGATCAGCGCGTTTTCGAACGCCGCGTCGCCGCCGCCGACGATCAAAATATTTTTGCCTTTTACGGCGGCGGCATCCTTTTTGCCCGATTCGATAATTCCGCGATTCGTAAATTCCGCTTCGCCCGCAACGTTCAATCTGCGCCGCCGGACGCCGGTCGCGATCACGATCGCGCGGGCGAAAAAACGCGTTCCGCCGGCAAGCAGAATCTCCTTTTTTTCAAGATCAATTTCGGCGATTTGCGCTTCTAACAGCAGTTTGAAGCGGCGTTTTTCGATTTGTTCGAGAAAAGCGTCGCGCAGCTCACGCCCGTTTTTCGCTTCCCTGCCCGGATAGTTTTTGATTTCGTTGTAAACCCATAGAAGCTGACCGCCGAGTTCCTTTTTTTCTTCGAGAACGAGCGCGGAAAGCCCGAGTTCGTCGCACCAGAGCGCGGCGGTTAATCCGGCGACGCCGCCGCCGACGATCACGACATCATACGCGATTTCGGATTTCGGATTTCGGATTTCGGATCGGCTTATTATTTCCATTGATTTATTGTTTGCACTGATTTATTACGCGCATCGATTCATAAATTATAAACATTTTCGGAGAAGCTTACTCAGGCTTAACACGACGGCAAATCCAAAATCCAAAATCGAAAATCCGAAATCCGAAATCCAAATCCAACCACTTTTTGTCATTGAAAAGCTGTCAATTTTTGTCACTTTCGCGTTTTACGGCTCGCGGAAACCGTTTTTAAAATCTTTTTTCGTAACGCTAATTATAATGAAAACACAGTTTAACTCAAATCTCGCGGAATTTTCCGGAGGCTGGCATTTACCTTGCTATGAGATTAGAGCCGGATTCAGGCACTTTTGCCCTCAATCTGTCCAAAAATTCTCGGAGAACCCCAAAATTCAATTGAACCGCTAAAAATATATGAGATTAGAATTTGAACATAATAGTTCCGCTGCTGCTGTTCCGTTTGTCGAAAACGACGTTGTCAGTCAAGATGTCTCTTCCGAAGCCGAAAGAATGTTTCGCGAAGGCGTCCGCGCCGCGCAGGAAGGAAAGCGCGCCGACGCGCGAAATCTGCTTTTGCGCGTGACCGAATCGGATGCCGACAACGAAAATGCATGGCTCTGGCTCGCCTCGATCAGCGAATACCCCGAAGAACTGATGGTTTTTCTCAATAATGTTTTGCGCATCAACCCCGAAAACGAGCGCGCGCTCGAATGGAGTAAAGCGACCAAATCGCTGCTCGCGAAAACGCTTGTTCAGCGCGGAATGGACGCGGCGGGCGAAAACCGCAAAGATTTTGCGCGCCAATGTTTCGAGCAGGCGCTCGAACACGAAGCCGAAAACGAAATGGCGTGGCTCTGGATGGCTTCGGTCGCCGAACGGGATGAAGAAAAAGCCGTTTGCTTCGAGCGGGTTCTCGGCGTCAACCCGGAAAACGAAACGGCGCGGATGTCGCTGAACTTAATGGAATCTCAAAAAACGCAGAAAATGTTCGACGCCGCGCTTACCGACGCGTTCGACGGCAGACAGGACGAAGCGAAGGCGATGCTCGAAATGGTTCTGAGGCGCGACGCCGAGCTGGAAGACGCGTGGGTTTTGAAATCGCACTTGGCGAATTCTTTCGAAGAACGCGCCGAATGTTTCCTCAAATTGCGCGTCTTGAACCCGGAAAACGAAATGGCGAAAGCCAATCTCGCGTCGTGGCGAATGCTCGCCGACAAGCTTTCCGACCAGCCGGGAGCCGAAGAATTTACGGAAGAATTTAACGAACCCGCCGCCGCCGCCGAAGAATCAAACGAAGCAGCTTCGTTTATGCCGCCGGTCGAAGAATTCTCGCATGAGCAGCCGGTCGAAGAATTTTCGAATGAAGAAGCCGCTGCCGAATTTAGCGAAACCGAAGAAACGGAAACAGTAGAAGCCGCCGAATTCAGCGAACCGGAACAGGAATTTTCGGCTGAAACCGAAACGGAAAACGCGGCGGCAAACTTTGCCGAAAACGCGGTTTCCGACTTCAACGCGGTTTCCGACTTTAATGAACAGGAAACGGCTTATTTCGAGCAGCCCGCAACGTTTGTCGCCGAAGCGCCCGCCTACGAAGAATTTGCGATGCCCGACAGCCCGACGCAGGATTTGAGCGATGCCGCGAATTACGATCTGCCCGAATCAATGAACTTCGACGCAGCGGATTCGGTACAAGTCGCCGCCGAAGAGCAAAAGCACGAAACGGAAGAATACCAAGCCGAAGAAGTGCGGTTTGAAATACCGGAAAAGCAGGAAGCCGTACAGGAATTTTCCATGCCGGAAGAAAATTTAGCGTCGGAAACCGAAGCCGAAGAAGCCGAAATGAACTGGGCTTTTACTGCGCTTGAAAACGGTCAAGCCGAAGATTATTTCCAAAATTTTGACGATTCGGACGATATTCACAAAACCCAGCAGGCAAATTACGACGCCGAAGATTTTGCGCCCGAAGTTTCGAACGAACCGGAAACGGCTGAAGAAGTCGCCGCCGAAATGAACGTTGAAGAAGAAGTCGCCGAAATGAACGTCGAAGCAAACAGCAGAGCGCACGTCGAAGAATGGCGCAGCACCGAACCCGAAGCTTTTGTAAATTATGCGCCCGCCGAGCCGTCGGAAAACCACTCGGAAAGCTATTTCGAAGCGCCGACCGTTGACTTTTCAGCTTTCGAAAATCCGGTTGTCGAAGAAGTCTCGAACGACGCTTACGAAATACAGGAAACCGCCGCGCCGGTGTCGTTTGAAGAGAATTTTGCGCACGAACCGGCGGAAGAACGCGCCGAAGAATCTGCTCAAGAACAGGTTTCGATGAACACGGAAGAATCTGCTCAAGAACAGGTTTCGATGAACGCGGAAGAATCTTTGCCGATGCCCGCGACCGAAGAAAAATCCGCACCGAAAGCCGAAACGGTTCTTTGCCCGTTCTGCGACGCGGTCAATGAAAAACAGGCTTTCGCGTGCGGTTCGTGCCAGACGGTGCTCACGCTTTCCGATCTGGAAATGCTGCTTGCCCAGCAAGCCGCTCATGCCGATAAGCTTCGCTTTTCGGTCGAAAGCATGGAACGCGAAAACGAAAGTTACGGGCTCGGCGTCGAACAGATGATGAATCTCGGCGTCGGTCATATAAATTTAAAAAACTACCGTCAGGGATTTTTATATTTGCAGGAAGCCGTCCGAATGAATCCGAGCAACGTGCTTTTAGACGCGCAGGTCAATGCGCTCGCGATTCGTCTTTCGGAAATGGAAGAACAGCAGAACGCGCACGATCTGATGTCGAAAAACCGCAGGATTCTCGTTGTTGACGACAGCCCGACGGTCAGAAAGTTGATTTCCGGCAAGCTCGAAAAATGCGGGCACGAAGTTGTCTGCGCGGTTGACGGCGCCGACGCGCTCGAAAAGATCAAGGAATTAAAGCCCGATCTCGTCCTGCTCGACATCACGATGCCGCGCATGGACGGCTATCAGGTGTGCAAACACATTCGCGGCGACGAAGAAACGAAAGACGTGCCGGTCATAATGATTTCCGGCAAGGACGGATTTTTCGATAAAGTGCGCGGTCGAATGGCTGGCACGAGCGGTTATATCACCAAACCCTTCGGTCCCGAAACTCTAATGAAAACGGTCGAAACCTATTTAAATTAGTTTAAGGTTTCAAGTTTCAGGTTGGCTTAAATAACCTGAAACTTGGAACTTGGAACTTAGAACTTGGAACTTGAAACCCCCTTTGATAATGAACGATACGATCTCAAATGTTGAGCTGCTGTTTGATGATTTATCCTCACTAAATTTACCAGACCTCGCCGAAACCATTGCCGGACACGAAAAGTCGGAAATTTCAGATGGCGAAAAATTCGTCGTCTTTTTTTTAGATGACGAGTTTTTTGCGGTTCAGGCGCGCGAAGTGGCGGAGATCGTCCGCCCGCTCGATTTTACGCCGCTGCCGAATTCGCCCGCGTGGCTCTACGGCATCGCCAACCTGCGCGGCGAGATAATTTCGGTATTGAATCTTTCAAAAATCTGCGGAAAAACCAGCGCCAATGGTTCGGCAAAGAGCAAATTGATCGTCTTAAAGTCGAAACACTGCGCGGCGGCGGTCGCGTTTCCGGTTGACCGTTTAAGCGAAATCATCACTTTCGCGCCCGAAGACATCGAACCGGCGGAAGACGTTCGATTTTTCGGGCAAGCTGTTCATAAAACGGCTTGCGTCCAATTGCTCGATACGGAAAATCTCTTTTCGACGCTCGTTTTAAGCTGAGGCTTTTCGCACGCTCCCGGAGAAAAATATGGCTCGATACACTCCAAACTCACTCTTGAATTCGCTCAAAGGAAAAATCTGGATCGCCACCAGCGCGCTCGCGTTTTTTATCTGCACGTTCGGGCTGATCTCGTACCTGATCGTTTCGTTTGTCGTCAACGACACGTTTTATGCGGTTTTCGTGCCGTTTTTGTTTCTCGCCTTTACGGTCATGGTTTTCGGCTGGTGGCTCTCGAACGAAGTCGTCAATCCGATCGAAAAAGTTTCGCTGCTCGCCAAGAGTCTCGAACGCAGCGCGTCAACTTCGCTGCCGAAAACTTCCGGTTCGGTCGAAACCGACGAGCTTCTGGAAACTTTGCACCGCAACAGCCAGCAGATTCAAAAACTCGTCAATCTGATGGACGAAGTTTCCGCCGGCAACACGGACGTCGCGCTTTCGCCGCTGCAAAACAACGACCGCCTGATTACGGCTTTTCAAAAACTGCTCGCCAAGATCACCGATTCGATCGACGCCAAGCAAAAACTCGAAAAACTTCAAAATTCGGTCGCGCAAATCTCGGAAGAGATCGGGCGCGTCCGCAAATACAATCTCGACGCCGAGATCAAAGCCGATTCGAAAGAAACGCGGGAAATTGCCGAAACCTTAAAATTTCTGCTCAATCACTTGAGCGGCGTCGTCGCGCAGGTGCGCGACGATTCGGCAAACACGCAGGGCTCCGCAACGGACGTGCGCCGTACGCTTCAGGCGGTGATCCAGCAAAATGAAGCGAAACTACAGGAAATGAATCAGGCGGCGGTCACGCTCAGGGAAATTCCGAACAGCGTGCAGAAAATCTCCGAAAACTTTTCGGGCGCGGTACAGTCTGCCAATCAATCGATCGAAAAAGCGCGCAAAGGAACCGAAACGGCACAGGCAAACGCCGAATCAGCGGCGCAGCTTCGCAAGCAGTTGCAGGAAGCCGTGAGCCGACTCGGACGTCTGAACGAACACGCGCAGGAAATCGGAAAAATCGCCCGCACGGTCGGCGATCTCGCGCATCGCACGAGCACGGTCGCGCTCAATGCTTCGATTCAAGCCGGAGATTTCGGCGAGAGCGGGCGCGGATTTTCGATCGTCGCCGACGAGATCAAGCGGATCGCGGCGCGCGCCGAAAATACGAACAAACAAATCTCGACGCTCAACAAAGCGCTGACGTCGGACATCGGCGAAGTCGAACGATTTCTCAACGCGACCGTGCAGGAAGCCGCCGGACTTTCGAAATTCGCGGTCGAAACCGGCAACAGTCTCGGCGAACTGGAAAAACACATCGTGCAGATTTTGAACTTGCAGGATCATCTGACCGCCGATTCGAGCAAGCAGGCTGAAGAAACCGAAAAAGCGTTTCAGGTTTTCGTCGGCTCGATCGCCGAAACCGAAATGGCGAACGAATCGCTCAAGCAATCCGAAAAAGCGGTCGGCGCGCTGACCGTCACGCTTTCGAGTCTGCTGCTCGCGGTTGACGATTTCAAACTCCCGCAAACGACTTCGACCGCGCCGGATTTCCGGATCGAAACGAATTTCCCGAACGCGTTCGAAACCAATAAAACTCCCGCCCTCGCGTTCGAGGAAAACACTTAAAAACTATGCCGAAAAAAATCCTGGCAAACGCGGTTGGAATTTTGCGGCGCCAGCCGTTTACGCGAATCTTCCCGCTTTCGCTGATGCAGAAAATAAACAAAAGGAGAAGGTCGAGAAAATGCAAAAAAATGTACTATTCGGCTTATTAGGCAAGCTCGCATCGCTGCTCGCCGTCGTTCTTTTGATTCTCAGCGTCGTGCTCGTCGGCGCGTCGTATTTCGGGATGACCGAAAACAAGCTCGCCGGGGTCGCGACGACCGCGTTTGCCGCCGTGACGGCGATTTTCGCGCTTTTGATTACCAATTTTTCAAACCTTAAAACGAGCCGCCAGACACGCATTGCGACCGAAATCGCGCATCATCTTTCGAACGGCGAAAATTTCGACGATTTTCCCGAAGAAGAGGACGAATTGATTTTCGCGCTCAAGGAAACTTCGGATTACCTGCGCGAAAAAGCGGCGATTGCGGACAAAATCGCGAAGGGCGATTTATCGGAAACCATCAATCCGCGTTCCGACTCGGACGCGCTCGGCAATTCCTTGAAAAATATGATCGAAAAGCTCCGCGCCTCCGTCCAGACGCAGGACGAACGCGAGCGGCTCGAAGAATCGATCAAAAAATTATTGGACGAAGTTTCCGAAGTCGCCGCCGGCGATCTGACCGTGCAGGCTGAAGTTTCCGCCGAGATGACCGGCGCGATCGCGCGCGCGTTCAACTATATGACGACCGAGCTGCGTTCTTTGATCAAACAGGTCAAGGACGTGACGTTTCAGGTTTCGGCATCGGCAAACGCGATCAACGATACGACCGGACAACTCGAGCGCGGCAGCGAAGCTCAGGCTTCGCAGATTTCGCGCACCACCTCGGCAATGTCGAATATGGCTTTGCAGATTCAGGAAGTTTCGGAAAACGCCGCGCTTTCTGCGCAGGTTGCCGCCGAAAGTTTGAGCAACGCGCGTTACGGCACGAAAGCCGTGCAGGACAACATCAACGCGATGATCTCGATTCGCAAACAGGTGCAGGAAACCGCCAAGCGGATCAAGAAGCTCGGCGAACGCTCGCAGGAAATCTCGCAGATCGTCGGGCTGATTGACGACCTTTCCGACCGCACGAGTCTGCTTGCCTTGAACGCGAGTTTGCAGGCTTCGGCAGCCGGTGAAGCGGGCAAAGGCTTTGCGCTCGTCGCCGAAGAAGTCGAGCGGCTGGCGGAGCGTTCGAACCGTCTGACGAATCAGATCGGCGCGCTCACGCAGACGATTCAGATGGAAACCAAAGACGTTGTCGCTTCGATGGAAGAAACGATTCACGAAGTCGTGATCGGCTCGACGCTCGCAGATAAAGCCGGACAGGCGCTCGTCGAGATCGAACAGGTTTCGACGCAGCTCGCCGAATTGATCCAATCGATTTCCGAATCGGCGAAACGACAGGCGGAAAGCTCGGACGATATTTCAAAAGCGATGGGCAATATTTCACAAGTCACGGAACTCGTGCAGACGGGCGCAAAACGCGCCGCCGAATCGGTGAAAATGCTGGTCGAGCTGTCGGACGAGCTGCGCGGTTCGGTCGCGCCGTTCAAGCTGCCCGAAGAACGCTCCGCGCCGCGCGCGGCACAGACTGACGCGAATCTATTCCTCAATTAGTCTTGAGTCTGGAGTCTGGAGTCTGGAGTCAAGATCAGTTTTGAGACTCCTGACTCCTGACTCAAGACTTTAAACCCAATATGCAAAATCAAAATCTGCAAAATTTTATCAACGAGGTCGAATCTTACCTGCCGATGATTCGCAGCGGCATACTGGTTTGCAGCCGCGAGGGAAATCTCGGCGGCGAGCTCGAAACTGCGCTGCTCTACACGCAGGCGATCAGGGATGCCGCCCTTTCGGTCGGTTTGGAAAACATCGGCAGAGCCGCCGAAAAGCTCGAAACGGAATTAAAAAGCGTGCCGGGAAGCGCCGCGCCTTTGTCGGACGCGGCGACGCGCAATCTGCTCGATAATCTCGCGCAGACCGAAGCGCTGCTCGCGCGGCTGCATTTTACGACCGACGACGCACCGCTTAATTTCGACGGTTTTGTTGACGAATCGTTCAGCAATCTGGGCTTTGATTCTTCGGGTGAAATTGATCTGCTCGACGTTTTTGGCGAAAGCCGCGAAACGTCGGAATCAGGCACGACGGACGAATTTGCGGGTTTCGAAATTGACGCGGAAATGCTCGAAATTTTCGCCGAGGAAGCCGACGACCTTTTGCGCAACATCAATTCGCACCTCGAAGTTTTACAGTCCGCGCCGAACGATCGCGAGGCGCTGCTCGAAATTCGGCGTAATGCGCATACCTTAAAAGGCTCGGCGGGCATCGTCGGGCTCAAACCGCTGTCCGGTCTCGCGCACCGCGTCGAAGATTTGCTCGATTATATTTCGGAAAATCAAATCGAGAGCAATCGGCGAATTTTCGAGCTGCTCGCCAATTCGACCGACTGCCTGAGCGCGCTCGCGAGCGGTGAAAAATCGCCGCAGCTTTCCCAAAAGATCGAGCAGCTTTACACGGATTTCAACCGCACGCTGAAAGCTTTGCAAAACGGCACTTTCGAACGGGAAAACGTTAAAATCCCCGAACTCGTCAAAGCCGAAGGCGTTTCTGAAACTGCACTCGAAGACACGAATCAGCCGGTCGCGGTGATGCATAAATCGGTTGTCCGCGTTTCGCTCGAAAAGCTCGACGAATTGGTTCGGCTGGTCGGCGATCTGGTCATCAGCCGCTCGGTTTTCGAACAGCGATTAGGAGAATTCGAACGGCAGACGGGCGAGCTGCAATACAATACCGGACGCCTTCTGCGCACGACCGGCAAGCTCGAAACCGATTTCGAGGCAAACCAGATGAATGCGGATTTCGGATTCCGGATTCCGGATTCGAGAAATAATACAGGACTTTTTGCGGCGAACAATTATCGGCAAGAACATTCAAATCCGAAGTCCGAAATCCCGAATCCGCAATCGTTCGATTCGCTCGAATTCGACCGCTACACGGAATTTCATCAAACGACGCGCGAATTGCTCGAAACCGCCGGCGACGCGTCAGCCATCAATGTCGAACTCGATAAGCTGCGCAGCAATCTCGAAACGCTTTTCTCGACCCAGAGCCATCTGATCGAGGAAATGCACGATAAACTTCTGCGGCTCAGAATGGTGCGTTTCGGGTCATTGGCGGCGCGCCTTCAGCGCACGGTGCGCGTTACGTGCGAGGAGGAATCGAAATTGGTCGAATTGGTCATCGAAGGCGAACAGACCGAAGTCGACACTCAGATTCTCGATCTTCTGGTCGAACCGCTCCTGCATCTTCTGCGCAACGCCGTCGCGCACGGCATCGAAGCGCCCGACACGCGAAGGCTTTTAGGAAAACCCGAAAAAGGAAAAATCGTCTTACGCCTGCACAGCGAAGGCACGCATATTATCCTGACCGTCACGGACGACGGGCGCGGAATCTCGTCGGTCGCTCTGCGCGAAAAAGCCGTCCGCAACAATTTTATCTCGCCCGAGGAAGCCGCGAAAATGAGCGACGAGGAAGCTTTTTCGCTCAGCTTTCTGCCGGGTTTGACGACCGCCGAAGCGGTCAGCCAGACTGCCGGACGCGGCGTCGGGATGAACATTATCAAAACCAGCGTCCTGCGCGGACAAGGCACGATTTCAATCGCTTCCGAGCCGCAGAAGGGCGCGACTTTTACGATTCGGATGCCGATGGCGCTCGCGATCACGCGCGGACTTTTGGTTAAAACGGGCGGGCAGATGTTCGCCTTTCCGCTCAAACTGGTCAAAAAGGTGAGCGAGATTTCGGCGGTCGAATTCGCCGCTCTGCCCGATAAAAATTCGATACAAATTGACGGTTTGACCTGCGCGGCGGCTAATCTGGGGGAGCTTTTGGATTTGCCGTCGTCGGGAACGAAAAAAGACATTATCCCGCTGCTTCTGCTCGAAATGGCGGAAGCGCCGCGCGCCTTGATGGTTGACGAGATCGTGCGCGCCGAGGAAATCGTCATCAAACCGCTCGCCGCGCCGCTCCAGAATTACCCGAATTTGCTCGGCGCGACAATCTTAGGCGACGGCAGCGTCGTGCCGGTGCTCGATTTGCTTTACCTGCTCAAAAATCAAGTCCAAAGTCCGAAGTCCAAAGTCCAAAGTCCGGAGAACATTGAAGTCGAGCCGTCAGCCTTTGAATTCGAAGACCAAAAACCAAAGACCGAAGACCCGCAGCCCTTAAAAGTGATGATCGTTGACGACAGCCCGAGCGTCCGGCATATTACGTCGAAGCTGATTAAAAATGCGGGTTGGGAATTGGTCGTTGCCAAGGACGGGATCGAAGCCTTCGAGACGCTTCAGGAATTGGAAACCCTGCCCGATGTGATTCTGACCGACGTTGAAATGCCGCGCATGGACGGCTACGAGCTGCTTTCGTCTATTCGCAATCACGCCGGTTGGCAGACGCTTCCGGTCGTGATGATTACGTCGCGGGCAAGCGAAAAACATCGCCAAAAAGCATTCGAACTCGGCGTTTCGGAATACCTGACAAAGCCCTTCGACGATTCGGTTCTGCTCGAAGTTATCAACCACCTCGCACTGCAAAACTGCGTTTCCTGAACAAATCGGAACGCCTTAATATTGACGGAAAACGACGCTGAAAGCGGCGTCAAAACGTTTTAGTTAATGTAAAACTTGAAAATAAATGCAACTTGTAAGCGTTTTTCAAACGCTGCGCCGTCAGGACGACGGCATTCCGTCCTTATCCCGAATTAACGTTATTTAGCAGAATACGATTTCGCTCAATAAGTTCGGTTTAAAAATTCAGTGCGTAAAAGCCGTGCAAGATTATTTTTTCGGCGGCTTGCTCGGACGGATCTCGATCTTGCTCGGCAGGGCGCGGTCGTGCATTTCGAGCAAATTGCTGACGACCCGCGCGATGTCTTCGGGCTGTAATTGCCAGTCGTTGTCTTTGCTCGGCGTGTCGCCGCCGAAAAACGTGTTGACCGAACCCGGACAGATATAGCTCAGTTTGATGTTATCCTGGCGAACTTCCTGCATGAGCGCCTCGGAAAAGCCGTTGAGCCCGAATTTCGAAGCGTTGTAAGCCGCCATTCGCGGGTGCGCGTTTTGTCCCGCGAGCGAAGAAATATTGATAATATAACCGCCGCCGCGCTCGCGCATCATCGGCACGGCGTAATGACAGGTGTAAAAAACGCCGAAAAGATTCGTCTCTAAAGTTTGCCGAAACTCGTCGCCCGACATTTCTTCGACCGTTTTGCCGATAATGCCGATGCCCGCGTTGTTGACCAGAATATCTACTCCGCCGAAAACGCGCTTCGCTTCTTCGAGCATCATCCGAACCTGATCTTCCGAGCGAACGTCGCAGATTTCGCCCTCGACTCTGCCCGACGCCGAAAGCCTTTCGAGCGCGTGTCTCAATTCGGGTTTATTGCGCGCGCAGATAAAAACCTTTGCGCCCGCTTCGAGCAGCCGTTCGGCAATCGCGTAGCCGATTCCTTTTGTCCCGCCGGTAACGACGGCAATTTTATCTTTCATATCTTGTTAGTTTACTTTTTTTCGCGGCGCTTCGGAAATTCGAGACGCGGCGCATTGCGGCGCTCGATTTCTTTCCAGAGCAGCGTTACCGAACCGTCCGCATCTTTGCGAATAACGCGAAAGGCGATTGTCAGATCGATTCTTTTATCGCCGCCGAGAACATCGAAACGATAGCCGCGAAAAGAGCGGAAGACATTGCCGCGATAAGCGACGACGCGCAGCGCGTAGGTCGTGTTTTCAACCGACGAATGCGCTTTTTTGTATTCGTAGCCGCCGACCTTGACGCCGCGCATCATCTCCAGATACTGCTTCTGCGCTTCGATTCCCTCAGTATGCGGCGCGAAATTCGTGAGAAATCCGAAACCTTCGGCTGCCGGAGCGAGTTTTTCGAGTTCGACATCGCCCAAATTCACCATAATTCCCTGCGAAAGAATTCCGTCGCTGATTAAAAAGCCGTTCCGCAGGCGAATATCGGCGAGCATTTCGATCGTGTGTTCTTTTTCGCGAAACGAATAATACGAGCTTTCGGGAATATAATTCAGACAGACGGCATCGGCGCGAATGACATTGACGTTTTCCGTGCAGCCGACGTCGGGCATCAGGCGAAAGATGCCGGTTCGCGGCTGTTCGAGAAACCCGGCGTATTTTGCCATGTCCTGCGGATTCGGCTGGAGCTTTCGTTTTTGCTCTCTGCTCGGTCGGGTGCGAAGAATAAAACTGCCCGACCGCTGGATCACGGTCAGGCTCGGTCGCTGAAGCTGGGCAGGGACGTAATTCGCGGAAATCATCAAAACGACCAAAACTGCGGTAACCCGAATCAGCATAAATCCTCTCTCATTAAATAAAATTATTCATTCTTTAATCGCGGCGCGTTCTTCTGAAAAAGTTTTCTCCATAAAATTACCGCCATCCCGTCCGCGTTCAAGTCGCTGACCTTAAAAACATAGAGAGCATCCTTGTTATAGATACTCGCGGGGTCGTTTTTCGAACTGTAGGAAACGAGCCGCATCAGATAAACGTGATTGGCACGGAGTTTTTGGCTCGAAGAAATTTGCAGGTCTTGATAGCTGAATCCTTTTTCCAGATCGCTTCGCTGGCGGCTTTCCTCGGCGCTTGCCGCCGCCGCCGGATAGTTTTTCAAAGACAAGACTTCGGCTGATTCCCTGCCGACTCTGCCGATTTCGGTTTCGCCCAGATTAACCAGAAACCCGTGTATGTATTTACCGTTTCCGGCAATCAGAGTATCTTCCAGAATACGAAAATCGCCGATCGTTTCGCCGTAATAACCGATCAAAAACGAGTAAAATGAAACTCTCAGCAAATCGGCGGCGGCGGCGCATTTTTCGTCGCGCGCGTTGAGCACGAGCCGGTTTTCGGCGCATTGCGGCGCGGAAAACATTTTTAGAATATTTAAGTCGCCCGCTTCGGCGATTTCTTTATAAAGCGTTTTTTCTTCGCGGCTGAGTTTAATTTTTTGGCGGGCGGCTTTCGATAGATCAATCGGCGAAAGCCGCCTGAAAGTCCGGTCGTTGTCATAATCGGCTCCGAGAAGAATGTTTTGATCGCTGATTTCCGTCGAACTGCGCGACAGATCGCGCGCGTCGTTGACGGTTCTGACCGGCGTCGGAAACGGCGTCGGAATCGGAATCGGCGGCTGTGCCGAAACTGCCGCGACGCACATCAATGAAATTAAAATTGAAATCGCAAGTAAGTTTTTTTTCATTTTTCCTCCTCGAAGTGCCCTTTTACGCCAACTTTCAACCCGTAAAATCTCCGCTATTTTTTGTTTCTTTGGAGCTTAGGCGCGGTTTTTTCCGACAGTTTTTTCCAAAATATAATCGCCATTCCGTCGTCCGTTAATTTGGCGATTCTTATGGCAATTACCGAATCGTAGTTGTAGGGCGACATAATTTCATCCGGCAGAGCGTAGGCGACGATCCGCATCAGGTATGTATGATCGGGCACGATTTTTTTCTGCGAGGCGAAAATCGCGCCCTCGTAATTGATTCCCGTCAATAATTCCTCGACCTGCTTGTCGGCTTCGTCCGAGGTTTTGGCAATCGCGTAATCGGTGATTTTTTTTACTTCGGGCGATTTTTTATCGAGCGCGCCGACGTCCGTTTCGCCGAGATCAACCAGAAATCCGTGAATATATCGCCCGCTGCCGGCAACCAGAAAGCCTTCGAGCAGTCTGAGTTCGCCGAACATCTGCCCGTAAACGCCGTCGAAAAACGAGTAATATGAAACCGGTATATATTCGAAATTTTCGGTACAGCGCGGATCGCTCACGTCGATCACGAAATTTTCGGCGCATTTCGGCGCGATAAATAACTTTAAAAGCTTGACGCCGTCTTTTTTCGCGTCTTTGTAGGAGAGTTTTTCTTCGTCGGAAAATTTTGTCCGCTTCAACGCTTTCGACGAAACGCGGTATTCGGGCGGCAGATTTTCGATCGATGTGCGGCGGGAAAAATTGGAAGCGTCGCGGTCGTTGAGCGGGCGGACGTTTTCGAGGCGATTAACCGAAGGACGCGGAGTCGGCGTCGCCGATTGAGAAAATCCGTAACCAACGCTCAGAATCAAAACAACGAACAGCGCCTGAAAAACCGATTTAATCATTTTATTTCCTCCTTTTTATTTCAAGGGTTTAAGACATTTTCTCTTTTTACCTTGGGCGAATCCTTTTCCTGAAGCGCCTTCCATAAAATCGTGACGCTGCCTGCCGCGTCTTTTTCGACAACGCGAAACGTGACGATCACGTCGCGTCGCTTGTCGTAATCGAACTCATTATACGTAACTCCTTCGATCGCGCGAAAATATTTTCCGGCGTAAGCGATCGAGCGCAGAGCGAACGTCGCGTTTTCGACCATGTAAAGCCCGCGACGATATAAATACCCGTCGCGCCTGACGCCGCGCGTCAACTGCTGATCGAGCTGTTTGCCTTTGTTGTAATCGGGTTCGGGCTGAAATTCGACGAGATATTTCATGCCTGCGGTTTGAAGATTGACGCTTTCGAGCGGCATACTGCCGAGATTGACGAAAATGCCGTGCAGAAGAACGCCCGCAGCCTGAAAGCTTTTGTCCGTAAAGGTCAGATCGGCGAGCCGCGCGATGCGGTAATTTTCGGTGCGAAAAGAAAAAGAGCTGCCCGCGCCCGGCATCGTATACTGCAAACAGTTTTCGGTCGCGACGACAACTCTCGTATTATCGGCGCAGCCTTTATCGTCAATCAATTTCGTCAAACCCGTGTTCGGCTGGCGCAGAAATTCGGCATGTTTTTCAAACAATTCGCGGCGCGGCGCGATCGCTTTCAATTCTTTTTCGGTCGGCTTGCGGTAAAGCGGCTCGACTTTTCTTCGCAAATAGATAAGCTTGCGTTCAACCTGCGAATCGGTGCGCGCAAACTGTGCGGGCAGATTCGCCACCGCCGCAAAAATTAAAAATATGAAGATAAAAAACCTTTTCATATTATTACCGCCACTGATTTTTATCGCTCGTTCGAGCCGAACCCGAAGAATTTTATTTCTCGTCACATTGCTATTTTCGCCGTGTCCTTTCGCTGCAATTCTCTCCAAAGAAGCGTCACGCCGCCGTCCTCGGCAGCGGAAATTCTAACGATCTGCAAAGCGATAATTACGTCTTTTCGCTCATCCATGAGCAATTCGTCGTTCGCCTTTTTCTTCTGTTTACCATTCTGATAAGCCACCGAGCGAAGCAGATAAGTGTGATTTTCTTCGAGCCGATAAGATTTTTGGTATCTAAATCCGCCTGCTTCGACGCCGGTCTGAAAATTGCGCAAAGACGACTCAATCAGCGACATGGTTTCCGGCGGCGCAAAGTCGAAAACGTATTTCGCACCCGCCGTTTCCGCCGAAACACTTTTCAAATCAATATCTTTGCCGAGATCCGTGAGAAACCCGAGCATCAGTTTGCCGATCGTCGTGAGCGTGCCTTTTTTATAAATTATGTCGCCGAAACGACCGGGCATGTAGTTTTGAATTCTGAACGAATAAACCGACGCGCCGTACAGGTTCCGGTATTTGATACAGAAGTTGTTCGCGAACGCAATTATCCGATCTTCCCGACAGCCTTGATCGGATAATAAACGAATCAACCCCGTATTCGGCTGGCTTAAAAATTCCGCATAGATCGTGCGGTCAATGCCGTCCGGCGCAACCAGCTGCCAATCCATTTTTGACGGTTGAAAGATAAAAGAATTAGACGACGCGGGTTTGCCGGGCGATTGATTGCCGCGCCGCTGCTCAGGATTCGGCTGCTCTCTGCGCAGCTTTTCGAAACGCTCCCGCATTTCGCGACTGCGGCGATTTAGTTCCTCAGCCTCACGCCGCGCCTGTTCCTGTCTCGTCGGCATCTGCGTCGGATACTGCGCTGCGGCTTTCGGCGCAAAAAGCGTGACACCGAACAGAAAAACTATTAATACTGGAAGAATTTTCATAAATACTGAGTTAAAGCCTAACTTTTGAGATCCGTCTTTCCTGTGCAGACGCCATTAACCTCTATTTTTTATTCATCTCGATTTTCGCGACGTCTTTTCTCTGCAATTCCTTCCACAAAAGCGTTACGCCGTCAGCGCCCGATAATCTGACGACCTGAAAGACGACGATCACGTCTTTGCGGTTGTCGTTCGTCAAATCATCGTAAATCTTCCGGTTTCTTTCGACCTGTTCGCGGCGGCGATAGGCGACCGAACGCATCATATAAACGTGGTTTTCCTGCAACGCGTGAAATTTGCGGTAGCCGAAACCGTCTGCCTGCACGCCTTTTTGAAAACTCAATGCGGCGGCTTCGATCTGCGCCAGTTCTTCGGGCGGCGCGAAACCGAAAACATATTTTGCGCCCGCGGTTTTCGCCGAAACGTCCGTCAGCGCAACGTCCGTTCCGAGATCGGTGATAAACCCGAGCGTCATTTTACCGTACGAATAAATCACGCCGTCCTTGTAAACTATGTCGGCAAAACGTCCGAGCGTATAAGTTTCGGTGCGGAATGAATAAGCCGAGCCGCCGAACAGATTTTTATACTTGATGCAGAATTCATTGGCGCTCACGAGATTGACGTTTTCCTGACAGCCGATCTCGGACAAAAGACGAACCAGACCGGTTTTCGGCTGGCGTAAGAATTCCGCGTATTTCGCCGCCGATTCGCTGTCGGGCGCGACGAGTTGCAAGTCTTCCGCCGTCGGCTTGCGATAGACCGGATTCCGCGAGACGATGCTCGCGCCTTGAGTCTTACCATCGTTTCTTCGCGGGTCGTTAACGCCTCCCGCGCGCGTCGTGCCGATCGTCCTCGGCGTCATCCGTATCGTCGTAGCATCTACCGTCTGCCCGCTTGTCACCACAAAACAGCCACCCAAAATAAATACAAAAAAGAGTATTTTTTTCATATTTTCCCCGTCTTCAATTTTTGCTTTAAGATTCCGTCAACGACATAGACGCGATTTTGACGATTAAAGTTTCGACTTCAGAATTTCGTTGACGATTTTCGGGTTCGCCTTCCCTCCGGAAGCCTTCATCACCTGACCGACAAAGAAGCCGAACAGCTTTTCGTTGCCGCCGCGATATGCTGTGACCTGATTTTCGTTCTTTTCGATGATTTCGTCAACGATTTTTTCGATCGCCGAGGAATCGGAAATCTGCTCGAAGCCCTTTTCGCTGATAACCTCTGCCGCCGAATTGCCCGACGCGAACATTTCGATTAAAACTTCCTTCGCCTGATTGTTGTTGATCTTTCCGGCGTCGAGCGTTTTGACTAATTCCGCTAGATTTTCCGCCGAAACAGGCGAATCCGCAAAAGATTTGCCCGAATTGTTCAGTTCGCGTTGAAGTTCTGAAAGTATGAAGTTCGCCGATCGGAGCGGGTTGCCTGAACGGGTCGCCGCCACTTCATAAAACGCGGCTAAATCTATATCCGAGATGATCTGCGAAGCGTCCGCGAACGATAATTCGTAATCGCGCATCAGGCGGTCGCGCATCGCGTCGGGCAATTCCGGCATTTCCGATTTTGCCCGCTCGATAAACTCCGCCGTCACGACCAATGGCTGCAAATCGGGTTCGGGAAAATACCGGTAATCGTGCGCGTCTTCTTTCGAGCGCATCACGCGCGTGCGGTTGTTCTTTTCGTCCCAGAGACGCGTTTCCTGGCTCACACCTTCGCCCGCTTCGTGCGCCGCGATCTGACGTTCGATCTCGTATTCGATCGCCTTCTGCATAAAGCGCACCGAATTTAAGTTCTTCAACTCGACCTTATTGCGAAACTTTTCCTCGCCGATCTTGCGCACGGAAACATTCGCCTCGCAGCGCAGATTTCCCTTTTCCATATCGGCGTCCGACGCGCCGACCCACTGCAAAACCCTGCGCACGTGATTGACGTAATCATACGCCTGCCACGACGTGCGAAAATCCGGCGCGGTCACGATTTCCCCCAAAGGAGTTCCCGCGCGGTTCAGATCGACGTATGAATATTTATCCGTTTCGGGCAATCCTTCGTGCACGTTTTTGCCCGCGTCTTCTTCGAGATGCATCCGCTCGATGCGAATCGTCATCGGCTGCCAGTCGAACGGGCGACCCGATTCGTCGCGCTCGGATGTTAAAATCGTCAATTCCCCGTTCGAAGAAAACGGCTTGTCATACTGCGAAATCTGATACCCTTTCGGCAAATCCGGATAAAAATAATTCTTGCGCGAAAAGATCGACTGCTCGTTGATATTCAATCCCAACGCGAGCGCGGCTCGCGCGCCGTATTCGACGACCTTTTCATTCAAAACCGGCAGCGCGCCCGGCAAACCCAGACAAACCGGACAAGTATTCGCATTTGGCTCGCCGCCCGTCTCGACCGCGCACCCGCAGAAGATCTTCGTCTGTGTCGCCAACTGCGCGTGAATCTCCATTCCAATAACTGCTTCCCAACCTTCTTTCATAAATGTTTTCCAATTAAAATAAAAATGCGGATTAATGCTTTAATCATAATCCGCGTTTCGATTTAATTCAAAGTTTTCAAGTTAAACATTCGGCTTTAAATGTTTCAGCCCGTTGATAAATTTGAAGTCGCCGACGTTGTAAGTTATTAGTGTTAAATCATACTCCAGACAAACAGCGGCAATTTGTGCGTCAGGCAGTAGTAAACCGTGCGAATTTGAATACTGTTCGATCAACGCGATAGTGCGTTTTGAAATATCGGGCGTATGATAGAAAACCGGAAACCGTGAAAGATATTTTTTGATGATCGTTTTTTCGTGATTGCTTTTCGAACCTTGCAGACATTCGATATAAACAGTTGCATCAACCGAATTTTCAAAACTTTCGACAAACGTCTTAACATCAGCGTTTCCCTTGAAGATTTCGGAAAAGACATTTGTATCCGTCAAATGATCTATCATTTTGCTTTGCGATTGCGCTCACGAATTTCGCGGGCGATTTCCTGTGCCGACTCTTTATGATTAGCCCAAATGCCGAGCACTTCATCATCGCTGACGTCTTCATTAGTCGGCATTTTTATGTTCTTTTCTACCGAAACTTTCGGCTCTTCGTCGAGAATCGTCACCAGCGCGCGGCGGCTTTTCTTTAAATGCACTTCCGTCAAAAGTTTAATCTCTCCCGTTTCGCTTACAACCGCTTCCAATGTCTGAATCATAATGCCAATTTTAACACAGCCGTTTAAGATATACGCTAAATTCAAAGTTTTAATATAGCTCTACCAATCGCGCCATTCGCTCGCCAAACCTTCGCCCTCGCCGTAATTGTCGGGATTTATTCCGGCGGCGATCAAGATAACATTCGTCAATTCGCACAAATCTTCGCGCTCGTCCGTTTCGACCATTCCCGTTTCGCCGTCCAAATCGTTCGTCCGCTCGATCGCGACGCGAAACAATTCGACTTTCTCGCTTTCCGAAGCCGCTTCGCCCTTCGCAGAAAGCGCCGCGATCAAATCATCGTAATATCCCCCGCATCGCCGCACAATTCTCCGGCGTATACATATCCACTCATGCTTTCTTTAACTGACCACCGATCACCGACCACCGACCGTTTTTCAAGGTTTTAATCGAGACGGATTCCGGCGCGGCGGGCTTTTTCTTCGACGATCTGCCACTCGGCGAGGAGTCCGGCGCGGGTTTGTTCGAGATAGATCAATTGGTCGCTGGCGTTGTTCGCGTCGTATGTGCCGCCGACGATGATCGGCGCGACGTAACCGCCGCGATAATAGTTATTTCTGCCGCCGCCGATGCGGACTCTGCCGATAGATTGGTTATAAACACTCTGCGAACCCGGATACATCGAGGCATATTCCTGAACGGTGCGCATATTCTGCGGAAGCCGTCTGACCTGCGGCAAAACCGAACGATTGCGACGGAATCCGCCGCCGTAATATGGTGAAATGCCGTATGAATAGACGAATGCCGAACCGGAAACCGTGCCGCCGCGATAGTTTGAGCCGCCGTTTTGCCGGCGAAGATAATTTATCTGCGCTTCGACGGAAGCGATCTGCGAGCGAAGCACGTTTGCTTCGGTAATAATGTCGTTTTGCGAGAGCAGGCGGCGCTGGCGCAGCTCGTCCGAGTATTGTTCCATCGCGTCGCGTCGCTGATCGTTCTGCCGTTCGATTTGTTCGGGCGAAGGAAAGCCCATTTCAGCATAACGTTCCTTTAACTGCCGTTCGGATTCGACGCGCTTCTGGCGAAACTTCTCTAAATCCGCGTTAGTTACGGTGCGCGTCTGCCCGAAGCCAGAAAACGCCGCCGTTAAACTCAAAATCACGATTGCAAACTTTTTCATATCCAATGCACCTGCCCTTTGTTTAATCAAATTATAACATTCTTTATGATGCACGGAACAGAAAGAATTATTGCCCGCGAATTGCACGAATAACACGAATTAAAATCAAAAAATTATTCGTGTAGATTCGTGTTATTCGTGGGCAAATCTCTTAGAAACCGAAGCTTACGCCGATTCTGGCGGTTCTGCCCGACGTCAGAAAGCCGTTGTCGAAGTAGTAATAATCGAAAACATTTTCGATCGTGCCGAAAAGCCGCAGATTGAGTTTTTCGCCGCGAAACGGAATCGTATAACCGGCGGTCAGATCGCCTTTACGGTTGCCTTTGAAGCGATAGACGTATGTCTTAAACGTCTGATTGCTGAAAACCGGCGCGAGATAATCGCTCGTCGCGAGAAAATCGAAATTCACCCACGCGCGGCGGAATCTCTGCGTCGCGACGAGCGTGAATTGATGCGTCGGGATGCCGAGCGTTTTGATATTCGCGTTGCCCGTCACCTGCGCCGTGCGCTGATCCGAGTTCGTAAGCGTATAGGACGCGAAAACATCGGTCGAATCGAACGGTCGCATTTTGGCGCTGAATTCCGCGCCGCGCGCGATGCCGCCTTTCGTGTTGATGTAGCCGCCGAACGGTCGCAGAGTTGTGCCGATTGCCGGAACGACGTTGCCGTAGCCGATCGTGTCAATCAATTTCGTGTAGAAATACGTCGCGCTCAGACGCGCGCGCGTTCCGAAAACGTTTTGTTCGATTCCGGCGTCGAGGGCGATCGTTTTTTCGGGTTTCAGATTCGGGTCGCCGAGCGCGACGAACGTCGGCGGATTGCTGAAACTGCTGTAAAACGTGCCGAATCTTTCATAGAGCGACGCCGCGCGGTAGCCGTTGCCGACGTGCGCGCGCAGTTTCGTGCCCGTCTGCTCGAAGAAATACGACGCCGCGCCGTCGAACGTATAAGCCGACGGCGGATTTTCGAGCGTCAAATTCGCATACGGCGCGTTATTTAAGCTAAAACGCGTATCGTTCAAACTGAAAAACTGCGCGCGAAAGCCACCTGCGATTTGCAGGTTTCCGCCCATCAAACTGAGCAAATCCTGCACGTAAAGCGTATTGCTCGATTGTTTGGCGCGCGTGAAAAAATTGCCCGCGCCCGACGGCGTGAAACCGTCGTTGCCGTATTTTTCGTGTTCGAATTCGTAGCCCGCGACAATCTGATTGACGCGGTTCGGCGTCCATTTAAGGTGTCCGTTGGCGGTTTGGATCGTGCCCTCGAAAACGCTCGTCGAAGCGCTCTGAAACCCGACGCCCAAAGTTCCGTTATCGTTTTTACGCTGCGTTTTCAAACCCGAATAAAAGCCGCGAAAGATTAGATTTTCGCCGATCACCTGCGTTAGAACGATCTGCCCGTTAAAGAACTGCGATTTCTGCGCCGCGTCCGGGTCGTTGCGATCGAAAACGAAATTCGCGCCGCCCGTATTCGTGACCGTTTGCCCGTTTTGAAAGCGCTCAATTAAATCGCGCGACAGCGGCACGGCGTTGATGATCGCGGCATTCGAGGCGGGCGGATTGCCGAGCGTGTCGGGGCTCGAATTCAGGCGAACATAAGCGTCGGAGACAAAAAACCGCGCCGAAATGTTGGTTTTCGAGAACGGATTGTATTCGATGCGCGATTGAAAATTCGTGTTAAAAGCATCGTCTTCGCCGTCAATTCCGCGCGTGTAACCGGTGCGCGACACGCCGAGGTTAAAGCCGAATTTGCCGTCGCGCGTGCCGTCCGAAAGATTGCCGCGAATGCGCCCGAGTCCTAAACCGCCGAACGCGCCGCCGATTTGCCCGTGAAGTCCCGATTGCGGTTTCGGCGTCTGAAAATCGATCGTCCCGCCGATCGCGTTCGTGCCGTAAAGCGACGAGCCGGAACCGCGCAGGATTTCGATATTCGACACGCTCGTCAAAGTAAAATCCGAGAGAAAAGCCGACGCGTCGCCGGTGATCGAAGAGGCGTCGCGAAAGCGGATGCCGTCAATCAAAATCGCCGTGTCCTGATTCCGAAGCCCGCGCGTTTTGATCGTCGCCGTGCGTCCGAAACCGCCCAACTGTTGAACGCGAAAGCCCGGAATCGTCCTTAAGGATTCGACGAGCGAAAAATCCGCGCGGTCGCGCATTTCCTGCGCGCCGATCACGTCAACCGTTTTCGAAACCTGTTCGATCGTTTGCGTCGTATCGGCGGAAATCGTTATTTCTTCGCGGATTCCGGCTTCGCGAATAGACGCGTTTCCGGTTATCTGTAAATCTGCCGGTGTGGTTTTATCTACACTGGCAACAACTTCTTTTGTTGCCGAACTTTTAACTTGATCGCCGACCGTGTAGCTAGCAGAAATAAGATATGTGCCTGCCGGAAGCGGGGTGAATATGTAATATCCTTTAGTATCGGTTTTCGTGGTTTTCTTGAAATTTCCGTTGCTTTTATTTTTAGATGTTACGGTAACTTCCGCATCGGCTAATAAATTTCCGCTCGCATCGGTTACAGTTCCTTCTATTTCTCCGTAAGATTTAACAACGGCAAAAGTGCCGATGGTTAAAAAACAAATTAAACTTAAAATTTTTATAATCTTCATATTTCTCCTTTTCCGCCCAGCGCGGAAAATTGGTTAATGGTTTAACAAACGGGCGAAGTTCCAGACTTATTTCGATTTGGGATTTGGGATTGTTGATTTCGGATTTTTTAAATCCCAAATCCCAAATCTCCAATCCCAAATCGAAATCACTGTTGCGTGGGCAGTGCCGGATTCGCACCGAACTTCCCTCGCGCCGTGCCTTTTGGTTGAATTTTCGGTCTTTGGCTTTTGGTTTTTGAAAAAACAAAGACCAAAGACCGAAAACCGAAAACCTAATTTTCAATAAATTGTCGTAACACGCCGTTTACGACTGACCGGATTCGTATCCAGTAACACTCTTACGCCGAAAACTTCTTGCAGATTTTCTTCGGTCAAAACCTCTTCGGGCGCGCCGTTTGCGGCGATCGTGCCGTTTTTCAGCAAGATTACACGATCGGCAAATTCTGCGGCGAGATTTAAGTCGTGCGTGATCAGAACGGACGAAAATTCGCCGCCGGCGCAGCGCGCTTTAATCAGGCGAAACATCAACGCCTGATGCGCCAGATCGAGATTTGCGGTCGGTTCGTCGAGCAGCAAAATCCGCGCTTCGGTCGCCAAAGCGCGCGCGAGCACGACGCGCTGGCGTTCGCCGCCCGAAAGCTGATTCATCTGCCGCGACTCGTAATTTTTCAAATCGCATTCGGCTAAACATTGCGCGGCAATCCGCAAATCTTCAACGGTTTCCCAGCCGAACGCCGCGCCCTGCGCAAATCGTCCGGCAAGCACGAACTCCAAAACCGACACGGGAAATTTCGTTTCGGTTTCCTGCGCGATAACCGCGATGCGCCGCGCAATCTCGCGCCGCGAAAACCCGCTCAAATCCTTTTCGTCGAGTAAAACTCTGCCTGCGGCAACCGGCAAACTACCGTTCAAAGATTTCAAAAGCGTCGTCTTGCCCGCGCCGTTCGCGCCCAGAAGCGCGATTATTTTCCCCGGACGAAGCGCCAACGAAACGTTCTGCACCACCGCGCAGACGCCGTAATTTATCGAAATGTTCTGAACTTCAAGCATTTGTTTTTGCCGCGGATAAACGCGGATTTCGCGGATTAAATCAATTGATTTATAAGCTTTACAAAGATTTATAAATTATTAGGAACAGTCATCTAAAAAATAAATTTCTTAAATCCGCGAAATCCGCGTTTATCCGCGGCTAATTCCTTCTTAGCAAATAAATAAACATCGGCGCGCCGATTAATGCCGTGATCGCGCCGACGGGCAATTCGCGCGGAGCGATCGCGACGCGCGCGACCGTGTCAGCCGAAAGCACGAAAATCGCGCCCGCGATTGCCGAAAACGGAATCACCAGGCGATTGTCGCTGCCGATCGCGAGACGAATCAGGTGCGGTACGATCAAACCGACGTAGCCGACCGAACCGCTCGCCGCGACCGAACTTCCGACGAGCACGGCGGCAACCGCGAAAACGATCATCCGAACGCGCCGGACTTCGACGCCGAAATCGAACGCGTCGCGCTCGCCGATCATCATTAAATTCAGCGCGCGCGCCTGCGACGTTAAAATAATCGTGCCCGCAACGACGACCGCGAATGTCAGATAAAACCCAAACTTTGTCGCCTGCGACAGATCGCCTAAGAGCCAGAACGTAAAACTCCGCAGCTTTGCCGCATCGAGCAAAGAAGTGAGCAAAACGATGATCGACGATAGAAACGTCGTCACGATAACGCCCGACAAGACCAATCTTTCGACATTCATCCCGGCGCGCGATTTCGCCATCTGGTAAACCGCGAAAGTCGCGATGCCTGCGCCCGCGAACGCGAAAACCGGACGCGCGAATTCGAACTCTGCAAAAAAGACAAACGCGAGCATCGTCCCCAAAGCCGCGCCGTTTGAAACGCCCAAAAGATACGGCTCGGCGAGCGGATTTCGCAGCAGCGCCTGCAAACTCGCGCCGGCAACCGCGAGCGCCGCGCCGACCGACGCGCCGAGTAAAACGCGCGGCAGGCGAATATCGAACAAAATCGCCGATTGCGCGTCGGTCAGTTCAAAAAACGCCAACTTCTCGCTGCCGAGAAAAATCGCCGCCGACAACGCGAGAATCAATAAACCACAGAGACACAGTGTCGCGGAGATAAAACTTTTTCTTTGTTTGTTTTTATCTCTGTGTCTCTGCGTCTCTGTGGTAAAAATCATTTCAGCGCCTCCGCGATTTGTTCGAGCGCGTCAACGATGCGCGGACCCGGGCGCGAAAGAATGTCGGCGCTGATTTTGAAAACCCTGCCGTTTTTTATCGCCGGAGAATTTTTAAAAACGTCGTTCGGCTCCGTGTTGTCGGGACTTTCGGAAAGAATTAATACGTCGGGACTTAAGGCGAGCGCGGTTTCCTTGCTGATTTTCGGATAGGCGGTCGCGACCTCGCGCGTGACCGAAATGCCGCCCGCGCGTTCGATGATCTCGGTCAGAAACGATTCTTTGCCGATCGTAAAAAGCGGTTCTTTCGAGATTTGCACGAAGGCTTTTACTTTTGCTTTGTCTTTTACGCGCGCGTCGATCGCCGCAATGCGCTTCTGCAAATCGTCGAGCAGCGCATTTGTTTTTTCGGTAGTTCCGAAAATCTCGCCGAGTTGTCTGAGATTGTCGAGAACGCCTTTTAAGTCTTTCGGATTGGTCACGAAAACCGTGATGTTTTGCGCTTCTAAAGTTTTTGTAAAAGTTTCGATTTGCGAGGCGGTCGAGACGAAAACGATCTGCGGCTTGAGGGCGATGATGGTTTCGATATTCGGGCTGATCGTGTCGCCGACTTTAGGAATTTTCTGCGCTTCCGACGGGTAATTGCAAAAGCTCGTGACGCCGATCAGGCGGTCGCCCGCGCCGACAGCGAAGATGTTTTCGGTCAGATTCGGCGCCAGCGAGACGACGCGTTCGACGCGTTCGGGAATTTTTATCCGGCGTCCGAGATCGTCCGTAATCTCGCGCGTTTTAGTCTGTGCCGTTGTCGTCGTTTGATTTTCGCTGCGGCACGACGGAAGCGAAAAAATACAGACCAGCAATAATAGAAGAAACTTCCCGCCAAGGCGCAAAGTCGCAAAGCTGAAATTCCTGCTGTTTTGTCTTTCTTTAAACATAAAAAATCCTGTTCGGCTCCGAAAAACATCACGGACGAGCTAAACAGGACTTTTTATAGTTAAAAGAAAAAACAAAACGACCCAATCAGCCAACAGTCCTGACGCGAGACCGTTAAGGCTAAAAAACTATTACAAAGGTTTCCAGACTGCACGATTTTGGACATGAGATTTTGGATTTTGGATTTTTAATTAAATCCGTAATCCGAAATCAGCAATCCGAAATCGCATCACTGTGGCGCGACCGTGCGGGATTTTCACCCGACTTCCCCTTTATGCAAAAGCGTTTTAGTCTGAAAAAGAACTGTCTCCGGTGAAAACTTTTGATTCTTACCAAAGAGTGAAAGGCAAGTTATCACGCTTTGGCGCGAAATGTCAAAGTTAAACGAATAAAGGGCTTGAAATTCAAAGGTCGGAAAGCTATTGTAGAAATTGCAAGTTATAGGTTTATAAACAAAATCGGTGGATAAATTTTTCCTGAAAAATATGGCTCAATACGATAACGTGGTAGCGGTGATTTTAGGCGGCGGCGCGGGAACGCGTCTTTTTCCTTTGACCAAAGAACGCGCGAAACCGGCGGTTCCGCTCGGCGGAAAGTATCGTTTGATCGATGTTCCCGTGTCGAACTGCATCAATTCGGGCATCACGCAGATTTTCGTTTTGACGCAGTTCAATTCCGCGTCTTTGAATCGTCATATTGCGCGAACTTACCGTTTTTCGTCGTTTTCAACCGGCTTTGTCGAAGTTCTCGCCGCCGAACAGCGGATTGACAGTCCTGAATGGTTTCAGGGAACGGCGGACGCCGTGCGCCAGATGATTCCGCATATTCGCGACTGGCATATCAACACCGTGCTGATTCTTTCGGGCGATCATCTGTATCGCATGGATTACCGCAAATTTCTTGAGCGCCATTTCGAAACCAAAGCCGACATCACGGTTTCGGTAATTCCGTGCCGACCCGACGAAGCCGAAGGTTTCGGACTTTTGAAAGCCGACGAAGCGGGTCGCATCGTCGAATTCAGCGAAAAACCGAAAGGCGAAGCGCTCGAAGCGATGCGCGTCGACACGACAAAATTCGGTTTGACCGAAGAGGAAAGCGAGAAACGTCCCTTCTTAGCTTCGATGGGGATTTACATTTTTAATTACGGGCGCTTGATCGAGTTTTTAAAGGAAGACGAATCGCGCGTCGATTTCGGCAAGGAGATCATCCCGTCGGCGATCGAAAAATACAATGTGCAGGCGCATCTTTTCAAGGATTACTGGGAAGACATCGGAACGATCCGCTCATTTTACGAGGCGAATCTCGATCTCGCGTCGCCCTTGCCGAAATTTAATTTTTTTAACACCGACGCGCCGATCTACACGCGCTCGCGCTACCTTCCGCCGTCGAAAGTGCATAACTGCGACATCGATAATTCGATGATTTCCGAAGGCTGTATCTTAAACGGCGTCTATGCGCGAAACTCGATCCTGGGGCTTCGCTCGCGCATCGATAAAGGCTCGCGCATCGAAAATTCGATCATTATGGGTTCGGACTTTTTCGAGTCGATCGAAGAAATTCAAAAGAATAATAATCGCGGTGTGCCGACGATCGGCATCGGGCAGAACACGGTCATCCGCCGCGCGATCATCGACAAAAACACGCGCATCGGCAGCAACGTTCAGCTCGTCAACAAGGACAACGTCGAAACCGCTGAAGGCGAAAACGGCTCTTACTACATTCGCGAAGGCATCATCATCGTCCCGAAAAACGCGACCGTTCCCGACGGCACAGTGGTTTAGCGATTTTGGATTATTTGGGATTGAATCATTTATTCATTTAATCATTGATTGATTTTAATTTCGGAAATGAATTAATGACTAAATGAATAAATGATTCAATTTATTCTTTCCAAAATCCAAAATCTAAAATCCAAAATAAAAAAGCGGCAAACTAATCTTCAAAAAACGCATCTTAATTTCCCGAATCCCTTTAATTTTACGTAAACCCTTTAATTTGTAGAAAAACTGATAAACAGTTGTGTTTGCCGCACGCTCTCCTCAGGATAGTTGTGTGTTTTTTTAAGAAAACTAATGAAAAAAATATTTTTATTTGCAGTTGCCGTCGTGTTTTGCGCCATTTGTCTCACCTTTTTCGGGCAAAATTCGCAGGCTCAGAACGTGACCGAAAACGAATCCCGTAAACAAGATAAATTTGCCCGTTTGATCGAAAAAGCCAACCGCAAAGGCGCGGCGCGCGTGATCGTCGGCTTGAAAGGCGACTTTCAGCCCGAAGGTAATTTGACCGAATCCGAGCGCGGCGACCAGCAGCGAAAGATCAAGACCGAGCAGGAAAACTTCCTTAACCGCCACGCCGCGAAACGCGTCGACAAGGTCAAGAAATTCGATTTTATTCCCTTTCTCGCCTTTGAGGCGGACGCCGACGCGTTGCAGCAGATGCAAGCAGACGAGCGGATCGAAACCATCGAAGAAGACGAGCTTGCCGCGCCGACTCTGGCGGAAAGCACCACGCTCGTCGGCGCGACCAACGCGTGGACGGCAAGCTTTTCCGGGAGCGGTCAGGCGATCGCCGTTCTCGATTCGGGCGTTGACAAAAATCACGGTTTTTTAAGCGGCAAGATCGTTTCCGAAGCCTGTTATTCGTCAACCTTCTCGGACGCGACGAGTGTCTGTCCGGGCGGCGTCACGGATTCGATCGAAGCGGGCGCGGGCGTCAACTGCGCTTCGACCACTTCGAACTGCGCGCACGGAACGCACGTCGCAGGCATCGCCGCCGGTAAAGGCTCAAGCTTCAGCGGCGTCGCAAAAGACGCGAAGATCATCGCGATGCAGGTTTTCTCGAGCGTTAACAACGCCGAATCGTGCGGCACGAGTCCCGTTCCCTGCGCTTTGTCTTATACTTCGGACCAGCTGAAAGCGATGGAGCGCGTCAAGGTTTTAAGCTCGACGATGCCGATCGCGGCGATCAATATGAGCCTCGGCGGCGGTCAATATACGACAAGCTGCGATGCGTCGCAGCCGTCGCGCAAAGCTTTGATCGACCAATTGCGCTCGCTCGGCATCGCGACCGTCATTTCGTCGGGCAACAGCGGCTACACGAGCGCGATCAGCGCGCCGGCGTGTATTTCGACGGCGATCAGCGTCGGTTCGGTTGACGACGGCAGCTTCTCGACGACCGCGAACGCGGTTTCGGGTTTTTCGAACAGCTCGGCGCAGTTAACGCTGCTCGCGCCGGGACGCTGGATCACTTCGTCCGTTCCGAACGGCGGATATTCGGTTTATTCGGGAACTTCGATGGCAGCGCCGCACGTTGCCGGAGCGTTTGCCGTCCTCAAGCATAAAAAACCGAACGCGACCGTGACGGAGCTTTTGAACGCGCTCACTTCGACCGGACAGACGATCACCGATTCGCGCAATCAGATCGTTAAACCCTCGATCAAAATTGACGCCGCGTTAAACTCGCTTTCGACACCGACCGCTTCGCGCCGCGCCGCATTCGATTTCGACGGCGATAATAAAACAGACATCGGCGTGTTTCGACCGTCAAACGGCGTCTGGTATGTCCAGAACAGCGCCGATGCTTCGAATAATTTCCGGCAATTCGGATTAGGCACCGACCAATTAGCGCCCGCCGATTATACGGGCGACGGCAAAGCGGACGTGGCGATTTTCCGCGCGGAAAGCGGCGAATGGTTCATTCTGCGCTCGGAAGATAATTCGTTCACATCGTTTCGCTTCGGCGCGGCGGGCGACATTGCGGTCGGCGGCGATTTCGACGGCGACAACAAGACGGACGTAACGGTTTTTCGAGCCGCGACGAACGAATGGTTTATCTCGAAATCTTCGGGCGGAACGGCGATCGCGACGTTCGGCGCGGCGGGCGATGTTCCCGCGATCGGCGATTACGACGGCGACAATAAAACCGACATCGCGATCTACCGACCGTCCTCGGGCGAATGGTGGATTCAGCGGAGCAGCAATTTGTCGGTTTACGCATTTCAATTCGGCACGGCGACCGACAAGCCCGTGCAGGGCGATTATACCGGCGACGGCAAGACGGACGCGGCTTTCTTTAGACCTTCGACCGGCGAATGGTTCTTCCTCCGTTCGGAGGATTCGTCGTTTTATTCGGTTCCGTTCGGCGCTTTTGGCGATTTGCCCGTGCCGGGAGATTACGACGGCGACGGCAAATTCGATACGGCGGTTTTCCGACCCGCAGACGCGACATGGTATATCAACCGTTCGACCGCCGGAATCGCGATCAGCACTTTCGGCTTGATCGGCGACAAACCCGTTCCCAACGTGTTCGTTCCGTAAAAGCGTTAAATCTCAAAAAAATAAAAAGGCGTCGTTTGCATAAACGACGCCTTTTTTCGGCTTTAAAGATAGTTTCATTGACTTTACTTTCCGAAAACGCCTAATATTTGTTCATAAAGTATTACCCTTCCGGCAACGAAAAATTCAAACAAGATAATTAGGCTTTATTTTTTGCAAACTAAACAACCAACAAGGAGAAAAGCGTGAATAAACGATTATATGCAGGTTTGACTGCGATTTTTGTGTTGGCGGCGTGCGCGTTTGTCGGGATTTTCGGCAAATCGCAGGCGGCGACGATCTTGAACGAGGGATTTGAAGCGGGCGGAAAAACGGCTTATGCCGCCGCCAATGTCACATTAGGCACGGGCAGCTGGTATTTAAACGACGCGCTGACGGGCAATACGACCTCAGACCGCAAAACGGGTTCGTGGTCGGCGCGCGTCCGCGAACTCGGAACGGTGCGGATGAATTTCAACGTCTCGAGCGCCGGCACCGTGAGCGTCCAGCACGCCAAATACGGTGCGGACGCGAACAGCACGTGGGAGCTTTGGAAATCAACGAACAGCGGCTCGACGTGGACGAAGGTCGGCTCAACCGTGACGACGAGTTCGACGAGTTTGACGGCGGCGAGTTTTACGGTCAACAACGCGGGCGCGATTCGCTTCGAGATCCGCAAAATTTCGGGCGGCGCGAACCGCATCAATTTCGACAACATTTCGATTACGGATTACATTTCGTCAACTCCGACACCGACGCCGACCGCGACCGCAACGCCGCCTCCGTCGTCAAGCGTTCACCTGACGATGGGTAACCCATCGGGCGCGACCGTCAACGTCGGCGCGCCGACCAATTATCTGATGGAAAAACCGCAGTACGCGCTTTCGTATCACCGCGACAACGGCAGACCGAACTGGACGGCGTGGCATCTCGATCCGTCGTGGCTCGGCTCGACCGCGCGACAGGACGATTTTCGTGCCGACACGACTTTGCCTGCCGGCTGGTATCGCGTTGCGGGCACGGATTATTCGGGTTCGGGCTACGATCGCGGACACATGTGTCCGTCGGGCGACCGCACGAAAACCGTCGCGGATAATTCTTCGACGTTCCTGATGACGAATATGATTCCGCAGGCGCCGACCAATAATCAGCAGACCTGGGCAAATCTCGAAAGCTATTGCCGGACGCTCGCTAATTCGGGCAACGAATTGTATATCTTTTCGGGCGGCTACGGCGTTTCGGGTTATATCGCGAACGGAAATGTCGCCATTCCGACAACTACGTGGAAGGTGATTATGGTTCTGCCGTCGGGAACAAGCGACGTTTCGCGGGTAACGACCGGGACGCGGCTGATCGCCGTTTCGGTTCCGAACAACAATTCGGTCGTCAGCGATTGGCGGCAATACCGCGTGAGCGTCGATCAGGTCGAATCGTTAACGGGCTACAATTTCTTCTCGAATGTCCCGACCTCGATTCAATCGGTCATCGAATCAACGATCGACACGCAATTGGTCGAAGAATGGGAAATGCAGCTCGATAAATATGCGGTCGAAGAAATCCAGGCAGAATCCGAAGGAACAATTAAAAAGTAAAAAGTAAAAAGTAAAAAATTAAGAGCGTCTTACCTGAAAAGTTAAATTTCAAGTAAGACGCCTTTTTATTTTTTACTTTTTACTTTCTCCCGATGTAGCTGTCGCGCGCTTTGACGCGTGCGCCTTCGCGGTCAACGCGGACTTTTATTTTGTATTTTTTGCCAGCTTCGGCTTCGGTTTTCGGGTAATAACCGATGCTGTAATACTCGCGCAGTTCGCTCGCAATGCGCGAAAAGGCGTTCGACAGATTGGCGATCGTGCTCGCTTTGTAAAGCCTGCCGCCGGTGCGGTTCGCCAGTTCGTTGAGGTATTGGCTGGCAAGTTTATATTCCTCGACAGTCGTTCCCTTATCGTTTGCCGGATCATTTCCGCCGATGACGATCGTTCCGGGAGCGGGTTTGATCTTCATCGTCTGCACTTCGTTAAAAGTGTCGTATTCGATCGGGTAAATCAGCGCGTCGAGTTCGAGCGCGTCGTTCAGATTGCGCAGATCGTTCGACTTGCGGCTGCTCGTGTCGACGCCGTCGGTAAACAAAACGATTGCTTTACGTCCCTCGATCTTTTTAAACTTCTCGTTCATCACCAGATCGAGCGCCTCGTAGATGCTCGTGCCGTAGTCAATTTTGGTTTTGAGAATCGCCGTCTGCAAAGTCTTGCGGTCGTTCGTCGGCTCGCAATGCACGTAAACTTCCTGATCGAACGAAACGACCATCACCCTATCGGTCGGGCGCAGCTGTTCGATAAAAGCGAGCGCCGCTGTTTGAATTTCTTCGGCTTTGAATTTTGCCGAATAGCTCATATCGAGCACGAGCGCGACCGTGAAAGGCTGCTGCTCGTTCGAGAAATATTCGAGCTGCTGTTCGATGCCGTCTTCGAAAACCTTGAAATTCTCCTTCGTCAAGCCGCCGATGAATTTCCCGCTGCGGTCGACGACTTTAACCGGCATCGAAACCAGCCCGGTTTCGACCTTGATAACTTCGGAATCGTCCGCTTCAATATTTTCGTTAACGGTCTGCGCGGTCGTACCGGCGGGCGGTGTCGGGCTTTCGACGGGTTTGGTCGGCTGACGATTATTCTTTTTACCGTTTCCCTCGACAACCCGCCGCGACTGGGCAAAACTTATCGTAAAACTCAGACAAACCACCGCCAACCAGAAGAAAATTGCGAATCTTTTCATTTTTGCACCTCGAAGCTTAATGGAAAACGGAAAATGGAAAATGGAAAATAAAAACCGGTTGAATATCTCCAACATAATTTTTTACCTTTCTACCTTTTCGCTCTTATCTTTTCAATTTCTATTTTCCGTTTATTAATTGTTTTTCTGGCTTTTGCCGACGACGTAGCTGTCGCGCGATTTAACGCGCGCGCCTTCGCGGTCAACGCGAACTTCGATCTTATGTTTCGCGCCGATCACGATTTCGCCTTTCGGCGCGTAGCCGATGCTGTAATACTCGCGCAATTCGCGGGCAATTCGCGAAAAAGCGTCGGTCAAACTCGTGATCGTGCTCGCTTTGTAAAGCCTGCCGCCGGTGCGGTTTGCCAGTTCGTTCAAATACTGGTCGGCTTTCTCGTATTCTGCGGCGGTCGTTCCCTTGGCGTCCATCGTCCCGACTCCTCCGCCGGTTGTTGGAAACGGAAACGGAAACGGGCTTTTGTCTTTCCCCGGAATCGGGCTCGGCGTTTTCGGCTGTTGAATGATCGGCTTGTTTTTCATCGCCTGCACTTCCATAAAAGTGTCGTATTGAATCGGGTAAATCAGCGCGTCCGATTCGAGCGCGTCAATCAGATTGCGGTTTTGATAAACCCTTTCGCTCGTCGTATCGACGCCGTCCGAAAAAAGCACGATCGCCTTGCGTCCCTCGATTTTTTTGAGCTGATTGTTAATTACCAGATCGAGCGCGTCATAAACGCTCGTGCCGAAATCAATCTTCGTTTCTTTAATCGCGTCCTGCAATTTTTTGCGGTTCGACGTCGGCTCGCAGTTGACATAAACCTCTTTGGAAAAAGATACGATCATCACTTTATCATCGGGACGCAATTGGTTGATAAAAGCGAGCGCCGCTGTTTGAATTTCCTCGGCTTTGAACTTTGCCGAATAGCTCATATCGAGCACGAGCGCGACCGTGAAAGGCTGCTGTTCGTTCGAAAAATATTCGATCACCTGTTCTTCGCCATTGTCGAAAACCTTAAAATTTTCCTTCGTCAGACCGGGCACGAATCTGCCTTTGCCGTCCATCACCTTGACCGGAATCGAAACGATGCCCGAATCAACCTTAACGGCGTCACTTTCCATTTCGAGACTTTCGTCAATCTTTTCCTCGACTACTTTATCAGCCGCCGGAGTCGGGCTGACGACGGGACGCCGGTTAGCTTTTTTCTGTGAATCCGAATTCGGCGTAACCGTGCGGGATTGAGCGAAATTGATCGTGAAGCTCAGACCGATAACCGCTAAGCAAAAGAACACTGCGAATCTTTTCATTTTTACAACCTCGAAGCTAAATTCTATGATGCCGCGAGATTTAATAAAAGATGCAAGACAGGATAAGTAAAAAGTAAAAAGTAAAAAGTAAAAAGCGTCTCGGTTCTGAATGAATTTTCAAGAACTGAAACGCTTTCTTATTTTGCCTTTTTACTTTTTACTTACCTACCGTTTGTCGAGCCGACGATGTAGCTCGTTTTCGCTCTGACGACCAGATTTGCGCGCATCACGCGAATCCGAATTTGTTTGCGTTCGCCCGATTGACCGGGTTTTTCCGGGTAATAGCCGATCGAATACTGCCGGCGAAGCTCTTCGGCGATGCCCGTAAAAGCGGCGTTCAGATCGTTTCGCGCTTCGAAACTCCGCCCGCCCGAGCTGCGCGCGAGTTCTTCGAGATAAGTCCGCGCGGTTTCGTATTCGTTATTTCTGCCGCCGCCGCCTCTTCCGCCGCCGCCGCCGCCGCCGCCGCCCTGCTGGTTGCCGCCGCCGAGAATGCCGCCGAGAATCCGGTCAATGCGTCTTTGCCGGCGATTCGGATAACCGCCGCCGCCGCCGCCGCCGCCGCCGCCGGTTCCCCAGCCGCCGTACATATCGGACGAAGTATCGTAGCGAATCGGATAAAACAAGGCTTCGTTTTCTTCGACCTCGCGAATCGTCGATTGATAATTCGAGCGGCGCGAAGTCGTATCAACGCCGTCGGTAAACAGCACGACCGCCTTGCGTCCCTGAATCTGCCTGAGCTGGCGCTGGACGACAAAATCAACCGCTTCGTAAAGACTCGTGCCGTCGCCGAATTCGGTGCGCAAAATCGCGTCGCGCAAAACCCGCCGGTCGTTCGTAATAGGACTTAAAATATGTACGCGCTCGTCGAACGAGATAACCTGAACCTTATCGCCCGGGCGCAATTGATTGACGAACGCGATCGCCGCGTCCTGAATTTCGTCGATCTGAAACTGTGTCGAAGGACTAACGTCAATCAGCAAAATCACGGTAAACGGCTGTTCGACCGTTTGAAAATATTCGACCTTCTGCTGAACGCCGTTCTCAAATATTTGAAAATCGCGTTGCTGCAAGCCGCCGATAAACCGCCCGTCGCGATCGAGCACGGAAACCGGCATCGTCACGAGATTGGTTTCGACGCGAATCACGTCGTTGTCTTCCTCGACCGTTTCATCGTTTTTCGCAGGCGGCGTCGGCGACGTCTGCGGCAGTGTTCTACCACCGCCCTGCAAAACCGGCGGACGTTTTTCGGTCGGCGTCGGCGTCGGCGTCTGCGCCGCGACAGACGCACAAAACAAACAAAGACCGGCAAAAATTAACGCAATTTTATTCATCGCTTTAAACACTCCAAACTTAAGTTGTCGCCTTTTTTTAACGAAAAACGCTCCATTATGATTGCACATCGGTAATTTTAGATGTCTTGAAATTTTTGCGGGCGGGCGATTGTGAGAGTTTGTGTGTAAAATTTTGTAAAAATATTAAAAAGTTTTGCGGTTTCAAAGCGTTGCAAAAACACTTAATTGTTTTCTTAGCGGCTTTGCGTCTTTGCGGGAGAAA
>JANOBZ010000035.1:0-42880 GCA_031411895.1 Acidobacteriota bacterium | reverse complement strand
CATACCACCAATCGCCGGTCGAAGGACGAAAGATCGCCGGGTCGGATTTGCCGTCGCCGTCGAAATCTCCGACGAGCGGTTTATCCTCGGCAACACCGAATGCGAACGGCGTCGCGATCACTCCGGTCGCCGACATTCTGTGCCAGACCGAGTTTGACGGACGATAAAGCACGAAGTCGGTTTTGCCGTCGCCATCAAAGTCCGACGGACGAGGAATATCGCCCGTTTGACCGAAAACGACATTGACCTGCGCGCCGTTGATCGAGGACAGATACCACCACGCGCCGGTTGACGGACGATAGATCGCGACATCGGATTTGCCGTCGCCGTCGAAATCGGCGGGCGTCGGAATATCGCCTGCGAGAGCAAAAACGTTTTCACGCAAAGAAACATTCGAGCTTTGCAGGATGTACCATTTGTTTTCTGTCGGTCTAAAGACGGAAATATCGGCACGTCCGTCGCCGTCGTAGTCAAATGGTACGTTCTTTGTCAATGTAATTGGCTGCCATGCGGGATAACTGCCCGATCCGGTGGAAATCGGGAGTGCTTGTCCGCCGCTGCCGTCAGAATTTGCCGTGCGCAGTAGATTGGAGTTGTCGGTTATGCAGCACGTACCGACAACCTTTGTCCCGTCCGGCGAATATGAGCCGTAACTGCCGGTGCCGGAAAGCTGCGCGGGATTTGTACCGTTCGCATTCGCCGTCCAGGTCGCCCTGATCTGCTCCGGGATCGGACTATAAGAAAACATGATTTTCGAACCGTCCGGCGAATAAGTTATCCGCTCGTAAACCGGAGAGCCTCCGCCGAGATCAATTATCGGCTGCTGATTCGATCCGTCAATGTTCATCGTATAGATCTTTGATTGAGTGGTCGAAGTGGTCATCCGGAAAATGATTTTACTGCCGTCGGGCGAGAATGCCGGATTATAAGCAAATACCGCGTTGTTGGTCAGACGAACCTGATTCGAGCCGTCGGCGTTCATTCGGTAAATATTGAAACTTCCGTCACGATCGCTGACAAAAACGATCAATGCACCGTCGGGCGAGTAAAACGGCAGGGTGTCGGAAGACGTGTTGTTCGTCAGCCGCACAGGATTCGAGCCGTCGGCGTTCATCCGGTAAATCTCGTTGTTGCCGTCACGGCTAGTTGAAAAAATGATGTTTGTCCCGTTAGGGGAATAATTTGGTTCTCTGTCGCTTGCCGGGTTATTCGTGATATTCAATAGACCTGTGCCGTCAGGATTGACCGTGAAAATATCTTCGCCCCTGGAAAAAGCGATTTTCCCGTTTCTCACGCATTTTCCGTTGACACAAACGGCGGTAACGTCAAAATTAGCCGTTTGCGCCGCCGAAAGGTTAGCGTATGTGCGACTGGCGGGCGCGAACTGGTGATTTGCAAACGACGGCGCGACGGTGTAATTGCCGCCTGCCGCAAGACCCGAAAACTGGTAATTGCCGAGCGCATCGGTCGTGGTCGCGGCGGTTGCCGAGCCGTTCAGGTTAACGGTCGCGCCCTTGACGCCCAAACCGCTGTGCGTGATGCGTCCGCTGATCGTAAAAGTGTTCGCCGGCTGCGCGACGGGCTGCCAGATGGGTCTACTGACGCGGGTGTAGATGGAAATTGTGGTTTGCGTATTGGCGACGATCTTGATCGGATTCGCGCTGGTCAAATCCATCAGGAAAATTCCTCCGGTCAGCGCGTCGCCGATTCTGGTAAAAGCGATTTTCGAGCCGTCGGGCGACCACGACGGCTGATAGTCGCTCGTATTGGTCGTTAAGGTCACTTCGTTCGTGCCGTTCGCATCAATGATGAAAATGCCGCCGCCGCCTCTGAAAAAGACGAATTTCGCGCCGTCGGGCGACCATTTCTGGTAGCCTTCCGCCGCTGAAGTGTTAGTCACGCGCTGCGCGTTCGTGCCGTCGGCATTGATCGTCCAAATATCGCCGCCGGTTAAGTAGGCGAGTTTTTGCCCGTTCGGCGACCAGACCGGAGAACTCGATAACGTCGGTATTCCCGGAAACGGCGCCAATCCGGTTCCGTCCGCATTGATCTGCCAAATGCCCTGAGAACCGTAGTCAAAAGCGATTTTCCCGTTTGCCGACCATGACGGATTATTCGCGCCCGCCGGCGAGTTCGGTAAAGGCGCGTCGCCGCTGCCGTTCGCGTTCATCACGCGAAGTCCTTCATTGGAAAAGGAATAAACGACTTGCGTGCCGTCAGGCGACCAGTCCGGGCTATTTATGTTCGGAGACTCTCTTAAATATGCCTCTCCCGAACCGTCCGCATTGACCGTGTTGAAAGTGTAATATCCCGAAGAAATATTGCTCACCGATCTGGTAAACAAAAGTCTGCCGAGCACGAGATTTTGCTCCGCCTGTTTTTCGACATTTTCTTCCGTTTGGGCGGAAACATTGAAAAAATATAGACTGCCGAAAATCACGAGCAGCAAGCCGCACAAAACGCCTGTCCAGCGCCGAAAAGTAAGAAAGTTCGAGTCGTTTCTGTTCATCGAGTCCGCTCCAAAAATTGAAATTGTTTACAGAGTATTCTGAAATTGTTTGAATTAAGAAAAATCGCTTGAGTATAAGAATAATATATTGACTTTGCCGAAATCCTTAAAAAAGATAAAAAAAACTAAAATGAGGATCATTAAACGGTTCGTATTTTTGAATTTATCTTGAAATCAGCCGAAACACATTCGTCCGGAATCGAACGAATATTAAGAATTCGACGAAACAAAGCCGCAGAAAACGCAAAGAACGCGAAAAATTATCATAAAATTCTCCGCGTCCTTCTTGTTCCGATCTATATTTTACAAGCTATTTTTTAGTTTTTCCGCTCGTCGAAGATTTCGATTCGGGAACGGGAAATCCGCGTTTTTTCATTAAGGCGCTGACCTGCGGATCGCGTCCGCGAAATTGACGGTAAGCGTCTGCCGGATCGATCGTATTGCCGACCGAAAAGATATTGCCGACGAGTTTTTTGGCGACCGCTTTGTCGTACGCGCCTTTGCCTTCGGTAAACGCGCCGAACGCGTCCGCCGTAATCACGTCCGACCAGAGATAGCTGTAATAGCCTGCCGAATATCCGTCCGACGAAAAAACGTGACCGAACTGCGGCGTCCGGTGACGCATCACGATTTCGCGCGGCATTCCCAAAGAAGCGAGCGTTTCGCGTTCGAATTTGTCGGCGTCGATCTTCTGCGAACCCGCGAGATGAAGTTTCATATCAACGAGCGCGCTTGCCAAGTATTCGACCGTTCCGAAACCCTGATTAAAGGTCGCCGCCTGATTGATCTTATCAACCAAAGCCTGCGGAATCGGTTTGCCGGTTTCGTAATGCAGAGCGAATTTCTGCAAAACTTCGGGCGTCGCAAGCCAGTGTTCGAGCAATTGCGAAGGGAATTCGACGTAATCGCGCGCAACGTTCGTGCCCGAGAGCGACGGATATGTCACGTTCGAGCTTAAACCGTGAAGCGCGTGTCCGAATTCGTGGAAAAGCGTCGTCGCGTCGTCCCACGAAATCAGGACGGGTTCGCCGGGTTTGCCTTTGACGAAGTTCGAATTATTCGAAACGATGGTCGTAATGTCTTTGCCGTCCATTCTCTGCTGGTCGCGGTAAGAATTCATCCACGCGCCCGAACGCTTGCCCGTCCGGGCATACGGATCGAAATACCACAAGCCGACGTGTTTGCCGCTCGTTTTGTCCGTCACTTCCCAAACTTTCACGTCCGGGTGATAAACCGGCACGTTCGCGACGGGCGTGAATTTGAAATTAAACAATTCGCCCGCGACCCAGAACATTCCTTCGCGCAGTTTTTCTAATTGAAGATAAGGCTTGATTTCGTTCTGGTCGAGATCGTAACGCGCTTTACGTACCTTTTCCATGTAATAACGATAATCCCACGGCTCGATCGTAATTTTCGCGCCTTCTTTATCGGCTAAAGCCTGCATATCGGCGACTTCTTCCTTAACGCGCGCGACCGCCGGTTTCCAGACGGCTTCCATCAGTTCCATCGCGCGCTCGGGCGTTTTCGCCATCGCGTTTTCGAGTCGCCAGTGCGCGTGCGTCGGAAATCCTAAAAGTTTGGCGCGTTCGGCGCGAAGCTGTAAAACTTCCGAGATTGTCTGGTTATTGTCGCTTTTATCGCCGTTGTCGCCGCGATTAACGAACATCTGAAAGACTTTTTCGCGCAGATCGCGGCGGTCGGAATAAGTCAGAAACGGGTCGACCGACGAACGCGTGTTGGCGATCACCCACGCTTCCTTTTTGCCTTTCGCTTCGGCGGTCTGCTGCGCCGCGTCGCGCAAGGATTGCGGCAGTCCGGCGAGATCGGCTTCCGATTTTAATTCGAGAAAAAGATCGGTTTCGTCCGCCAGCAGATTCTGGCTGAAACGCGTGTAAAGTCCGGCTAAGCTCTGGTTGATTTCCGAAAGACGCTTTTTCTCGGTTGCGGCAAGGCGCGCGCCCGCGCGGACGAAATTCGTGTAATAGCGCCACGTTAAACGCTGCTGCTCGGCGGTCAATTTGGATTTTTCGGGCGAATTGTAAACAGCTTCGATGCGCCGGAAAAGCGCTTCGTTCTGCGTGATCTGATCGTTCATCGCCGCGAATTTCGGTCCCATTTCGCGTTCGATGAGGCGCACGTCGGGCGAGCTCATCGTTGCCGTCCAGATGCCGTAGACCGTTTGAACGCGGTCGAGTTTTCCGCCGGTGCGTTCCATCGCGGCAATCGTATTTTCAAAGTTCGGCATGCTTTTTTCAGTCGCAATGCGGTCGATCTCGGCGAGATTTTCCGACATCGCGGCTTCGAGCGCGGGTTTGAAATATTCGATTTTTACTTTATCGAAAGGCGCGACGCCGCCGTATGCCCCGCCCCATTCGGCGAGCAGCGGATTGTTTTCATCAGGTCGTCCGGTTTCAAGGGTCGTTTCGGCGGCGGCGCGGACATTGGTTTCTAAAGTCATAAAGTTAATACTCAGCAAGAAAGTCAGCGCGAACGTGAAAAGCAGGACGCGCGGCACAGTAAAATTATGCATCAATAATCTCCATTTGATAATTTCGTTTGTTTATTAAAGTCCGGATTTGCCCCGCCGGTCGCGACGCGTTTTTATAAACTTCAATTATAGATGAATAATCCGGCGTTGTCAGATGCTCGAAAGTTTCGGCGCGAAGTCATTTTTGAACGTTTCGCGAAAAAATAAAAGCGGCGATAAATACTTATCGTCCGAAGGTTGTCGGATTCTTCGGGCGGCAAGTATGATTAAAGGAATGAAATTAGCGATTATCAGTACCGGAAACGATAATTTACTGAGCGCCGAGGCGCGCGCGTTTTTGCCGAAACTTTTGAAAGGCTTGACCGGCGGCAGCAATGAAATTCGCCTTTTTACGAAAGACGCACCGGCGGGCGACGCTTTAGACGAACTCGCGGCGCAGCCAAATTCGCTTCTTCACCGAAGTCTCTGGCAAGTGGACGGCGCGCTTGAACACGCCGCGCATCATTCGGCGCGCTGGCTCAACGAATTCGAGACGGACGTTTATGTGATCTGGAGCGGCGACGACGCGGCTTGGGCGGTGCTGCCGCTTCTAAATCCGGCGACGGCGACGATTGCCGTCGGACACGAAGATTCGGAAGTTTTTTTCGCGCCGGCGCGGCATTACCGCTCGTTTCTGACGCGCGTCGTCGGCACGACGCCCGAAGTTTGCGTCGGATTCGTGATTAATTGTGTGATTGATAAAGAGCGCGTCGAATGGATTTCCTACGGCGAACTTGAAGGTAGCGATGCCGCTTCGCCCGAAGAAGAACTGCAAAGGACGGTCGAAACTTACGAAACCTGTTTTGAAAAAGCGATTGCCGACGCGATCGCCGCGCCGCGCGAGATTTCAGCGGATTTCCCGCCGCTTTCGACCGAGCGCCGCGCCGTGCCGTCGTGGTTTGACAGGTTAAAGGCGAAAATAATGAATTAAATTTCGACCGAACTCATAATTGCGCGCTTTATGATACTCTTCTTTTTAATCAAAAACGGGAGTGTGTCGAGAATTCAAAAGCCGCGCTTTTGAATTCTAAAAGATCGCCGGAAACAATGAATGTTCCTTTAGTTTATATTGTTATTCTCAATTGGAACGGGCTCGATGACACTCTGCAATGCCTCGCTTCGATCAGAAAACTCACTTATCCGAACGTTCGTGTGAAGATTATTGACAACGCTTCGGCAAACAATGAAGCCGAAGTTATCGCGCGTGAATTTCCGGAAGTTGATGTAATAAAACTAAAGGAAAATTCGGGATTTTGCGGCGGCTGCAACATCGGAATGCGCGCGGCGATCGCGGACGGCGCAGATTTCGTGATGCTGCTCAATAACGACGCGCTGGTTTCGACCGGTTTAGTCGAAACGCTGGTTGCAGAATACGAAAAACTCGAAAGCCCCGGCGCGGTCAGCCCGGTGATTTTCAAATACCCCAAAACCGAAAAAATCTGGTTTTCGATCGCCCGCTGGGAACCCGTCTGGAAAACGGGCGAAGCAAAATTCCGGCTCGCGCTCGATGAAGATTACGAGAGCCTGAAAAATAAAAATTCTTATCCGACCGAATTTGCCTGCGGCTGCTGTCTGTTTGTCGCGACCGCGATTATCAAAGAAGTCGGATTTTTTGACGAGCGCTATTTCGCTTTTTTCGACGAAGCCGAATGGTGTGTGCGGCTGAAAAAATACGGGCATACTTCTTATATCATTCCGTCGGCTGTGATTTATCACAAGGTTGCCGGTTCGACGCCGAGTCTTGTTTCGACATATCTTCTGACCCGCAATCGCCTTTTATGGATGGAAGAAAATCTTTCGTTCGCGCGCAAACTGAAATCCTATCCGCCGATGGCAAAGGAATTTTTCTGGCACGCGCTCAATGCCGCCGGTGTTGTGCCGGAGAAAGGCGAAAGGTATATTCCGAAAGAACGAAGCCGCGCTTTTTTGCAGGGTTATAAGGATTATTTTCTCCGCCGGTTCGGAAAATGGGGCGCGGAAACCGAAAAAGTTATTTTTAGAAAATAGGAATCTAATAATTTAGAAATTTTACTTTAGCAGTAACTATGAAAAATTTCTGTCCGCTTTGTTCATTTACGGAATTCAAAAAATCGTGGCTTTCGGTTGATTTTGTCAAACATTTTGATTTTTACGAATGTCAAAACTGCCGCTCGCTGGTCTGCGTGCCGATGCCGGATGAAGAACTGCTCTTAAAGATGTATTCGGACGATTATCTCGAATCAGAAACGTCGAATGTTTTCGAGTTCGTTTACGAATATCTGAACACTCTCGAAAAAGGCGTTTTTCTGGATTACGGATGCGGCAGCGCGCACTTTGCCGCATCGGTTCACGAAATGGGCTGGACGACGATCGGCGTTGAATTTAATCCCGACACCGTTCGGCGACTTCAAAAAACTTATCCTTTCGAAGTCGTCCGCGTCGGCGAAAAGCCGTCGCAATCGGCGGACGTGATTCATCTCGCGGACGTGCTCGAACATCTGACGGATATGGAAAATCAAATGCCGGAAATTCTGGCGCTGCTCAAACCCGGCGGCGTGTTGATCGCGCACGGACCGCTCGAAGGAAATCCGAATCTTTTTCAAAAAATCGTCAAATATTCGCGAACGCTGCGCGGCGGCGCGGCAACCGATGCGCCGTATCACGTGATGCTCGCCACGACCAAAGGACAGCGCGCGCTTTTCGAGCGATTCGGATTAAAGGAAATTCGCTTCGACGTTCGCCAGATTTCCTTTCCGGCGGCGGAAAATTTTCGCGACGCCGCGACCGCGCGGCAAAAAGCGCTCTATCTGACGCGCAAAGTGTCGCAGGCGGTTTCGGCAAAGTCTAACGGAAATCACTACTTTTTTATCGGGCAAAAACCGTTGGACGGTTGAAATACGGAAATCGCTTTTTAAGCTTCCGGTTTTTGCGCCCAAATGCTGATGCCGTCGCCGCGTCCCTTTATACTTTCTTTGCACAAGAACAAAAATTACCCGCGACCAAACACGAAAAACCACGAAATAATTTCATGTATTCGTGGTTAGTCGCGGGTAACTTAAAAAGTCGTTTCTTCTATCGAAGTTTTTGCACAAAGCCCGCTATTCGCATAATGCCTTTCGGATTAAAACAGATTACAAATAAAGTGATTTGACGCCCGCCGCCAAAATATCACGGGAATTTTATTTGCTTTTGAAAAGTGATAAAGTTTGTTTATAGGCATTACGGACGACTTACTTTCGGCTCAAAATCGCATGATTAAATCCATTATTAAAAAAACACTCTCCGACCGCCAGCGCGTTAACTTGCGGGCATTTTTTGTCAAAAACGATTTGAATCAACTGGCGCGGCTTTACGGCACGGACAAGTTCGGCTCGCATTTTTACACGCCGCATTATCAAAGGCATTTTCAGCATTTGAAAAATAAGCCGGTAACGCTGCTCGAAATCGGGATCGGCGGCTGGACGGACGGCGGCGGTTATTCGGACGGCAGGCGCGGCGGCAGTTCCCTGCGAATGTGGAAAGCGTATTTTCCGAAAGGCAAAATTTACGGCTTGGATATTCAGGATAAAAGCTATCACGACGAAGCGCGGATAAAAACTTTTCAAGGTTCGCAGGCGGACGAAAACTTTCTGAAAAAGGTGATCGCGGAAACGGGCGCGCCCGATATTATTATTGACGACGGAAGCCATTACACGCATCACGTAATCAAATCGTTCGAGGTGCTTTTCCCGCTTCTCAAATCCGGCGGCATTTACGCCGTCGAAGATTTGCAGACGTCTTACTGGCATTCGACGGCGGACGAAGATTGGAACGGTTCGGAAGATTTAAGCGCGCCGCATACGTCTATGAATTTCTTCAAAAAACTCGTTGACGGATTAAATTATGAAGAATTCAGGCACGAACACGAGCCGAATTATTTCGACCAAAACATTACCGGCATCCATTTTTATCACAATCTGATGTTCATCGAAAAAGGCTCGAACAGCGAGGGAAGCAATCTGGTAAGAAAATAATTAAGCAGGTCTTTGGTATTTTTAGATGTCGAATTGTATTAATCTAATGACTTGGCGCTGACCTATGTCCAAATTTTCAAGCCTAACCAATAAAATATTCACCTATCGCTATCCGGCGCAGGTCAGAACGGCTTCAAACCTAATCACGAATGTTTACTCGCTGGTTGTCGGCATTCTTTTCGTGCCGCTCTACATCAATTATATCGGCATCGAAGCCTACGGAATCATCGGCGCGTTTAACGGCATTACGACTTTTCTGTGGCTTTTCGATTTCGGCGTAACGACCAATATCAACCGCGAAATGGCGAAGTTTTACGAAACCCCGGACAAGCGCGACCTTTTGGATTTGAAGAAAACTCTCGAAATCGTCTGCTTTGGTTTATCGGGCACGATTGCCGTATTCTTAAGCGGATTTATCGCGTTCCTCGCGTTTTACTGGTTCAATTCCGACCGCTTTACGCCGCAGTATCTTTTCTCGGTTCTTTCGATTCTCGCTTTTTCGCTGGTTTTGCAGTTTCCGATCGCATTTTACACGGGCGGGCTTCTCGGGCTTAATCAGCAGGTTCCGCTGAATTTCATCAATATTTTTATCAACACGCTCAAATGCATCGGCTCGTATGTCGCGGTGATTTATTTCGACGATAAAATTCACGCCTTCCTGATCTTTCAGGCGATTCTCGCGATCGTGCAGCTGCTGATTCTGAAAATCGCGCTCACGAAATTTACGGCGATCGAGGATTACAAAGGAAAGTTCAAGCGCGAGATTCTGCATCGTCTGAAAAAGTTTACGTCCGAACTCTTTGCCAATAACATCGTGATAATTCTCCTGATGCAGTCGGACAAAGTTATTTTAAGCCGCGTTCTGACGCTCGAAGATTTCGGCTATTATATGCTCGCTTACAGCATCACGACGATGACCGTCGGGATTTTTTCGAATTCGGTCACGAACGTGATCTTCCCGAATTTTTCGCGGCTCGTCGCGCAGGAGAACCGCGCGGAACTGATCAAAAATTTTCGTCTCGGAACCCAGCTGATGACCTGGGGAATGGTTTCGATCGCGACGGTTCTGGTGTTTTTCGCGCAGGAAATTTTGCTCGTCTGGGCACGAAATCCGGTGGTTGCCGAAAAAACGGGCGCGCTTTTGGGCGTCTGGGCGGTCGGCATCGGATTAAATACGCTGACTTTGATTCCGTATTATCTACAGCTCGCCTACGGTCGCTCGAACATCAGTTTCCGGTTTAATCTGACGGCGCTGATTCTCAATATTCCGGCGCTGATCGTCAGTTCGCACTACTACGGCGCATTCGGCGCGGCGCTTTGCTGGGTAGTTCTGAATTCGGTCTATCTGTTTACGTTTATTCCGGTGATCAGAAATAATTTTTTAGCCTTCAGCCTCAAGGAATGGTATTTCAAAGACGTTCTGCCGCTGATTTTCGTCGGCGTCGGCGTCGGCGCGGCATTTCGCTGGCTAATTCCGGCAAATATTCCGCATCTATATCTTTTCATCTCGATCGGAGTTTGTTTTCTGACGATTGCGGGCGTCACGTTTTTTATGACAAAACTGCCGAAGTTTACTCTGCAATACGATTTGTTTTATAAATTTAAGAGAAAGTTTTTATGAATTTTGACAATGATTATACCCGTCAAAGACAGAGACCGGTGCGCGGGGAAAGTTTATATCTTCATCTTTCGGACGCGCTGATGGCGCTCGAACAATCGGTCAAATTTATCGAAGTTGCGCCGGGAAGCCGGATTCTGGATTTCGGCGCGGGCAGCTCGCCCTACGATGTTCTTTTTCCCGGCTCGAAATACTTGAAAGCCGATATTACGCCGGACACCGCGCCCGATCTGCTGATCGGTGACGGCGGACTGATCGAAACCGAACAAGACGAAAGTTTCGAAGTCGTTCTCTCGACGCAGGTTCTCGAACACGTTTACGACCCGCAGAATTACCTGCGCGAAGTCTACCGTCTGTTAAAGCCGCAGGGGAAATTTCTGCTTGCTTTGCCGTGTCTTTACGAAGATCATAAATGTCCGAACGATTACCAGCGCTGGATGCGGCAGGGTTTGGAGCGCGATTTGAAACATATCGGCTTTAAAAACATCCGCATTTACAAAGTAACGGTCGGCGCGCGCGGAATCGTCTTTTTCTGGGACAGATACATTGATTCGATGCACAGCTCGCGGAAAAAAGTTCACGGGTTGATGCATTTTGTCCTGCGAAATTTGTATGTTTATCCGGTCAGAAAATTCGTTCATTATCTGTCCGACAAAATTCACGACGATTTTCGGTTTGTTCCGGACGAAGAAGAAATTCATACGGTTTACATAAATCTTTTTGCGATTGCCGAAAAATAAAGACTGTGAATTCGAAACGGAAAATATCACTTTTCAGGAATAAGTAGTGATATCTTTCTTTTTGAACAGGTATAAAGAAAATTTCAGGATAAAAAAAACTGTTGGAAAACGTCATATTAATCAATTCTGCCGTCGAACCCGAAGTTCCTTCGACCCGGGGAATGACGACCAAAGTCGTCAAGGGAAGCATGTGGACTTTGATGGGACAGGTACTGCCGCTTCTGGCTTCGCTTATTTCGACGCCCTTTATCATCAGATTTTTGGGTTCGGAAGGCTACGGCGTTTTGATTCTCGTCGGCTTGATTCCGAATTACCTCGCGTTTGCCGATTTAGGTATGGGCATGGCTTCAACCAAATTCGGCTCGGAGGCATACGCGCAGGGAGACCGCGACAAGGAAGGGGAAGTCGTTCGGACGGCTGGTTTTATCGCGCTTTTGACCGCTCTCGTCGTCGCCGTTCCGATGTTTGTTTTTTCGCACCGGATCATTGCCGATTGGTTCAAAGTTTCCGAAACTTATCAGGCGGGCGCGAGTCTCGGTTTAAAGTTAACGTCGGTCTCGTTCGTCTTTACGATCCTCGCGTCGGTGTTAAATACGCCGCAGCTTTCGCGTTTGCGGATGGATTTAAACACGCTGGTCAATTCCATCCCGCGAATTTTGATGGGACTTATTACGCCCGTCGTTTTGTATCTCGGCGGGAATGTACTCGAAGCCGTTTACGTTGCGTTTTTCGCGGCGGTTTTGATTTTTACGGGAACGCTCTTTACTTCCGGCAAACTTTTGCCCGAACTTTACAAGCCGACGATCAACAAAAATCTTCTCCGTCCGCTGCTAAAATTCGGCAGCGGCTGGCTGATTGCCGTGGTTGCCGTGATCCTGCTGGTCAATCTCGAAAAGGTTTTTCTCGCGCGCTACGTCTCCATCCAATCTTTGGCGTATTATTCGGTCGCCTTCACATTCGCAAATATGGCGACGATGTTTTCCGTCGCCATGTCGCAATCGCTCATTCCGGCATTTTCACAGCTGCTGGCGCCGGGGAAACGAAGCGAATTCGACGCGCTTTTTTCGCGCAGTCTGCGCCTCAGCCTGATTTGGCTGCTGCCCGCGATAATGGTTATGTTCGTCGCCGCCAAGCCGTTTTTTACCATTTGGGCGGGTGCCGAGTTCGGCGTCCAAAGCGCGCCGCCGTTTTATGTTCTGCTTTTCGGCTTATTCTTTAACATTCTGGTATATATTCCGTACAGCGCACTGATGGCTTCGGGCAAAACCGATGCTTTGGCAAAACTTTACTGGATCGAATTGATTTTGTATATATTAGCGGCGGCATGGCTCGTCAGTTCTTACCAAATAATGGGCGCGGCGGCGGTGTGGAGCCTGCGCGTGATTATCGACTCTTTTCTAGTTGTTCGGCTGGCGAAGAAAACCCTCGATGTAAAATTCAGGTTTTTAAATCATTTTGGTAGTCTTATGCTTGGAGGGATTTTTTTGCTGCCGCCGGTTCTTTTAGCTGTTTTTTACGATAATTTTTCATTCTGGCTGATTCCGCTGGTTTTGGTTTGCACCGTCGTTTACTCGGCAGTGATTTGGAAGACCTTTATCGAAGAAGACGAAAGAAACTGGATCAGAGGCAAAGTTGAAAATCTCCTGAAATTAAAGAAATGACTGAAAATAGCCATGTCCCGCGAACCGCATTACTCGCGCGAAAACAGTCCGATTTGTACCAGTAAAGAGAAATTTAAATTATTTTTTGAGTCGCGCCTTTGAATACTTAAATGACCCGAGCATCGTCCTGAAAAAGTTTATCCGAATCGCTCCCCGGTAAGGGGAATTTAGTTTTGGCTTATCTCGATCCAAACCGTTTTAGCCGTCAATGGTTTGCGAAATACAGGTTTGCCGGGATCCGCCGAGCCGTTTGATTTTCCCGTGTCGGAAGCCTTGAAAAGTTGGGTTGACGAGACCGGTTATAATGAAATGGAAGTTATCTCGGTCGCGGCGCAGCGCTGTCGGCTTAATTCAAAGACTGATAATTCATGACCGCCTGCGAAGGGAAGTGCGACCGGGTGAGAGCTTTGCCTGATTTGTTTACGGGTTCGGAAATTATTATAGCTTTGGAAAAACCTTAAGTATTGGAAGAAATAATGAATTTGCCTGTTGTTCATATCGTCATTCTAAATTGGAACGGACTTGACAATACCCTCGAATGTCTGGCTTCGATTAGGGAACTCACCTATCCGAATCTGCGAATTCAAGTGGTCGATAACGCTTCGAAAAATAACGAAGCGGCGATCATCGAGAAAAAATTTCCGGAAATTAACGTATTAAAACAAAAGGAAAACCTGGGCTTTTGCGGCGGCTGCAACGTCGGCATGAACTATGCATTATCCGAAGGCGCGGATTTTGTCATGCTGCTCAATAACGACACGCTTTTATCGCCGAATTTGATCGAAACGCTGGTTGAAGCCTACGGAACTCTCGAAAACCCGGGCGCGGTCAGTCCGATCATTTTCAAATATCCCGAAACGGAAAAAATCTGGTTTTCAATTGCTCGATGGGAAGCCAAATGGAAAACCGGAGAAGCCAGATTTCGTCTCGCTCTGGATGAAAATTACGACAGCTTAAAAAACAAAAAGCCTTACGAAACGGAATTTGCCTGCGGCTGTTGTTTGTTCGTTTCAGCCGAAGTAATAAATCAAATCGGGTTGTTCGACGAACGCTATTTTGCCTTTTTCGACGAAGCCGAGTGGTGCGTCCGCATGAGCCGACAAGGATATACCTCTTATATAATTCCGTCCGCTTTCATGTACCACAAGGTTGGCGGTTCGACGCCGAGTCTTGTTTCGACTTATTTACTCAACAGGAATCGTCTTTTATGGGCGGCGGAAAATCTTTCATTCGGACAAAAAATCAAATCCTATCCGGTAATGGCGAAGGAATTTGTCTGGCATTTACTAAACTCGCGAAATTTTATTTCCAAAAGTAAAAGATATGTCGATAAAGACTGCAGCCGTGCTTTTCTGCAAGGTTATAAAGATTATTTTTTAGGCAGATTAGGAAAATGGGGAAAGGAAACGGAGAAAGTAATCTTTAAAAAATAACCGGCAGCCGTCTCAATACGGCAAATCCGAATGAACGCGCCGCAATTGACTGTGTTTTGCCATGTCTTAAAGGAGACGATCCGGTAGCGCCCAAAGTTTAGATCGCAGCAGCGAAAATGGGTCAATAAAAGTCGAGTAATAAGTTGTCGCCGACGCGACATAAAAGAGCATTTTAAGGTATATTCTACTTTGTTTTTTAAAAAACACGGCTGAGTTAGCGAGCGATTCCGGCAACTTGCCATTATAAGTCGCTCGATAAGCGGTCTAACGCCGCGTTTCGGTTACGACAAGTTATCCGGGTAAGGCACACGGCTTTTTTGCGCTGACAGCCGACGCTTAAGGCTGGCAGGGGTCTTTGTGCTTTTCTTTTATGAAAGACTCGATAAAACCATAGTACTTTGCATGGAACATAATAATCGCGAAATTCCTTCACTCGACGGATTAAGAGCCATTTCAATTATTTTAATGATAATAAGCCACGTTTCGGTTGATCTTTACCGAACCTACTCGGCGAGTTTTACGAGTCTCGAGAGCATTATCCAGACGCTGTTTTTAGTCGGGAATCTGGGCGTCTTCACCTTCTTTATTATCTCGGGTTTTCTCATAACTTCACTTTTGTTAAGAGAAGAGCGCATTAATTTACGAAAGTTTTATTTTCGCCGGACGATGAGAATTTTTCTGCCATATTATTTTTACTTACTCGTGATGGTCGGATTAACTGTCGGCGGCGTCTTAAAGATTACCTCCTACAACTTTCTGGCGGCTTTTACTTACACGAAAAACTACTTTTTTGACGAGACTGCGCCGGACGCCTGGTTTCTGGCGCATACCTGGACGTTATCGGTCGAAGAACAATTTTATTTACTGTTTCCCGGAATTCTTTTTCTGGTCGGTCGAAAACACATCCTGAAGGTACTCGGTTTTGTGCTTCTTTGTTGTCCTTTATTTAGATTGATTTATGTAATTCAGAACCCCGAAATTCCGGTCGAATTCGGACGCTTCGAAGCCGTCGCGGATTCGCTCGCGTTTGGGTGTTTTTTAGCCATTTTAAGAGAACGACTTCACCAGCAGAAATGGTATGCGTCGCTGATGCGCTCGAACCTGCTGCTCGTCGCGCCATTTGTCGCGTTGTTCATTTCGACATGGGCGCATTACCCGAAATACTACAATAAAATGCTTTTCGTGTTAATTGCCATCACTATCGAAAATATTTGCGTGACTTTGTTTTTAGACTGGGTGGTGACTAATCATGACGGAAAACTGGGGAGACTTCTTAATGCCCGGGCATTCGCGTTTGTGGGCATCATCAGCTATTCATTGTATCTCTGGCAGCAGCCGATCTTAAGTCCCAATGTCCAGCTGCCGATAATATTAAAAGTGCTTTTGATCTTACTTATTTCGTTAGCCTCATATTATTTGATTGAAAAACCTTCGCTACGATTGAGAAGCTATTTGGAAAAGAAAGAGAGTATCGCCCGATTTTTAAAAGGATAAAGTAAACAATTTTGGAAATGAAACCGCGAACCGACCGGGAATTTCGCCGGTGGATTCGGACGATATCGCGATTCTCGTTCCGACGATGAATTTGTCCGCTAACCTCGCAAAAATTATAATGAAAATGAAAACCGTGGAAAGTTGGCGAACAAATAGATAATTATGAGTAATAATATTAAAAAGAAAATTCTGCTTTACAGCACTCTCAATCCATATCCGTTTTGGGCGGGTTCGGAAAGTTTCTGGTTTGATTTTGTCAGCGACGAGCGGGTCAACTCGCGTTTTGATTTTCAACTCGCGTTAGCCGACAGTCCGGCAACGCGAACAAAAGGGGAGATTCTCGGCAGAAAAGGCATAAAAACGAATTTTTACAAACATTTTAACGTCAATTTTACGCGCCGCAACATTTACCGGCTGGCTGACACGATCATGAGAAAAGAGACGCGGACGCTGCCCTGGTTCGACCAAATCAAAAAAGCGGCGTGCGATCTGGTTTGGTTTAATGTCGCCGCGCCTGCCGATTTGCGTGATTTGATCGAGCCGGTCCGGATTTGCAAAAGTTTGGGAATTCCGTACTGGTTGATTCTCCAAGGCGCTCCGGAAAGTTTCTTTCTGACTTCCGAAAAGGAACTCGAAACGGTCACGGAAGTCGCGGTTTCAGCAAAAAAGTTTATTTTTATCGCCCGAAAAAATCGTTTTTCGGTGGAACGGGCGATCGGACAAAAACTGGAAAACGCTTTTCACACGGTCAATGCACTTCCGGCAGCAAAAATCAGCGAAGCCAAAAAAATCGCCGAAGATTCGCCGGTCGGAAAGGATGCAGCAGCGCGTTTTTTTAGTTTGGGCAGATTTTCGCCGGGTGATAAAGCCCAGTATCTGCTGCTCGAAGCGTTCGCCGACGAGGTCTGGAAAAGACGCGACTGGCATCTCACTTTTATCGGCATTGACGGTTTCGGCGAATTTTATCTGGAAAAAATGCTCAAATTTTACGGCATCAGCCACGAAAAAATCAAAATTCTGCCGCATACCACCGATGTTTTCGGCGCGATCGCCCGAAACGACGTTCTTCTGATGCCGTCTTTAGGCGAGGGAACTCCTTTTGCTATGATTGAAGCGATGGCGTGCGGCAGACCGGCGCTCGGAACTCCGATCGGCGGGATTCCCGAACTGATTATCGAAAACCGAACCGGCTGGCTTGCCCGCACGACGGACGTTTCCGACATCGGCGCGGCACTGGAACAGGTTTGGCAAGAGCGCGAACAATGGAATAAATTCGGGAAAAATGCCCAAAAACACGTTGAAGAAAATTATAACGAGGAAACATCTTTCGCCGAGCTCGCGGACGTTTTAGCGGCGGACAGTAATGAATAAAAAGTACGATTTAACGATCACTATCTCATCTTTCAACCGCGACGATAAAGTTCTCGAAACCGTCCGGCGGCTGTTTGAAAGTGATTTTACAGGGTTTCAAAAAATCGAGCTGATCGTTGTCGACGACGGCAGCCCGCGCCCGGTCGAAGCGGCGCTCGCGCGACTCGAAGCGATTCCCAAGGTGATTGACCTGCGGATAATCACGCAGAAAAATGCGGGCATCGGCGCGACGCGCAACCGTGGGTATCGCGAAGCAAAAGCCGATCTCGTCTTGTTTCTCGACGACGATATTCTTCTTCATTCGGGAACCTTGCGGGAAATCGTCGAAGCGCAGCGCACCGGTCCGGGCGCGGTGATTTTCGGGAATTATCCGTTTATCTCGCACGAAACCGAAGCGCTTCATAAATTCGCTCGCGGGCTTTACGGTTACGACGCGATTACCGACGAGCCGGATTTTGAACGGGTCAACGCGATCACCAGCGGTCTGTTGTTCGTCGATAAATCACGCCTCCTGCGCGAAATCGAAAATTTTTACCGCGACGATCTGAGCATTCCGGCGGCGGAAGAATACGAGATCATCGCGCGTTTTCACAAAATGGGCATCCCAATTTTTAGGGCGCGGCATATTTGTGCAATTCATAATCATCACCTAGAATTAAAATGGCTTGTCCAGCAGCAGTTTAAATACGGTATGGGAACCGCCGAGGCGTTTGCGAAATACGCGGATATTACTGATTTGGAATCGTTTGGGCAATTGAAGGCGAAGATGGACGGACTTGGAAAAACAGGCGTCAAAAATCTTGCCAAGCTCGCTTTGGCTTCGCGCGTAGGGCGCGAAAGCTTGCTTTTTTACGCTTTGAGGACCGAGAAGTTATTTCGCAATAAAGATCGCAACTTCATTTTCGGAATGCTGGCAAGCGCTTATTTCTGGGCAGGCTATCGCGAGGGATTAAAAAAGTTCGGTTAAAAACGGGCGCGGAATTTATGCACGATAAAAATTTGATTCTCTCCTTAGCCGACCACGCCGACCTCAGATTGCGGGCAATCGGCGGGCAAGATATAGAAAATCTCAGAGTTTGGAAAAATAAGCATCAGGGCTCGTTTTTCCTGAACCGCGATATTACGCCCGAAGAACAGGAAAAATGGTTTGCGGCGTTTGACGCGCGCGCTGACGATTTTATGTTCGTCGTCGAACAGCTCGCGGGCGACGATTGGCAGGCGATCGGCTGTCTCGGTTTTCGCAAATTGACGGACGAGGCTTCGGTTGACGCCTACAATATTATGCGCGGCGAAAAGAGCGCATCCGGAGCGTCGTTCACGATGAGCGACGCCTTTCGCGCGATGCTCGCTTTTGCCGCGTCGAAATATCAGGATTTGCCGATTCGCTGCAAGGTTTTATGCAATAATCCGGCGGGCGATTGGTATAAAAAGAATAATTTTTCGATAATCGAAAGCGTACGTGACGAATATTATTTGATGGAATTGGACAAAGCCTCATTAAACGGCTTGAATGTTATTATTAAAGACACAAAATGATTTCAGTATTTGGTTCAAAAGTCGGAAAAGAAGAAATAGCCGGTGTTTCGGCGGTGTTGGAAAGCCAGTGGATGGGTTTCGGAAAAAAGGTCAGCGAGTTTGAAGAAAAATTCTCCGCGCGGCTCGGGCTCAAGAATTTCGCGATGGTTGACAGCGGCTCGAACGCGCTTTATATGGCGGCGACATTGCTCGACCTGCCGGCGGGTTCGGAAGTGATCGTGCCTGCTTTTACGTGGGTTTCGTGCGCGCAGGCGGTTTTGCTCGCGGGTCATAAACCCGTTTTTTGCGATGTCGAGCTCGATACGTTAAACGTCAGCCTTAAAACCGTCGAAGCGGTTATGACGGAAAACACGAAAGCGATAATGGTCGTTCATTTTGCCGGAAAACCCGTCGATATGAATCCGATCATCGAGCTTGGACTGCCGATTATCGAAGACGCGGCGCACGCGGTTGATTCGTTTTATCACGGAAAACCGTGCGGCGGCATTGCGGACGTCGGAATCTACAGCTTCGACGCGGTCAAAAACCTGACGACCGGCGAAGGCGGCGGCATCACGACAAACAAAACGGAATGGATCGAGCGCGCCAAAATTCTGCGTTACTGCGGAATCGGAAAATCGGGCTTTGAAGCGGCGGCGGCGAGCGCGGGCGAGAAAAGTCGCTGGTGGGAATACAATATTCAGGAGCCGTTCATCAAAATGCTGCCGACCAATATTGCGGGCGCGATCGGCTTGGCGCAGCTCGAAAAAATCGACGAACTGCAAGCTTACCGCAAGCAGATCTGGGACATCTACCAGGCGGAATTCCGCGATATTTCGTGGATCGTCTGCCCGCCCGACGCCGAAGCGCACGAAAAACACTCGTATTTTACATACGTCGTTCGCGTGCCGAACCGCGACAAATTGGCGCGGTATCTGTTCGACGCCGGAATTTATACGACTCTGCGTTATCACCCGCTGCATCTGAATCCGATTTACGAAAGCCGCGCGACGCTGAAAAACTGCGAAATCCTCAATGAAGACAGTCTGAGTATTCCGCTGCACCCGAATCTGACGCTCGAACAGGTTAATTTCATCGTTGAAACGATCAAAAAATTCGAAGTCTAAGCTTTATGGAAATCAGAACTTTAGCGCACAAAAAATTTACGACCAAAGACGAACACGGCGACGTAAACGGTTTTCTGGTGCCGCTTTACAATTTACACGACGGGTTCTTTGCCAGTGGCAAAGAGCCGCAGCAGGTTTATCTGACGACGATTCTGCCCGGTAAGATCAAAGGTCCGCACCTGCATTTTATCCGTACCGGATTTTTTACCTGCGTCAAAGGCAACGTCCGCGTGGTTTTGAAGACCGAAAAGGGCTTCGAGGTTTTTTTCAGCGGCGAGGATTACGAATACACTTCGATCGAAGTTCCGACCGGCGTTCCGGCGGCGGTTCAAGCCTTAGGCGACGAAGAAGCATATCTTTTGAATATGCCGAATCCGGCGTGGACGCCCGAAATGAACGACGAGCATTCGGCGGATTTCAGCGATTTCGATTTTGAATTAGAAGACGGAAGACAGTAGACAGTAGATAAACTTTCTGTTTAACGAGAACTTTTTCTACTGTCTACTGTCTTCTGTCTTCTGTTTTCTGCTCATCCTATTCCGCGTAAAACCGCTCCATTTTATCAATCATAATTTCCAGCGTGAAAAATTTTCGCACGTCGCGTTTTCCGTTGGCGGAAAGCTTTTCGCGTAATTCGTTATCGCGTAGCAGTCTTGAAATCGCTTCGTAAGCCTGTTCCGAATTTTCAAAATCAACGACAATCGCGTTTTCTTCGTGACGAATGAATTCGCGCGCGACGCCTGAATTCGTGAAAACCGACGGCACGCCCGCCGCCAGCGCTTCGACATACGTCTGCCCGAAGGCTTCGAGTTCGGCGTCAACCGGCAGATGAACGTAAACGTCGAAAAGACGGTAAAGCGCAAAGAGATTATGCTCGAAAACGATTTCGTGATACGAATCAGCCGGCAATTCGGATAAAAGCGCAGCGATTTCCGCCTGATAATCGCCTTTTTTGGCGTTGGCAAGCAAAAGCCGCGCGTTCGGATAATCGGCGAGCAGTTTTTTGAAGGCGGCAATCGTGTATTGAATGCCTTTCCAGTGCGAGTAGCGCGCGACGATGCCGATCACGGGACTTTTTCTCTGCGGGTTGTATTTTGACGAAAGCGCTTCGATTTCTTCACTCGTAACGCGGTCGAAGCCGTCGAGATCGAAGCCGTGATGAATCAGACGGATTCGGTCGAGCGCGACGCTTTCTTCGGTGTGAAGAATATTTTTTACGTTCTCGCTGATCGCGAGAACGTGCGTCGAAAGCGCGTTGACGATGCGGTCAATGCGCTGTTTTTTGTGATATTTACGGCTTTCGTTCGAGCTGTGGCGCGTGTAGATTCGCTTTTTGACGCCGAGGATTTTGCCCGCAGACTGACCGACCAGATCGGCGACATACATATGCGTGTGAATCACGTCCGCCTTTTCCGCGCGTAGTACTTTGACGACCTTTAAAAGCAAAAACGGCAAATCCTGTTTTTTGCCCGAAAACATCAATTCGTGAACGCTGATGTTTTTGCCGCGTAAATATTCAGCCAGATAAGACGGCTTTTCGTTGAGCAAAATAAAAGCCAACTCGAACCGCGACTGATCGAGATTTTCGGTCATCCATTCGAAACCGATTGCTTTGTCAATCTGCGAGATTATGTAGACGACTTTTCGGCGTTTTTCTGGTGTCGGCATTTGGTTTAACTTTTTAATTGCTGCAAAACGGAATTCGGGACAAGATATTTAACGAGTAATTTGATGCCGCCGACCCTTTTAAAGTTTTGGAAATAAAATCCGCTGTTTTGCGCTAAGAAAGACAGCTTTTTCAAATAGCCGACCGGCTCGTAAACCTGATAAATCAAATTCCAGCGATTGATGACTTCGCGGATTTCGGCGTCGAACCGCCGGTTCGAATATTCGTTGAATATCTCAAGATGACGGACGAAATTCTGTTTGATTTCGAGCGCCTTGCGCGTGAACGAAACGCTGCTGCTATGATTTCGAAAAACCGACATTCGCCGGTTCAAATAACCGATTTTGCCCTTTAAAGATAAAAATAAGACCAGAAAATGATCGCCCGCGAGCACATCGCGATACCAATCCGGGTAAGGCGCGGGCTGCGCGTCGCGGCGGAAAAAATAACTCGATGTGTGAAAAAAGGGATTCCGCATATAATCTCTGGTTTCGAGAATTTCTACGTCTCCGGAAATGTCTTCGTTGACGTGGATCATTTCTCCGTTCGCGAAAATCGAGTGATTATGACAGCATAGGGAAGCGTCCGGGTGCGCTTCCATAAAATCAAACTGCCGCTGCAGTTTGGTTTCGTCCGTCCAGAAATCGTCGCCTTCGCAGACGGCGATGTATTTGCCGCCGCATTCGCCTAATGTTTTTATAAAGTTCGGCATCATCCCGAGATTCGGATCGCGCCGCTGATACTTGATCTTTTCAGGGAATCGGGCGGCATACGACTGGCAGATTTCGCCGGTTTTATCCTTGCTGTTATCGTCGCCGATCACGATTTCCACCGGAAAATCAGTTTTTTGGTTGAGGATGCTTTCGATTGCCTCGGCGATAAAATCTTCCTGATTATAGGCGATCATACAGACGGAAACTTTAATTTTTTCTTGTTCTGACATTGTAATTTGAGTTTTAGCGCTTTTTTCGCGGCGCATTTCATATTTTACATTAAGAGTTTTTTCGCGGAACTGCAAAAACTGTAAAAAAGCCGATTTAAGAAATAATTACTACGAAAAATATTGTCGGTAAATAATTTCGGGCACGTGAATCGTGTTTATCAGCCACAAAAGACAGATTTACTTCGCCAGCGGCAAATGTTCGCTTCGTCGTCTTGTTCCGACTTATAAGCCTCAACAGAACTTCGCCAACTGATTAACGAGAATTGCACGGTCATCTTTAGCGGCAGTTTTAGTGTCTATACACATTCCGCATTGAACGAATCTTTTGCTATGTTCTTTATAGAAGTGTTAACAATGGAGCCGGCAAAAAGTTCAGGCGTTTTATGGCAGGTATGGTTAAAAAAGCTCAACTAACAGTAAGCGTCGTAATTCCGAACTATAATTACGGCAGATTTTTGTCCGAAGCAGTCGAAAATGTTCTCAGACAAAGCTATCCGTGCCGGGAAATTATCGTCGTTGATGACGGTTCGACAGATGACAGCCTGAATATTTTAGAGAAATACGAAGGAAAGATTCGCGTAATCCGGCAGCCGAACTGCGGGGTTGGCGTTGCCAGAAATACGGGAGTGGAAAATTCGACGGGCGACGTAATTGCTTTTTTAGATGCCGATGATTTTTGGGCGACTGATAAAATCGAAAAGCAAATCAACGAGCTCGAGCTGGACGAAGACGTCGGATTGGTGAGCTGCGGAATGCGCGAATTTGATACTGACAGAAAAGTAATTCAAGATTATCTTGACAGTCAGATAGGCTGGGTTGCCGATAAAATAGTAACTTTGGGCAGCAAGATGATCGTCAGCGGCAGCGCTGTCATGGTCAGACGCCGTATTTTTCAGGCGGTTGGCGGGTTTGATGTCAGAAAAGAGCTTCATCCGTCAGAAGATTGGGAGTTTTGCTATCGGGTTGCCTGTGTGAGTAAATTTGCTTTCGTGCCGGAAGCCCTTGTTCATTACCGTAATCACGGCAACAACGGACATTTAAAAATTCCGCGAATGGAACAGGCGATGCTCTTGGCATACGAAAAAATCTATCAGGATGCGCCGCCGGAGATTCAGAAACTAAAACGCGAAAGCTATGGGAATTTATACTCTGTTTTAGCCGGAAGCTATTTTTACGCGCGAAACTATGTCGGTTTTGTCAGAACGACTGCCCAAAGCTTGCGTTATAACCCACGCAAAATAAAGAACTTGTTAGAATTTCCAATTCGTTTTTTAAGGCGCCGGATAAATAAATCGGGCAATTTGAACTAGAGAAAATTTTCAGTTCGATTGGTGGATTTTGAATAAAACTTAAAATTATCGTAAATTCAATAAGTTATGTCTGAAATAAATCATTCCAATCAGCCTTTTTTGTCAGTCGTGATGCCCGCTTACAACGAAGAAGCGACGCTCAAACAGATTGTCGACAGAGTTTTGGAACTGGATTTTTTGCTCGAATTAATCATCGTCGACGATTGCTCGACAGATAAAACGCCGGAAATCGCCGAAATGCTCGCGAAGATGGACAATCGCGTCCGATACGTTCGCCAGCCGCAGAACGGCGGCAAGACCGAAGCCTTAAAAACCGGCTTCAGTTTGACGAAAGGCGCGGTCGTGATCGTGCAGGACGCCGATCTCGAATACGATCCGTCGGAAATCACGGACGTCGTCACGCCGATCGCGACCGGCGTCGCCGACGTCGTTTACGGCTCGCGCTTTATGGTCAAAAAAGCCGCGCGCGTTTTATATTTTTACCATTATCTCGCGAATAAAGGCTTAACGTTTCTGTCAAACTGCCTGACGAATCTCAATATGTCGGATGTCGAAACCTGCTACAAGGCGTTTCGCGGCGAGATCATCCGCAATATGACGATTACGTCGAGCGGTTTCGGCTTCGAGATCGAAGTCACGGCAAAGGTCGCAAAACTCCGCTGCGCGATTTACGAAGTGCCGATCAGCTATTACGGCAGAACTTACGAAGAAGGCAAAAAAATCGGCTTTAAAGACGGCGTCGCGGCGCTCGGTTATATTTTGAAATACAACTGGCTCACGGACTTAAAGAGTTCCTACCGCGAAATTCCTCAAAAATCTCTGGTCGGCAGCAGCACAAACCTTTTGACATTGAAAGTGAATGAGTAAAAAGCACGTCTATGTCGGCAAAGACCTCGAAGCGATGTCGTTTGCCGTCAATTATCACAAATGGATTCTCGAAGAATTTCGCCCGTTTCTCGGAAAGAAACTGGTCGAGGTCGGCGCCGGAACCGGCTCGTTTTCCGAACTTCTTTTGCAGGAAAATCCCGAACATCTCGCGCTCATCGAGCCGTCGGAAATGTTCGACTTTCTGGAACAGAACATCGCGCAGTTCGAAACCGAAACAAGCGTAAAATATCACAACACAATATTTTCCGAAGCTGCCGATAACTTGAGCGAAAAGCCCGACACGATAATCTACTGCAACGTTCTCGAACATATCGAAGACGATGCGGGCGAGTTGAAAAAGGTTTACGAAACACTCGAACCGGGCGGGCATTGTCTGGTCTTCGTGCCCGCGTTTATGTCGCTCTACGGCGCGTTTGACGAAAAAGTCGGGCATTTTCGGCGCTACACGAAAAACGAATTGGAAGAAAAGGGCAAAGCCGCCGGATTTAAGGTCGTCAAATCAAAATATTTCGATTTCGTCGGCATTTTTCCGTGGTATGTTAAGTATAAATTACTGAAATCCGACAGCCTCGAAAGCGGCGCGGTAACGGCTTACGATAAATTCGCCGTGCCCGTGACAAGGCAGTTCGAAAGGTTCTTAAAGTTTCCGGTCGGGAAAAATATTCTGACAGTTTTGCAAAAATAAACTCAAATTCTCAGGCAAAATCTTTCTCCGTTTGCTATTATCAATAGTTTGGCTTGAACAAGGTTATGGGGGAAGTTAATTCTAAAACGCTCTATGTATGTTATTTCGGACTGCGCGAGCCGCTCGTGCAGACGCAGGTTTTGTCGTACCTGCGCGAGATAAAAAAGGGCGGAACCGCCGTTTCGATCCTGACCTTCGAGCCGAACCCGCAAGGTACTTGGACTCCCGAACAAATCAACACCGAAAAGGAAAAGCTCGCCTTGGAGGGCATCGAGTGGAATTTTTTGACGTATCACAAACGTCCGTCCGCGCCCGCCACGCTCTATGACGTTTTGTGCGGCGCGTTTTACGTTTGGCGAAAAGCGCGGCGCGAAAAGATCGATGTGATTCACGCGCGGGTTCACACGCCGGCGATGATGGGCGCGCTTGCGAAAAAATTTATTGCGGGCAAAAAACCGAAACTGCTCTTCGATATTCGCGGGTTTTTTCCCGAAGAATACACGGACGCGGGCGTTTGGAAAGCGGACGGCTGGCTTTATAAGTCGGTCAAGCGCATCGAAAAATGGCTTTTGAAAGAAGCCGACGGTTTTGTCGTTTTAACCGAACGCGCGCGCGGGATTCTTTTTCCCGAAAGCGCGGAAAACGGTTTCGATCGCTCAGGCAGACCGGTCGAAGTTATTCCGTGCTGTGTCGATTTGAACAGATTCGACGCGGCGACCGAAATTTCAAGGCGCGAAATGCGGCAAAAATTAAATATCGGCGAGCGTTTCGCGCTTGTCTATGTCGGAAGTTTCGGCGGCTGGTATCTAACGCAGGAAACCGCCGATTTCTATGGCGAATTAAAACAGCGAAAACCCGACGCGTTCGCGCTTATTCTGACGCAGAGCAAGCCGGAAATGATCGAACCGCTGCTGCGCGCGCGCGGCTACTCGGACACGGATTTTTTTATTCAAAAAGTTCAGCCGGCGGAAATTCCGCTTTATTTGAGCGCGGCTGATGCCGCCGTTTCGTTTATCAAGCCGTGTTATTCGAAGCAGGCGTCGTCGCCGACGAAAAACGCCGAATATCTGGCGTGCGGTCTGCCGCTGGTCGTCAACGGCGGCGTCGGCGATACGACCGAATTGACGACTGCCGACAATGTCGGCGTCGTAATCGAAAAGTTTAGTACGGAAGGTTACCGCGCGGCGCTTGAAAATCTTGATAAACTATTGGAAGACAAAGCGGAGTTGGCTTTGAGGTGCCGGACGAGCGCGGCGGAAAGATTCGATCTGTTGAAGGTTGGCGGGACTCGCTACCGGCGACTTTACCGGAAACTTTTGCAAAGCTGAACGCCGGTTGTTAAAATTTCCAATTGCATATTTTATGAAAGTTTTGGCTATCGTACCGAGTATCTACGACACCTCTCCGGGACAGCGTTACCGCATCGAGCAGTGGGAACCGCTGCTGCGCGCTGAGGGCGTCGAGATAACCTATTCGTCATTTGAAACGGCGGAATTACAGCAGATTCTTCATCAGGGCGGAAACACCTGGCAGAAAATTCAGGGTGTTCTCGAAAACATCAACCGCCGCCGAAATGAAATGAAATCGCTCGCCGGATATGATCTGGTTTATGTTTTCCGCGAAGCCGCTTTGCTCGGTCCGGCGTGGTTCGAGCGGCGCATCTCGCGCTCCGGCGTTCCGATGGTTTTCGATTTCGACGACGCGGTTTTCGTCGCTTACAAAAGTCCGTCGAACGGTTATCTGAGCTATTTGAAATTTCCGAATAAAACCGGCGAAATCTGTCGTCTCTCGTCGCATATTATGGCGGGAAACCAGTATCTGACTGATTACGCCAAACAGTTTAACGATCATGTGACGATTATTCCGACGACGATCGATACGGAAAAATACGTGATGCCGGAACCGCGCTCGGCGCCCGAAACGCTGACCATCGGCTGGAGCGGAAGCTTCTCGACGGCGCAGCATCTGGCGACGCTGAGCGATGTTTTGCAGACGCTCGCGCAACAGGAAAAGTTTCGCCTGCGCGTGATCGGCGCGCCGAAATTCGAATTGGCGGGCGTTGACGTGGAAGTCGTCAAATGGGTTTCGGAAAGCGAGGTCGAGGATTTGCTGGCGATCGATATCGGCGTGATGCCTTTACCCGACGACCAGTGGAGCAAAGGAAAATGCGGCTTGAAAGCCTTGCAGTATATGGCGCTCGGGATTCCGACGATCTGCTCGCCGGTCGGCGTAAATTCGACGATCATCGAGGACGGCGTTAACGGATTTCTCGCCGACGGCAAGGAAGAATGGATCGAGAAGCTGAAAAAATTGCTTCATTCGGCTGAATTAAGACGCAAGCTCGGCGCGGCGGGACGCGAAACGGTCGAGAACGGTTACTCGGCAAAATCGCAGGCGCCGCGCGTGCTTGAGGTTTTTAATTCGGTCATTAAGAAAGAAAAAGCTTTAGAAGCTAACTCAAGATAAGTGGTTTTGAGTCCGCCATCAGACGGCGGCAAAAGTCAGTACCGCCTGCGTGAGCGGGTGGGTTTGCTTGCGGAATATAGGATCCGCCCGCTCACGCAGACGGTACTGGCTAAAAAGTTTATTATGGAAAATTTAAATATTCTGGTTACGGGCGGCGCGGGTTTTATCGGTTCGCATCTTGTTGACGCGCTGGTTGAAAAAGGTCATCGGGTGCGTATCTTAGATTCGATCGTCGAACAGGTTCACGGCGACAAGATTCCCGAATTTCTCAATAAAGAAGCCGAATTCATCAAGGCTGACGTGTGCGACGCCGAGGCTGTCCGCAAGGCTCTGGACGGAATTGACGTCGTTTATCACGAGGCGGCGGAAGTCGGCGTCGGGCAGTCGATGTATGAAATCGTGCGCTATGTAAAAGCCAACGATCTCGGAACCGCCGTGCTTTTGGAAGAAATCATCAAGCGTCCCGGCGGGCAGCTTAAAAAACTCGTCGTCGCGTCTTCGATGTCGATCTACGGCGAAGGCGCGTATGTTTGCGCGGCGTGCGAAAAATCGGTCTATCCGCAGCTTCGTTCAGGCGAACAATTGGAGGCGCACCGCTGGGAACTCGAATGCGACGCGTGCGGCGCCGAGCTCAAACCCGCAGGGACGACCGAAGAAAAGACGCTTTTCCCGACTTCGGTTTACGCGGTCAGCAAGCAGGATCAGGAACAATATTGTCTGAGCGTCGGTCGCGCGTATAAAATTCCGACTGTTGCGCTCCGGTATTTCAACGTTTACGGCACGCGGCAGGCGCTTTCAAACCCGTACACCGGCGTTTGCGCGATTTTTTCGGCGCGCCTTATGAACAACGAGCGCCCCGTGATTTTCGAAGACGGCGGGCAGACGCGCGATTTCGTGCACGTCAGCGACATCGTGCGGGCGAATCTTTTGGCGCTCGAAACCGATCAGGCTGATTACCAGCCGGTCAACATCGGCACGGGCAGACCGATCTCGGTCGGCGAAATTTCGCAGCTGTTAGCGCGTGGTCTGGGTAAGGAAATCGAGCCGGAATTTGTCGGCAAATTCCGCGAAGGCGACATCCGGCACTGCGTGGCGGATATTTCCAAAGCGCGCAATTTGTTAAACTATCAGCCGAAGGTCAATCTCGAAGAAGGCTTGACGGCGCTTCTCGATTGGGTCAAAGACCAGCGACCGGACGACCGCGTGGCAGCCGCGACCGCCGAACTGGCGTCGCGAAATCTGGTAAAATAAGCGGGCGGAAGTTAGGCGCAAAAAATTTTATGCAGGCAAATGTTGATATAAAAACGGTCGAAGGATTCGGCGAAGAATGGTCGCGTTTCGACCAGACGGGAATGACCGAAACCGAACTTAACGAACAATTTGCGCGTTATTTTGCGGTCTTTCCGTTTGAAAGCTTGCCTGTTGACGCGACGGGTTTCGACCTCGGCTGCGGAAGCGGTCGCTGGGCGAAGCTGATGACTGAAAAAGTCGGGCGGCTGCACTGCATTGATGCGAGCGCGGAAGCCTTAGCGGTCGCGAAAAAGAATCTCGCGGCGGCGGCAAACGTCGAATTTCATAACGCATCGGTCGCGGAAATTCCGCTCCCCGATGATTCGATGGATTTCGGCTACAGTCTCGGCGTTTTGCATCATATTCCCGATACGGCGCAGGGAATCGGTTCGTGCGTGCGGAAAATAAAACCCGGCGCGCCGTTTCTGGTTTATCTTTATTACGCGTTCGACAATCGTCCGGCGTGGTTTCGCGGTGTCTGGAAAGTTTCAGAAATATTTCGCCGCGCGATCAGCGCAATGCCGTTCGGCTTGAAAAAGATCGTGACGGATTTAATTGCCGTAACGGTTTATTTTCCGCTCGCGAAAACTGCGGCGCTGCTCGAAAAATTCGGTGTAAACGTCGAGAGCTTTCCGCTTTCGGTTTACCGTCATCACAGTTTTTACACGATGCGCACCGACGCGCTCGATCGTTTCGGAACGCGTCTCGAACAGCGGTTTACGCGGGCGCAAATCACGCAGATGATGCAGGCGGCGGGGCTTGAAAATATCCGGTTCAGCGACGGTTTTCCCTTTTGGTGCGCGGTCGGAGAGAAGAAAAAGGTTTAGAATTTTTATGTATATTTTGGGTTTAACGACACTTGGCGATTCAGCCGCAACTTTGATCAAGGACGGCGAAATCGTCGCGGCGGCGGAAGAAGAACGCTTTTCGCGCAAAAAACATCACAGCGGATTTCCGTTTAAGGCGATCGAGTTTTGTCTCGATTATGCCGGAATTACTCTAAAGGACGTCGAGCACGTCGGGCATTACTGGAAACCGTGGATTTTGCGGCATAAAGCGATGCAGGCTTTGAAAGCCGCGCTCGTTTCGCCGGCGATGTTCAAGGCGCGCGCCGACCGCGGCGTCGCGCAGGTTTCGGAAAGTTACCTCGGAATGTTCAAGCATCCGAAGCGTCTGCGGGAGCATTTCGGCGCGTCGGATTTTAAATTTCATTATCTCGAACATCACCAGACGCACGCCGCTTCGGCGTTTTTCGTTTCGCCGTTCGATTCGGCAGCCGTTTTGACCTGGGACGGCACGGGCGAAGACACGACGACGCTTTTCTCGCACGGGAAAGGCAATAAACTGAAAGTCTTAAAGCGCATCAAACTGCCGCACAGTTTAGGACAATTTTATTCGGCGGTAACGAATTACATCGGGTTCGATATGTTCACCGGCGACGAGTGGAAAGTGATGGGCTTGGCGGCTTACGGCAAGCCGAAATACTATGATTTTTTCAGCGAGAAGGTTTTAACGAAAAACGGAGACAGCGGTTTCCAGTTTAATATCAAGGTTTTAGATCATCATCTCGCGAAGCATTATCAATTTCCCGACGCGATCGTCAATGAAATCGGACCCGGACGCAAGAAAGGCGAAGAATTGACCGAGCATCACTGGAACATCGCATCGAGCGCGCAGCGCGTTTTAGAAGACACGGCGATTCATCTCGTCAAACAGATCAAGGAAATGACCGGCGAGGAAAACTTGTGTATGGCGGGCGGCGTCGCGTTTAATTCGGTCATGAACGGGCGCATTTTTCACGAAACGCCGTTTAAGAATTTCTTCGTTCACCCGGCGGCGGGCGACGCGGGCTGTTCCCTCGGCGCGGCTTATTACGTCTGGCATCAGATTTTGGGCAAACCGCGCAAGTATGTGATGAACAATTCTTACTGGGGACCGAAATTCTCGAACGAGGAATGCCGTAAAGCGCTCGACGCTGCCGGGTTGAAATACGAAACTCTGCCCGACGAAGTGCTTTTGCCGCGCCTTGCGAAAATGATTTCGGACGGCGCGATCATCGGCTGGTTTAACGGTCGCAGCGAATGGGGACCGCGCGCTCTCGGAGCGAGAAGTTTTCTGGCTGACCCGCGCCGCGCCGATATGCGCCAGATTTTGAATGATAAAGTAAAACTGCGCGAATGGTTCCGCCCGCTCGCGCCTTCGATGCTCGAAGAATACGGCAAAGAGATTTTCGGCGTCGAGCATCACGACCCGTTTATGATTACCGTCATACAGGTCGCCGAAGAGTGGAAAAAGCGTATTCCGGCGGTCGTTCATATTGACGGCACGGCGCGCCCGCAGATGGTCAATAAAGATGTCAATCCGCGCTACTGGAATCTGATCGACGAATTTCGAAAGCTGACCGGCATTCCGCTGCTTTTGAATACGTCGTTTAATATTCAGGAGCCGATCGTCTGCACGCCCGAAGACGCGATCAACACGTTTGGAAACGCGAATTTCGAAGCGCTCGTGATGGAAAATAATCTGGTGCTGAGAGCCGAGCAGCAGCAGTAGTGTAGTAGTAGTAAACCGGAATGGATAAAATAATCGTAATTTTCACGTTCATGACCGCCTTTGCGGTGATGGTTCTCGGGTTTCCCGCCGGGATTCTCGCCGTTCTTCTGACGGCGGTCGTGTCGGTGCCGGTGATTATTTTAATCCGGCAGAACACCGACGAGAGCCATTTCCTTATTCAGCTTTTTCTGGCGGCGCTCTCGCTGCGAATGCTTTTCGGCGTTTTTATTCACGTTTTCGATTTGCGCGGGTTTTTCGGTGCCGATGCCATTACCTACGATTGGCTGGGACAAACTATTGTTGACGTCTGGTTTGGTAATATTCCGAGCACCGATCCGATCGCCCTAAAAGCAATGAGCACCGGCACGCCCGGCTGGGGCATGAATTACCTGACGGCGATTATTTATTTGTTTACCGGGCAAAATCTGCTCGCCGCGCAGTCGTTCTGCGCCGTTGTCGGCGCGGCGACCGCGCCGATGGTCTATGTCTGCGCGCAAAGAATTTTTAATAACATCAGCGTCAGTAAAAACGCGGCGCTGATGGTCGCGCTATTTCCAGCTTTTATTATCTGGTCCGGGCAGTTTCTCAAAGACGGGCTGATTATTTTTCTGCTTGTGCTGTCAATGACGATGGTTATGCAGCTTCAGGAAAAATTCAATTATTTCGCCGTTATCTTTTTGATTTTCGCGCTCTTCGGCATACTTTCCTTGAGATTCTATATTTTTTATATGGTGGCGATCTCGGTTGCCGGCAGTTTTATTATCGGGCAGAGCGGCTCGGCAAAATCCGTCGCGCGCGGCTTTATCATTCTGATCGTGATGGGGGTCGCGATGACCTATCTCGGGGTTCTCAGGACGGCAAGCGAGAATTTCGATAAATGGGGAAGTCTCGAAAGCATCCAGCGCAGCCGAGGCGATATGGCACAGCGCGGCGATTCCGGTTTCGGCGGCGGCGCTGACGTTTCGACGACCGAAGGCGCGATCACGATCATTCCGGTCGGCTTTACATATCTGATGCTCGCGCCTTTCCCGTGGCAGCTCGGCAGCCTGCGTCAGGCGATTACGATTCCCGAAATGATCGTCTGGTGGTCTTCGATTCCGCTGATGATTATGGGACTCGTCTATACCATCAGAAATCGGCTGCGCAACGCGATCGCGGTTTTGATCTTCACGCTGATGCTGACGCTCGCGTATTCGATTTTTCAGGGCAACGTCGGGACGGCGTATCGCCAGCGGACGCAGATTCAGGTCTTTCTGTTTATGTTTATCGCCGTCGGCTGGACGCTCAGAAAAGAGAAAAAAGAAAACAAACGGCTCGCGGACGCGGCGCGGCGCGAACGGCTCGAAAGTCATTTAAGAGCAAATAAAGAAAAGGATTCGGGTAAATAAATGTGCGGAATAGTCGGTTTTGTAAACGCGCGCTCGCGACCGGCGAGCCGTGAAATTCTGGAACGGATGAACCGCTGCATCGTTCATCGCGGACCGGACGAAGACGGGTTTTATACAGGTGAATCGGTCGCGCTCGCGATGCGGCGGCTGGCGATTATTGACCTTGCGGGCGGACAGCAGCCGATTTTTAATCAGGATCGGTCGGCGGTCATCGTCTTTAACGGCGAAATATATAATTTTCAGGAACTCAAAAAAGATTTAGAAGCGCGCGGGCATAAGTTTTCGACCAACTGCGATACCGAAGTCATCATTCATCTATACGACGAATACGGCGCTGACTGCGTGAATTATTTACGCGGAATGTTCGCGTTCGCGATCTGGGATTTCAATGATAAATCGCTCTTTATCGCCCGCGACCGCGTCGGCAAAAAACCGCTTCTTTACTCGCATCAGGCGAACGGCGATCTTATTTTCGGTTCGGAATTTACCGCGCTTCTGGCGCATCCTTCGATCACGCGCGAGGTTGATTACGAGGCGATCGACAATTATCTCTCTTTCTTATGCGTGCCCGCGCCTTTAACGGCTTTCAAACAGATCCGCAAGCTCGAACCCGGGCACTGGCTGCGCTGGAAAAACGGCGAAATCGAGACAAAACGCTACTGGTCGCCGGATTTTTCGAAAAAAATAAAGATCACCGAAGAAGAAGCGATCGAGGAAACGACGCGCATTTTGCGTGAAGCCGTTAAGCTTCGCCTGATCTCGGAAGTTCCGTTGGGAGCATTTCTTTCGGGCGGCGTCGATTCTTCGGTCGTCGTCGCGCTGATGGCTGAAGCGAGTTCGCAGCCGGTCAAGACTTTTTCGATCGGCTTCGAAGAACAGGATTACAGCGAGCTGAAATACGCTAAAAAAGTCGCCGAACATCTCGGCGCGGAATATAACGAGTTTATCGTGCGTCCGAACGCGCTCGACGTTTTGCCGACGCTCGTCGAGCATTACGGCGAGCCGTACGCGGATCCGTCGGCGATTCCGACCTATTACGTTTCGAAAGAAACGCGTAAATACGTGACGGTCGCGCTGAACGGCGACGGCGGCGACGAAAGTTTTGTCGGCTACGAACGCCACATCGCGATGAAATTTGCCGAAACTTATCATAAACTGCCGCGCGTGATCCGGCAGAAATTGATCGAACCGTCAATCACGGCAATTCCTTCGCCGACCAATTTCCGCAATCGTTTCGTGCGTTTTCAAAGATTTTTGCGCGCCGCTTCGATGCCCAAAGCCGAGCGTTATTTTCTCTGGCTGAGCACGTTTGACGGCGACGCCAAGCGCGAACTTTACAGCGCGGATCTGAAAAACAAAACCGCCGGCTCGAACCCGCTCGAATTTTTCGCGAAATATATTTCAAATTCAAATGGCAAAGGCGTGATCGATACGGTTCTTTTGACCGATTTGATGAATTACCTGCCGAACGATCTGCTCGTTAAGGTCGATATCGCTTCGATGGCAAATTCGCTCGAAGCGCGCTCGCCGTTTCTCGATCACAAGGTCATCGAATTCGCGGCTTCACTGCCCGAAAACATCAAACAGCAGGGCAAAGATACGAAATCGCTGCTCAAAAAAGTTGCCGCGCGGCTCGTTCCGCGCGATGTTATTTACCGCCCGAAAATGGGTTTCGGCGTGCCGCTCAAATACTGGCTCGGTAATGAATTGCAGGGCTTTACGCGCGATATTTTACTATCGGAAAAAGCGTCGAAACGCGGGCTTTTTGACGCGCGCACGGTCGAGCGTCTGATTGACGAACAGCGCCGCGACGTGAAGGATAATTCGTGGAAAATCTGGACGCTCTTAATGCTCGAACTTTGGTTTCAGAGATTTATTGATTAAATTGTTTTGAGTCCCGCCTTCAGGCGGCCAATCTCAAAGCAAAAGCCGCCTGAAGGCGGGACTCAAAACGCTTAAATTCAAATGAAAGCTGTAATTCTGACCGGAAATCAGGGTAATCAACGCGCCTTGTGTCATAAAATCGCGAAGGTCTGCGACGTGGCGGCGATCGTCGTTTCGGGCAACGTTCCGCGCCGGAAACCGACTTTGACAAAAAAAATTGGAAGCCTTGTAAACCGCGTTACGGGACGACTTGCGGGACGCGAATTTGTCGAAACGTGGCTTCGGATGCTTCACGAATACGACGCGCAGTTCTCCGCGTTTCCCGACGTTCCGATCGTTCGCGTCGAAAACGTTAACGACGCGGCGACGCTCCGCATGCTCGAAAAATACGCGCCCGATTTAACGATCGTTTCGGGCACGAATCTGGTCGGCAAAAAGGTGATCGGCGCGAGCCGGAAAATCGTCAATCTGCACACCGGGATTTCGCCGTACGTCAAAGGCGGACCGAACTGCACGAACTGGTGTCTCGCGAAAAATTGGTTTCACCTGATCGGCAATACCGTGATGTGGCTCGATGCGGGAATCGATACGGGAAAGATCATCGCGACCGAACAAACATTGCTCGACGGGCGCGAGACGCTTTTCGAACTGCATTGGAAGGTGATGGAACACGCGCACGATCTCTATGTCCGCGCCGTTCGCCAAATCGCCGACGACGCGCAAATTCCGGCGGTTTCGCAGGACGAAATTGCGACGGGCGCGCTTTTTTACACCGCCGATTGGAACGTTTCGGCGCAGCTCGCGGCGCTCAAGAATTTTCGGGAAAATTACAAAAATTATTTCGCTGACCGAGGAAAAATTGAAAAGGATTCGGCACAGTTGAAACTGGTTTCGATTGATTGATGAAAGAGCATTTAAAGACGGGATATTATTTTTTACAGAAAGCGCTGCGGCGCGATGCCGCGCTTCTCGAAAAAATCCGGCGCGAGCGTCTGGTGACGGTTTTAAATCTGCATCAGGTTTCGCCGCACGAAAATCCGTTCTGGTCGCCTCTGAATCCCGAAATTTTCGACGATTTATTGCACTTTTTAAAGGAAAATTTCGAGGTCGTCGGCTTTAGCGAAATCGGTTCGGCAAAATCCGAAAAGCCGCTTGCGGTGCTTTCGTTCGACGACGGCTATTATAATTTTTACGAATTTGCCGCGCCGCTTTTGAAAAAACACGCTTTGCGGGCAAATATGAACATTATCCCGTCGTGCGTCGAAACGGGCGCGCCGATGTGGAATATCAGGCTCTACGATTTCTTAAACGCGGCGCCGAAAAAATTGATTGACGAGATTGATCTGCCGGGATTTGATTATCGTTTAACGGGCGAAAATTCCGCCGCCAAAGTCCGATACGGTTTGAAGATCAGCCGCTTTTTGAAAAATCGCCCGCGCGCCGAGCGCGAAGAATTGTGGCGCGGCGTTGAAGATTTGATAAATAATTTCGATGCGCCCGCGACCAGAATGATGAATCGCGCGGAAATCCGGAAAATCGCCGAAACTCACGAGATCGGCGTTCATTCCTTTTCGCACGAATCGATGGAATTCGAAAGCGAAGAATTTTTCGAAAGCGATCTCGAAAAATGCGTGGATTACTTTAAAAACGAGCTCGGATTGCCGCTCGAAACCTACGCGTTTCCGAACGGCAGCTATCGCGACGCGCAGATCGAAGGATTGCGCGCTAACGGAATCAGACATATTCTGCTCGTCGGCGAAGATTACGCGCACCGCGACGCAGACGTTTTTCCGCGCTTCACGATTTACGGCGCGTCGAAGCTCGAAACCAGATTTCAGGCTTTGGGATTTAATAAAAAATCATGAAAGGCGTTGTCTTAGCAAACTGATGGACGGGCGCGGGAACTTTCGAAAGTTTATTGCACACAGCTAATCTCGTCGCCCAAACCGGCGCAAACAATCTCGAATTAAAAGCGGTGAACTCCTGAAAAATTAGCCACGAAAAAACACGAAAGAATTAGCCACGAATAACACGAATAGCACGAATATTTTATTAAATCTTATTCGTGCTATTCGTGTTATTCGTAGCTAAAAATTCTTACTGGTCGTAAAGCCCCAAACCCAAACCGAACTTTGCGCCTGCTCTGCGCAGCGCCATGCTTTCAGCGTTTGAGCTTGAATCTCCGTACGTTTCGAGCGTTTCGTCTTCCTGTCCGGTCGCTTCGCGATAGACGACGCCTTCCGCGCAGATGATCGAGAGGCGCACTGTCAGAATCAATTTTCCGGCGATCGAATCAATCCGGCGCACTTCATAACACCAACCCGGCGCGTAATGGTCGAGATATTTAACGGCGTCGTGCCACGCGAGATAAGTTATTTCCTTGCCGCCCTGACGGCGTTTGCGCAAGTGTTTCTGCGCGACGGGTTTTGATAAATCCTTGACGATGTCGCGAATCGAGCGCAATCCGCCGTAAGTTTCGTTGATCGGTTGTTCGGTTTTTTCGAGTTCGGTTTCTGCCTGAGCTGTCATTATTTATCCTTCTCCAAATTCTCTAAAATTTGTTTCATCCGTGAAACAATAACAAAGATTTTATGTCAAATCAAATATTGAAGCGGCATTTTGCTGTTTATCTCAAGCCTTCGAGAGTTTGTTTGACGTGTTTGTAATGACGCGCGACGGTTTTGAGGTCGGCATCCGCGCCGATGGTTCTTTCCGCTAATCCGAACAATAGTCGCGTTTGCGTTTCGAGCAGGTCGTGGCGTTCGGTTCGTTCGTCTTCGGCGGCAAAATTTTGATTGGCTTTACCGATGATTTCCATCGCGTTCAAAAGGCGCAAAATGACCGCGACGTTTCCGCCCGCGTTTTGGCGAATCTGGTTGAACGCGAGATCGAAATAATCTTCAAAACGCTGCTGACTGACGACCAGCCGAAGCGCGTCTTCGCAAAAATAAAGCGGCGGACGCGACGGGCGTTTTGCCAGACAAACCAGAATCGCCGTCAGATAATCGATGCATGAAAGCGCGGTCGTCGTGTCGTTGATCGCGGGCGAAAGCGCTTTAAGCGAAATGTCTACGATTTGGCGAAGCCCGAAAGCGACATCGCCTTCGACGGTGCGAAAATTTCCGATGTCGTAAGCCTGATTAAATTCGGCAATTAGTTTTTCATCAGGCGCAAAGTTTTCGTTTCGCGGCGAGATTTGCAAAAGCGGCAGCCCTTTAATCGTAAATTCGCCGACGCGCCGCCGCATCTGAACGATCAGATCGTGTTTTCCGGCAAGCTCATAAAGCGCGCTCGTGTCGGCATTTTGAATATAGCCCGTTTCGTCGGACGGAATTTTGAGCCATTTTTTCGCGGACAGCCCGCCGCGAATCTGCGTGTCGGATTGTTTGGCGTCGTATTCAAGCGCGTAATTTTCCTCGATTTCGCGCACGGTTTCATCGGCAATTGTTGAAATAATGCTGGTTGCCTGAATCGAGGTGGCGACGTGATGAATAAAATAGATCAGAAAGCCGATGCCCGAAAGACCGAAGACGACGCCAAGCGCGACGGCGATCGACGGGACAAAACTCGCGCCCTGTTCCGCGCCGCTGTCGCGAATCGTCCGCAAAACGACGATGCAGTAAGCGAAAATTCCGACAAACGCTCCCAACACGACCTGATTGCCCGTATCGCGCATAAAATTTCGCAGAATACGCGGCGAAAACTGCGTCGAAGCGAGCGTCAGAGCGACGATCGTAATCGAAAAAACCGTTCCGGCGACCGTAATCATCGAACCCGCGACAACCGCCAGCATATCGCGCGCGCCCGACGGCTGAACGTCGAGAAAACCCGGAGAAAAGCCGCGACTGCCCGCATAATAATCAACTGCGACCATCAAAAGCCCGAGCAAACCGCCGCACAGCGCGAGCACCGCCGGAATAAACCAGAGCGTCGCGGTCAAACGTTTCCAATAATTATGCGTTTTAGTCATTTCAATTTTGGGTTTTAGATTTCGGATTTCGGATTGGTTCGATTACCGGGCAAATTAGTTTTCATTTGACTCTTTAGCTATAAAAAACTTTGAAAAATACAAGCGCTTCTTGAAGCGTCAGCAAATCCGAAATCCGAAATCCCAAATTAAACTGTGACGGCTTCTCTATATTCGCCCCAAACCTCGCGTAGTTTGTGCGAGATTTCGCCGACCGTGACGTGATTTTCGACCGCATCGAGAATGTGCGGCATTAGATTTTCCGTTCCGCGCGCCGCTTCTTCGATCTTCGTTAAAGCGTTTTCGGCTTTTGCGGCGTCACGTTTTGCGCGCACCGCGCGGAGGCGTTCGATCTGGTCGCGCTCGATCTGTTCGTCAACTTTGAGGATCGGGATTTTCGTATCTTCTTCGATTTGAAATTTATTGACGCCGACGACGATCGCCGCTTCGGTTTCGACGGCGCGCTGATAAACGTAAGCCGCCTCCTGAATCTCGCGCTGCGGGTAGCCGTTTTCGATGGCTTTTAACATTCCGCCCAGCGCGTCGATCTTTTCGATGTATCGAAGCGCTTTGGCTTCCAATTGATTCGTCAATTCCTCGATCGCGTAGCTTCCGGCGAGCGCGTCGACGATGTCGGCGACGCCCGATTCATTGGCGATGACCTGCTGCGTTCTGAGCGCGATGCGCGCCGCCGTTTCGGTCGGCAAAGATAAAGCTTCGTCCATCGAATTCGTATGCAGAGATTGCGTTCCGCCCAAAACCGCCGCGAGCGCCTGAATCGTCGTCCGCACGATATTCACTTCGGGCTGCTGCGCGGTGAGCGTCGAACCGGCGGTCTGCGTGTGAAAGCGGAGCATCATCGATTTCGCATCTTTCGCGCCGAAGCGGTCGCGCATAATCTTCGCCCAGAGACGGCGCGCCGCGCGAAATTTGGCGACTTCTTCGAGCAAATTCAGATGCGAGTTAAAAAAGAACGAAAGGCGCGGCGCAAAATCGTCAACCTTCAATCCGACCGACACCGCCGCCTCGACATAGGCGATGCCGTCAGCCAATGTAAACGCGATTTCCTGCGCGGCGGTCGAACCGGCTTCGCGAATGTGATAGCCCGAGATCGAGATCGTGTTCCAGTTCGGCACCTCGCCAGCGCAAAACGAAAAAATATCGGTAATCAATCTCAAGCTCGGTTTCGGCGGGTAGATATAAGTTCCGCGCGCGATGTATTCCTTCAAAATATCGTTCTGGATCGTGCCGCTCAACTTGTCGAACGCGACATTCTGCTTGCGCGCAACGGCTAAATACAGACACAACAGCGTCGAAGCGGTCGCGTTGATCGTCATCGAAGTCGAAACCGTATCGAGCGGAATCCCGTCGAGCAAGGTGAGCATATCGTCCAAAGAATCGATCGCCACGCCGACCTTGCCGACTTCGCCCGCCGAAAGCTCGTCGTCCGAATCCAGCCCGATCTGCGTCGGCAGATCGAACGCCACCGATAATCCGCTCACGCCTTGTGAAAGCAGATATTTATAACGCTTATTCGATTCCTCGGCGGTCGCAAAACCCGCATACTGGCGCATCGTCCAAAACCTGCCGCGATACATATTCCCGCGCACGCCGCGCGTGTACGGAAACTTTCCCGCCGCGCCGATCTGCGCCTCGAAATCGATATTCGTATTATCGGGATTAAAATCATTGGGCAGCTCAATGCCCGAAGAAGTCTCAAATCTCTCGCGTCGTTCAGCCATATCGCCGTTAGTTTAGCATAGTTCGGAAATGGCTCTGAGCGTCGGCTGGTAGTTTATTACCTGCTTAAATTCAATTTGTTAAGTGAATTATTTTGTTTATGATAAAATTGCGAATTATGGAAGTTACATTGAATTTGCCCGAAAACGTTTACCGGAATTTCAATAAATTGGCTAAAAAAAAGCATCGTCGAATCGAGGAAGTAATTACCGATAAACTGCGCGACGATTTTTCATTTGAAGACGCTGATTTCGAGGAAAACGTGGCTGGCTGGACGGACGAAGACGTTTTGGCGCTGGCAAATCTCAGGCTTCCTAAAGAACAGGCGAACAGAATGAGCGAATTATCCGAACTCGAACAGCGCGGTGTGATAAACAACGTCGAAAGAAGCGAGCTGGGCATGTATCTCGAAATATATAATAATGCCAATTTGCGTAAAGCTTACGGCATAGCCGAAGCCGTCAAACGCGGCTTGGTCGTCTCGATAAATGACTTAAAATGAGTTTTATCTCCGACGAATTGAAAGGTAAAATTCGTCAAACGGCAAACAATCGCTGCGGTTACTGCCTGACTCCGCAAGCGATCGTTTCGATGCCGCTGGAGATCGAGCATCTTCAGCCGACGGCGCAGGGCGGAACCGACGCGGAAGAAAATTTATGGCTCGCTTGCCGCAACTGCAACGGATTTAAACACGCTAAAACTCAGGCGGTTGACCCGAAAACCAATATCAAAACACCGCTTTTCAATCCACGCACTCAAATCTGGAACGAACATTTTGAATTTAATGAAGAAAAGACTGAAATTAACGGTAAAACCGAATGCGGACGCGCAACCGTCACCGCTTTGCGCCTGAATTTTGAGATTGCTGTCAAAGCCAGAAAAATATGGGTCAGCGCGGGCTGGTATCCGCCGCCGGATTAAAGTTTGCCTTCCTCGCCGATCTGCGCCTCGAAATCGATATTCGTATTATCCGGATTAAAATCATTGGGCAGCTCAATGCCCGAAGAAGTCTCAAATCGCTCGCGTCTTTCAGCCATAATCTGCCGATAGTTTAGCATATTGGTTAGGCAAACTCATGTTAGTTCATTCTCCCAAAAGTCATAACTATTGACTAAAAAGCAATATGCAAATAAATTTTAATGTATGAAATCTTTCCCTTGTGAATTATTAGACCTCGAATTAGCTTGGAAACGGGTTAAATTAGACATTGTACAAAATAATTTCTTCGTCGAGTTTCCAAACGAATTCAGATTAATAGAATCTAATCTTGATGGTTGGATTAATTTAGTTAGATCAGGTTTAGAAAATGGAAGTTACAAACCTCAACCAACAATCATTTGTGAAGTCCCTAAAAAACGTGGTTCAACTCGTCCAGCAGCATACCTTGAATATGAAGACAGATTGGTTTACGCAGCTTGTGTTGGAGTTTGTTACAAACAAATATATGAATTTATCAATAAAGAGATAGGACAAGTTGATATATCGAATAAGCTTTCTTCAAACCCTCTTTCGGTTGAATGGGTGTCTTCCAGTTTTGGTATATGGAAAAAATTTCGAGATAAAAGCATAGAAGAAATTAATGATTTTGCAAGCTATGTAGTTATAACGGATATATCAGCCTGTTTTGAGAATATTGATATAAAACGATTAATAGATGACTTACGGGAAATTGGCTGTAATTCAGAAGTTTTAAGCTTATTGTCTAGCTGTTTAAATACTTGGACAAAACTGATTGGACGTGGGATACCTCAAGGTTATAATGCCTCTCAGATTTTAGCTAAGTTTTATCTTTCGCAAATAGATAACTTTTTAAAGGATGATTTCAAACATTTAAGATACGTAGATGACATTAGAATTTTTTGTTCAAGCAAAATTGAAGCAAAAAAATCTTTGATGGAACTTGTAAAACATTTAAGAGCTAGAGGGCTAAATATTCAAACTTCTAAAACTGGAATCTATACAGGTGATGAGGCTAGAGCCTGTTATGAACTTTGAGCCATAATTTCAACAAATCGCTTGAGCATCAATACAGCAAATGCCAGAAAATGCAGTCCTGCCAATGTTTCCGGCAGGCGTTCATAATCTCTTGCCAATCGCCGGAATCGCGATGCCC
>JANOBZ010000034.1:0-1586 GCA_031411895.1 Acidobacteriota bacterium | reverse complement strand
TACGCGCTCGCCCACGTCGGACTCTCGGATGCCTATCGCTCGCTTGTTCTCTCCGGCGAGATTCCCGCAGCCGAAGTTATGCCGAAAGCGAAAGCGGCGGCAAACAAGGCGCTTGAAATTGACGCGGAGTTAGCCGAAGCTTACAGCGCGCTCAGCTCAATCATATTTTGGTATGACTGGGATTGGGCGGAAGCCGAAAATCAAATCAAACGAGCCATAGAGCTTAATCCGAATAACGCCGACGCGCATATTTTTTACGCATATATACTTTCACTTACGGGACGCCACCAAGAATCGCTCGCCGAAGCGAAACGCGCCGGAGAACTCGACCCGCTTTCTTTGGTCGCTAGCTCGCTCGAAGGGCTGTTCCTGTTTCACGCCGGACAACCGGACGAAGCGTTAGCAAAATTGCGAAAGACTTCTGAAATGGACTCGAATTTTCCGCTTGTCCATTTGTTTGCCGCCGGCGTTTATATCGAAAAAGGAATGTATTCGGAAGCTGTCGCCGAAGCGCGCCGGGCTAGAGAACTTAACAGTGTCAGCAGCGGACCTGTCGCGTTCCTCGGTTACGCTTTGGCGAAGTCAGGCAAACAAGCGGAAGCGAGGAAACTGCTTCAAGAAATGCTAAAAGAATCCGCCGGGCGATACCTTTCGCCTTATCATATTGCGCTAATTTATAATGCGTTAGACGAGCCGGATGAAACTTTTGCATGGTTGGAGCGCGGGTTTGAGCGGCGAGATATAAGAATGGCTTTCCTGAAAATCGAACCGAAATGGAACAACATCCGCACCGAACCGCGCTTTGTTTCGCTTCTTAAACGAATGAATCTTGAATAAATTGAAACACCGGTTAAAGTGCCGGGCGGCTCGCCGGTCTTACAAGGGAAAATAAGGAAAAATAATGAAAGATTCAATTTTCAAAACGCATGGAGTTTTCGTCATCACTTTTGTTTTGACGTTTTACACTCTCGGCGCGGGCGTGATAGACAACTACGTTATTTACCCGACGTTCGCCGCCGTCGGCGAAAACGAATTCGTCGCTTTTCGTCAGGTCTTTTCGCCGCGCATCGTTGCTTTGTTGGTCGTTCCGTTAATTTTGCGGTCAGTATTTTCCGTCCTTCTTTTGTGGCTGCGCCCAAAGGCGATTCGTCTGTGGCAGGTCTGGCTTTTCTTGTTCTGCCAGGCGGTCGCGTGGTTTTCAACCTTTGCCGTCCAGATTCCGATTCAAATTGAATTGGACAAAGGCAAAACCCCGGAGTTAATCGAAAAGCTGATTGATTCGATCTGGTTACGCACCTCAATGAACTTTGTTTGTGCCGCGATTATGATTTGGATGATGGTTTTGGTAATTCGCAGCTTGACGAGCGGCAAAAACGAAACGGCATAAAGCAGTGCGGCAAAATTTACTACGGCGCGTCGGTTTGCCGCAGTAAAACGAGATGAAAATTTAATGATGGACGATTGGAATAAAGCAAAACGAATATTCGCCGACGCGATGAAAATCGCGCCGGCGAAGCGCCTCGCTTTTCTCGATCGGGTTTGCCAAGGCGATGCGGAAACGCGCCGCGAAGTCGAATCTTTGCTCG
>JANOBZ010000033.1:0-56803 GCA_031411895.1 Acidobacteriota bacterium | reverse complement strand
CTGAGCTAGTATTTGCTCGATCGAGTAAATATCCATTGAGTTGAGTCTCCTTTGTCTAAATTTGCAAGATTTGAACAAGTAGATTTCAACTCAATGTCTTCTTTTTTTCAAATATCAATCAATTTTTGTCCTGTACTTAGTAAGCATACATACCGTTTTCATCGCCAAACTCACTCTTCAATTGTTATCTTAAAATGTGTCATAAAGGGTCGGACACTGTTGTCGAATTCAGTGAAAAAGTTAAAAATCCTTAGATTTTATCGAGCATTCCGGACAAAACGAAATTGTTACAACAAAGTCCTGAGTCAATAAAATCGACACTTTAACACTTTGAATGATTTTCAACACCGGGCTTTTCATCCGGAACTTTAAGGGATTTATGCTTATCTATTAAAGTATGGTAAAAATGCAGTAATAGTATTATAAATCAAGTATTTAACTTGAATTCGACAACAGTGTCGGGTCGATTTTGACACAAATTTGATGTTACATCAAAACGGATTACAGAACTAATATTTCTTTGATGATAAAAGCTTTGGTAATGATGCGGGAAACTCCGGTCAGGACAAAAAACGCGTGTCGGGGCAAAAAAACGGCGGTCGGGGCAAAAATACACGGGTCGGGACGCGCAAGCGGTTGGATATAACGGTTTTTGCATCGGTCGGGACGCTCTGAACACGGGTCGCGACGTTTGAAACGCGGGTCGCGGCGTTTGAACACGAGTCGGGACATTTCGCACGCGGGTCGGGATGCGCCGAACACGGGTCGTAATGAACGATTGATCGGTCGTGATTATCAAAACACGGGTCGGATAACCAAAACGTTTGATAATCGGCGGCGCAACTCTGAAAATGATTTGATTAGGCAGAGGCGGAACTCTGAAAATGATTCGATCAGGGAGAACTTAGTTAAAGCATTCCGCGTTCTTTGACGCGCAGGTAAGTTTCCAGTAGGCGCGGCGCGAGCGAGTTGGTCGTCACGTCGAGCGCGAGTCCGCCGAGCGTTTCGACCATTCTGAGCGCCGCTTCGCGCTGGTGGATGATCTCTTCCGCCGAGGACTGGACGAAAACTTCCTTTAAATCTTTCGGCACTTCGCTGACCGTCGCGTTGAGATCGCGGTCGCCGATCGTGACGACGAGCGGCAGATGGCGCGGGCGCAGGAGTTTTAAAGAATTAATCAGCTCTTTTGAAGATTCTTTGTCGACCAGATCGGTCAAGATTACGACGAACGCGCGTTTTTTCGAGCTTGACGCGATGTATTGAAAGGCGCGCGCGTAACTCGGTTCGATCAGTTCGGGTTCGAGATCGTGAAGCGTTTCGAGCACGGCGTCCATATGCTCGATGCCTTTTTTCGGCGGCAGATATTTTCTGACGCGCCGCCCGAAAACCAGAAACCCGCAATTGTCGCCGCCGCGCGCCGCCGCGCTCATCAATGCGAGCGAAGCGTGAATCGCCGTGTCGAATTTCGTTTCGTCGCCGATGCGTCCGGTCATCAGGCGTCCGGCGTCGAGCGCGATGATGATCGTCTGGTCGCGCTCGATCTGATACTGGCGCGTGATAAGTTTCGAGCGCCGCGCCGTCGCCGTCCACGAAATGTGCCGCAATTCGTCGCCGCGCACATAATCGCGCATCGATTCAAACTCGCGCCCTTCGCCGCGCCGCACAGATTTGCGCTGAATCGCCAGATAAGACTGCGCGCCGAGCGCTTTGAGTTCCATCTCGCGCGCGCGCCGCATATTCGGGTAAACTTTGACCGCCTCGCCAGCGCCCAGATCGGTCTGACACCAAACGAGCCCGAGCTTTGAAAGATAACGCACGGCGGTCGTGCCGAATTTATAACTCCCGCGTTTGGGCGGCGTCAAGACGTAAAAGAAATCGGCTGAGGTCTGCGCTTCGACCGTGAACGCGGCTTCGCGCGCGCCGTCGAGAATCATCTCGGGCGGATATTCGTCCTTGATTCTCAAATGAAAACGCTGCGCCGTCGGGTTTTCGATCTTGAGATGCACCTGATTATCGTCGCCGATCGCGAAACGCCGTCCAAACGAGCGCGTCATCGTAAAATCTTCGGGCAGCTTGCGGCTGATGAAATAATCAAGCACAGCCATCACGATGAGCATCGCGTCGAACACGAACACGAACGTTCGCAAAGATGGCAGATTCCACGAAAACACGAGCGGAATAAACGCGAGCGCGAGCAAAATATAGAATCTACGCGAGAATATAAAACTCATAATTTGCGGTTGATTATAACCGTTATCTACCTGCGAAACACGCGAAATAAACGAAACAGGAAGAAAAAAATCAATCTTCGCTTTAATTTTTCGTGTGTTTCGCGTGGTTCGCGGTTAAAATTTAATTTTATGGAAACCGTCGGACAATTGGTACAGGAAACGATTGATTGTATAAACAGCGGCTTCAAAACGCGCTCCGTCACGCCGGCGGCGCGGGCGATCGAAGCGACGCTCCGGAAATCGCTCGCGAGAGAAAACGTCTCGCCGGACGATTTTAGAAAGTTTCTCAATCAAAACTGGCAGCTCATCGTTTTTATGGGAATGCCGCGCGCGCTGCCTTTGCCGCTCAACGTTCCGTTCGGCGTGAAAAGAAACTTTCCGTCGTTCAACGTCCTTCACGGCGCGCAGGAAATCGTCGCGCTCATTCTGCTCGAAACTTTGAAAACCGGCAGAATGCCCGCCGCGCTGGCGTTTAATTCCGAGGGACGCTTCGAAATGAAGGACGGCAAACTGCTGCTTCCGCCCGGACTCGTCAACGGAATCTTAGGCAGCGTCATCTTTCATCCGGTCAACCGAGAAGAAACGATCGGCGAAAAATACTGGATGACCATCTCGGACTTTAAAATGTTCATCTCCGAACTCTGGGGCAGGCGCGATTTAGCCGAACGGATTATAAAATTTTATGAACGAGATTGAAATCGAAAATTAAAAGAATAATTAGCCGCGGATAAACGCGGATTTCGCAGATTTATTTTAGATTTTATTAAAGGTCTTTGGTTTTATCCGCGAAATCCGCGTTTATCCGCGGCTAAAACTCTTTTTAAGCCGTTGCCAGTTTCGGGCTGTTCGGGCGAAAATTCGCGAACGTCCAGAAAACGGAGAAAATCGTAATTGCGAGAACACTAAACAAAAGCGCGGACGGCTGATAAATTTCGCTGAAAATGATGACGGCGAACGCGGTCGCAATCGTGCGCAGGTTTTCCGAAATCCAAACCCAACTTTTCGCTTCCAGAATTCCCCCCCAGTTGATGATCTGCCACCAGAGAAGCGTCGCGCCGAGCCATTTTTCGCTCGTCGTCCAATGAAAAAGATTCGAAATCACGCCGATCATCAGCGCGACGCCCAAAACGACCTGCAAAATTAAGTAAATCTTCGAATTGGCGAACATTTCGGGACGAAACTTGATTTGATTTTCAGTCGTGATGCTCGGTTTTTCTTTTTGTTCGATCCCGCGCGGAACCCAGCCGGCGGGCATAAACCAGATGCGTATCTTGTCCCAAAAATACGGCGCGGCAGCCGCATAGCGCCATAAAACGATGTAAAAATGAAAATTTATGATGATCGGATTCCACGTTTTCGGATGCTCTAAAATTCCGTAGGCGACCCGTTCTTTTTCTTCCTCGAACGAGCCGAAAATTCTATCCCAGATAATCAGAAACTCACCGAAATTTTTGTCTAAATATTGCAGGTTGACGCCGTGATGGACGCGGTGATGCGACGGCGTCGTGAAAATATATTCGACGGGACGCCAGAGTTTCGGGATGAATTCCGTGTGATGCAGAAAGGCGATAAACAGATGAATGCCCGACATCATATAAATGTGCAAAGGCTGAAAACCGATCAAAGTGAGCGGAAAAAAGAAGAGAAACGAAAAGAGCCTTTGCGTGACGCTTGCCCGGAGCGCGACGAAAAAATTCATTTCCTCCGCCGAGTGATGCGGGCTGTGCGCCGCCCACATAATATTTATCGAATGTCCCCAGCGATGCACCCAGTAAAAAATAAAATCCACGCCGAGCAGCAGTAAAATGAAAGACCACCAGTTCATCTCGATCGTAAACAGGCGGTAGTTTTCCCACAGATAGCCGTAAACGACGTAAACGCCCGCCGCGACCAGAACGTTCGTCGTCTGATTGCCGAGCGCCGTTCCGAAATTGGCGACCGCCTCGGGAAAGGTTATGTAATCGCGGCGGTAGACGAAGCACAAAACGATTTCCAGCACGATAAAGATCAAAGCGAGCGGCGTTAGATAAAAATAAACGTTGGTTTCCTGCATAAGACGTGTTCGTTTTCGGGAAAATAAAGCAAATATAATGCAGTTCGGCGAAAAATTGCAAAAAGAAAAACGGTCGGCGCAATACTGCACCGACCGTTTGCCCATGTTAACCGACAGTTTTTATTGAGAACTTACTGCCACGTTCTCTTTTTGTTTGTCGGTCAGCGCAATGCCCATTTTTTCAAGCGTCGCCTGGTTCAGCGTGCCGGTGCCTTTCATGCCGTTCGTTTCCTGATAGGCTTTCAAAGCGGCGCGCGTCGCCGGATCGAGCGCGCCCGTCGGTTCGCCCGTGTAAAGACTTTTCTCCTTCAAAAGTTTCTGCGCCGCGATGATCTGATCTTTCGTCGCGCGGAAAACCGGACCTCTTTTTTTCGTTTTTTGATCCGTTTCAGCCGTTGCGAAAGAATTCGGATCAACCGGAATTTCCTTCTGCTTATCGGTCAGGATGATTCCCATTTTTTCGAGCGTCGCGCGGTTTAGAGTTCCGGTCGCCCGCAAACCGTTTGCCGATTGGTATTTTTTGATCTCGGCGCGAAAAGCGTCGTCCATCTTGCCCGTTTCCGGCGATTTCAACATTTTCTGCGCCGCCGTTACTTGCTCTTTGTTGGCGCGGAAAATCGTCCTTTTTGTTGTTTCGGGTTGCGGTGTCGGGGTCGTCTGCGCGTGCAGCGAGACGCCCAACAAAAGCGTTGCGAAAAGTAAAAAGATTAACTTTTTCATTATTTTTCTCCGTATTTTAGTTGATTTGTAAGAACGGGAATCAGAATTTTGACAAGAAGGGAATAGACGGAGTATGCCTTATTCTTGTAGGAAATGATTCACATTCTTGGTCTTGCAAAAGCAGTATATACCCGTTTTTTTAGAAGTCAAGCAATTTTTCTATGCACGCGTCAAAAAAATGCTCATCAAAAGAATTTTATCTAATATAAAAATATGTCACTAGAAAAAGCCCTCGAAGAACAAATCCAGCGCGCCATCTCGGAAGGCAAATTCGACAATCTCAAAGGCGCGGGCAAACCCTTGAATTTAGACGATTATTTTGCCGCGCCCGAAGATATCCGCGCCGGTTACACGCTTTTAAAGAACAACGATTTCGTCCCGCCCGAAGTCGAGATTCTAAAGGGAATCGAGATTTTACGCGAAAAAATAAAAAACGCCTCGGACGAAAACGAAAAGAAGGCTTTAACCAAACAACTTCACGAAAAATCGCTCGCACTCACGATGATTTTAGAAAGAAACAAGCGGAAAAAATAGATTTGTACATATAAAATTAGAATATTCCGATTATCGAGTCTTGCTGAATGAATGCTCATTCATTTATAATCTTTCCAACTTAAAGTTTCATTTAAAACAGGAAAAAATAAATATGCTGAATATCGGAAAAGCCGCCGTTTTGGGCGCGGGAACAATGGGCGCGGGAATTGCCGCGCATTTGGCGAATGCGGGTGTGCCGACGCTGCTTTTGGACATCGCGCCGCAGGAAGAAGGCGCGAAAGACAGAAATGCGATCGTAAAATCGCTTTTCGAAGCGGCGAAAAAACTCAAACCGGCACCGTTTATGCTGGCGGAAAACTCGGGCTTAATCAGCTTGGGAAATTTTACCGACGACATGGCAAAGCTCAAAGATTGCGATTTCGTGATCGAAGCCGTCGTCGAGCGTCTCGACATCAAACATAAGGTTTTCGCGGAAGTCGAAAAATACCGCAAGCCCGGTTCGGTGATCGCATCGAACACGAGCGGCATTCCGATCGAGTCAATTTCGGAGCCTTTTTCGGAAGATTTCAAAAAGCATTTCGTCGGCATTCATTTTTTCAATCCGCCGCGTTATATGAAATTGGTCGAAGTCATTCCGACCACGGCGACGGACGGCGAAATTGCCTGTAAGATTTCGGGTTTTCTCGATCAGCGACTCGGCAAAGGCGTCGTGCCGGCGAAAGATCGCCCGAATTTTATCGCCAACCGCATCGGCGTTTTTTCGATGATGGCGACGATCAAGGAAATGCTCGAAATGGGATTGACGCCGACCGAAGTTGACCAGATCACCGGCAAAGCCATCGGACACGCATCGTCGGCGACGTTTCGAACTTCCGATCTCGTCGGTTTGGACGTCACGGCGCACGTCGTCAATAATCTCTATCCGGCGATTCCCGACGATGCCGACCGCGACGTTTTTCGGCTTCCGGAAATGATTCAGACGCTTCTGGATAAAAAAATCCTGGGCGATAAAACGAACGGCGGATTTTTCAAAAAATCGAAGGACGAGACAGGAAAGCGCATAATTTTAGAACTCGATCTGAACACGTTCGAATACAAGCCGCAGGCGAAAACGAAATTTGCGAGCCTCGATGCCGCGAAAGCGATCGAAGATTTGCCGGGTCGGATCAAAACGCTCGTTTGGGGCGACGATAAAGTCGGCGAATTTTTATGGAAAACCTCGTCGCGCATTTCGCGTTACGCGGCAAGCCGAATTCCCGAGATTGCCGACACGATCGTCGAAATTGACAACGCGATCAAATGGGGCTTCGGCTGGGAAATCGGCGTTTTCGAAGCGTGGGACGCGATCGGCGTTCGCGAATCGGTCGAAAAAATGAAGGCGGAAGGTCAAGCGATTCCCGAAAGCGTTCAGAAAATGCTCGATTCAGGGGCGGAAACTTTTTATAAATACGAAAACGGCACGCGTTCATTTTACGATTTAGTCAACGGCGGTTATCGTGAACTGCCTGAGCGTCAAGGCGTGATCGTTCTAAAATCGGTCAAAGACCGCACCGGCGTGATTAAGAAAAACACCGGCGCGTCGTTGATTGACATCGGCGACGGCGTCGCGTGTCTCGAATTTCACTCGAAAATGAATTCGATCGGTGGCGACACGATGCAGATGATGAAATTCGCCGTCGATGAAGTCGAGAAAAATCACGTCGGACTCGTGATCGGCAATCAGGGCGGAAATTTTTCGGCGGGCGCGAATATTATGATGCTTCTCCTGGCGGCGCAGGAAGAAGAATGGGACGACATTAATCTGATGATTCATACGTTTCAGCAGGCGAATATGAGGCTTCGTTATTCGTCGAAACCGGTCGTCGCCGCGCCGTACGGGTTAAGTTTAGGCGGCGGCTGCGAAATTCCGCTTCATTCGGACAAAGTGCGCGCGGCGGGCGAAACTTATATGGGCTTGGTCGAAGTCGGCGTCGGATTATTGCCGGGCGGCGGCGGAACGAAGGAAATGACTTTGCGCGCGATGGATTTGGCGAAGAAAACGCCGGATGCCGACCCGCTCGTTTTCTTGAAAAAGACGTTCGAGATTCTCGGCATGGGCAAGGTCGCAACTTCGGCTCAGGAAGCTCGGGCATTTGGTTTCCTGCGCGATTCGGACGCGATCTCGATGAACGGCGACCGTCTGATCGCCGATGCGAAACAGGAAGTTTTAAATCTCGCGGCGGCAGGCTACACGCAGCCCGTCGAGCGAACGGACATTCTCGCGATGGGCGAAGCCGGCATGGCGGCGTTCAAAATCGCTTTGACGATGATGAAGCGCGGCGGATTCGTTTCCGAGCATGACGAATTAATTGGCAGAAAAATCGCGAAAATCCTCTGCGGCGGCGAACTCAATCATCAAACGCAGGTTTCCGAACAGTATCTGCTGGATTTGGAACGCGAAGGATTTTTAAGTCTCTGCGGGACGCGCAAAACGCAGGAACGCATCGCGGCGATGTTAAAGACGGGCAAACCGTTGAGAAACTAAATCATGGGCGCAATATTTCCCGTTTTTGACAAGGAAATCGAAGGCATTGATATTTCGTCGGTGGACGGAAAGATGCTCAATCTCTATGATCCTGAGCTTGACGAAATTGCTCAAAGCGCAGGATTTGTTCCGTTAATGAATTTTTTCGGAGCAAGCCCCGCCGACTATTTCGAGGAAGACGAATTTGAAGAACTGAAGATAACTGACGACCAGTTGACTGAGAAATGGTTCGAACCGGAAGACGGACTTAAAACTGTTCGATTTCTGCTCGAATACGTTCGGAAAAATCCGGAAGAATTCGAAAGTGACGCCGAATATTTGGTTTCCGACCTCGAAAATTTTGCGCGAGTTTTACAAATCGCTCAGAAAGCCGGTGCGAAATGGCACGTTACGATTCTGATTTAATTGATAAACGGGTGAATGAGTTATGCTTATTCGCCCTTTTTACTTTATGGCGGAAAAATACGAACAACTTTTTGTCTCCGGCGAAACCTTCGAGCCGTTTGTTTTGTGTCTGGCTTTGGGAACGCTCGAAGCGATAAAATCGGGCACGTGGTCGGCGGAAGCGGGAATCTGGACGATCGGGCGACCCGACTTTTTGGAAAAGCTCGAAGAATTAAAAGTTTCCGAAGAAACGATCAACGCGCTCGTCCAGTTTGACGAATTAAGCGCGCTCGAAAATCTGGTCAGCGCTGACGAATTTACTCGCGAGCTGACGAAAATCGAGCATAATATTAAAAAAAGGCTCGAAGATTTTTCAGGCGCTTTCTGGAACGCGAAATGGTCGCATCAATCTTCGTAGGATTTTATTTGAGGTGATTTTATGAACGAAGTAATTTCCGAACTCGAAAAACTTGCCGAAAACACGCGAAATGCTTTCGGCAAGTTTTCAGGCGAGCAAATCAACTGGAAACCGTCCGACGAAGGCTGGAGCGTCGGGCAGTGTTTCGAGCATTTAATTAAGACGAACGAGCTTTTTTACGACGAACTTGAAAAAATCGCCGCCGGCACAAGGCAGAATTCGTTCTGGGAAAACTGGTCGCCGCTTTCGGGTTTCGGTGGCAGTCTTTTAATAAATTCGCTGAAAAAAGACGAGCGTAAATTTAAAGCGCCGACGCCTAGAATCGTTCCGCCGAGCGCGGTTGACGCCGCGATTATCGAAAAATTCGCGGCGCATCAAGCGGAATTGATCGAAAAAATCAAGCGCTGTGAAAAAGCCGACGCGCAGAAAACCGTGATTACTTCGCCGTTTATGAAACTGATGACTTACCGGCTTTCGGACGGTTTTACGGTCGTCATCGAACACGAAAAACGTCATTTCCGGCAGGCGGAAAGACTTACGAAATCGGAAAATTTTCCGGCATAAAAACGATGGGCGTTTATGTCATTGCGCAGATTTCGATCACCGTCCGCGCGCCTGGTTTCGAAGATGATTTTCTGCTTGTAAAAGCATCCGAAGCGCTGATGATTTGAATTAAGTTGATTGAAAATTACTTTGCGCCTTTGCGTCTTTGCGGGAAATTATTACTTTCTCCCGCAAAGGCGCAAAGAAAACATTTATTTCTTAAAAAAAAACTATGGAAACGCAAAAAACAGAGTCGAAAATATCGGTCGAACGGCGCGGCGCGGTTCTTTTAATCGGCTTGAATCGTCCCGCGAAACGCAACGCCTTTGATGTCGAAATGCTCGAACAGCTGGCGGCGGCGTATACCGAACTTGAAAAAAATGACGAGATTCGCTGCGGCGTTTTATGGGCGGAAGGCGAAATGTTTACCGCCGGTCTTGATCTGGCGAACGTCGCGCCGAAAGTCGTCGAAGAGGGCGGCGGTTTGAAATTTTTGCCGGATTCCGTCGATCCGCTCAATCTTTACAGCGAGCGCACGAAACCGCTTGTCGTCGCCGTTCAGGGAAAATGCCTGACCATCGGCATCGAGCTGATTTTAGCGGCGGATATCTGTATTGCGGCGGAAAATGCGACGTTTGCGCAGATCGAGATCAAGCGCGGGATTTTTCCGTTCGGCGGCGCAACCTTGCGTTTTCCCGAACGCGCCGGCTGGGGAAACGCGATGCGCTGGCTTTTGACGGGCGACGAATTCGACGCGCGCGAAGCTTTGCGAATCGGACTCGTGCAGGAAACCGCCGAAAACGGCAGACAGGTTGAAAAGGCGATCGAGATTGCCGAAACCATCGCCAAACAAGCGCCGCTCGGTGTGCGTGCGACGATTCGATCTTCGCGAATGGTGCAGACGCGCGGTTTCGACGAGGCAAAGAAAAATCTGACGCCGCAGATTCTGTCGCTTTTTGCCTCGGAAGACGCGAAAGAAGGCGTGCAGTCGTTTATCGAACGCCGCGACGGAAATTTTCAAGGGCGCTGAAATTCTAAGTAATGCGCGACGACATTCCAACATTTATCGAAGATTTACAGCGAATTTCCGCCGACGCGAAAAGCGTTTTCGGCGGTTTATCTGATGAACAATTAAATTGGAAACCGAATGCGGAAAGTTGGAGCGTCGGGCAGTGTTTCGAGCATTTGATAATCACGAATAGCCTTTATTTTCCGAATATTCAAAAAGTTGTTGACGGAGAACATCGCAATAATTTTTTCTCGAAAATTCCGTTTTCAGCTCGTTTAATCGCGGCTTTGATGAAGAATACGTTAAAACCCGAACAGGCTCGAAAGATGAAAACCTTCAAGATTTTCGAACCGGCGATGAGCAATATTTCAGCGACGATTTTTGATGATTTCGCCACGAATCAGCAAAAGTTGATCGCGTTGATCGAATCGGTCAAGAATTTAGATATTCATAAAATCAAAATTTCCGAACCTTTAAGCGCGGCGCTGAATCTGCGTTTGAGCGATGCTTTCGAAATTTTAGTAATGCACGAAAAACGCCACTTTTTGCAAGCCGAAAGAGTTTTAGCAATGCAAAATGAATAGTGAAAAATGCAAAATTGCGGTTTCGGTAACTTTTAATTTTTAACTTTACGTTTTTAATTCAAGCGATGCCCGAAAGTTATTCATCGAAAATCGACCGTTGGAAATTCAACCTTTTTCCGGCGTATCGCGGAAGCGGCGCGCGGGTCGTCTATATTGCCGACGATTACCGCGAAATGCGCGTGAAAATTCCGCTCTCGCGGCGAACGCGCAATTATGTCGGGACGATTTACGGCGGAAGTATGTACGGCGGAATCGACCCGATCTATATGCTGATGCTGATCAAAACTCTCGGGCGCGATTACGTCGTCTGGGACAAAGCGGCGAAAATCCGATTCAAGCGTCCGGGCAAGACGACTTTGTTTGCCGATTTTCTTTTGACCGAAGCGGAATTAACGGAAATCACAACGCGGCTTGAAACTGAAAAATCAATTGATAGAATTTATAATGTCGAATTAAAAGACACGGCGGGCAAAACGCACTGCCTGATTGAAAAGACTTTATATATTGCCAAAAAACGCTGATAATCAAAAGAAATAATGTTTACGCTCGAGCAAATCGAAAAAGCTAACTCAAAGGTAAAAAGCGGCGCGGATTTTCCGAAGCTCGTACAGGAATTGATCGCGCTCGGCATAAAATACAACGAGACTTATGTCAGCGACGGTCGCGCAGAATATTTCGGCGACGACGGTTTCAGCGTCGAATCCGGCGAAAAATATTCGCCGCTCGATATTGCTGACACAAGCGACGAAGAAAAATTCAAAAATTATCTGAAAATTCACCAGCAGGGAGAAACCGATTACCCGACTTTCTGTCGTCATTCAGCGGAAACCGGCGTCGAAAAATGGCGTCTGAATTTTGCTGAAATGACCTGCACGTATTTTGACAAGGCTGGTAATGAGCTGCTGATCGAAAGAATTCCGGCAGCATAAATAAGAAGTACAAAAGAGTTTATTACAATGAATTTATTTGAAACACGCGCGTTCATTTTCGATATGGACGGCACACTGGTTGATAATATGCGCTTTCACACCGAGGCGTGGGGCAAAATGCTCGCGGAAAACGGCGTCGAGATGAACGCGCACGATTTTCTGGTTAAAACTGCCGGAAAAACGAACCGCGAAATTCTGCCGACCGTCTTTGACGGAATTACGAACGAGCGAATCATCGAGCTCGGCGAGCGCAAAGAATCGCTTTATCAGGAATTGTTTTTACCGCACCGCGCGGCGGTCGCGGGCGCGATCGAATTTCTGGAAGAATCTCTAAACTTGGGCGTCAAAATGGCGGTCGCGACCGCCGCACCGATCGTCAATGTCGAGTTTATTCTCGACGGTTTGGATCTAAGAAAATATTTTCAAGCCGTGACGACCGCCGCCGATATTACGAACGGCAAGCCCGACCCGGAGATTTTTCTGAGATCGGCGGAAAAGCTCGGCGTCGAGCCGCGAAACTGTCTCGTTTTCGAAGACGCCGTCGGCGGTTTCGAAGCCGCGCATCGCGCTCGTATGCAGTCAGTCGGAATCGCGACGGTTAATTCGATCAAAGAAATTCTGCGGCTCGATTCGGTCACGGAAGCGCACAATGATTTTTTAACTTTAAAGCCGCAGGAATTGATCGCGCGCTACCTTCCTTTCGAAGCAAAAGCAACTTAATAAGGAGAAATGGCTTATGAAAAATTATCTGATCTTGGCAATTCTTTTTTTGTGCTGCGCCGCCGCCGGATGCACGGCGGAGAAAGGCGTTCCGGTCGAACACGGCAAAGCCTGCGATCTGGAAAACGACGGCAAAACGGTCGAGATTCTCGGGTTTCTAAACGACAAAGGCGGTCTTTACTGTTCGAACACGGGCGGCGGTCCGGTGCGCTGCGGCTTTAAATTGCTCGCTAATGCGGGCGACGATAAAGGCATCAGCGCCGACGTCGAAACCGGAAGCGGCGCAAACGAGGTCGAAAAACCCCAGAGCGGATATAAAAAGGAAGACATTAAAATTCGCGACAATAGCGGAAATCTGATCACATACGCCGATAAAGTCAAAGTTACGGGCAAGATTCGCAGCACGAAAGACGCGGGCAGCAATGTTTGTTATCTGACGGTTTCGAAAATCGAAAAATAAAAGATGAGTTTCCGGAGTTCGTTGAGTTTATCGGGTTCATCAAGTAAAATTCCAAACTCAACAAACCCAATGAACTCAACAAACTCTATAAACTCTTCGATGCGCTGCGATTGGGCGAAAAACGATCTGGCGATTGCGTATCACGACGCGGAATGGGGCGTGCCGCAGCACGACGACCGGCGATTATTCGAATTTCTAATTCTCGAAGGCGCGCAAGCCGGTTTAAGCTGGGACACGATTCTTAGAAAGCGCGAAAATTACCGCGCGGCTTTCGATGATTTCGACTTTGAGAAAATCGCGCTTTATGACGATAAAAAATGCGCCGAACTTTTGCAAAACGAAGGAATTATCCGCAACCGCCTGAAAATCGCTTCAGCAGTCGGAAACGCGAAAGCCTTTTTGAAGGTCAAAGAAGAATTCGGCTCGTTCGATTCGTATATCTGGAGTTTTGTTGACGGCAAATCAATTGTCAACGCTTGGGAAAATTTTCGGCAAGTTCCCGCGAGAACCGAAATTTCCGACGCGCTGAGCAAAGATTTAAAAAAACGCGGCTTTAATTTTGTCGGTTCGACGATCGTGTACGCATTTATGCAGGCTTGCGGGCTTGTCAACGACCATTTGGTTTCGTGTTTTCGGTTTGATGAAGTTTGAATATGCTGGACAAAATTGCTTCGATTATTTTATTCATTGTCGGGATAATAAATCTTTTGCCGGTAATTGTGTTTTTTGATCCAACGAAAACCGCAAAGCTTTACGGTGTGCCGATTGACGGCGAAAGCTTGATAATTCTGATGCGGCATCGCGGAATTCTTTTAGGTTTGGTCGGTTCGCTATTGATTTTTGCGGCTTTTAAGCCTGAGTTTAGAACCTTTGCCATTGCGGTCGCTTTAATCAGCAAATTGACGTTCATTTTTCTGACTTTTACCGCTACAAATTACACAGCCGAAGTCAGACAAGTTGCTTTAATTGATGTTGGCGCGGTCGTTTTGCTGCTCGCGGTTTTAGGAGTTCATTTTTACAGTAAATAATTGATTATGAATTATCCGGTAACGCCCGCGATTCGCGTTCTGCGCGAGAAAAAGGTTGATTTCGTGCCGCACGTTTTCGAATACGTCGAAAAGGGCGGGACAAAACATTCGTCCGAAGTTTTAGGCGTTCCGGAACACGCGGTCGTCAAAACTCTGATCTTTGAAACGAACGAGAAAAAGCCTTTGATTTTTCTGCAGCACGGCGATTTTCAGGTTTCGACAAAAAATCTGGCGCGGTTTTTGGGCGTCAAAACGGTCGCGCCCGCCGCAATTGACAAGGCAAATCGGCTGACCGGTTACCTGGTCGGCGGAACGTCGCCTTTCGGCGTGAAAACGAAAATGCCGGTTTTCGCCGAAAAGTCGATTTTTGATTTGGAAAGGATCTATATCAACGGCGGCAAGCGCGGTTTTCTGGTCGAAATCAAGCCGGATGCGCTCGAAAGAGTATTTGAAGAAATAAAAAAGGTTGAAGCGTCGGTCAAAGACGTTTAAGCTATGTACATGACACAGGAAAGCCATCATTCGGAGCATCTTAACAAAGTTACGTTCGGCAGTCTTCTGGTTGCGCTCGGGATCGTTTTCGGCGATATCGGCACGTCGCCGCTCTACGCTTTTTCGGCGGTCGTCGGCGAGCGTGAGATCAGCGAGACGCTCGCGCTCGGCGGTTTTTCGGCGATTTTCTGGACATTAACGATTCAAACGACAATTAAATATATTCTCATCGTTCTCAGCGCGGACAACAACGGCGAAGGCGGCGTTTTTTCGCTTTACGCGCTGATTAGCGAAAAATCCGGCAGATGGATTATCTACCCGACGATCATCGGCGGTTCGTTTATTCTCGCCGAAGGCATCATCACGCCGCCGATTTCTGTGTCTTCGGCGATCGAAGGCTTACGAATCTACTCGCCCGGACTGCCGACGATTCCGATTGTCATCGGGATTCTGATCCTGATTTTCGTCGCCCAGCAATTCGGCACGCAGACCATCGGAAAATTTTTCGGTCCGGTGATGCTTGTCTGGTTCACATTTATCGGCGCCATCGGTTTATATACGCTGAGCGCGGATTTGTCGGTCTTGCGGGCGCTCAATCCGGTGTGGGTTTATCGTTTCCTGGCAGAATATCCGGGCGGATTCTGGCTTTTGGGCGCGGTTTTTCTGTGCACGACCGGCGCCGAGGCATTGTACTCCGATATGGGACACGTCGGGCGGCGCAACATTCGCTGGAGCTGGATTTTCGTTAAAATTTGTCTGATTTTATCTTACGCCGGACAAGCCGCGTTTTTGATGCATCACCTCGGCGGTCGGTTGGAAGGCACGACCACGTTTTACTCGATCATCCCGAAAGCGATTTTGCCGTTCGGCATCGCGATCGCGACGCTCGCCGCGATCATTGCGAGTCAGGCTTTGATTTCCGGCGCTTTCACGCTCGTCGGCGAAGCGATCCGGCTCCATTTCTGGTATCGCCAGAAAATCGTCTATCCGACCGACTTCAAAGGTCAGCTTTATATTCCGCAGGTCAACTGGCTTCTGCTCGCCGGCTGCATCGGCGTCGTGCTTTATTTTCAAGAATCGAAATATATGGAAGCCGCCTACGGTTTGTCCGTCACGTTGACGATGATGATGACGACCATTCTGCTTTCCGTCTTTCTGCGTGTGCGAGGTTTTGCGGCAATTTGGGCGTTCGTTATTCCGGGCATCTTCCTGATTGTCGAATCTGCGTTTCTGGTCGCCAATCTGATTAAATTTACACACGGCGGCTGGATCACGCTGCTCGGCGGCTTGGTTCTGATTGCGATGATGTGGCTCTGGTACAAGGGCAGAACGCTGCGGCGCAGCCTGACGATTCTCGAAGACACGAAACAGTTTTTCACGACGCTCAAAGAAATCAGCAACGATAAAACGCTGCCGCAGTATGCAACGCATCTCGTTTACCTGACGACTTCGGATTCGCCCGCTAAATTGGAGCAGGAAATTATGCGCTCGGTTTTAGAAAAAACGCCGAAACGCGCCGACGTTTACTGGTTCATTCATGTCAAGACCGACAACGAGCCGTTTACGATGAAGTACAAGGTCGACTGCCTGGTAAAGGAAGATATTTATTTTATTACTTTCACGCTCGGGTTCCGGATCGAGCCGCGCATCAACTATTTCTTTAAGCTCGTGCTCGACGATCTGGAAGAAAACAAAGAAGTAACGACCGTCAGCCGTCATCCGGCGCTCGAAAAACACAATATTCAGGGCGACATTCGCTTTATTCTGCACAGCTCGTTTTTAAGTTACGAAAACGATTTGCCGTTTAAGCAGAATTTCATTATGCGGTCTTATTATTTCCTGCGCCGCTGGCTGAGCATCAACGAAGATGAAGCCTACGGCTTGGACGCGAGCAACGTTGTGATCGAAAGTATGCCGATCGTCGTGCGCGAACCGGAAAACGTTAAGCTAACGCGCGAAACGTAAACCGCATCAAAAAGTTTTGAGGTTTTAAAAGAAATGCTGATCGACGAATTTTTGGACGTTTACGATTTCAGCGAACGGCACGAAACTAAAATTCGCGCTTCTCGCGAGCGGGTTTACGAGGCGGTAAACGAGGCGGAATTAACCGATTCGTGGATTATCTGGGGATTATTTGCACTGCGCGGTTTGGGCTGGTCGAACCGCGCGAAAAAACTGACGCTGCGCGAAATGACCGGCAGCGGCTTTGCGATTTTGGGCGAGAAAGCGAATGAGGAAATTCTCCTCGGATTGGCGGGAAAATTCTGGACTTTGAGCGGAAGTCTGCAAAAAATAGACGCCGGGAATTTTAAGGAATTCGGCGAAAAAGCCTTTGCAAAAGCGGTCTGGAATTTTTCGCTCTTAGAAACCGGCGGCGAAACAAGGCTTAAAACCGAAACGCGAATCCGCTGTCTCGACGAAGACAGCCGCCAGAGTTTCGCGCTTTACTGGACGGTCATCAAACCGTTTAGCGGTCTGATTCGCGCCGAAATGCTGCGGATTATTAAGGAAAAAGCCGAACTTTAAATTTTTAGCCGCGGATAAACGCGGACCAGCGCGGATAAGAATTGGATTTCTTTGCGGTCTTTGCGCCTTTGCGGGAGTTCCTAAAATTTCCCGCCAAGGCGCAAAGCCGCTAAGAATAAAAGAAAGGCTTTAGTTCGTAAAATACTGGTTTAATCCGCGAAATCCGCGTTTATCCGCGGCTAAAAATTCATTTATACGATGTTTACTCATTGGGCATGTTTCGATTGCCGGAAAAGTTTTGCGAAATCCGCGAGCGAAACACCGCGCAAATGTCCCGAATGCGCGCAGCCGATGACGGATATGGGAGCCTTTTTCGAGCCGCCGCGAAAACTCAGCAAAAAGCGCTGGGAAGTGATGAAAATTCTGGCTGACAGCGGCTACAGATTTGATACGAAAGACAGCAAAATCTATATCCAAAGCCGCATTTTACAAGCAAAAAATCCGCGTGCGTCAGATGTCATCGAAAGAATCGAAGCAGAAAAATTAAGAAAACTAACATCTGACCAAAAAATGTCGTTTTAGAATTATAATCGTGCGGAAATCATTAGCAAAATCAGCAGTTTTTGTGTATATTATGAAAATGAATGAACATTCACTCATTTTCCAGTGGATAAAAAAACGGAGATAAATTTATGAAAGAAGCAGTTATTGTGTCAGCCGTGCGGACGGCGGTCGGAAAAGCGCCGAAGGGAACTTTGAAAAATTCGCGTCCCGATGATTTGGGCGCGGCGGCGATCAAAGGCGCGATCGAGCGCGTCGAAGGTTTGGACGCGTCCCAGATTGACGATGTGATTATGGGCTGCGCGTTTCCCGAGGCGCAGCAGGGAATGAATGTGGCGCGAACGGCGATGATTTTGGCGGGTTTGCCGGTCGAAACTTCGGCGATGACGGTCAATCGTTACTGCTCGTCGGGTTTGCAGACGATCGCGCTCGCGGCAGACCGCATCAGAACGGGCGGCGCGGATATCATCGTCGCGGGCGGTTTGGAAACGATGTCGATGATTCCGATGGGCGGCGCGCATTTTCGTCCGAACCCGTCGTTAGCCGAAACTTATCCCGATTATTATCTGAATATGGGTTTGACCGCCGAAAATCTGGCGAAAAAATACGAAGTGACGCGCGAACAGGCGGACGAATTTTCGCTTCAATCGCACCAGAAAGCGGCGGCGGCGATTCAGTCCGGAAAATTTAGGGACGAAATCGTGCCGTTTACGATTTTGGTTGACGAACTCGACGAAAAAGGTCGCGTTCGCCGCAAAGAAGTCGTTTTCGATACGGACGAAGGCGTGCGCTACGACGCTTCGATCGAAGGTTTCGCGAAACTGAAACCCGTTTTTCATGCGCGCGGGACGGTCACGGCGGGAAATTCCTCGCAGATGTCGGACGGCGCGGCGGCGAGTGTCATTATGTCGCTCGACAAAGCCAACGAACTCGGGCTGAAACCGATTGCGCGTTTCGTTTCGTTCGCGACCGCCGGATGTTTGCCCGAAGAAATGGGCATCGGTCCGGTTTACGCGATTCCGAAAGCTTTGAAACTGGCGGGTTTAACTTTAGAAGACATTGACGTTATCGAATTGAACGAAGCATTTGCGGCGCAGGGTTTGTCGGTCATGAAGGTTTTGGAAATGAATCCGGCGAAAGTCAATCTCAACGGCGGCGCGGTCGCGCTCGGGCATCCTCTGGGCTGTACGGGAGCGAAATTGACGGCGACCGTTTTACAGGAATTGCGGCGTACCGGCGGACGCTACGGAATGGTCACGATGTGCGTCGGCGGCGGCATGGGCGCGGCGGGAATTTTCGAAAGACTGGACTAAATTTTGGAATTTCAATTAAAACAAAAAGACCTGCTGCTCGGAACGCTTCGACAATATGATTCGGATTTTCCATGGATAAATTGTAAATTCGAACCGACCGAAGCGTTTCAGCAATTTAAACCGCTGTTTGATGAAGAAGTTGAATTTATGGAAAGCGAGTCTTTCGACATCGAAGAATGGGACGCCGCTTACAGCAAAATAATCGACTTGAATCTGGAACTAATTGATTTAACAGACGAAAGTTCGATTACCGAATTTATGCTTCACGTTAAAGACGATAAAGCGTGGTTTCGTTATTAACCGAATATTTTAGATTTTTCTTGCTGAATGAGCGTTCATTCAGTTATAATACCGGCAACAAACCGAATAATAAAAATAATTAAAAAAGAGGAAAAAATATGGATGCACAGATGAAGAAAGAGTTTATTAAAGGCGGCGAATTTTTGATCAGCGAAGGCACGATCGCCGACGTTTTTACGCCCGAAGATTTTACCGAAGAGCATAAAATGATCGGCGATACGGCGCGCGAGTTTATTGACAACGAAGTGCGTCCCCTTATTTCCGACATGGAAAAACACGATTGGGAAACGGCGCGGCGGCTCGTCAAAGAAGGCGGCGACCTCGGACTTTTGGGCGCGAATATTCCCGAAGAATACGGCGGCGCTGCGCTCGATCAGGTTTCGGGCGTGATTATCGCCGAGGCGATGGGACGCGCGGGCGGTTTCGGCACGACCTTCGGCGCGCAGACTTCGATCGGACTTTTGCCGATTCTTTATTTCGGTTCGGAAGAATTGAAAGAAAAATGGATTCCGCCGATCGTTGCGGGCGAAAAAATCACGGCTTACTGCTTATCGGAAGCCGGTTCGGGATCGGACGCTCTCGGCGCGAAATGCAGCGCGCGGCTTTCGGAAGACGGTTCGGAATATATCCTGAACGGCGAAAAAATGTGGATCTCGAACGGCGGATTTGCCGATGTTTACATTGTTTTCGCAAAAGTCGACGGCGAAAAGCAGAAGTTTTCGGCGTTTGTCGTCGAGCGCTCGGAAAACTGCCGTCCCGGCAATGAAGAACATAAGATGGGCATCAAATCGTCTTCGACGACGCCGCTGATCCTTTCGGACGCGCGCGTTCCGGTCGGCAATCTGATCGGCAATGTCGGCGACGGCGCGAAGATCGCTTTTAATATTTTGAACGTCGGACGCTTCAAGCTCGGCGCGTCGGTGACGGGCGGCGCAAAGCTCGCGCTTTTCGAAGCGATTCGCTATGCGAACGAGCGCCAGCAGTTTAATAAACCGATCTCAAGTTTTGGCGCGATCAAACATAAATTGGCTGAAATGGCGATTCGCGTGTGGGTTGCCGAAGCGATCACATACCGGACGGTCGGCATGATCGACGCGCTGATCGGCGACGGCGCGGACGGCGACAAGAAACTGCGCTCGATCGAAGAATACGCGGTCGAATCGTCAATTAACAAGGTTTTCTGTTCGGAAGCACTCGATTACGTCGTTGACGAAATGGTGCAGATTTACGGCGGTTACGGCTATTCGGCGGATTATCCGGCGGAAAAAGCCTACCGCGATTCGCGCATCAACCGTATTTTCGAAGGCACGAACGAGATCAACCGGATGCTCATTCCGGGACAATTGATGAAGCGCGCGATGAAAGGTCAGCTCGGAATTATTCCGGCGGCAAAGGCTTTGCAGGACGAAATTATGAACCCGCAAATGTCGTTCGACGATGACGATTCATTGCTTGCGATGGAAACCAAACTTGCGGCAAACGCGAAGAAAGTCGCGCTCATGATTCTCGGCACGGCGGCGCAGAAATATATGTTGACGCTCAGCGAACAGCAGGAAATTCTGATGAACTGCGCCGACATCATTATGAACGCCTACGCGATGGAAACGGCGGTTTTGCGCGCGAAAAAATTGGCGGAAAAAGGCAACGCCGACAATCAGATCGCGATGGCGCAGGTTTTCTGCAACGACGCGATTCAGCGCATCGAAGCGTCGGCGAAAAACACGATCGCCGGAATGCTCGACGGCGACGATGCGAAAATGCTGCTCGTTGCCTTAAAACGTTTTACGAAAAACAATTCGCCGGTCAACACGATCGCGGCGCGGCAAAAAATTGCCGACACGCTGATTGCGGCAAATAATTACATCTTCTAATTTTGCATTTTAGATTAATTTGAAGCCGGAATGCTAAACATGTTTAGCGTTCCGGCTTTTTTACGAAAACTGCGGATTCACGATTTTAGATAATTGGTGTTGGTTTATAAGCCCAATCTAAAATCTTAAATCCTATTATCTTTTCCGGTAAACTTTGCCGTCGAGCGTCATTTCGCCTTTGTCATTCGGTTCCCGGTCAATTTTCCATGTATGACTGATGCCGAAAAGCGAGATGGTAATCGTTTTCGCGCTTTCGTCAACTTCCGCGCCGCCGCCGGTCACCGTTTTGCTGCCGACGACAAATCCGGCTTTTCCGTCGCTGTCCATATAAAGTGTCGAGCCGTCCGACCCGACCCAATTGCCCTGATATTTGGAAGGCGCGGGTTTTCCGCCGCCGCAGCCAAGTACCAAACTCAGAAAAAGTCCGAAGATCAAGCCCAAAGTTATTGCGTTTCTATTTTTATTTCGCATTGTTTTCCTTAATTTAATTGTAGATTTACGGTTTACCTTAATAAGACGACGCTGATTCGAAAATTTGCCTGCCGCTTCGAAGACTTCGAAATTTTTTTGTAAATTGCCTGAAAGTTTTCTTGACAGTAATAAGTAATAATCATAATCTTAAAAAATCTAAAACTTTCAGTAATGCGAACAAGTTATCAGAAATCGGTTAAAAAAACAAAAAGCGGCAGGCTTTCGCCATTTTTCCGCACGTTTGGTGTTAGCTGTTTTTACCTTTTCGAAAGGTGATGATTTTCGCTTAATTGAAAAAGCGTTTTTGCAAAGTCGTCATCCGAAAGAAAAGATGATGACTTTTTTTATTTTGGAGATTTTATGAGTACGGGAAAAATAGAAAATCCGCGCGCCGCGATCGATGCGATTGACGGCGAGATTCTAAAACTTCTGAACCGGCGGGCGGAAATCGCTCTGCAGGTCGGCGCGGCGAAAACGGTGGTTGACACGTCGCTCTGCGACCCGAAACGCGAAAGCGAGGTTTTAGACCGTTTGAAAAATGAAAATCCGGGACCGTTTGACGCACAGGCGGTTGAAAATATTTTTCAGCGCATAATTGACGAATCCCTGCAATTACAGCAAAAAACTTACCGTGCGCCGATTGAAACGACATCTGAAGCGCGCGCGGAAATCGCGCATCTGACCAGAAAATCGCGCGTCGCTTTTCAGGGCGAGCGCGGAAGTTTCTCGGAATCTGCGGCGCTCGGAATTCTGGGCGAAGACTGTCGGACGCTGCCGTGCGCGAATTTCGATCGTTTGTATAAAGCGATCGATGAAGGGCGCGCGGATTATATTTTGTCGCCGCTCGAAAACTCTTTAGTCGGCTCGGTGCATCGCTGTTACGATCTGCTTCTGCACAGCTCTTTGCATATCGTCGGGGAGATTATCCTGCCGATTTCGCATTTTCTGATCGCTCCTGCCGAGGCGACGCTTGAAACAATCGAAACGGTCGAATCGCATCCGGTCGCGCTCGCGCAGTGCGAAAGATTTTTCGCCGCTCATCCGCAGTTAAAAGGCGTCGCGGCGGACGACACGGCAGGCAGTGTAAAAGCGGTCGTCGAAAGCGGCGATCGGACGCGAGCGGCAATCGGCAGCCGCCGCGCGGCTGATATTTACGGCGGAAAAATCCTGCGCGAACATATCGAAGACCACGCCGAAAATTACACGCGGTTCGTGCTTTTATCGCCGCGCGCCAGCGATTCGGAAACGGGCAACAAAATTTCGCTGATCGTGCGCCTCAAACATCAACCCGGCGCGCTGCATAACGCACTTCGCCCGTTCGTCCGGCGCGGGATCGACCTTGTCAAAATCGAGAGCCGACCGATTAAGGGCTTGCCGTGGCAGTTTAATTTTTATTTCGATTTGAAAACGCCGTCGTCCGAAAGCGAGCTGCGCGGCGCACTCGAAGAAATTCGCGAGCAAGCCGAAGAAGTCCGCTATCTCGGACGTTATTCCACAATTAGCGGTCAGTAATCAGCAATCAGCTTTCAGAATTTTTACTGACTGCTGACTGCTGACTACTGACTTATGATTCTTATACTTAAACCGAATATTGACGCTGAAAGCCGTGAGTTTCAGCGTATCGAAAGTCATCTCAAAAATTTTCCGAATATCGAAATGCGCGTTCACCGCGTGCAGGGCGCGGCGCAGATTTTGACCGAAGTTTATCTGATCGGCAATACGGCGGCGCTTTCTTTGGATGAGATGAAAGGTTTTCCGGGCGTTGAACACGCGGTGCGCGTGTCGGAAGAATACCGCGTGCTCGGGCGGCATAAAGACGACAATCGCCCGAATCACTTTACTTATAACGGCGTCGAATTTTCGCAGGATAATCTGCATATTTTCGCTGGATTATGCGCGGTCGATTCGCCGAAAAGCGTCGAGAGCATGTTGCGCGCTTTGCGGGAAAACAGTCAGGTCTGCACGCGAATGGGCGCTTACAAACCGCGCACGAGTCCGTATTCGTTTCAAGGCTACGGCAAAAGCTGTCTGCCGTATGTTTTCGAATTGGCGGGCAAATACGGCATCAAGGTGATCGCGATGGAAATCACGCACGAATCGCATATCGACGAGATTCGCGAAGCCCTGAACCAAACCGGCAACCCGACCGGCGTGATGATGCAGATCGGGACGCGCAACACGCAGAATTTCGAGCTTCTAAAGTCGGTCGGACGCCAGCAGGAATTTCCCGTGCTTCTTAAACGCGGCTTCGGCATTACTTTGGACGAGTCCTTGCACGCCGCCGAATATTTGGCGAGCGAAGGCAATCAAAAGGTGATTTTCGCCCTGCGCGGAATGAAAACGAACATCGGCGACCCGCACCGCAATATCGTTGATTTCGCGCATATTCCGGTCGTCAAACGGCTGACCCGAATGCCGGTTTGCTGCGATCCGTCGCATTCGGTCGGCGGGCGCGGGCGCGGCGCGGACAATATTCTCGACATTATGCACGTCACGGCGCAGGCGATTATCGCGGGCGCGAATATGATTCTCGTGGATTTTCACCCCGATCCGTCGGTTGCGCTCGTTGACGGACCGCAGGCGCTGAGGATGAACGAGCTTTCAAAGTTTCTCGCCGATGTCGCAATCGTTCGTGAAGCTTACGAAAAACGCGTCGCGCTCTATAAAGATTAAACATTAGCCGCGGATAAACGCGGATTTCGCGGATTAGATCAATAAATTATCAGAAATAGTTTTCCTTTCTTCTTAGCGACTTTGCGGGAGAATAGGTTTCCCGCAAAGTCGCAAAGTCGCTAAGAAAATCAAATAAATTCGTATCCGCGAAATATGCGTTTGTCCACGGCTAAAAAATCAAGCTGAATTTCTGCCCGCGTTGATGATGCCGAACGAACAGCGAATGACGAGTTTTTCGAGATCGTTTTTCAGATTTTCGTCCGTTGTTTCGCGGATTTTTGTTAAAGCGTACTGCTGAATCGTGGTCAGCGGCAAAACGATTCGTTCGCGCGTTCGGACGGACTGCTGTTCGATCGGAAAATCGGTCATCAAATCGGTTTTGCCGGTGATTTTCGCCAGATATTCGCGCGAAAGTTCGTATTCGTCGTAGATTTCGCGCCAGATTTCGCCGTAAGTTTCGTGTTCGGACAAAAACCTCGTTAATTGAAAATCCGATTTCTGCATCGCCATCTCGCAATTATCAATGAGCGTCTTAAAGAACAAATTAGAATCGTATAAATCCTTGATTTCGTCTAACTTTTCGCTTAAATCGCGGAGCGCCGAACCGACGCCGTAAAAACCCGGCACGTTTTGTTTCAATTGGCTCCAGGCGCCGACAAACGGAATCGCGCGCAAATCGTCGAGCGTCAATCGTCCCGCGCCGCGTTTTGCCGGGCGCGAGCCGATATTGGTTTCGGCGTAAAACTTCAAGGGCGAAACGTCCGACAGGTAATCGAGAAAACGCGGGTGATTTTTCAGATTTTCGTAAGCGCGCAAACTTTTTTCGGCGAGATTCTGCATCAAGATTTCTTCTTCCGGCGAAAAAGTGTTTTCTTTGTCAGCGAAAAGATGATTGTAGATTCCGGCGTGCAGAAGCTGTTCGATATTAAACTGCGCCGACGCAGCGGTGCCGAAATTCGACGAAACCGTCTGTCCCTGAACCGTCAACTCGATCGAATCGTTGGCAATCTCCTTGCCCATCGAAGAATAGAATTTATGCGTTTTGCCGCCGCCGCGCGCGGGCGGACCGCCGCGACCGTCAAAGAAAATCACGGAAATTCCGTATTCGCGGGCAAGACTCGTTAATTCCGCTTTCGCTTTGTAAATGCTCCAGTTCGCCATCAAATAGCCGCCGTCTTTCGTGCCGTCGCTGAATCCGAGCATGATCGTCTGCGTGTCGCTGCGGCGCGCGAGATGTTTGCGGTAAGTCTCGTTTTCATAAAGCTTGCGCATGATTGCCGAAGCCGCGCAAAGGTCGGCGATCGTTTCGAAAAGCGGCACGATGTCGATCGTCAAATCGTCCGTTTGCCAGCCGCCGAGAAGAAATAAACCGAAAACTTCGATGATGTTCAGAGCCGTTTCCGAATGACTGATAATGTATCGGTGACACGCTTTTTCACCGTTTCGCGCCTGAATCAGCCGAATCGCGCCGATGTTTTCGAGCGTGTCTCGGGTTAATTCGTCGTCGAAAATTTCCGGCTCGATTTTCTTTGTTATTTTAAGCAGCGCTTCGATTTTATCGGCGTCTGTCAATTCTTCGTAATTTTTCGGCAAAGCGTCGGTTTTTTCGGCGACATCGGATAAAACCGACGCGTGAATTCCGCTGTCCTGCCGAACGTCGAGCGCGGCGAAATAAAGCCCGAAGGCGTTTACTTTTTCGAGCAGATTATCAACCAGATGCGCGAACAATCCGTTATGGCGCTCGACGAGCATCGCGCGGATTTTATTCAAAGAAAGCAAAATTTCATCTTTCGTTAAGTCGGTTTTTTCGGTTAAAAACGCTTCGGCATAAAGCTTGTTTTCCAAATCCGAGAGCGCCGCGTCAACGCCTGTAAATGTCAGGCGGCGTTTCAAACGTCGCGTGTCGCGGTGGTAGCATCTAAGCGCGGCAAGCCGCAGCGCTTCGGCGGTTTTCAAGCTCGTTTCGACGGTTACGAACGGATTTCCGTCGCGGTCGCCGCCCGACCAGAAACCCATCTTGACGAGATTCGACAAGTCCGGTTTTTCGTGCGGAAACGAGTTTTTCAAATCCGAAGCGATGCTGCCGATCGCTTCATAAAAGACGTTTTCGAGATACCAGATCAGGCTCTGTGCCTCGTCAAACGGCGTCGGTTTCTGCTTTTTGAAAAACGGCGTGCGCCCCAATTGCTGAAGATATGTGTTAATTAACGAAACTTCGTTTTGCTCGATCGCTTCGACCAGATCGTTGATGATGCCCAAAACGGTTCCGGGATAAAACTGCGTCGGGTGCGCGGTCAAAACCAGGCGGACGCTGAAGTTTTGCAGGCGTTCGGCAAATCTGCTTCCGGCGTTTTCCTGCAAGACACGCGCTTCGAGCTGAGTTAAAGTTCCCGCGCCGCTCGTGTCGTTCAAATCGGTAAAAGCCGCGTCTTCGAGCGCGTCGAACAGAACGACCTGTCGTTCGGCATACTGGACGAAACGAAAAAGAAAATCGAGTTTTTCCTGTTCGGAATGATTTTCGAAAAAGCTCTCGATAATCTCCTGCGGACTTTTATTTTGCGCAAAGCCTTCTTCGCAATCCGTGCTGAAAAGCGACAATAAAATGCCGGTTTTATCAACGCCGTAAAAGGGCAGCGACAAAAATAAACTGTTGTAAAGCTGAAATTTGATGCCGACCGAATTTTGAAATTTTTCGAGCGCGCCCGAAACTGTTTGAATCATAGAAAAATTGTAGTATAGAGTTATAATTTAAGAAACGAGATAAGCGAAAGAATATGCAAAATTACAGAGTTGAGCGTTGGTCGCAAATGCACGCGCCGAATTCGGCGATGCTGCGTCATATTTTGGTGTCGGAAGGTTTTCGGGTTTTTCAATGGTCGGATCTGCCCGAAGCGATCTATGTCAATCACAAACACGACACCGATCAGTCGCACTGGATAATTTCCGGCGCGCTGGAAATGACGATCGAACGCGTCGGAACGATTATTCTCGAAGCCGGCGACCGCGATTTTATGCCGGCGAACACTTATCATTCGGTGCGCGTCGTAAGCGAAGAACCGGTTGTCTATCTGGTCGGTGAAAAGCTAAAATAAAGTTATGGCTGAACCGCATCTTCTCGCAAGAATAAATTATCTCGCGTCTTTGCATTTTCGGCTTTCAATAAATTTATGAACAAAGCAGTAACATTAGGGGAATTAAAAGCAAGCGGTTACGCGTCGCGCTCGGTCAAGGACGAAATGCGGGCGAATCTAATCAAAAAACTCAGAGCGGGCGAAAAACTTTTTCAGGGGATTCTGGGTTATGAAGAATCGGTTATTCCGCAGCTCATCAACGCGATTTTGTCGAAGCATAATCTGATTCTTTTGGGAACGCGCGGACAGGCGAAAAGCCGTATTATCCGGCAGTTGACCGAGCTTTTGGACGAGGAAATGCCGATCATCGCCGGTTCCGAGATCAACGACAATCCATTTCAGCCGCTCTCGGCTTACGGGCGGCATCAGGTCGATTTTCACGGCGACGAAACGAAAATCGACTGGGTCAGGCGCGAAAACCGCTTTGTCGAAAAGCTCGCCACGCCGGACGTCACGATTGCCGACATTATCGGCGACGTCGACCCGATCAAAGCGGCGAAAGGCGGACATTTGCTTTCCGACGAACTGACGATTCACTTTGGCTTGCTGCCGCGCGCGAATCGCGGAATTTTCGCGATTAACGAGCTGCCCGATCTGGCTGGCAAAATTCAGGTCGGATTGTTCAACATCATGCAGGAAGGCGACGTTCAGATCAAAGGTTATCCGGTTCGTCTGCCGCTCGACGTGATGCTCGTTTTCTCGGCAAATCCCGAAGATTATACGGCGCGCGGAAAAATCATCACGCCTTTGAAAGACCGCATCGGCTCGGAAATTCAGACGCATTATCCGAAAGACATCGGGCTCGGAGCTTCGATCACCAAGCAGGAAGCCTGGGTCAAGCGCGAAGATTTCGAAGGTTTTACGGTCGAGATTCCGGATTTTATCGCCGAAACGATCGAACAGATCGCCTTTGAAGCGCGCGACGACCAGCGCATCGACAAGCGTTCGGGCGTTTCGCAGCGTTTTCCGATCACGGCGCTCGAATCTGCAATTTCAAACGCCGAACGCCGCGCTTTGCTGACCGATGAGCCGGAAATCGTTCCGCGCATTTCGGATATTTACGCCGCGCTGCCTTCGATGACCGGCAAAATGGAGCTCGAATACGAAGGCGAGCAGATCGGCGCGACTCGGCTTGCAAAAGATTTGATCAAACGCGCGTGCGGCGTAACGTATGAAGGATTTTTTCTCGGCATTGATTTTTCGCCGACCGTGAACTGGTTCGACGAAGGCAACAAGATTCTTTTGTCTGAGACGGCTTCGGCGGAAGAATGCGTTTACCTGCTCGAAAGCGTTCCCGATTTGATCGAATCAACGCTCGTGCCGCTGGATTTTACGAAAGATGAAAAAGCAAGGCTCGTCTCGGCGTGTGAATTCGTGCTTGAAGGCTTATACGCGCAAAACAAAATCTCGCGCAACGAAGAAGGCGGTTTCGAAGCCGTCACGAAAGCCAAACGCGACCGGCGCGGAATGATCTACGAAGATTTCACGGACATCGAAGGTTATAATTAATGCGGTAAAAATATTGATGCGGTAAAAAATTACGATGCGAGCAGGTTTCATACAATATGAAACCTGCTCGCATTTTTAATGCTGACAATAATTCTTACTTTAACTTAAAATCCGCTCTCGCAGAAAAATGTTGAATATTTGATAGATCTTCGGCTATTATTGGTGAAACAAAAAGTTCATTCGAATTCAATTCAAAAATAAGGAGAAAAACGATGAGTCAAGAATATAATCTGAGTCCGTATCATAATCAAATAACACAGCAGGGAAACGTTTCCGTGACGCCTTTGATGGTCGAGCATCTGCGGGCGACCAAGCCGTGGGTAAGACTTATTTCCGTAGTAATGTTTATCTTTTCGGGCTTGATGTTTTTAGGCGCCTTAGCGATTTTCCTTATTCCGTCGTCGGGGATGGGAAGCGCGGGCTTTTTTGGTCCGTTAGTCGGAATTTTTTACCTTTTTTTCGGCGCGCTCTACCTTATCCCGGCATTTTTTCTGCATCAATACGCTTCGTCCATTCAGGATTTTCTGCAAAACGGCAGCGATTCGGCAATGGAAACCGCACTCGGAAGTCAGAAATCCTTCTGGCGTTTTTCCGGTATCCTGACGCTTATCGTTATTTGTATTTACGCGCTGATTTTCTTTTTTGCGATTTTTGGTACGATGAGCGCGTTCAGATAAAAATTCAGTAAAATTAAAGTCGCCGAAGATTGTAAAAAAATAAAGCCTTGATGAAAATTCATCAAGGCTTTTGTGAGTGGTGAGGATAATCCGTTTTACCGATTAGTAGCGGCGAACGCGGTAGTAGCGTTTGGTTTTCGGGTTCAGTTTGTAGGTATACAGAGCCGAACCGCCTGCGCCGACGCCGGCACCGATCAGAGCGCCTTTTTTACCGCCGAGAAGTCCGCCAATGATTGCGCCTGCCGCCGTTCCGATACCGATGTTGATCGCGTTGCGATGTTTCTGATAAACGTTCGGTTTCTTATAAGTGCGTCTTTGCGCGTTTGCGGTCGTCGCCGCGAAAGGAATAATAACCGCCATCATTGCCATCATTACGAATGCTGCTATAAATTTTTTCATTGCTTTGTTCTCCTTTATAAAATTATGAAGAATATTTTTATTCCTCATTCTGCCCTGTCTACTTACAAGACGCGTACCACAAAGGCAAACCCGTATTATTTCAACAATTACACGAATTACTGCGAAACTTCGGACGAGCATTAAAATACTATATCGGTTGCCGGTAATCTATTTCGTATAACCCGCCGAAGGCACTGAAAAAGCTAGGATTTTCGAAAATCTCAGTTTGCAAAAAACATTTCGCGGTTCGGCAATTTGCAAACAATTATTCGATCAAAAACTGTAAAATTCCTGCGTTTAAGCGTTTATTTTAAATGGCACGAACCTTGCAATTTTGTTTGGCGAAACCGGGAAAGGTTTCAACAGGAGCAGAAGTTATGGAAAAAACATATTCGCAAAAAATCGCCCGCGTGTTTGAGATTGCCGATTATATTTTGCTGCTGCCCGCTATTTTCGGCGTACTGATGGCAACGCTGATGTTCGGCGGAGCTACTTTGATCGTTTACGGGATTTTTACCGGCGGCGTCATTCTGCTTGTCGGGTATCGCAGACATTCGCGCGGCAATCTGAGTCCCGAAAATCTGACCGCGTTGTGGCTCGGCAGCGCGATCTATAATTTTATACTTCTGCTGCCCTGTCTGCTTGGCGCTTCGAAAGTGCTTCAGAGCGGATTTTCTGAAGAAACGGTCTTTTATTTTCCTGTTCTGCTCGGCGTCGTTTTCGGTTATCTCGCGGCAGTCATCAGTTCGCTCAAGGCTTATTCATTTGAAAAACGCCGAAAATTTCTCTAAATCGTAAAACTTCCGAGTTTTCAAATATTTGATCAAAAACTACCGGCGCGGCAGATGGCTTTTCTCCCGTTGAATGGTAGTTTTTTTATAACAAAAAGTTGTTTTGCCATAAGAATGGTTGACGTCCTGCTTCAAAAAAAGTTATCTTAAAAACGCCCCTTCAGAGAGTCGGAAATCCTAATAATAATTATTCGTTTTTCTATAAATTTAAAAAAATTCTAAGGAGATTAACCGACATATGAACAAATTTCGATTTTTAGCGGTATTTGCCGTAGTTTTCGCGATTGCCGCAGCATTTTTGGCAATTCGTTATTCGACAACCGACGCGCAGCTTCGTTCGCAGAGCGAAGAACGTGTAGAAGTTAGAGAACCCGTCGTTTCAAAGAGCGATCGTGTTTGCGGAACCGACCATAGTCCCGAAAAAATCGCGGCGGCGGAAGAAGATTTCCGGGTGCGTCGCAACGAAATGGCGAAAAGCGGCGATACGCCGACCGAAAGCGTTACGGGCGGCGTGATCAACGTCTATTTCCACGTTATCCGTCGCGGCACGGGTGTTTCGAACGGCGATATTACGACGCAGATGATTAACGATCAGGTGACGGTTCTGAACAACGCTTTCGGGCGCTGGGGCTATACGTTTAATCTGGTTACGACGACCCGCACGACCAATGCGACGTGGTTTACGGGCTGTTACGGTTCGTCGGAAAGCGCGATGAAAAACGCTCTGCGACAGGGAACGGCGGACGATTTGAATATTTATTCGTGCGCGCCTTCGGGCGGAATTCTCGGTTACGCGACTTTTCCGTCGGGCTACCAGAGCCAGCCGAAGCTCGACGGCGTCGTCGTTCTTTACAGCTCGCTTCCGGGCGGAAGCGCCGCGCCGTATAACTTAGGCGATACGGGTACGCACGAAGTCGGACACTGGATGGGCTTGTATCACACTTTCCAGGGCGGCTGTAACGGCAACGGCGATTTCGTTACCGATACGTCGGCGGAAAAAAGCGCGGCTTTCGGCTGTCCGGACGGGCGCGACACGTGCCGCACGAAAGCCGGTTTAGACCCGATTTTCAACTTTATGGATTATACGGACGACGCCTGTATGTTTGAATTTACGAGCGGTCAGGACGCGCGTATGGATTCGATGTTTACAACCTATCGTTACAATAAATAAAGCGTCAAAACATTTTATTTACGAAGCGGAAAGTCTTTCGGGATTTTCCGCTTTTTCATTGAGCCAGGATTTGATGTCGTCGCGCATCGGCTGAATTATCTCGTGTTTCGACCCGTAAATTTTCGATTCGAAATTCGGGAGATATGAGTCGAGTTTCGCGACAAATCCTTCATATTTTTCGAGCGGGTAAAATTCGTCGTCGTCGTTGTAAAGATAAAACGTGTCGGCGTCGGTCGGTTGATACTGCGAATTGGTTTCGAGATCGCCCGGAATCCCGCCGCAGATGCCGACGACGCCGCGCATTTTTTCGGGATAAGTAAAAGCGAAGCGAAAATTCAGCGCGCAAGCCTGCGAAAAGCCGTAGAGATAAACTTGCCGCGCGTCGATCGTCTCTGCGGCGGCGAGTTTTTCGATCACTTCGAGCGCAAAATTATGATGCAGCGCAACCGAATCTTCGGATTTGTATTCCGTCAGCCAGCCGAAACCGATGCGATAACCGTCGTCCGTGCGCCGGAAATGCTGATTCGGCGCTTGAATCGAAGCGATTACGAAACCTTCGGGCGCAATCATTTGCGCCTCGCGCATCATATAACGTTTATGCGCGCCGTAGCCGTGAACGGCGAGCAGCAGCGGAGCCTTTTTCGCCGCGTTTTCGGGAACGAAAACGTCGTAATAAAGTTTTATTTCGGCAGTTAAACTCAAGTCCTGTTGCAACATACCGAAAGTTTAGCAAAAATAAACTTGCAGCGGACACACGTTTAATGGAATTTAATAAAATTTTCGGAAAAATTGACACGCTCAATAATATCGTCGCTGAATCAGGCGCGGTTTTGTGGCTCGAACGCACCGCGTTTATTTTTCTGACCGTAATGGTTTTGTTCGCGCCGCATTCGATCGCCGTCACGCAGTCGGCATGGCTGATCGGAATGCTCGCGTGGGTGATACGAATTTTCTTCAAACCGCGCCCGCGATTCAGATTGACGGCGCTCGACTACGCGCTCTGGGCTTTTTTGTTGTGGAGCGCGACGTCGAGCATTTTTTCCTACGCGCCCGACATTTCGCTCGACAAGCTGCGCGGCGTCTCGCTTTTTCTGATCTTTTATTTCGTTTACAACAATCTGAAAACATTGCGCGCCGCGCGCTTTTTAGTTTTTGCGCTGATTCTGTCGGCGATGGTCGGCGTCGTCTGGATGCCGATTCAGCGCGCGATCGGGCGCGGCGTGCAGATTTACGATTTTCGCGGGAGCGCGTTCGAGCAGATCGGTTTGCAGGAAGGCGACGCGGTGCTCGAAATTAACGGCAAAAAGGTGCATTCGCTCGAAGAAATGCGCCGCCGGATCTTTGAAAATCCGAACGAGCCGAAATTCAAAGCGCTGATCTATCGCGCCGACGGATACACGCCCGTCGAAATTCCGCGCGAGCGAATCAAGCAATCTGAACGCGCTGAGGAATCACTGGGAATCGGTCGCTGGACGCGCAACCGCGACTGGCGCGCCGCCGGTTTTTACGGTCATTTCACGACCTTCGCCGAAGTTTTGCAGATGATTATCTCGCTGACGTTCGGGCTTTTTGTCGCTTCGATTTCGAAAAGCCGCTTTTTGGCGCGAAACAAAGAAACGCCGGACGAAGACCAAAAACCAAAGACCGAAAACCGCTTTTTCAATCCGCAAATTTTGCTCGGAATCTGTCTCGCGCTGATGGCTTTAGCCTTGCTTTTGACCGTTACGCGCGCGTCGCAGCTGGCATTTCTGATTTCCGCCGCCGTGATCGTTCTCGTCAACGGCAACCGCAAAATCATTCTGACTTTGGCGGTTTTGATCGTGCCGGTCGCGATTATCGGGCTGCTTTATCTGCAATCTTCGCGGCGCGTTTCGTTTTTTGATTCGAAGGACAATTCGACGACGTGGCGGCAAACCGTTTATCAGGAAGGCGTTAATTTATGGACTTCGAGCGCGCGCAATTTCACGCTCGGCGTCGGGATGGATTCGATCAAAAGATACGCGCGGGAGTGGCATCTTTTCGACGACGGACGCCTGCCGATGGGACATTTTCACTCGACGCCGCTGCAATTACTGGTCGAACGCGGCTTACCGGCGTTGTTGATTTGGCTGACGATCTTAGGAATTTACGCGCGAACGATGTGGCGGTTTCTTAAATTACGATTTGCGGAAGAATCCGAAATCCGAAATCCGAAATCCAAAATCGAATATGGTCTCGTTCTCGGCTGTTTCGGCGGCATGATCGGCTTCGTCACGAGCGGCTTGGTGCATTACAATCTCGGCGACGGCGAAGTGGCGATGGTTTTTTATCTCTTGATGGGAATCGGCATCTTTGTTTGCCGGACGTTTGAAAGGGAAGTAATTAGCCGCAGATAAACGCGGATTTCGCTGATTTTAATTTTGTTTTCTTAGCGCCTTAGCGCCTTTGCGGGAGAAGTAGTTTCCCGCAAAGGCGCTAAGGCGCTAAGAAGAAAGGAAAGCTTGCCCTGACAATTTATGATTTTAATCCGCGAAATCCGCGTTTATCCGCGGCTCAAATTCTTAAGCTGATTTTTCGATGCCGTAGCGCGCGAGTTTGAGATAAAGTCCGCGCCGCGTCAAGCCGAGTTCGCGCGAAACTCTCGAAATGTTCCAGTCGTGACGGCGCAGCGCGTCAACGATCATCTGCGTTTCGAGTTCTGAGACTGCCGATTCGAGCGTGCCGCCCTGTATTCCGATCGTGTAGCCGCCAAAACTTCCGGAATTGCTGATCGTTCGAACGTTGCCGTGTTCTTCGAGCGCGGAAATCGGCGTCGCGTTGCGTTTCAGATCGAGCGAAAGATGTTCGGGCGTGATGACTTCGCCGTCAACCGCGCGCGCAATGACGCGCTGAATTTCGTTGCATAATTGGCGAACATTGCCTTCCCATTCGCAAACCATCAATAAATCAATCGTCTGCGGCGTGATCGTGATGTCGCGTTTTCCGAAGCGCGACGAATAATGATTGACGTAGTAGCTGATGATCGGCGGAATTTCCGAGCGTCTTTCTCTGAGCGGCGGAACGCGCAGACGAATAACGTTCAAACGATAATACAAATCCTCGCGAAAACTGCCGTCGGCGACTTTTTGCTCTAACGGCATATTGGTTGCCGCGATCACGCGCACATCAACCTTGATCGGTGTTCGGTCGCCGATCGGTTGAACTTCGCCTTCCTGTAAAAATCTTAAAAGCTTCGGCTGAACGTCGAGCGGCAGATCGCCGACTTCGTCCAAGAAAAGTGTGCCGCCGTGCGCTGCGCGAATCATTCCCTGCGAATCGTTGACCGCGCCCGTGAACGCGCCTTTGCGGTAGCCGAAAAGATGCCCTTCGGCTAATTCCTTCGGAACAGCCGTGCAGTTAAACGGAATAAAAATGCGGTCTTTGCGGTTCGAGATCGCGTGAATCGCGCGCGAAACGAGTTCTTTACCAGTTCCCGATTCGCCCGTTACCAAAACAGTTACGTCGGACGAGCGGATTTTATAAACTTCTTCGACCAGAGACGTCATCGCCGGAGAGGAATGAATAAATCCGGGCATCAGACTGTTCGAAGTAAAGGGGCTCGATTCGTGCTCGACCTGTTGAACTTTATCTTTGTCGCGCAGCGCGCAAACGTCCATTCCGAGCGAAACCACCCGGAGCAGCGGCTGAATCGAACCGCCGTCGCTTAAGCTGGCGCCCGAGCGCGGGAAAACGATCAGCATCGCCGGACTGGCATTCGGCGCGCGAAGCGGAAAAACGCTTAGATTTTTCGCTTTTGCGAAATCGTCCAGATTATTCTTGATCTGCGCCTCGTCGATTTCGGCGACGATCTCCATACTTTCGCTTGGCGAATAACCATACGAGATAAACGGGAAAAAACGCCGCTGGTCGTTGATATCGGCGACGATAATTTTACGCGCCTTGCTTTCCTGCTGGAGAACTGCCGTCAGCTCGCGGAAAAGCAGTTCGCGCGAAGCGGTCGCTTCCGCCAGCCGGAGCATCGAAAGCTGCGAACCGGCGGAAACATTGGTTTTTTTGCCGGAATCGCTGCCGATTTTTAATTTTTTGATCGCCTCTTCGACGGAATCGTAAAGATTTTCGACGCCGAGTTTGCGGAAAATTTCGCTTGCCGAAATCAGGTGTTTCGTCGCTTTTTCGGGGTCGCCGTCAGCGAGTGTCGTGCCTAAAAGGTAGCGAATCAGCGCGATGTGGTAAATGTCGTCGGCGGCTTCGAAGATCGTCAGAGCGCGATTGAAATGATAAACGGCGGTTTCTTCGTCGGCGCGCGCTCCGGCGAGCAGACCGTAAATTCGCTGAATATTTCCGAGCACGAAAAAGTCGCTTGAAACATCTGTTTCTTCGATTTTCTGGAGCTTAAACTCGCATTCCTTGAACCTGTCTTCGACCAGATAACTTTCCGCCAAAACCAGACCGGCGGTATTTATCATCTGCTTTTCGCCAATTTGGCGGCAAAGCTCGATGGTTTCCTGCGCCTTTTCGATCGAGGCGGTCGTTTTGCCGAGCGCCAGATAAACGCGCGCCAGATTGCGCATCGCCTGTATCGCGTAAAATTCCTTTTTGCGTTCCTCGGCGAATTTTACGGCTTGCTCCAAAAGATTTTGCGATTCTTTCAGTTCGCCGCGTAAAAGCTTTAATTCGCCGAGCGAATCAAGGATTCCCGCAACGTGCGCGTGATTCATCTCGACCGCGATGTCGAGCGCGCGCTTCATCATTTCTTCCGCGCGATTCCAATCGCCCAAAAGCATCAGATTCATTCCGAGATTGTTGTAGGCAATAACTGAATTGAGCCGGTGTTCGGTCTGGTCGAAGAATCTAATTGATTTTTCGAGACACGCGATGCCGTCCTGCGGTCGCCGCAAAAGACAATACGCGCCCGACATATCGGAATAAAGTTTGCCGAGCAGAAACGGCGCGCTTTTCTCGCCGACGATCTTGACCGCCAGATCGAAATATTCGAGCGATTTTTCCGGATTGCCTTCCTGGTAAAACGAGGTCGCGATCGCCTGGTAGCTTTCCGCCATGCCGCGCCATTTGCCGTTTTCGCGAAAGTTATTCAAGGCTTTTTCGGCGTAATCGCGGGCGATTCCGTATTCGTTGAGTTTGCGGTAAACGCGCGAGAGCGCAATGTGTATGCGCCCGAAAAGCGGCGTCAATTCGGCGTCTTTCGCGCGCTGCAAATTTCGCTTTAAGAGCGTCACGGCTTTCGGGTAATCCGACAGGTTGTTATAACAGATCGCGAGCTGCGTAAAGAGTTTTACCTCGGTTTCGAGTTCGAGACCGGCGAGATTTTCGTCAGTTTCGTAAAGCTTTATGATTTCGATCGCTTCCTTGTAACGCCCGAGCGTTTCGAGCGTGTAAGCGAGAAGTCGCCGGAGATTGGCTAAATCGTCGGGCGCGTGTTTTCGGGTTTCGATCGCTTCGCGCAGTATTCTTTCGGATTCGGCGGAATAGCCTTCGGCGAGTTTTTGTCCGGCGACCTTTATGATTTCGGCGGAATTTTCTTTCGCCTGATTTAAATGCAGTTTCGCCTTGGCTCCGAAAACAGAGACATTTTTCGGCTTTAAGCCGGCTTTGGTCAGAAGCGAATTGCTACTCATTGCGCGATTACGAAAATAAAACGTCTAATCGAAGCTCTTTTTCAGCAACAAATCTAAAATTTTAAGGGGGGACAAATATTTTTCAGGAAAAAACTAATTCAATAATTTGAAATTTAGCAGAAAAAACGATGCGCGTCTATAAATATTTGATTATTTAATCCGCATTTGCATAAGAAACATTTAATTTTATCCGGCAACTTTTTAATTTTGCATTTCAGCGCGCGAAATAAAGCCGAATTTTTCGGCGAATCAATGTAGAATTCAAAATGTAGAATGTAAAATAATTGGCAGATTCTGTTCGTTTGAGATTTCAAACGGCTTGATAGAAAAGATATGTCCGAAAACACTTTAAAGGCGGAAGCCGCGCGGCTCGATCTGGCAAACCGGCGCGAAATTGACTGGAAACAGTGGGGTTGTTACGTTTCGGAACGCGCGTGGGGAACCGTCCGCGAAGATTATTCATGCGACGGCGCGGCGTGGGATTATTTCCCGTTCGAGCAGGCAATTTCAAAAGCTTATCGCTGGAACGAGGACGGCATCGCCGGAATCTGCGACCGCAAACAAAATATCTGTTTCGCCGTTTCTCTTTGGAACGGGAAAGACCCGATTCTCAAGGAAAGGCTTTTCGGCGTCGCGGGCAACGAGGGAAATCACGGCGAAGACGTCAAGGAATATTATTTCTATCTCGAAAACACGCCGACGCATTCCTACATGAAATATCTCTATAAATACCCGCAAGCCGAATTCCCGTATAAATTACTGAAAGACGAAAGCCTTCGGCGCGATAAAACGCAGTCCGAATTCGAGTTAATCGACACGGGCGTTTTTGAGGAAGACAAATATTTCGACGTTTTTATCGAATACGCGAAGGCTGACGCCGAAGATATCTGTATAAAAATCACGGCTGTCAACCGCGCCGACGAATCCGCGCCGCTGCACGTTTTGCCGACCGTCTGGTTTCGCAATAAATGGTCGTGGTTTCCGAACATTTCGAAACCGCAAATGAAGAAGTCGGAAACTAGCGCCGAAAATCTTTCGGTAATTGATTTATCGGAAGAAAATTTGGGCGATTATCAATTGATTTGCGAAGGTTCGTCGCAATTGCTTTTCTGCGAGAACGAAACGAATTTTCGAACGCTTTACGGCGGCGAAAACAAATCATCTTTCGCCAAGGACGGCATCAATAATTTTGTCGTCAGCCAAAATCTGGGCGCGGTCAACCCGCAGCAAACCGGCACGAAAGCCGCCGCGCATTACGTTTTTATGATTCCGCCTAAGGAAACGGAAGAAATCTATCTGCGGCTGAAAAAATCCGCTTCACCTTCGAGCGAAATTACTTCGCACGACGCGTTTATCGAGGACTGCAAAGCGGTTTTTCGCCAGAGAATCATTGAGACCGACGAGTTTTACGCCGAAATTATTCCCGAAGCTTTAACGTCGGACGAAAAAAACGTGATGCGTCAATCTCTCGCCGGAATGCTCTGGTCGAAGCAGTTTTATCAATACATCGTCAAAGAATGGCTCGAAGGCGACCCGGAATTCGGCGCGCCGCCCAAAGAAAGACTCAACGGCAGAAACGCCGAGTGGCTTCATCTTTACAACGACGATGTGATTTCGATGCCCGATAAATGGGAATATCCGTGGTACGCGGCGTGGGATTTGGGTTTTCACTGCATTTCGCTCGCGCTCGTTGATTCGGAATTCGCTAAACGCCAGTTAATTTTGCTTCTGCGCGAATGGTATATGCACCCGAACGGGCAGATTCCGGCTTACGAGTGGGCGTTCGGCGACGTCAATCCGCCGGTTCACGCGTGGGCGGCGCTTCGGGTTTACCGCATCGAAGCGAAACGCACAGGTCGTGCCGACTGCGCATTTTTAGAAAGAATTTTTCATAAACTTCTCTTAAATTTCACGTGGTGGGTCAACCGCAAAGACGCCGAGGGCAACAACGTTTTCGAGGGCGGATTTTTAGGACTCGACAATATCGGCGTCTTCGACCGCAGCTCGCAATTGCCGTCTGGCGGCGTTTTGGAACAATCGGACGGCACTTCGTGGATGGCGATGTTTTCTTTGAATATGCTCGCCATTGCGCTCGAATTAGCCAAAAACGATAAAGTTTACGAAGACGTGGCGAGCAAGTTTTTCGAGCATTTCGTTTATATTTCCGACGCGATGAACAACGTCGGCTACGAAAATTCGGAACTCTGGAACGAGCGCGACGGGTTTTATTACGACGTTCTGCATTTGCCCGACCGGCGCAATATTCCGATGCGGATTCGCTCGATGGTCGGGCTGATTCCGCTTTTCGCCGTCGAAACGCTCGAACACGACTGGCTCGCCGATCTGCCGGATTTTAAGCGCCGCACTGAATGGTTTTTGGAAAACCGCTCGGACTTGACGGACGAAATTTCTTGCTTGCAGGAACACGGGCAAAAAAATCGTCACCTGCTCGCGCTCGTCAACAAAAACCGTCTGCAGAGAATTTTGCGCTGCCTGCTTTCGGAAAGCGAATTTTTATCCGATTACGGAATCCGCTCGATCTCACGCTATCACCGCACGCATCCGTTCGTTTTCGAAATCGGCGACGATCATTATGAAGTCGCATACGAACCGGGCGAATCGCAGAGCGGAATGTTCGGCGGAAACTCGAACTGGCGCGGTCCGATCTGGTTTCCGATGAATTATCTTCTGATCGAATCTCTGCAAAAATTCGATTATTTTTACGGCGACGCGCTGAAAGTCGAGTTTCCGACCGGTTCGGGCGTCTTTTTATCGCTCTGGGAAGTTTCCCAGGAGCTCGAAAAACGTCTCAGCCGGATTTTCACGCGTGACGAGACGGGCAACCGCGCGGTTTTCGGCGGCGTCGAAAAATTTCAGCAGGATGAAAACTTTCGTGATTACATTCCGTTTTACGAATATTTTCACGGCGATAACGGTCGCGGGCTCGGTGCGAGTCATCAGACGGGCTGGACGGGTTTGATGGGCAAGATTTTGCAGCAGTTGGGCGAATACGCCTACTCAGATTTCGGCGCGAATATGCAGACGACGATTCGCACGCGGTTTTCGCCCGATAAGCCCGAAACGGAATAAAAGAAATCCGTTGATTTTGTGTAAAATAGTTTTTAAGAACAGAACAGGGAATATTAATGAAAACGACCGCTTTATTTATCGCTTTATTTTTTGCCTTTACACCCGGCGTTTTAGGGCAGAATCGCTGTTTGACCGATGAAGAAGCGAAAAAGGTTATCGAAACGATCAAAGCGCCGGCGCAGAAAACAAGCGAGAACAAAAAGCTTCGCAAAGAATTGCTCGATATGCGCGAGGCGCGCGAGAAACTGAACGAAAAAATCTCGGAAGATAGCGATAAAAACGGCAAACTGATTCCCGCAGCCAACCAGCTCGGCATCACGCATCTTTCGCGCGTCTGCCAGCTCATCAAGGAAAACGGCTGGATTACGAAAGAGACGGTCTCGCAGGACGGTTTCGAAGCGTTCGTCTTTCTCATCACGAACAACCGCGATATTCAGGCGCAGCAGGATTTAATGCCCGTATTGCTTGAGGCGGCGAAAAAAAAATATATCGGAAATCCGCTGATCGCTTCGATGGTCGACAGCATCCGCGTCGGCTCGAAAATGCCGCAAATCTTCGGAACACAGGCAGTTATCAGAAATAACGTGGTTTATCTTTACCCGCTTTTGAACGAGGAAAAGGTTGACGAATGGCGCAAGGAATATGATATGCCGCCGCTCGCGTATCAAATCCGCAACTTCGAAGGTCGCTACGTGATGCCGGTCTTGAGGTCGCAGCGCCAGCCCGTCGCGCCGAATTTACGGCAGAAACAAAATGAAAAAGACAGCGACACGCAAATGCTCGGGCTTTCCGACGATGAAAACGAAGCGATTACGGTCGATACGCGGCTCGTTAATTTAAACGTTCGCGTTTTGACGCAGGATTTAAAGATGCCCGCCGGTTTGAGTCTGACGAAGGACGATTTCTCGATTTCCGAAAACGGCGCACAGCAGGAGATCACGTTTTTTTCAAATACCGAACAGCCGTTCGATCTGGTTTTGCTGCTCGATTTTTCGGGCTCGACACTCGAAAAGCGCGATCTGATCAAAAAAGCGGCGCAGCGTTTTGTCGAATTGGCGCGTGACAACGACCGCGTCGCCGTCGTCGCGTTTGCGACCAATCCGATGATTATCTCGGAGCTGACGAACGACAAAGCGGCGCTTAATAAAAAAATCACGAAGATCGAAATCGACGGCGGTTCGTCCATCTGGGATTCGGTCAAATTCGTCTATCAAAATATCCTCGACGAAAAGACCGCCGGACGCCGGAGCGCGATCGTTTTGATGACCGACGCCGAAGACAATTCGCCGAATCTGACGTTTGCCGACGCGATCGAAATCGCGCGCGGCGGCGACGCGACCGTTTTTCCGGTTTATCTCGGCAGACAGCGCGGCGAAAATAAATATAACGAGCGATTTATCCGCAAATCCCAACAAATGCTTGCGATGCTTGCCGAAGAAACCGGCGGGCAATCGTATCGCGCCAACGACGCCAAGGATTTAAGCGGCATTTACGCGCAGGTCATCAGCGAATTGGGACAAATTTACAGCATCGGCTACGAGCCGAAAAACGAAACGCGCGACGGCGGCTGGCGCGCGCTCGAAGTCAAGATCAAAGCGCCGCCGAATCTTTTAACGAGAACGCGGCGCGGCTATTACGCGAATTAAAAAATATGAAAGCAGTGGCGGTTATACCGAAAAAGGAAAAGTCGGTTCATCTGGTCGAAATGGATAAACCCGACATCTCGGAATTCAAAGACGGGCGCGGCGTTTTAGTCGAAGTTTTGCGCGTCGGCGCTTGCGGGACTGACCGCGAAATCAATAATGCCGAATACGGTGTTGCGCCGAAAGGCTTCGATTTTCTCGTGCTCGGTCACGAAAATTTCGGGCGCGTCTTTGACTTGGGCGAAAATGTCAAAGATTTGCAGAAAGGCGATTTTGTCGTCGCGACCGTCAGGCGACCGCGCGGCAGCAGCATTTACGATAAGATCGGCGAGCAGGATTTTACGACCGACGACAAATATTACGAGCGCGGAATTTCGCGGCTGCACGGTTATATGGCGGAATTTTACGTCGAAAGCGCGGATTTTTTGATTAAAGTTCCGGCGAAAATCGCCGAGATCGGCGTCCTTCTCGAACCGCTTTCGATCATCGAAAAAGGCTTGAAACAGGCGAGCGACATTCAGGAACGCCTTAAAATCTGGCGACCGAAAACGGCGGCGGTTTTGGGAACGGGCAACGTCGGACTTTTGACCGTGATGGCGCTCAGAATGCGCGGCTACGAAGTTCACGGCTTCGGCAGAAATGCGCGTGAAGGTTATCTGAATGCCGAATTATGCGAGGCGATCGGCGCGACTTATGATTCGACCGAGGAAACGTCCGTCAGCGATTCGACGAAAAAATACGGCGAATACGATCTGGTTTTCGAATGCACCGGATTTTCGCCGATCATCTTCGACGCGATGCAGAGTTTGAACGAAAACGGGATTTTAATTTTATCGTCAGTAACCGGCGGCGACCGCAAGACTGACGCCGTGCCGTCGGATAAAATCAACCAGATGTTCGTTCTCGGCAACCGCGCGATGGTCGGCACGGTCAACGCCAACCGCGAACATTTCGAAATGGGCGTTAAGGATTTCGCGCTCTGCGAAGCGATGTATCCGGGCTGGCTCGCGCGAATGATGACGCACAAGGTCGAAGGCTTGGAAAATTACGCCGAGGTTTTCGATATTCTCGAAAATTCCTCGAAATACAACGCGATTAAAGTCTATTTTGAGATTAATAAAATTTAAATTAGCCACGAATTGCACGAATTTACAGAAATTATTTTTAATCCATTCGTGCAATTTGTGTAATTCGTGGCTAAAATTCTCTTATGCCCGAATTTCCTGATAACGAACACGACGGCGAGGTTCTGACCGAGAGCGAAACGAAGCTCGAAAAGCCGAAACTTTTCAAAGTTTTGCTGCACAACGACGATTTTACGACGATGGAATTCGTCGTTTTTATTCTCGTGCAGGTTTTCAAGCGTTCCGAAATGGAAGCTTTTTCGATCATGCTCAAAGTTCACAACGAAGGCGTCGGCATCGCGGGCATTTATCCTTACGAAGTCGCGCAGATGAAATCCGAAAAAGCGATGAACCTGTCGCGCGCGCACGAATATCCTTTGCTCTGCACCGTCGAAGAAGAAGAGTAAATCTTATATTTCATTATCAAAGACGCGTAAATCAGTGACCGATTGACGTCAGTTGACGATGAACTTACGTCAATGGAAGATTAACTGACTTCAGCGGAAGATAAACATACGTCAGCAAAAAACGTTCGGCTGATGCAGGAAATAACCGAATTTCGGGCAAAACAAAATTTTTCCTCGAAAGTGCAAAATTTTGTTTTACACTTTCAACACAAACGCGCTATAATGCAACCTGTCGTGACTTTTTCTTTCCCTGACACGATTTCCGCAAACCTATTCAATTCAAATCATTCTTCTTAATTTCGGAGAAAAGTTTTCAATGTCCAAAGTACTATTTAATGTAAATCTTCTGGCGGCTGTTTTGTCGGTCGCGATTACCGGCGGCTGCGCGGTCGAAGCGGCGAAAATGAGCGACGCGGACAAAAGCGCACCGGTCAAAAAAACACAAACAGAATTGTCTACCGTGAAAGCGCCCGCGAAAACGACGAAAGGCGCGACGATCGAGATCACGGAAAATTCGCCTGCCGACACGGTTCGTGTTTTTTACAAACACCTGCGCGAAAATCGTTTTCGCGACGCGATGTTTCTGACCAACCTGCGTCCGGCGATCGAAGGTTTGACCGATACGGAGTTGTCGGACTTGCAGCTCGATCTGGCGAACATTTCGCAGCAGATTCCGGCTGAGATCGAGATCAACGGCGAGATCATCTCGGGCAATTACGCGACCGTCACCGCGCGGCTTCCCGATAACGAGTCGAAACAGATGACGATCCAGGACCTGCGCCTGCGCAAAGCCGGCGATTACTGGGTGCTTCTGACGGTTGACGAAGAAGCCGAAGGCACGATCAAAAAGGAAGGCAACAAATATTTCTTCAATCTGCGCCTGCAAACTCACGAATCGGAAGCCAAGGCGATGATCGAGCGAATTGCCAAAGCGCAGATGGTTTACGCGCTGCAGAACGGCGGCTTTTACGGCGAAATCCGTGCGCTCGTCGAACGCGGCTTTTTGCCCGAAGACGCGCTGACCGCCGATTCGACCGGCTATAATTACAAGGTCGTTTTAACGTCCGACAAGAAAAAATATTACGCGACCGCCGAGCCTTCGGTGTTCGGCAAAACCGGCAAACTTTCGTTTTTGCTGGAGCTCGACGACAAGAAAAATACGCGTCTGACGGCGAAGGAAAACAACGGTCAGCCGCTTAAAAAGTGAATTTTTTGTAACATTTGTAAAATAGTTGTTGAAATTTTGCGGAAAAAGCGATATAAGTTGTTTAATTACAAAGGTTTTTGGCTTACCGACGGCTGAATTAAAAAAACAATGATTAGAAAGCTGGTTTCAAAGTTAAACAAATCGCTAATGGAGCGTGTCGTTTCGCCCCGCAAAAGTTACGAAGTTCCGATAAAAATTTGGTTTGAACCGGACAAAAACACGGCGCAATTGAAGCTGCCCGCTGCTAATCTGGTGATCACCGGCGAAACCAAGGATATGAGCCGTTCGGGAATCGGTTTTATCGTCGGGGCGATTCGCATCCACGAAAACTATCTGGTCGGCGGTAGCCGCGTTCTCAACGCCGAGCTGGATTTGCCGAGCGGAAAGATTCAGATGCAGCTCATCGGGATGCGCTATGAAGAAGTCGGTCAGCACATTTCGACATCGCGCTTTCTGGTCGGCGCAAAGATCACCAAAATGGCGGACGACGCGCGCGAAGCTTACGAATATTTCTTACGCCACGGCAACAAACGCAAAAAGGGAAGTTTCGCGCTCGGTATTGATAAAGGCTAAGCGATTTGGGATTTGGGAATGCGGATTTCGGATTTAAGTCAGAACCGTCTGCGGTAGCGGGTGGGTAAAAACTCAAAATATTACGAGCGTGAGAAGTTAAAAATCTCGCGCTTTTTGTTTTGTCTGCGAATCGTGATTTAATTTTTCGTGATGAAGGAAAAAGTCGGGATCGGATTTATCGGGACGGGTTTTGCGCGGCGTGTGCAGATTCCGTCGTTTCTGGCGTGTGAAAACGCTGTTGTCGCGTCGGTCGCGAGCGGAAGATTAGCGAACGCCGAAAGCACGGCGCGGGAATTCGGCGTCGCGCATTTTACGGACGATTGGCGCGAGACCGTAGAGAACGAAAACGTTGATCTCGTCTGCATCACTACGCCGCCCGACACCCATTTTGAAATGACGCTCGCGGCGCTCGAAGCCGGAAAACACGTTTTGTGCGAAAAGCCGATGGCGATGAATCTGACCGAAGCGCGCACGATGACCGAAAAGGCGAAAGCGAAAAACGTTCTCGCGCTGATTGACCACGAGCTTCGATTTTTACACGGCAGACGCCGCGCGTTTGAAATGCTCCGCAGCGGCGAAATCGGAAAAATTCGTCATGCGAAAGCGAGTTTTCGCGCTCCGCATCGCGGCGATACCGCCTCGCCGTGGAACTGGTGGTCGGACAAGCGCGCGGGCGGCGGCGCGATCGGCGCGATCGGCTCGCACATCATTGATTCGCTGAACTGGTTTTTAGGCGCGGAAATCACGGAAGTTTTCTGCCAATTGCAGACGCACACAAAAGCGCGCCAAACCGCGAACGGCGAAACGCGCGCGGTGACGACCGACGACGAAGCGAATCTGATCGTGCGTTTTGCGGACGGCGATTTCACGACGGATGCGACCGGAAACGTTTCGATTTCGATGACCGAATATCCGAAATATCAAAACCGGATGGAGTTTTTCGGAGTCAAAGGCGCGATCCGAGTCGAGGCGCGCGGCGAGATTTTTATCGGGCTGTCAGACGCAAACGATTGGACGGAAATCGAAGTTGACCTCGGCAAGAACGTCGAAGGCGTCGGCGACACGGGATTTGCGCGCGGCTTTATGAATTTCGCGCCCCGAATCGTCGAAGCGATTTTAAGCGGCAAAACCGAGATCGAACACGCCGCGACGTTTGAAGACGGCGTCAAAGTTCAGAAAGTTTTAGACGCCGCGCACGAATCGAACGACTCTGGTTGTCTGGTGAAAATATAAACCGCTAAGATTCTTCTTAAATTCGAGATGAAAAAATTCTTAAAAATCGCGTCGGTCGTTCTGGTCGTTTTATTGATCGGCTTTCTCGTCTTTTTCTTCGGCTTCGCGCCCGCGATGGTCGAAAAATCTTTGAATCCCGTGATTAACAAACCGCCGTATCAGGTGAGCGAAAAAGCTAAACAATTACACGCTAAACTTCTGGTTGCCGACCTTCACGCCGATTCGCTTTTGTGGAACCGCGATCTGCTTGAAAAAGCGGCGGTTTCGCAGGTTGATTTGCCGAAACTCATTGAAGGAAACGTCGCGCTGCAAGCCTTTACGGTCGCGACGAAAACGCCGCGCAATCTGAACATCGAGCGCAATACCGGAGACACTGACAACACTTTCTGGCTCGCATTGGCGCAGCGGCAGCCCTTTGAAAATCTGTCGAGCCTGACGAAACGCGCGACCTATCAAGCCGCGCGGCTTCACCAAATGGCGGAAAAATCCGGCGGCAAACTTGTCGTCATCAAGACGAAAAAAGATTTAACGAATTTTTTGGAAAGGCGAAAGACCGAAAAGACCGTCGGCGGGTTTTTAGGCATCGAAGGCGCGCACGCTTTGGGCGGCAGGATTGAGAACATCGACGTTTTGTTCGACGCGGGATTTCGGATGATGTCGCCGTCACACTTTTTCGACAACGACATCAGCGGCTCGGCACACGGCGCCCTGAAATACGGCTTGACCGATAAAGGCAAAGAAATGATCCGGCGCATGGAAGCCAAAGGCATGACCGTTGATCTCGCGCATTCGTCCGAAGCGACGATCAGAGACGTTCTGGCGATGGCGACGAAACCCGTCGTCGTTTCGCACACCGGCGTGCGCGGAACGTGCGACAATCAGCGCAACTTGTCAGACGAACAATTACGCGCGATCGCCAAAACCGGCGGCGTCATCGGCATCGGCTTCTGGGACACGGCAGTCTGCGGCGAAGACGTTAAATCGATCGCCCGCGCGATTCGCCACGCGGCAAACACCGTCGGCGCGGACTCGGTCGCGCTCGGCTCCGATTTCGACGGCGCGGTCAAAGTCCCGTTCGACGCAAGCGGCATGGCGCTTTTAACCGAAGCACTACTCAACGAAAATTTCACCGAAGAAGAAATCGCCAAAATCATGGGCGGCAACATCGCGCGGATTTTGAGCGAAAATCTGCCTGATTAAATCTTACTCGACCTTTACATAATGCGTTCTGGTTCTGCCGAAGGTTTCGGGCATGTACATTTCCTCGGCTTTCGCGGGCGGGACGATGAATGTGCCGGGGGTCGTCGCGCGGGCGAGGTATGAATAATTCCAGACGCCTTCGGTTAAAAGCGACGTAAAGGCTTCGGCGCGGTTGTCGCGAAAATTCTCGTGCTGAAACCAGTTGGAACGCCGCCGCATCTCGGGCGTTTCGGACACATACTGGCTGCCGGTCGTCGCGAGCTGCGAATTAATGATCTCGAATCCGGCAGGCAGATTATCGACGAGCGCAACGTGATAACGCCGCGTCGGCGCGACCATCTGAACGCGCACGCGAACTCTTGCGCCGGCGCGAATCGTCCACGAATTGTCCGAATTTTGTTTCACGTCCTGCGGATTGTCAATCGCTTCGTAAGTGCGCGTCAGCGCAAAACCGTAATCTGCCGCCGCAAGATTCAGATTCTTCGGCGCGTACTTCATCCCGATGCGGTAATAAAGGCGTCCCGCGCCCTGTTTGTCCATCGTCAAATTCTGCTTTTTGCCCGCCTGCTGCAATTGGCTCATCGAAACGCTGACGAGGTTCGAATCGACCGTGCGTCCGGCGAATTTCTGCTCGCCCGCAAACGCGTCGCCGAGCCATATCTTAGCGGTAAAATCCGGCGTCGTTTTCTCGTAAACTTCAAAGTATTTATCGAGCGCGACGAGGATAAACGCGTTTTCCTGCGTATTTTGCCAGTATCCTTTAACGCGCGCGGCGAGCAGTCCGCGAACGATCTTCGGAATCAGCGGATGTTCGGGCTCGATCTTCAAAAGCGCTTCGAGAATAACGGCGTCGGCGCGCATGTTCGAAGCCAGCAAAACATACTCGCCGTCTTTATATTTCGTCACGAAATGCGCCGCACCGGCGGTTTCCGACACGCGGTTGAGCAGGTTTTGCCGGATCGCCGCAAACTCTTCGGCGGCAGCTTTTTCGTCCGCCAGAACCGATAAGAGCCAGCCCAGAGATTCCGCCGAGAGATTTGCGATTCCGGCGTCGGCGACCAGCGATTTTGCTTTCGCGACGTCCCGATCGCCGAGCAGATTTCTGACATAAAGCGCGTAGGCGGAAATCGCGCGTTTCGATTCTTCGGAATATTCCGCCGGGTATTTCGTTTCGATATTTTTCAGATAATCGAGCGATTTTCTGAGCATTTCGCCCGACACTTTGTAGCCTTTCAGCTTTGCGCGGGCAATCGCGTGCGCGACGTGAACCGAAACATATGGCACGCTTGCGTCGTCGCCGCGCCAGAAACTGAATCCGCCGTCCGAGTGCTGAAGCTGCCCGAGGCGCTCAATGCCGAGAAGCATCCGCCGTTCGAGTTCTTCGTCCGAAGGCATATCTTTCGAATTAAACGCCCGCGCCGCGTCGCGCAAAACGGAGATCGCGAGCAGTCGCGACGAAGTTTGCTCCGTGCAGCCGAAAGGATATTGCTGCAAATATATAAAAGCGTCGGTCAGTTCCTGCAATTGCGTCGAAGAAGTCGTGATTTCGAGCCCGCCGAACTGCGGAAAAACATCGTCGGGCGCGGCGATTGACTGCACGATCGCGCCCGATTCGTCGGTCGTGCCGTAGGTCGCGAAAGCTTCGGACGTGGCGGGCGTGTAGACCGGAAAGGCGAATTCCGCCGCGTCCGTCAGATTTCCCGACAGCGCGCCGACCTGAAACCGCGCAATGCCCGCCGTTTCGACCGAAACGGGAAAACGAATCTCGGCGCGCTCGCCTGCGGGAATCGTCACTTTTCTGCCGTTTCCTTTCAGAAGGCGCGCGTTTGCGCCGCGCACCGCGACGTTGACGGTCAACGATTGATTGCTCTGATTCTGCAAAACGACGGGCAGTTCCGCCTTGTCGCCGAAATTCATAAAACGCGGCGCCGAGGGGCGAATCATCAAATCCTGCCGCGCCGTTAAATTCGATTCGCCCTGCCCGAACTGTTTCGATTTCGTGACCGCGACCGCCGTGATCCGGTAGCGCGTGACGTTGTCGGGCAATTTAACCGCGACTGTCGCCTTGCCGTTCGCATCGGTTTTGACGGACGGCGCGTAGATCGCCAGCGCGTCGAAATTACGGCGAATGTTGATCGCCGACTTTTCGCTTTCGCCGGTGACGATGTAGGCAACTTCGTTCTTGTCCCAGTCATTGTAAACGCCGTCCGCAAGCTCCGATTTTTTGCTTTTCGAGGCTGTAATTTTCGGGTTGACGCTCAATAATGAAGTGAAAGATCGTTCATTAACCGGCAGATTTTCGATCATCTGCGCATTTTGATTGTCGGTCGGATTGCCGAGAACGACTTCCTCGCGCGAGCGGTGATGCTGAACATTCGGGGCGATCTGCTGATAAAATGCGTCGAGCGGGTTGGGGATTTTGTAACCCGTTAACGAAAGCGCGCCTTCGTCAACGGCGATCACCGCGACCTCGGATTCGGCGACCGGATTGCCGAGATTATCCTTAACGTCAATGTTGATCTTCGCTTCCTTGCCGGGTTCGGTAACTTTTTCGAGCGGCTCGACCGATACGCTTAAACGGCGCGAGGCAGTCGAAACTTTCAAATTTATCTCGCCGTCGGCAAAAGCCGGACGCTTCGGCAGGGAACTGTCAATTTCGCCGCCGTTGTTCGTTCTCTCAACCGCGCCGACCAAAGCGACCTTGACGTGAAAATTCGGCAAAAAGCGTTCTTCGACCGGAATTTGCAGAACGTGTGAGGCTTCGTTCATCGTAAAACGCTCGGTTTTGATGATCCCGCCGCGCTCGACGGTCATTACGCCCTCGGCGGGATAAAACGGCGCGTTGACCAAAATTTCTGCCGTGTCTCCCGGCGCGTATTCTTTTTTGTCGGGAATCAGCTCGGCTTTTTCGAGCTCGATGCCGCGTTTCGGCGGCGTGTTTCCGCCCGCCGCCCAAATTTGCAGCTCGCTCGTGTTCGGACGCTCTTTCGCGTCGAGAACCGTCGCCGTGATCGAGATTCTGCCGCCTTGTTTGACGTTGAATCTGCACGAAGAAGCGTCAGCGGTCGAAGTCAATTTGCAGGTTTGCGTGTCCACGACGATTTCCTGCCAACCGTTCGACCGCTGCCAATCCTTAAGAACGGCGACGATCTCGATCGGCGCGCCCGCGACGCGTTTGCCGTCAATATCGGCGGCGACCGCTTCGATTACGAGCGGTTCGCCTTGCCGGACAAAGGTTTTCGGCGCGCGCAGACCGACGTAAATTTCCGCCGGATGGACGAGAAAGTTTTTCGTGTCGGCGATCGTCTGGCGATTGACGTCGTCGGTTTCGGCAGCCGCGCGCAGAGTGTACGGACGCGCCGGATTTGCCGCGATTAGATCGAGATTGACGCGGTGTTTGCCGTCTGCGTCGGTCGTTCCAGTGAGGCTCTGCGGCGTCAAGCCGTACGGCGAATATCTGACCGATGGACCCGTTTCGCGCCGCCACCACGGAACGAACGCGCCGAACGTAAAGCTTTCGTGATTCGGCGGCGAATAAGTGGTCTGCGCGGCGGAAACCGCCCATCGAAGCGCGGAATTTGCGAGCGCGCCGCCGGTGAAATATTTCGCCTCGGCGCTCAGAACTGCCGAATTACCGACAAAATACGGCGCGGGCGTTTCGGCTTCGACCGTTACTTCGAATTCGGGACGCCGAAATTCCTGCACCTGATAGCTGTGTTCGAATTCCGGGTAGGCGGAAGTATTTTCGCTCGTCCAGAACTGCAAACGGTGATAGCCGAGATTGGCGCCCGCGGGCAGTTTTATCTTTAGATCGAACGCGCCGAATGCGTTGAGCGCCGCCGCGCCGCGCGCGATTTCGTTGTTGCGCGGGTCGCGGGCGATATACGTGACGAGTTTTACCGCGTCGCCGATTGCGGCAATGTCCGTGAATTTTCCGCCCGTAATTTTGCGCAGGTAGCCTTTCACGGAAACCTCTTCCTGCGGGCGATACATCTTGCGGTCGTCGAAAACAAACCAGCGCCGCTGTTCGTAAGGCGTCTGTTTACGAAAACCCGTTCCGCCGCCGTAGTAATCCTGCGGCTCGCGCAAAATCGCCGAATCCGCGCCGTTTTTCGCGACCAGGAAACCGTGCCCGCTGCCGCTTATCAAAGTAAATTCGGCGCTGCCGCGATCGTCGGCGACGGCGTCGAGTTTCTCGAACTTATCGTAAAGAAGCGAAACTTCCGCGCGAGGCAGAGGCTTTCCGGTCTTTAAATCCGAAACGTAGGCGAAAAGTTTTTCATAATCAGCCGCCGCGTCAATGCCGATATTGGTTGACTGAATCCAGGCGACGAGCGGCATATCGCGGTAATCGTAGCGCGTGTTTCGCACCGTCGGTTCGGCAACCAGTACGGCGTGCCCGAGATTGTTCGCAAACGCCTCGCTCAAATCAATCCGCGTTTCGGTGAGCGCGTCAATTTCGGATTTTATCTCGACGGTTTTATTAAAAATTTGTTTCCCGAACGTCGGGATCGGCATTATCATGCGGTTGTTGTAATAATCCCGTAAAAGCTGGCGAAAGGCGGGATAATCGGCGGGCGTTGTCGCATAAAGCTTAAACTTAAAGCTCGCGTGGTTTTTCGAGTAGATCGAAAAAACGGGCTTCGCGTTCGGGTCGAGCGTGACAAAATCGCCGCCGAGCGCGAAAAACTGCGTCTGCTCGGTGCCGACGTTGAATTCCGCCGAAATATCTGTGCCGACCTTTATGTTGTAGAAATCTATCGCCTCGCCCGAAAGCGTGACTTTATAGCGCGTGTTCGGCTTTTTATTGCCTTTGATGTAAATCGAACTCATGCTGCCGTCGGTTTCGATCTTCGCGCCTTCGATCGCCGGTTCGATCTTGACGAGCGAAGCATTAAATTTTCCGGGCGCGAGCGAACGGTTGAAACGCAGCCTGAAATCGTTCGAAGGTTCGCACGAAGTCGGGTTCGACTGATAGCCGCAATAGATTTCGGCAAGTTTGAACGGACTTAGAGTGCGAAAAGTAAAAATCTGTTCCGCGCTGGTTTTCGCCGCGCCTTCGGCTGACGGCAAGCCTTTTTCAAAGACGACTTTAACTTCCGTATTGAGCGGCAAGAGCTCGACCGTCCGAAACGCGAGCCAGTGTTTCGGCTTGACTTCGCCCAATCGCTGGTAAGCCTCGAAACTTTCGTCAACTTCGGAAGTGATGAGCCGAACCGGAACTTTTTTCTCGCCGACGAACACGCTGATCTTCGAGAAAACGTCGCGTTCGTCAATTTCCTGATTAAACTTTGCCGTCATGATCGCGTATTCGGGGAAAATCTCGCCGGAATCTTTCGACGGAAAGAATTTTTCGATCGTCGCGGGCGGCGTCGTAAATTTCCACGAAAAATCTTTCGCGAGCGTTGCGCCGGTTTCGGATTTTACGCCTTTCGGAATCGTCACGGTAAACGTGGTCGCCATCGGGAAACGCTGTTCGGCGTCAAAGAGAAGCGTGTCCGTGCCGAGCCAGCGCCATTTTCCTTTGACTTCGGGTTTCATCTCGACGGGAACCGTTTCGCTTGCTTCCGTCTGCGATGAAACGGCGATCATCGGCTGCGAGAATTTAACGGTCAGGTCGGCGACGAGCGGCACGTTTCCGGTCGGCGAATAACTTTCGATTTCGAGATTCTGCGTGGTGATTTCGACCTTAACTTTCGGCGCTTTTCTTTTTTCGTCCGACGGGAATTTGACCGGCACGACGTTTCCGGTTTTCGGCGGTTTCTGCGTTTCCGAGCGCGTGTTAAAGCCGCTGTTTTCTCCGGTTTCAACGGGCAGCGGCGGTAGTCGCGCAAAAATTTCGGCGGCTTCCGCGTCGCTTAGATTCTCGATCGAAACGGGCTCCGGTTTCTGCGGTTTTTCGGCGCGTTTTGGCGCTTCGCTGAGGCGAAACTGCAAGCCGTATGCGGCGTTTTGAGTTTGATTGACGTTTCTTTGGGCGGAAATAAACGGCGTCAGAAAACCTGTCCAGAGCGAAAAAAGAACCAGCAGGCTGACCGGAAATTTAAGGCGCATAGTAATTTAAGAACGGCGGATTTTAAGATTTCTTGCAAGCCTATGATGCGGCGCATTTTCAAATTAGTTGCTTTTCCGGGCGGCGGCGAAATTTTTGACAAATCCGCCCGAGCGCGTCGATTTCGATCTGACGCCGCATAAAACCAGACTTTTGAAACTTCTCGTCGAAGGACACACGAAACGCAGCGCGGCAGCGGAAAGCGGCGCTTCGGTCAACAAGGTTTCGTTCCACTTAAAGCGCGTCTACGAAAAACTTTAGGTTCATTCAAAAAGTGAGGCGGTCGCTAAAGCCTTGAAAAACCGCATCATCAAATAATCAAGACGGAGCGCGGACGAGCCGTCCGCGCTCCAATTCTCATCGAACCCGTGAAACTACCCGTTTGGATAGACGCGCGGCGGCGAAACTTTGGAAACGGGCGTTTTTAGGCGTTTTTGCTACGCGAACAGGTGGTGTTTTCCCATTTAAAGCGGCGTATTGTTTAAAGTGTCGGTGCATAAAAAGCGCCTTATCAGAAAGAGGAATTCGGAGAATGAAAATGGTCAAAAAAATTAGTTTAGAGATGGTCGGCGGATTGTTCGAGGCTTTTATCCCGAAGACGGGCGCGAATTCGAAAGGAGGATTGAATAATGAAACGGGATAAATTCGACGTGCTTTTTTTCGCCGCGATTCTGGTCTTGCTTTTATTATTTGCCGCAATCATACGGTCATAATTTATATCAAACATTCATAAACTTTTTATATTTATTCATACTAACGAAAAGCCGGAGGTCGAAAAGCCGCCGGTTTTTTGTTCGAAAAACCGCCACCCGAATATGTAGTGAAAAAGCGTTTGCGGGCGAAAACAGCTGTCGGATTATTGCCGCGCGGTTCGATGAAAACGACGAAAGGCTTGATTTTATTGGCTGAAAAATGTTTTTAACGCGCGAAACTTTCCTGTCTAAACGTGTGGTGAATGAACGGCGCGAATCGTTTAATCTCTTCAATGTCAAAGCCCGCAAGGGGCAAGAAAAACATTTTTTATATTAGAGGAGCAATTATGAAAATTTATTCGAAATTATTTTTAACCGCAATTATGATCTTAACCGCTTTGACCGCCGTCAAAGCCGTCGCACCCGGCAACGACAATTTTGCCGGCGCGCAGAATCTGGGTTCGCAGCAGACGGGCTTCGTGCTCGGCAACAATACGGACGCGACGCAGGAACCGGACGAGCCTTCGCATTACACGGCGAGCACCGACAAAAAATCGGTCTGGTATAAATGGACGGCGCCGGCGACGCGCAGTATGGCGATCGAAGTTACGGACGAAAATTTCACGTCCGCCTTCGCGATCTACACTGCGACGGTTGATAATCCGACCTTCGCGCAGCTCGCGAAAGTTAACAGCAACGCCGATTTGAACGGTTATCAGTATCAAGGCAGCCGCATCAATTTCTGGGCGACGAGCGGCAAAACCTATTACATCGCGGTTGACTGGAGCAACGCCGTGCCGGGAGAAAATCACACCGGCGCTTTTACGCTGAAATATTACCCGAATAAATTTGCCTATTCGGCGAATTTCGACGCCCGCAATCACCGGACGAGCGTGAGCATCTATCGTCCCGGCGAAAGCAGTATGTTTTATTTTCTCTGGAATGCCTGGAGCATCAATTACGAAACCATCTACGGCAAAAACGGCGACCAGCCGATGCCGGCGGATTATGACGGCGACGGGCGCACGGACATTGCCGTCGTTCGCAATCAGAACGGCTCGAAGGTTTGGTATGTCAGTTTTCTTTCGCAAACCATCTGGGGCTTGCCGAACGATCAGGCTTTGACGGGCGATTTCGACAACGACGGGCGCGCCGATCTGGTCGCCGTCCGCAATACGGGACAAAATCTGGTCTGGTATGTCCGCCGCAGCAGCGACGCTTCGATGCTCGCGTTTACGTGGGGACTTCCGGGCGATAAGCCGGTGATCGGCGATTTCGACGGCGACGGCAGAACCGACGTCGCCGTGACGCGCAGCGAAAACGGTTTGAAGGTCTGGTATATCCTGAAAAGCAATAACGGCAATTACAATCAATCCTCGGCTGAACAGTTCGGATTCGATTCGGACACGGTCGCGACCGAAGATTTCGACGGCGACGGCAAATCCGACGTTGCCGTGTTCCGCCCGTCTGACGGCAACTGGTATATTCGCCGCTCGGGCACGAACGAAGTTCAAACCACGCATTTCGGTTCGTTCGGCGACAAACCGCAGCCCGCCGATTACGACAACGACGGCAAAGCCGATATTGCGCTTTATCGCCCGACGGAAGGCAACTGGTATTTCCTTTTGAGCGGCACGAACGCGGTAAAAATCGTTCGTTACGGAATCGAAACCGACACGCCGATTTCGTCTATGAATTCGCTCGTACAGTAAAAAGTGAAAGAGTGAAAAAGGTGAAAGAGTGAAAAAGTTTTGTTGATTATATTCAAGCAAACTTTTTCACTGTTTCAGCACGCTAGTAGAAGCTATGCGCTTTGAGCGCAAGACTTTAGTTTGATTCCGCAAAAATCTGTGTGAAAATTGCGGAAGATGAAAGATAACCGACGCGGTCATCATACGATTACCCGTTTGACGGCGCACATCGTCTGGAGCACGAAATATCGCTATCACGTTTTGGAAGGCGACATTAAAGTGCGCTGCCGCGAATTGCTCATGCAAATCTGCGACTCGGAAGATGTGCGCATTCTTTCAGGTGTAGTTAGCAA
>JANOBZ010000032.1:0-17852 GCA_031411895.1 Acidobacteriota bacterium | reverse complement strand
GGCTATTTCATCAGCACGGTCGGCGCACATGGTAACGAACAAATGATCAAGAACTACGTTCAGCAACAAGGCAAGACAGATGAAAACGGTCAACTCCGTCTCTTTTAATACCCCGTCAGCTTGCTGCGGGGTTTTTTATTGAGTTGATTTTATCTAAAATGAATTCGGCAACAGTATCTTTGTAGCTTTCAGCAATTTCGAACTAATCATTGAGACTTGCGAAATACTCGGTAATTTTGGACACTGAATCTTGTTCTTAAGCGTGATTAATTTTCTAAAATTTGCGAGTTCAAATCTTCTCCTTCAACGCTAAAATTTACACTTCATATTAAAGCCAATTTTTTTATTTATGTAATCGCTTTAACTTATGTCATTAAAGAAAGTGAATAATAACTGGGAGTCTACACCACAAGGTGCCGCACTGTTTCATTTATTTATCGAAAATAACAAAGATTACGCCATCTTTATGACGGATGCGGAAGGGCGTGTTATTAGTTGGAATCCAGGAGTTGAAAGGCTTTTGGGCTACCGCGAAAGCGAAATTATCGGGCAATCGATCGCCATAATTTTCACGCCCGAAGATGTCGCGGCAGACGCGCCCGCTAAGGAATTGGAAAGGGCGGCGCAGACGGGTTGCTCTGAAGATAAAAGATGGCATCTGCGGAAAGACGGCTCGCTCTTCTGGGCGAACGGAATGGCAATGCCGCTGAAAAACGAAGACGGCACTTTGCGAGGATTCGCCAAGGTGATGCGCGACGACACCGAGCAAAAACAGACTGAGGAAAAGCTCGAACAAACGAATTTGCGGATTGAAAGAATCCTGTCCAGCATCAGCGATTCATTTTACCGCTTTGACCGCGAATTTCGTTATGTTTATGTTAATGAAGCGACAACGAAAATGTTCGGTCTGACCGAAACGGAATTTCTGGGAAAGACATTGTGGGAAGTATTCCCGGATGTTGAGGGAAATCTGTTTCACGCCGAAGTTTTACGCGCTTTTAATGAGCAACGGGCTGTTGTTTTTGAGAATTATTACCCGCCATACAATCGCTGGTTTGAAAACCGTGCTTATCCTTCACCCGAAGGGATGTCAGTTTTTACCTCCGAAATCACCGAAAGAAAACGAGCCGAAGAATTACGCCTTGAGCGCGAGAGATTGGCGATACTGAATTCGGAATTGAGCCTCGCGCTGGTTCAAAGTAATTCACTGCCGGAGATTCTGCAATCCTGCACGGAGACAATCGTCAAACATCTGGACGCAGCATTCGCACGCATCTGGACGCTCGACGAAAAAGAAAAGGTTTTAGAACTGCAAGCCAGCGCGGGAATCTACACGCATCTGGACGGAGCGCATTCGCGCGTTCCCGTCGGCAAATACAAAATCGGGCTTATTGCTAAAGAACGCAAACCGCACTTAACCAATTCCGTGATTGGCGATTCTCGGGTCAGCGATCAGAAGTGGGCAAAACGTGAAGGAATGGTCGCCTTCGCCGGTTATCCTTTGATTATCGGTGAGCGGCTCGTCGGAGTCGTCGCAATGTTCGCCCGCCATACGCTCGGTCTGGACGGTCTCGAAGCAATTGAAGCGGCGGCAAGGATCATCGCTTTGGGGATCGAAGGCAAACACGCCGAAGAAAACCTTAAACATCAAAAGACGCTGCTCGAAGCTTTGACCGAAAGCGTGCTGGACGGAATTTTGATTGTTTCAACGGAAGGCAGATTGCTGCATTTTAACCGGCATTTTCTTAAAATCTGGAATTTTCCGCCGGATGTCATCAAGTCGCAATCCGATGAAGCGGCGCTCCGTTGGGCGGCGGAACAGACGATGAACCCGGCGGCGTTTCTCGCCCGCGTCAGCACTGTTTACGAGCAGCCCGAAAGAGAAGTGCGCGAGGAAATAATGATGAAGGACGGGCGCGTTTTTGAGCGTTTCGGCGCGCCGATTTTTAGCGGCGAAACCAGACTCGGATGGGTTTGGACTTTCCGCGACATCACCGATAGAAAACGTGCGGAAACAAATCTCGCCTTTTTAGCTGAAATCAGTCAGGATTTAACCGGATTATCAAGTTCCGATGATATTACGCAGGCGATGACCGGCAAAATCGGTAAATACTTCGGAGCTTCAAATTGTCTTTTCGCCGAAATTCATACGGCGGCGAATACGGCGACGGTTAATTACTGCTGGTGCCGCGACGAAACGGTGATTGATTTAACGGGAAGTTACCAGTTATCGGAGTTTGTTTCCGATGAATTTCGCAACACGCTGATCGCGCGTAAACCCGTTGTGGTTGAAGATGTCGAAACGGATTCGCGCACCGCCGAAAACGCGGCGCGATTCCATGCGCTCAAAATAGGTTCGTTCATCAATACGCCGTTTGTCAGCGATGGTATTTTGAAATTTGTCCTTGGCGTTTATCACACCGAACCTTATGAATGGCGCGCCGATGAAGTCGAGCTGCTGGGCGAATTAATCACACGCGTTTGGACACGCATCGAACGCGCCCGCACTGAAGAAAATTTACGCGAATCTGAGGAACAGCTTCGCGCGCTTGCCGGTTCGATTCCGCAGCTTACCTGGATGGCTGAGCCGGACGGGTTTATCTTCTGGTATAACCGTCGCTGGTATGAATATACCGGTACGACGCCGGAAGAGATGGAGGGCTGGGGCTGGCAATCAGTTCACGATGCGGAAATGCTGCCGAGAGTCATGGAGCGTTGGCAGGCTTCGATTCAAACGGGCGAGCCGTTTGAAATGGAATTTCCTTTGCGGCGAGGCACGGACGGCGCATTTCGCTGGTTTTTAACGCGCGTCGTTCCGCTACACGATTTAAGCGGGCGCATTGTGCGCTGGTTCGGCACGAACACCGACATCGAAGAACTCCGCCAAGCCCGACTCCAAGCGGAACAAGCCAACCGTTTGAAAGACGAATTTTTAGCGACGCTTTCGCACGAAATCAGAACGCCGCTCAACGCGATTTTAGGCTGGTCACAAATGCTTCAAACTCAGAATCTCAGTGAAAGCGAGACGAAAAAAGCTCTGACGACTATCGAACGCAACGCGCGGGCGCAAAATCAATTGATTGACGACCTGCTCGATGTTTCGCGGATTGTTACCGGCAAACTTCGCCTCAATATCAGGGCGGTAGATTTGACAAGCGTTATTACGGCGGCGGTTGATGCGGTGCGACCGGCGGCGGATGCGAAAAACATTCGATTGCAAATACTGCTCGACCCACAAGCCGGACCGATTTCGGGCGACCCCGACCGCCTGCAGCAAGTCGTCTGGAACTTGCTCTCGAACGCCGTTAAATTTACGCCGAAGAACGGGCGCGTGCAGACGCGTCTCGAGCAAGTCAACTCGCACGTCGAAATCGTTATCAGCGACACGGGCAAAGGCATCGAACCGGAATTTCTGCCGCACGTTTTCGATCGTTTTCGACAATCGGACGGTTCAATGACCAGGCGCGAAGGTGGTTTGGGATTAGGCTTGGCTATCGTTCGTCAATTAGTCGAACTTCACGGCGGCACGGTTTCGGTAAGCAGCGCGGGCGAAGATGAAGGAGCGACATTTATCGTAAGTCTTCCGCTTCTTCCCTTGCGGCAGGAACCTGTAAGCGGCGTGCCACGCCTGCATCCGAAGGCTGAAACCGGCGCGTCGCCCGATTGCCCGCCTGAGCTTTCCGATTTGCGCGTCCTGCTCGTGGACGATGAAGCCGATTCGCGCGATTTGATAAAACTCGTCCTCGATTCGTGCGGCGCAACCGTTACGATTGCAAGTTCGGCATCCGAAGCATTCGAGACAATCAAGCGTGAAAAGTTCGATGTCATCGTCAGCGACATCGGCATGCCGGATGAAGACGGTTTTTCGTTAATTAGAAAAATCAGGGAATTGCCGGTCGAACAAGGCGGCGACGTACCGGCAATTGCGCTGACGGCTTACGCCCGCGCCGAAGATCGGGTCAGGGCGCTTCGTTCCGGCTTTCAAATGCATGTCGCCAAGCCTGTTGAATCCGTCGAACTGATTACGATAGTGGCGAATCTCGCCGGACGAATGGGAAATTCATATAGAAATAAAAACGGATAAGCCGAGCGCAAATATCCATACTAGAACTGTCCACAAATATTAGTGATACTGTTGCTCAATTCAAAATGTCAATAAAACTAATAATGAATCGGCGAATTTAGGCTTTTTTATTAAGTTAATATTATACAAAATGAATTGGGCAACAGTATCCGGACGTTTTAGGGACTCTTCCGGGGGCTTCGAATTTCTAAATCCGAAGCAGGATTTCGAATGTCCTGGATCAGCGGTTTGAGCGCGCGTTTTCGTCCGCATCGGCGGAGGAGCAAAAGTACTTTTACGGCTGCGTTTTAATAAAAGCGGACGATCAAGAGAACGTGCATTTCGACGTCGCAATCTTACTGCTCATTTTTCAACTTAAAGCGTTATCTTCGTTATTGTTTCACGTGTTTGACCATAACCCGCATAAACTTCGGTAATGTTTGTCTGTTGCGCGGCGAAGGCGGCCAAATCGTCGGCGGACATTTCGCAAAGCTTATTTCCGCTCATAAAGAGTGCCGACGCGTCGAGCTGGTCGAGACAGGTAACGGCTAATTGACTGGTGATTTCGATGCCGGGCGTTGCCGAGTAAAGTTTGAAATCGCCGTCGATCGTCGAGCTCAGCAAATCCAAATCGAGCCAGCCGAAGCGCAAATTGTCCTGATGCGGGTTCTGCACGTTCGTCGCGTCTTCGATGGCGGCGTAAGGTTTATTCGGTAATTCGTGAGGCAGATAACCGGCTCCGTGCCGTGTGGCATAGCCCCTGGTCACGTAAACGCAGTCCAGCCGCTCAATGCCGGCTTCGGCGGCAACTTCGACTGCGTTTTTCAGACCGGTCGACGAGCGTGTGACATGCGGGAACCAGCCGTAATTTTCATCGAGCAGCAAGCCCTGGGCGCCTTCAAAAACCACATTCGACGACTTCAGGATATCGGGACGCGCGACTCGAATGCGTGCGTAAAATTCAATTGCAGCGTCGATAAATTGGTCGCGCAGTTTGTCCGATAGAAGCAGTCCTTTTTGTTCGGCGGTCAATTTTGGAACGTTCAGTTTTTCTAAACGCGCAGGCGTCCATTTTTGCCGGATCCGATCGATCGTTGTACGAAGCCTGTTTTGATCAGCGAGATCGGAAATGTGAATGACGAATCGTTCGTCCAGACACCGCTCGATCGTTTCGCCGAATCCGACTCCGCAGCTGCCGTGTTTCCGGCTCCCGCGCGAGCTTTCGACCCATTGATTAATGAGCATATCGTAAGGCGTCGTGACCAATCCGCGTTCATCGGCGAAAACGGCGGGCGAACCGACGTCCAGCTTTTCGAGCTCGATCGCTTCGCGCCGGAAAAGCAGTGGATTGCTGACGAAATGCCGGCTCAAAAATGTCGCCGCGCCGGTCAACGTGCCGCTCCCGAAATGACTGTGGACATGCCTTCGCCCGCCGGGCGTCACGACCGTGTGTCCGGCTTGCGCGCCGCCGTTAAAACGCACGACGATGCAGTCTTTTGCGAAACCATGCGCGTGAAAATCCGTCAGCAAACCTTTTCCCTCGTCGCCGAAACCCGCGCCGATAATCACCGTCGCCGCTTTTCCGAATCGCTTCGAGATTGAATTTTCAAAGTCCTTTTCGGAAATATTCATCATCTGATTGAGCCCTGGAGAGCAGCTGCCGGTTAAAACAGCCGCTCTCTTGAAACATTTCTGCAGCCGGGTTGATCCATTAGAACCGGACAACGCCGCCGTCACCTTTGTTCGGGCGCAGCAGACCGGCATTCAGATTGCCGACCGCATGGGCGACGACCAGCGACGTGTCGCCGTCCCAGCTTTTCGCGACCGAATCTTTGTCGCGCCCTTCGGAAACCTCGATCGTCGAAACGATGACTTCAGAAAGTTTCGTGTGATCGGAGAGCGGAATCGCCCGCTGCCCGATCAGCTCCGTCCAGCCGCGCCGCACTTCATCGCCGTGACTTTGATAGTGCGAGCCTTCTTCGACCATCAGGTGAAAAACTTCATAGTAACGCCCGACCATCGTGAGCAGATCGCGGTTGGCGATAGTGTCCATCTGCAGATCGAGATCGAGCGCTTTTTTGACATCCGCGCGCGTCAGATCCTCGGGAACCTGTTCGTCGCCGACTGTGAACAAATAACCCTTTTTGCCGCGTTTTTCGAAACAGTCGAGCGATGTTTTCTGCGCCGCGAAATACCACGGAAGATTATAGGATTCCCAGCTGTTGCCGCCGCCGCCGTGTTCGATATAGATTTCTTCGAGCTGCGCGGCGATTCTGATATCGGCTTCGAACTGCGTCGCCTGCAGCGGCGCCGAATCATGCCGGACGTCGCCGACGCCCATGACCATCAAATGCGGATCGGTGACGGGCAGCCTTTTTAAGATTTCCTCGAAGGCGACGCCGATACCTTTCCGCACCAGATTGTCCGCTAAGGAACCCATCGAACCGGTGACGTCGCAGGCGATGACGATCGCGTTCGAGTTCGGATTCGCGACCGAATCCCTCGATTCGCGAACCGCAATTTTCTTCGGGTCGAATTCGTCTTTCATACCGCGCGACGAAAAAATTTCGTGCGTCGCCTTTCCCGCCGTCGAACCGGCATAATCCTTCCAATCACTCGGACTCCATCTTGCGTATCCCATTATTTTTCTCCTTTTTTATCAACTATTTTTTGTTAAATGTCCTTTCTAAAGAAATCTGTTTAATGACTACCTGTCGTAAATAGCGTCCGGTTCGACGTCGAGCCGGACAAAGCGCGGCGCGCCGAAATCCATTTCCAGAACGTCTTTCCATAACTGGTAATCGGTGACGGCTGAACCGCTCGTCGCGCCGTTGATCCACCGCGCCATCGCCGGCGGAATGTTTCCGTCTTTGTTCGTGCCCATTCCCTTAGCGCCGCCTAACAGTTCGCGACCGGTCTGCCGGATCAGCTCTAGGTCGCTCCGGGAATCCGCCCGCTTAAGTCGCAGCACATCGGGCGGCGCAATCCCGATCGTCCGATCGGGAAGCGCGGTTATCCTTTCGCCTTTCGAACGCGCGTACCACCAGCCGCCGAGCAGCGCGCCGCTATGAAACCGCGGCGAAATGAAAAAAGTGCGGAGACCGATGTCATGGTGAACAATGCCGGCGTAATCGAAAAAACAGGCGAGATTATGCAGGCAGCCCACGATCCATCCGACGTGCCGCGAGTCGATCGCGCCGCCGAAATGTGCGAGCAGGTCTTCGAGTAACACGGCGTCCGCCATTTTCGGCAGCACCATGATCAAACGCTCGGAAGTAGTAAAATATTCAGGTTCGCGCGGCAGATTCCGCTCGATCTCTTTCCGCATCGAACTGTTCGCGAAGCGAAATCCTGCGATCTGTCGCCGCGCGTTTTCAAATAGATCGGCGTACTGCCGCTCGACGGAAAACGCGACTTCCTTATCGGCGATATATAAGTCTCCCAATTCGAATTCGACGCTTTTGAAATAAGCCATTCGGCGGGGAGGGGGTGCTGCCGCGCCGCTTCCATGAGCAGGCAATTCCAGAATGCCGGCGCCGCGCCAGCGCCCCTCTTTGATTAAAAGCTGCGCTGTCCGGTAAATTCCGGTGATATGCTGAAAAACCGCGGTCGCCCGCCCGTCGCGATTCCGGTCCGGGTGCCAACCCCGGCTGAGATCGTGGTATTCGCTCCGGGCGATTTCCAGGTTCCCCGAAAAGAGCTGCTCGGGAGCATTTTCGGCAACCGCTAAAATTTGCTCGGCGGTAAAATTGAGCTTGTCGTAAATCCTTTTCATTTCGGTTTGAGTTCCTTTTCGCGCTCGGCTGCGTTGCTTTTTACAACTCGAAATCAAAGCCCTTTTCGACGAGCTGCCGGTAGCGCTCTTCATTAAACCGGTAAAGCAGCGCGGGACGGTGTGAAACGCTTTCCTGTCTTTCATCGAGCGGTTCGAGAATTTCCATCGCCAGCGCGCGTCGCCGGAAATTGCTGCTTTCGAGCGTGCGACCCAAAACGATTTCATAAAGGCGCTGCAGCTGTTTCAAAGTGAATTTACTCTCCAGGAGTTCAAAACCGATCGGAACGTAGGAAAGTTTGCCGCGCAGGCGCCCGATCGCCATTTCAATGATTTGGGCGTGGTCGAAGCTCAAACAATCCAATTTCGACAGTTCGTCAACGGCAAACCACCGGGCGTCTTTGGCGTTTCCGCCGCCGGCGTGGTGGAGACGATGCTGAGCAGGCGAAACAAGCGCGAAGTAGGCGATCGAAACGATCCGATCGACGTCTTCGTTGAGATCTTTCCCGGCACGCGGATCCCGTGCAGGATCGTCGAACGTATAAAGCTGTTCGAGGAACACACCGGTCAGTCCGGTTTTCCTTTCGAGCGTGCGCCGCGCCGCCGCCCGAGTTCCTTCATTGCCGTAAACAAAACCGCCGGGCAGCGACCAGCAATCCTTGAACGGGTCTTCACTTCGTTTGATCAGCACGAGCTTAAGATTGTTCGCCGCGAAATCGAGACCGAAAACCACGCAATCGACCGTCAGTCGAAATCGCCCGAAAACCTCTTTTTCCGAATTTTGTTTTGATTTTGCCATTTCAATTAATTCAGCTGCGTTTTTACCAATTAAAAATACTTAGTGTTAAAACGACTATAAGCTTATGGTTATTTTTACATTAAGTTAAAAGAGTTGTCAACTTTTTTTCTTAATCGCCCACTAATGGTTTTTTTTCGTGGTAAAGAATTTATCGATTTCGAGGTTTTCTCTTTAAACACATTTACAGGTTATTTTAATTTTATTCGACAGTTTTATATTCCGCACAAAGTCTTGCATTATATTACAAAATTTGTAATATAATGGCTTAAGCCTATTAAGGAGGGCGATATGATCGGAGAACAACTTTTGCGGGCGCGGCAAAACAGAAATTGGGAGCAGGCGGAGGCGGCGGAAAAGCTCGGCATTTCGCAGCCTTATCTCTCGCTGCTCGAAACGGGGAAGCGGGCGATCACGAAACCGCTTGCCCGGCGCGCAATAAAGCTCTATAATCTGCCGCCGACCGCGCTGCCAGTCATAAGATTGCTCGAACAGTTGCCAGCGCCTAGGGAGGGAAATCTGGCTTCAGAGATCGCCGCGCTCGGCTACCCGAAACTCGCGCATCTCAAAAAGAAGACCGCAGGGAAAAATCCGGCGGAAGTTTTATTGACGGCGTTGAGCGCCGAAAATCTGGACAGCCGGCTAGTCGAAGCGCTGCCATGGCTTGCCTTCGAGTTCGCCGATCTTAATTGGAAGGAAGCGATCAAGATCGCGAAGATCAACGATCTACAGAACCGTCTCGGTTTCATCGTCAACGTCGCGCGAAGACTTGCCGAAAGTACCATCGCTATCGAAAAGACGAATAAATTGCGCCAAGCGGAAGAAAATCTTTCTTTTTCGCGTCTTTACCGCGAAGACACATTATGCCGCGCTTCGATGACTCAGGCAGAGAGAAAATGGCTCGAAACAAATCGCTCCGCCGAAGCCAAGTTTTGGCGGCTGCTGACGGATCTGGCGCCCGAGCACCTCGATTATGCCGAATAAAAGCATCACCGAGCCGTGGCACTCGTTCTTTCACGAAATCGATGAATCGCTTAGCGAGGAGACGGCGCTCGAAATACTGGGCGGATTCGTCGTCACGCAGGTTTACGGGGCGGCGCGCTCAACCGCCGATATCGACGTTGTTTCGATAACTCCGAAAAAGCTTTCCCAAAAACTGTTGGAAATGGCCGGCGAAGGCTCGCCGATGCATAAAAATCATCGGGTTTATCTCGACAGCGCCCGAATCGCTCCGCTGCCTGAAAACTATGAGGAACGGCTCGGCGAAATAGCCGCCGGTACTTTCAAAAACTTGCGACTTCTAGCGCTGGACCCGTACGATCTGGCGCTCGCGAAGATCGAACGCAATATTCAGCGCGACCGCGACGACGTCAGATTTCTGGCGCGCGCCGTGCCGTTCGATCTTGAAGTATTGAAAGAGCGTTACGAGAGGGAATTGAGACCGATCCTGGGCAATCCCGAAAGAGAAGATTTAACGCTCAAATTATGGATCGACGTCATCGAGGAAGACCGAAAGTTGAATCAATAGTTGAAACGATACTGAAATTCGAAGTTATTGAAGTTGATATAAAATTCAAAGATGCAAACTTGAAGGATGGTCATGAAATTAAATTAAGGCTGCCAAATGGTCTGCCGTTGACAGGTTTGATATATATTTCCTGAGGAAGATGTCCAGTTCCGTGACAGGTCAGCTTCCGTGACAGGTCAGCTTATCTGACTCTCATTTCTAGATAATAGGCAATCCGGGCGAGCAGAACTCGTGTCCTGCGCGGGCGGAACCAATTTCCGAAATCAGTCTGGTAAATTACGGTATAGGCTTCTCTCGATCGTCTGTTCAATTATCCTGCAGTCGTTAAAAATCTCTGCGGGAAAAATCGGAATTCACCGCCAAAATCGAATTTATTAATGCTGAAATATTGCTAATGGAAGAGCTCGCGGCGAAGGTTTTAGAGATCGAATTTTGCCGGCGAAAATCATTAGTCCTGCAAATATAGTTTTCTTCATTTTTTCTAGGATTAGCGCTTCCTTAGTATTCGGTCGTTTCGGGAGCCTTAAATGCGCCGTGTATGAGAGCAGAAATCGCCCCAATAGCGAGAAATTAAATTTTAAAAAAGGTCACATTTTTAGTGTACGACAAGTAGGGCTAAAAACAGTCCCTTCTTGCGCTTTAACTTAAGCAAAATAAGAGGTTGTACTTGCAAGCGCGAAAGAAAACGGAAAGAACGGTATTTTAACACCAAACTTGACTTCTAAAACCCAATATCCATCGGCACTTCAAACGATTTTTACGGCTTATTTTAATTTAGTATTTTTCTTTCGCTTTAAATTATTGAAGGATTTATACTTACCGCCCCGTCCCTGTGCATAAGCACTGTTAAACTATTGACAGCAAAGAAGAACGGCTCTTGCAAAAAAGCGCAAGAAATTTATCTATTCCGAAGCAGCCGGCAAATGGGCGTTTCGGAATCTGACAGCCCCGGCAAAAAGCCGAATCTTTGACCTCGGGAAAATCTGTTCGAACCGACCGAAAATTTTAATAAGAATCAAAAATAATTATGATGGATGATGCTTTGCAAATGCGTCCGCCGAGCGATAACAAAACTTCTTTAATAAATAACAAAAAGGCAATAAGCAGAAGCGACGCCGGCATGTAAACTCGCCATCTAAATTTACACCGCTGGTCTGCCTATGCTTCGTCCATCAACAGCGGGGCACTCAGTGGATACTAAAAGCAGCGAAAATTTTAAAGTTTTTACGATTGAAATTAAGGCGGACAGACCGACAATCGACTTGAAGCGATCTGTTATTGCGATCAATATGGGGTAGCGATAGCAACGGAGAAATTTCCAACGATGTTAGCTTAAAGCGCTTAAACCTCACTGTTTTTCATCATAATCCAGAAAATTGATGGCATTTTGTTCCATATTCTCTCGACCATGATCGTAGCGCATCACGGTTTTCGGATCTTTATGTCCGCTCATCATCTGCACTTGCCGGTAACTCAGCCCTTTATCCAAGGCTCGCGTTATAGCAGTTCTTCTGAGATCATGCGGCGAAACTTTGCCGATTCCCCTAAATTTCCCCCATCTTTACGTGATATACCAGACCATCGTCGTCGAAAGCGGTTTATCAAACACGAGCGTTCGGTAATTCGTTCCGGGTTGAAATACCCAACTCTCGCTTCCGCCATCAGTTTTCAGGATTTTCCGGCGGTCGCGGTCTAATCGCAAATACTCCTCAATCGCTTTTTTAACCTCGGTCGGCAGCGGAATCGTCCGCTCGCGTCCGCCTTTGATTACAAATTTCAGCGTCCAGCGTCCGTGACTCCATTTGATTGACGAGGATTTCAGGCTGCAAATTTCCGCCACGCGCAATCCGGTTCTGAGCAGCATCAACAGAATCGCGTAATCTCTGGCTCCTTCCGGCTTTTCTCGATCCGGTCCCGATAAAATGTAATTGACCTCTTTGACCGTCAAAGCTCTGCCTCGCAAATCTTCCGACGCCCATAAGCGCGTCGCGTTTCCGCAGACAAACTCTTTTCAATGAAAGGGCGAACGCTTTTTTCAAATTCCTTTTTTGAATCGGCAGCCAAATCAATTTTATTTTCTATTTCTATTTTGACTAATTTTGACGGCATCGCAGTTATCCTCAAACTGAAAAACAAAGACGTAACGAAAGAAATTTAGGAACGAGTCCAAAAATCTCTGCTAAAACTGTAAATTCTCTAATAAAATCAACCTAAATTTACAATTTTCACCCTGGCATTTCAAATGAATATTTAAGAAAAGAATAATTACCTTAAATACCATCATGAAAGAATCTTTTTAGCCCCTAAATTGTAATAGCAACGGTATTAATCTTTCCGTGCCACATTTTTATAGAAGACTAATCTCGGAGCATTAATCTTCTGCAAACGATGTGAAAATTTACACGTCGCATTCTGCCACTATATTGTCGCGTAATGGGACTTTTGATTTCCCGCAATTGGGGAAACCTCCACCTCGCTAAAATCGGGTAATGATGTTAAAGGATTTAATAACCTCGCTCAAACAACATTTTTAGAGCCATATCATTAAACAAAGCGCTGCGGCACATCGCTTGCCATTGTTAATCGCAGCGGCAGCCGATTGGCTTGCGGATTATGAGACTCGGTTATTCGTCGTGCGGTTCAATCTAACCGATTCGAACGGCGACCGACTTTGAAAATTAAACGGGGGAGTAGATAACCCGCTTGCAAGCGGGTTCGGCGCATGTCGTCAATCCGATTGCCAGATATAAAGCCATGGCAATCCGGCGCGCTGATGAAAATATCGAGACCTTTTGCGGCTGATAAAAAAACAGCTTGCAAAAGGTCTTTTCCTTTTTGCAAGACAAAAAATTAAAAAGGAAACATAAAATTTAGATGGAAATAATTCTTTTTCCCTTTGCCGAATACTACTGGTTTTACGCCGGTTTTCTGGCTTTCGTTTTATTGATGCTCGCGCTCGATCTGGGCGTATTTCACCGCAGCGCGCACGAAGTTTCGATTAAGGAAGCGACCGTGTGGAGCGCCGTTTGGGTGACGCTCGCGCTTCTTTTCAACGTCGGGCTTTATTATTACGCCGCATGGAAATTTCCGCAGGACGAGCGGCTTTTGGCGATTCCCGGCTTTAACCCCGAAGCGGCGGCGACCGCCGTCGGGCTGGAATATCTGACCGGCTACATCGTCGAGAAAGCGTTGTCGGTGGACAATATTTTCGTTTTCGTGATGGTCTTCGCCTATTTCGCCGTCCCGAAAATCTACCAGCATCGCGTGTTGTTTTACGGGATTCTGGGAGCATTGATTTTTCGCGCGATCTTCATCGGCGCGGGTTCGTTCCTGATGCAGTTTCACTGGGTCATCTACGTTTTCGGCGCGTTTCTTATCATCACCGGAATCAAGATGATGCTCGTGCCGGACAAGGAAATCGACCCGGAAAAGAATTTCTTAATCAGGCTATTCAAAAAGTTCGTCCCCGTCACGCCCGAATATCACGGGCAGAAGTTTTTCGTCCGCATCAACAAAGTTCTGTATGCGACGCCGCTGTTTATCGCGCTGCTGTTTATCGAATTGACCGACATCATTTTCGCGGTTGATTCGGTTCCCGCGATTTTCGCCATCACCAAAGAGCCGTTTATCGTGTTCACGTCGAACATCTTCGCCATTCTGGGCTTGCGGGCGATGTATTTTATGCTCGCCGGCGCGATTGATAAATTTTATCTTTTGAAATACGGCTTGTCGGTCGTGCTGATTTTCGTCGGCTTGAAAATGGTCTGGCTCAACGACGCCTTCGGCGGCAAATTTCCGATTGGCTACTCGCTCGGCTTTATCGGTTTGGCGATTGCCGCTTCGGTTGCGGCGTCCTTGATGTTTCCGAGAAAAACGGAAAACGATTTGCCGTAAAAAACGAATAGTGCTGAATTAGAAAGCGCGGCGAAAAGCTCAGAGTTATCATTTTCGCCGCGTAAATCTAAATTTTATATAAATACGGGAGTAAATTATGAAAAACACAAAAGAAATTACCGAAGATTCAAATGGAGATAAGAATGATGCGGCGACCGATTACGCCGCGCCGAAAAAGCGCGGCGGTCGGCGTGAGAAATTGAGCCGGGCGGAGATGCCGCTGCTGTTTCTCGTCCCGCTGGTCGAGACGGCGTGGGCGCACGGGGCAATCGCCCGCAGCGAAAAGCATCTGATTTTCACGGCGGCACGCGAGGAACAAATTGACGAAAAACATTTTTTGAACGAAACGCTCGATGAATTGCTCGTTTACCAGCCGGGACAAAAGTTTTTTGACGATTGTTTATCGCTCATTAAATCTGAACTTTCGGGAATGACCGTTAAAGAGCGCGACGCGACAAACTCGAAACTCGTCAATCGCTGCCGTCAAATCGCGGCGGCGGCGGGCGGCAATTCTGCGATGGATTTGGACAAAACCGTCAGCCCGGAAGAGCGCGAAGTGCTGGCGCGGCTCGCTTCGGAACTGAATTTTCGGGAAGATTCGACCGGCAGCATCGAGCGGCGGAAAAAACCTAACGGCGGAGATAACGTGGGGCGAAACCGCCAAGACGTAAGCCCGGTCAAAATTCCGTGAAACATTTTACCTTTTGTAACCATTTAACCAAATGTTCATTATTGCCGTTTACACAGATTTTTTTACACCCTTTTCGATTAAATCCAGCGCGACCGCGAATAATTTATCAATATCCAGCGGCTTGGACAAATGCGTCTGGAAACCTGCCAGCAAAACCCGTTCGCGGTCTTCGGCGGAAACATAGCCGGTCAGAGCAATCGCGGGAAGTGCGGCAATATCTTCGTTTTCACTGGCGCGCACCTGGCGAATCAGGTCATAACCGTCGGTTCCCGCCATACCGAGATCGGAAATCAGCAAATCGAATTTGTCGTCCCGCAGCCGTGTCAGCGCCTTGCCGACCGAATTGACGCAAACCGCCTGCGCGCCTTTTTGTTCCAGAACAAACCGCAGCAGGTCGAGCGCGTCGGCATCATCGTCAACAATTAACAGTTTTACATCGGCGAGAATTTTCGCTTCGGAAGTGTCGTGTCTTTCGACGTTTCCCGCCGCCGGGACGGATTCTTCCGCTCGGCAGGGTTTAACGAGCGGCAGTTCGACGGTAAATGTCGAACCTTTTCCCTCGCCTTCGCTGGCGGCAAAAACCCGTCCGTCGTGCATTTCCGTCAGATGCTTGACTATTGTCAAACCCAAACCCAACCCGCCGAATTGTCGTCTGGTCGAGCCGTCGGCTTGCTGGAAACGCTCGAAGACGTGCGGCAGAAGTTCCGCGCCGATACCGATGCCGCTGTCGGTAATGGTCAGCCGCGCCGTTTCGTCCGCACACTCCAGGCGAACACTGATCGTGCCGTTCTCCGGCGTGAATTTGATCGCATTGGTCAGCAGATTACCGATAATCTGCTGGAGACGATGCGCGTCGCCGTCCATTTCATCAGCGGCGGAATCAAATTCGGTTTCGAGTTTAATATTTTTCGCGTCAGCGGCGGGACGCGCCGTATTGAGGGCGTTTTGAACAACCGAAACGAATGAAATTCTTTCCGGTTCGAGCCGCATTTTGCCGGAAATAATCCGCGAAACGTCGAGCAAATCTTCAATCAGAGCGTTTTGCAGACGAATGTTGCGCTCGATCACGCCGACGGCTTGCCGCTGCATTTCTTCATCGAGACTGCCGCTGTTCAGCATTGTCGCCCAGCCGAGCATCGCATTGAGCGGTGAACGAAGTTCGTGCGACAAAACGGCGAGAAATTCGTCTTTGGCGATGTTGGCGTGTTCGGCTTCGCGGCGCAGAATTTGTTCGCGTTTGAACGATTCTTCGCGGTCTTTTTCGGCGAGTTTGCGTTCGGTGATATTGTTGAAAACGACGGCAACGCGGCGGCTTTCCGCGCCGCCGACGCGCGAGGCATAGACCTCAAACCAACGGCTCATCGGCACGGATTCACTTTCAAAGCGGACGGCTTCGCCCGTCAGCGCAACTTTGCCGTAAGTCTCAAACCAGAATTCTTCGAGATCGGAAACAAATTGACGCATCGTTTTGCCGATTGCATCTTTTAGCCCGGTGAGGCGTTCCATCGCCGGATTCGCCTGCACGAAAAGATAATCAACCGGCTTTTGATTTTCGTCGAAAATCATTTCGATAATACAGAAACCTTCGTCAATCGAATCGAAAATCGCACGAAAATGCTCTTCGGATTCGCGCAGGGCTTCTTCGGCGCGGGCGCGTTCGTGGCGTGTCCAGAGGCGCGAAGCCAAATCGCTCAAAAGCTCGATTTCGTCCGTGCGCCACTGATGCGGCTGATTGTGCTGAGCGCTCAGGGAAAATTTCCATTGACCGCCTCTGTTACACGGCATAACCGTCAGCGCACCAATGCCGAGTGCCTCGAATTGGGCGGCGGCATCCGCCGAACGCGGTTCGTCCCGGACATCGTTAATTATGATTGAATTACCCTCGACGAGTTGTGCGCGTTCCTCTGCGGTATGAAAATCCGCAATGCGGTAAACGCCGATCAAACCCGGCGCATCAGCCGCTTGATAATCGTAGACAACTACAGCTTCGTCCTTCGTTTCGTTAATTTCGACGAACAAACAACGCGACAAATTCAAATAATCGCCGATTCGCGCACTTGCCAGTTTCATAATTTCGTCAGCGGATGAAAGCGACGCAAAATCCTTTGATATGTCGGCTAAAAAGGCGAGATTCAGTTCGGTACGTTTGCGTTCGGTAATATCGCGCGAAACGGAAATGATGCGCTCGATTTTGCCGTTCGTGCCGAAAATCGGCGAAACGATTACGTCCCACCATTTCGGCGTGCCTTTCGCCGTCGGGCAGAAGGCTTCAAACTCTGCAAAATCGCCGCGCACAGCCTTTTCGACGGCGGCTTTGACGACGGGTTTGGTTTCTTCGCTCCATAAATTCCACCAGAATTGATTTTTGAACAGCGCGAAATCGTCAATTTCGAGCAGACACAAACCGTTGGCGTTCATATATTGCAAACGCCCTTCGGTATCGACAATCTTGACGCAATCGGGACTGCTCTCTAAAACCGTGCGGCTGAATTCTTCGCTTGCCCGCAATTCATCCTGCGCCTGTTTGCGTTCGGTGATGTCGAGATTCGTTCCGACAACCCATTCAGGTTGTCCTGCGGCATTCAGGCGGACTGTTTCAACCGAAGTGATATGCCGAATTTGCCCGTCGTCATTGCGCCGGATTCGGAATTCGCGGGAGCTTTGTCCGCCCTGACGCACCGTTTCCTGCAATAATTCCTCTTGTCGTGACAGTTCCTCAGGTAAGACGGATTCGCTCCACGCGGTATAAAGAACAATTCCGCCCTCGGTCGGCGCGATGTCGTAAATGCGAAACATTTGGGCATCCCAGCGTATTTGATTGGTGATGACATTCCATTCCCAAATACCGACCGCCGTCGCTTCGGTCGCCAACCGCATCCGTTCTTCGCTCGCGTGCGCTTCATCTGCCGCCTGTTTACGTTCGGTAACGTCGAGCGCGATGCCGAGAATCTCTTCGGCTTTACCGTTTTCATCGCGCTTAAAAACGCGGTCGCGGCTGCGAAACCAACGCCATTCGCCCGATTTATGCTGCATCCGATACTCGAACACGAAGATTTTGCCGTTGAGTGTTTTATTGAGTTGCTGAAAATGTTTTTGCGCCGATTGTGC
>JANOBZ010000031.1:0-38741 GCA_031411895.1 Acidobacteriota bacterium | reverse complement strand
ATAAAAATCAATAAACAAAATCCGCGAAATCCGCGTTTATCCGCGGCTAATAAAAAGGGCAGACTTTGTAAAAAATCTGCCCTTTCGAATATTACGCGTAATTCCGCGTTTAGCGGTAAGCGCCCGCGCCAACTTTCGGCAGATTATAGATGTCCGCCAGAGTGTTCAGTTCATAACGCACGCGCGACCAGTTCGATTCCGCCGCCGAGCCGAATCGGTAATTTCGCATATTGCGGTCAATGTCCGAGGCGATGTTCAAACAGCGACGAACTTCTTCCTTATTTTCCGCCCAAGTGTCGCGGCGATCGAATTCGCGCGCCAATTCGTCGGTCGCGCCTTCGAGATCGCGGGCGCGCTTCATCAGCCAATCTTCGCGGCTCGAACCGTTCAGGCGGCTTCGATCAAGCGATTTATCATAATTTTTGACAAAGTTGTCAACGCGGTCTTCGACGCGGTTAATCACCTGTTTGACCTGCGCTTTATTCATCGAGCGATTGCGCGATTCGCGTCGCCGCTGCGCGTTTGATTCGCTCGCAAACGTCAAAACCATCAAAACCGCCGCCAATCCTATAAATGCATTCACCAAATATTTTTTCATATTTTCACTATCTCCTTCTGCTAAAATTACGCCCTTCCGAAACCTTCGAATTATCAGAGCGATTTCCCTTCGCTCGCTTATTCTGACGCGAAGCTTTTTTAAAAAGTCGAAGAATTTTCAAAAAAAAATTAAAAAACTTTTCTTGTAAGTTATTATGCAAAAACAATTTGCCCGAAACGTCATGGCGATTTCGGGTTTGGGAATGGGGATTTCGGATTAGTTTCAAGTTTGAGTTGTTTCGTAAAGCTCTGAGCCGATTTTTAGTGCGAAGACCTTTTAATAAAAAAGAATCGCGCTTCTGAACGCGGCAGCAAATCCGAAATCCCAAATCCGAAATCCCAAATCGTCAATGCCATTTCTCGGTCATGTCGCACCAGATCGCGAGCCCGCGCCAGTCGCCGAATTTTTCGTAAAACGCGTGGATTTGCTTATCGTCGCAAATTTCCGCGCCGTTATGTTTCTTGTAAAATTCCGAGCGTAAGAATGAATCGAGCGCGAGCCCGTCGTAGCGACCGACGAGCTTTAAGAGATTTTCCGCCGCGTAATCGCCGACGCCTTTGACCTGTTTCATTTCCTTTTTTAAGTCTTTCGTCGGCAAATCCGTCGCGAGCCACGCTTCGGGATTCAATTTTCCGCTCGCGACCTTTTCTGCAAGTTCGGCAAAGTACGGCGAACGATAACCGGCGCGAATCTCGTCGCGGTAAAACGCTTCGCCGACATTTGCCATCGCTTCGGCGTTCGGAAAAGCGCGTTTGCCGTCCGCGCTTTCGGCGCCGAGTTTTTCGACCAGATTCGTGACCATGTTTTTCGTCAGCGCCCACGAACAGTTCGTCGTGCAGAGCGTTTTGACCAAATCCTCGAAAACCGTCGGCGAACGCAAAAGCCTGCCGCCGTTCAATTCGGCAACCCACGCGAGGCGTTTTTCCTTTTTCGTTAAACGGTAAAATTCGCTCAGATCATCGTCGAGCCGCAAAACATGACGCGCGTCGCGGAGGATTTTTTCCTTTGCGTTTTCGCTCAGATCATCGGCGGAAACCGAGATTTCGATTTCGTCGTGCCCCTCGTAAATAACGGCGGAAATCGGCTTTTCAACCGTAAAAACGCAGCTTAAATGCCAGTTTTCAAGGTCTAGATGAAACGGCAGAAGCTGGCTCCAGCCGTGGCTGTAAACGGCGGTTTTGAAGTTAAAATCGGCAGTTTTTTCGAGTCTCAGTTTTGTCGGCATAGTGAAAAATTTTAGACTGATTTTTTTTTCTTTACAAATCTTGACATTTCTTCGACCAAACGCAGCTTTGCTTCGTCTAACAAATCAGGAAACTATTGCAAAAATCGGTTGATAACTTATAATTAAAGAGTTAAAAAATAGTGCTTGTTTTTTTTAAGCAAAATATTTTAATATTAAGTTGTAAAACATCATTTAACGGCGCTTTGCCCCTTGTCGTTAATTCAACCCGATAGTTAAAAAGGTTCAAATCGAAGATTGAGGAGGAAAGGGTATGGTTGACAGAAAATCGTGCTTGCTTTTAAAGTTTTTAAGCGCCGGATTGGCTGTATTTCTATTATTTTTCCCGGTTTTAGCGCAGGATGTGGATGACCCGAATCCGGATTCGCCGACACCGGTTTTATTAAGCGCGCCGGATTCGACGCGCGCGCTCACCGCACTGCCGTCGAAAATGACGCGCGGCAGCCGGTTCAAATCTGAGCCGACGGCATTTGCGCTCGATTCGCAGATCACGCTTTACGTGACGAACGTCGAGCTGATGAAGGACGAAGGCGCAAGCGCATTCCGACTTTACGCCGAAGATTCACGCGGCAGAATGTACCGCTTTCCGGTTCTCGATTTTCAGCCGGTTAAAGGATTCGACGGAGTTTACGCGCTGACGGTTAAAGTGCGCGACGAGATCGGATTCTGGCAGCAGCCGTCCGAGAACGGCGACATTCTGGTCAACGTTACGTGGCGCGGTTTGACGAGCAATCGCGTGAAGCTCGGCTTGGGCAAAACGGGCGGCGATCTAAAAGATGAAGCGGGCGCGACGCCGACGCCGCTTTCCGGCGTTCCGTACAATAAATCCAGTCAAACTCCGACAAGTGAAGCGGTCGGTTACCGCTGGTCGGGCGACCGTATCAGATTTTTGGAACAGGCGACCTTCGGACCGACGCCGGCGCTCGACAATCGCATTCGCCGCATCGGACTCAGAACGTGGCTTACCGAGCAGTTCGAAATGCCGTATCCTTCCGTCGCGAATCCGTATCCGGATATTCCCTTAAAACCGACGACCGCGCCGACCGACTGCGACAACAATCAAACGATTCCCGATGTCCCGGTCACCTGCGCGCGCGACGTTTACTCGATGTATCTGCCGCAGACCTGGTTTTATAAAGAAGCGCTTTACGGCGATCCGCAATTGCGTCATCGCGTCTCGTGGGCGCTGAGCCAGGTTTGGGTAATTTCGGGCGTTGATACGCAGCAGTCGAGCTGGCTGGTCGCTTATCATCAACAGCTCAGCAAAAACGCCTTCGGAAACTGGCGTCAGCTGATGTATGACGTGACGATGAATCCGGCGATGGGCAATTATCTCGATATGATTCGCTCGACGCGCACGAATCCGAACGAAAATTACCCGCGCGAGATTTTGCAGCTGTTCAACGTCGGATTGTTTATGCTCAATCAGGACGGAACTTTGCAGCGCGACGGGCAGGGCAATCCGATCGAGACCTACACCCAGAACGATATCAATAATTTCACGAAAGTCTTTACGGGCTGGCGCGACTGCAACATTGCGGCAAGCTGTCCGAATCTGGTTCAGGGTTCGGGCGCGCCGGACTACAAAGACCCGATGCTGCTTAACCCGAACAATCACGATCTAACGGCAAAAACTTTGCTCGCTTATCCGGGTTCGACGACGACCAACATCGCCGCCTGCACGGGCTGTACCGGCGCGGCGATCACGAATTATGCAAATAATTCGGTCAATCAGGCGCTCGATAATATCTATAATCACCCGAATGTCGCGCCGTTTGCCAGCAAGCTTTTGATTCAGCATCTCGTGACGAGCGACCCGACACCCGCTTATGTCGGGCGCGTCGCGGCGGTTTTCAATGCAAATCGAACAAACGGGGCGCAGTTGAAGGAAGTCGTCAAAGCCATCCTGCTCGATCCGGAAGCGCGCGGCAATATCAAAACCGACCCGACTTACGGCAAGCTTCGTGAACCGGTTCAGCTGATGACGAATCTTTATCGCCAGCTCGGCGTAACGAGTGCCGACGGCGCCGGACTGAGCGACGGCGACATCAATCGTTTTCCGTCAGGCTTGGCGCAAAACGCGTTTAATGCGCCGACGGTTTTCAATTATTATCCGCCTGATTACGTCGTTCCGGGAACTTCGCTGCTCGGTCCCGAATTCGCGATTTTCAACACGGGAACGGCAATCGGTCGCGCGAATCTCGGCAATTCGCTGATCTTCGGACAGATCAACGTTGCGCTGCCGAATACGCCGAACGGCACGAGGCTTTATTTAGCCGAGCTGCAGGCAATCGCCGCCGCCGATACGACGAGCAACCAGCTTTTGGACGTTTTGAACCAGCGCCTGATGCACGGCAGAATGTCGTCGCAGATGCGCGCCAGAATCATCACGGCAACCAACGCGGTCGCGTCAACCACTCCGCTCGCCCGCGCACAGGCGGCGCTTTATCTGGTTTTCACGTCGTCACAATATCAGGTGCAGAGGTAAACAGTGGTCGGTGGGCAGTGGTCGGTGGGCAGTGAAAAAATTCTGACCACCGACCACCGACTACTGACAACCGAGGAGAATTTTATGAAAGAATCAAGACGAGAATTTTTAATCAAATCGAGCTGTGCCCTGACCATGACGGCATTGGCAACGCAGATGCGTCATTTCGGACTGATGAGCGCGATGGCGCAAAAGGTCGACGAACAAACGACCGATTCAGCCGTGCCGAGCGATTACCGCGCGATGGTCTGCATTTTTCTCGCGGGCGGCAATGACAGCAACAATATGGTCATTCCCAATCACAGCGACGCGACGATCAGCAATTATCAGACATATTTTAACGCGCGCAACACGCAGGGTTTGGCGCTCGCGCAGGCATCGCTGCTGCCGATCGCGGTTCCGCGTATGGGCGGTCTGGCTTACGGTCTGCACCCGTCGTTCGGAACGGTCGCGGGCGGCACAAATCCGGGCATTCACCCGCTCTGGGCGGACGGCAAGCTGGCGGTCGTGACGAACGTCGGAACGCTTGTCCGACCGACGACGAAAGCGCAGTATCAGACGGCTTCGCATCCGAAACCGTACCAGCTTTATTCGCATTCCGATCAGGTCAATCAATTTCAGGGCGGGCGCAGCGACACGCAGACGTTTACGGGCTGGGGCGGGCGCATTTCGGATCTGCGAACCGTGCCGGATAATCCGAACGATCTGATTCCGATGATCACGTCAATCGCCGGTGCGCAGCTTTTTACCGCCGGACAGACGACCCTCCCGCTGGCGATCGCCAACGCCGGAACGTCGCTTAGCGCCGTGCTCAATCCGGCGGGTTTCAATACGACCGCCGCATCGCAGGCGCGGCTTTCGGCATTTAACGATTTGCGCGGAATGGACTTGGATTCCTCGGTCGTGCAGGCAGCAAGCAACGTCACTAATCAGGCAATCGCGGCAAACGCGTCGCTCCAGACATTTCAGGAAGTTACGACCGCCTTCCCGACCAGCGGCATCGGGCAGCAGCTCAAACAAATCGCGCGGCTCATCAAAAAGCGCGGCGATCTTGGCGTTAACCGGCAGATTTTCTTTGCGCAGATCGGCGGTTTCGATACGCATAACCTGCAAATCAACAATCAGGCGACTCTGCTCGGGCAATTAAGTCAGGCGATGCGCGCGTTTTATGATGAAATGGTGCTGCTCGGCTTGGGCGACAAGGTCACGCAGTTTACGATGTCGGATTTCAACCGCACGTTCAACCCGGCAAGTTCGGGCGCAAACGTCGGCTCGGATCACGCTTGGGGCGGTCACCATTTCGTCCTCGGCGGCGGCATCACGGCAAGCGATTTTTACGGCATCGCGACCGCCTCGAACGGCACGCCTTTTCCGACGATGACGTTTAATGGTCCGGACGACGCCGACAGCGGCACGGGCGCGCGCGGTCGCTGGATTCCGACGACTTCGATCGAGCAGTACGCCGCGACGCTTTCGCGCTGGTACGGTTTGCCCGACGCCGATCTGCCGACGGTTTTCCCGAAGATCGCGAACTTTACCAATACCAATCTCGGCTTTATGCAGCCGCCGGCGGTTTGAGGGATGAAGTATGAGTAATGAGGGATGAACAAAATCCCGATTTCAAGGCGAAAGGTTTTAGGCTTTTCGCCTTTTTTGTTTTACATCGAGGTTAAGTTTTCGAAACTTATTTCTTGACACGGTTTGCCGATAAAACCTACACTTGAAGCAGTCGGAAGGCATTATAAAAGACGTGAATTTACCGAATTATTTAACATTGGCGCGCATCGTTCTGGTTCCTCTGCTGGTCGTTATTTTGCTGACGCCTTTTTCCGAGCAATGGTTCGGAATCAGCGGCTACGCGCTCGCGATCGGTATTTTTCTTGCCGCGTCTTTAACCGATATTCTCGACGGGCATCTCGCGCGGCGGCGCAATCAGGTTTCAAACCTTGGTAAACTGCTCGATCCGATCGCCGACAAACTTCTGGTTTCAGCCGCGCTCATCGTTTTGGTCGAAAAGCATCTCGCGCCCGCGTGGGCGGTCGTCGTCATCCTCGGCAGAGAGTTTATCATTACCGGCTTGCGTTCGGTCGCGGCGGCAGACGGCATCGTCATTCAGGCGCAGACGAGCGGAAAGATCAAGATGTGGGCGCAGTGCGTGGCGATCGTCGCGCTTCTGGTCGCCGGCGCGAACGGCAATCCGCCGGTTTCGAATTTCGGCTGGAATCTGCCGACGGTTTTCTGGGAAGTCGCCGAAGTGCAGACGGCGTTTGCGAATCTTTCGAGCTTTGCGCTTACTTCGAACGACTGGAAAGTGTTCGGCTATCTCGTCGGACGCGGCGGGCTCTGGCTCTCGGTCGCGCTCGCGCTCTGGTCGATGTACGATTATTTCCGCTTTTTCATCTCCGAGAACAACCGCAAACGCGAAAGCCTCAAAGACGCGCTGATCGAAAAGGTCATCGCCAACAATTCAAAACCCGCCAACTAAATTTTTCAACCAATCTCGGCGCTCGAATTACCGCGGCGTTTCGACTTTGACGCCGCGCGAATCGTGATTAACGCGCATTGATATTTGCAGCCGCTCGTAAGTTTCGAAATCCACGCTGATTTTAATGAGTTCACCGCCGTCGGTTTTAACGAGTATCCTCGGGAAAAGCTTTGTGCCTTCGTCGGTTTCTGAGATACTTATCCATTTTTCCGTGACGACGCCCGAAAATTCGCGCGCTTCCCTGCCCGTCAAAAGCCTGGAATACAGCACAAACAAAATCGCGCCGAACAGCAGTAAAACCGCCAATCCGCGCGCGATATGTTTTAAAATGTCTGCCGTTTTCAATCTCACGATTCGGTTTAACTCTAAAAAAGCTTTCCGTCGCGTAAAACGCGCAAGCGTTCCGGTTAATTAAAAGTCGAAAAGCTCGCCCAGAAATGATTCCTTTTTCTTTTTCTTGTATTTATGATCGTCGTGCTGTTTGTACTGATGCTGATTTTCGTAATGCCCGCGATTGTCGTGATGCGAATCGTGACGCGGATCATGCTGCGTAATCGGCGGATTATATTGCGTCCCGCCCTGAAATTGCTGCGGCACCGTGGTGCCGACCGCCGACCGTTCGATGATCTTATCCAATTCGCCCCGGTCGAGCCAGACGCCTCGACACTGCTGGCAATAATCGATCTCGACTCCCTGACGCTCGGTCATCGTCAATGCTGTGTTACATACCGGACAATTCATAATGCTCTTTCAACTCCTTTTTTACAATTGTTTTTACGGCTCAAGTATAATCGCTCAACCCGGCGCGGCGCAAGTTTTTTCTACATATGCTCGCGCCGGTCGATTGTTAAGTAAAAAAGGCAAAGACGCGCAATGTCGCCTTTGCCTTTTTTTATTTTTAACTCTTTATTTACTGAATTTCGACCCAGTCGCCGGTGTGAATTTCCTGCGCCGTGCGGACGATCATCGCCGTCGCGGTTTTTTCGCGAATATTGAGAATCACGATTTCGCCGACCACTTTACGCAGATCGTCGGGACGGTTTTTCTTCGCGCGTTCGGTCGTTTCGACTTCGCCGGTCGCGTCGCCGAGGCGCTTGCGTCCAGCCTGATTCGAAAACTTCCCGCCGCGATACTGATCCGACTGGTAGCCTTCTTCACGCGCGCTCAGGGTTTCCTTCCACGTTTTTCTAAATAAATTCCCTTCGCCGAGCGGACGATAAACCGTCAGGTAATCGCCGACGCTGACGCCGTCTTCCGCGCCGAGATCAATGTAGACGATCTGATCGCGCCCGAGCAGCTCGACATTGTCGCGCGCCATAAAAATTCTGCCGCGCGCCTTGCCCGAAGGATCCGCGAAAACGTCGAGCGACGGTCTTTGCGTAAACAAAGGACTCGTGCGCAGCGGAGTCGGTTGAATCAAATCGCCGAGATGAAGCGTTTCGCACGACGTCGTAATCTTCGCGACCGCGACCGCGCCTTTCAGTTTGACGACTTCGAGCGCGCCGACTTCCTGCACGTAATAGCCGAGATTATCTTTTTTCGTCCAGCGCGTTTCGACCTGCCCGCGCGGGCGAATCACCGAAAACATATCGCCGACCTGGATGTTGCGATTCTCGCCGAGGCTGATATAAACGTTATTACCTTGATAATAGACGTTCTGCTCCTGCTCGTTCTCCGCGCCGACGATCTTGCGGCTCGTATCAACCTTCGCGTTCTGCACATATCCCGCGCAGTACAGGTTGTTCGCGCCCGCAACGGGCAGATTCCGCGTCGCCTCGCTGACAACAAGCGTCGGCTTATTACTCTGCGCCGCGACACTTGCCGAAAAAACCAGCAAACTTAATAAAACCATTCCGAAACTTTTCCCGAAAAACTTCTGAAACTTCACGATTCTCTCCTTTTTTAACGATTGATTTTTAGAATTCTCTTTAAGAAACTTATGAAAGAGGCTTTTTTGAACTGACTTGTGCCTACAGAAAAGGCATAGATTAATCGTAACCTTTTTGCAAAACACTAGTCAATAAATATTTTACAATGTTTAACAAGAAAATTTTTCATACGCCGCTTGCACAAAACAGCAGGTTTTTGTAGTATTTTCGTTTGCGGTTGTCAAAACCAACCGACAAGCCGGTGTAGCTCAGTTGGTAGAGCAGTTGATTTGTAATCATCAGGTCGGCGGTTCAAATCCGTTCACCGGCTCCACATATCTTCAATATACTCAATGATTTAGCAACAATTGAAGGCGAGCATTTTAGCTCGCCTTTTTGTTTTGTGTGCCTATTGTGTGCCAACTCTCAAAAAGTCTCGTTTATGGAACTTTTCTTATTTTGTAACGTGCTGAAACAGGTATAAAGATTCAATGAACAGAAAACCTTTAGTATTTATTCTAATTTTTTCGGCTATCGTCGCAGGTTTTACGATACGACATTTTTCTCAATTTTTAATGCCTTCGCAGATGGGCAGTGTAGAAGAAGTCTGGGAAACTTCAAATCGAACATTTAAGCTACAAATCGAAAGACGTGCCGAGGAAAACGGCGGGTTCATTTCTGGGGCTTATTATATATATAAAAGCAAGCCAGAAAATTCAGACAATTGGCAGACGATCTTTATTGAACGTCATGACGATCCGAATCCGGTTTCAACAAACAGTGTCCGTTTTATCGACTCAAAGACCGCCTATGTGTTTTTCGGATCAAAATTCGCCGTAACTTTGGACGGAGGAGAAAATTGGGCGATTTGGGATGCTTGGGAAGCAGATAAAACAGCGAATTTTAAGAGTCGAGGTCTTTACCCATCAATTACTGATGTGGTCAAGTTTTTCAGGACACAAAACTCTCGCTGCTCCTTATTTTATTTTCCAACTTTAACTGCCTTTCAAATTCCAAAGGGCTTTTGTAACCCAAGCCCGAATGAAGTCTGATCCGATTGTAATAACCTTCGATATAACCGAAGACTTCCGAGCGGGCATCCTCAACCGATTCGAAGATGCCGTTTTCCACCAATTCCGCTTTGAAGCGAGAAAAGAAGCTTTCCGCCTGGGCGTTGTCATAGCAGTTGCCTTTGCGCGACATTGATTGGCGAAAACCACCGATGTAAAGCAGCCTTCGATATTCGACCGCCGCATATTGGCTGCCCTGATCGGTATGGATAATCGCGTTTCTGCCGATCGATCCGCGCCTTCGGGCTTGCAGAAAAACATCAATCACCAATTGCGCCGTCATTCTTTGAGAAACTTTCCACCCGACGATCCGGCGCGTGAACTTATCCTGAAGGCACGCCAGATAACAAAACGTGCCGTCCCGAAGTCACAGATAAGTAATGTCGCCAACGAAAACTTCGCCTTTGCCCGCGGGAGCGTTTGCCGCATCCTGCAAAAGATTCGCACAGACCGGCAAACCGTGTTTGGAGTCAGTCGTCTGCGGCTTGAAGAGGCGCGGTTCAATTGCTCTTAACTTTTCTCGACGCATCACCTTTTGCACCGCGGCGCGTCCGATTTTCAAACTCGCGGCACTCCTTCGTGAACCGTAACGCCGCCGATTGGCGAAAAAGCATTCTGTGACCGCTGCCGTCAAAGGTCTCTGCCGAAAGGTTTGCCGATTCGCGTAAAGGTAATAACACGAACGATTGACCTTCATTACGCGGCACAAAATCTTGATCGGGAACACCGCTTTCTGACTTTCAATAAACTTGTATCTTTCTAACTTCCGCGACCAAAGATAAGCGCCGCCTTTTTTAAGATGTCACGCTCCATCTCCACTTCGCGTAACTTCTTTTTCAGTTCCAGAACTTCTTTTTCCAAATCCGAACTCGTCTCGATTTTCGCACGTTTCCACTTATGTAAAAGCGATTCCGCAACCCCTAATTCTCTGGAAAGCGAGGCAACGGACTGCCCGTCTAAAATCTTTTTGACGGCTTGTTGCTTAAAATCATCATCATATTTTCGCATCATCTCATTTTACAGAGAGTTTCGTGTCCTGTTAATTAAACCACCTCAAATACATTCTCCTGTGGGCATAAATACATCTACCAAAACCTGTTAATCATTCTCACCATTGAATTTCAAAGCTGCGACCATCTTGTGCGAATATCAGAATAGCCGGTTCACCACATTATTAAGGAAACTATTTTTTTTTTCTGCCGATAATATTAACAATTCCAGTTCCCGCGAAAACCGATTACAAAGGCTCTCGCAAAAGCTAGATTCTCTTTTCATTCGACTGATTGAAGGGGGTCTATTTTAATCCGGCAAATCCAAGTCGAATTAAAGTAAATAACTCCTGTCCGGTGCTTTGGAAGAGCAGCTTTCCGCTTCTGGAAGATATTTCACAGTCTAAAATTTGAATAAAAACAGTTCTCCGTATCGTCGGAGCGCTGGGTAGGGCGTAGTTAATTTTTGTTTTCAATCAAAAAGGAGTAAAACCGTGAAAAAAAATAAGTCAACGAAATCCAGAATAGATTCTTCAACCGGCGGATTAATGAATTTCAGTAAAATGATCCTGTTCATTGTCGTATTTTGCGCTTCCGCATTGATTGCGCGAGCAGCAGTATTCGACGTGACGGCATACGGGGCGGTGGGTAACAATTCGACCGACAACGTAACTTTTATTCAGAATGCCGTCAATGCGGCGTCGTTTACCGGCGGGACGGTCTATTTTCCGCCCGGGCTGTACAACGTCTCCGGCACTATTTCCGTGCCTTCGAACGTTCGGCTGCAAGGGACGGGTTCGACCGTTTACAATACCCAGATTCGTTTGACGACGACGCAAACCGCTCTCTTCGAATTACAAAGCGGAGCGTCGAGCGTCGTCTTTAAGGATTTAACTTTAGTCTCGGTCGTGAGCCCGGTCTGGCCGCGTAATAGCGCGACGGAAACGGCACTCATCCGCGGCGAAGGAACGACCGGCATTTCCATGAAGGCGGGAAACCGCGGTATCAGCAATGTCGTGATCGAGAACGTGCGCATCACGCAGTTTACGCGCGGCGTCTCGGCGACGTCCGCGATTCTCAACCTCAACACCTCGATTTCGAACGTCAAGATTCGCAATTACGCCTCCGACGGAAACGAATATTCCCTTTATACGAATACCACGGGCGCCAACAACTGGGACGTTCAGAACATGAACGTCTATCCGATGTATGACGGGCAGAACGGCATCTTTCTCGAACGCAGCGGAGCGATGCGGTTCCTGCAGCTTTCCTGCGCCGGCGTCAACACCGCCAACATCTGCGCAAAGTTGTGGGGCAACGGCGACACTTATTTTCGCCAGATGCACGTCGAAGGTCCGCGTCTCGGCTTTTGCGTCGGCTCAAACTGCGACGGCACGAGCGGAAACACCGGCGAAAACAATTCCGTGGTGACAGTCGAAAACAGCGCGAACGGCGGCGAGATTCACCGCGCGACGAATCTCGTTTTAATCAACAATCGTTACTGGCTGGACTTTCCGCAGCCACCCGCACCGGCGCCGAGACCCTACCACTTCTTCGGCACCGGAGCTAACTCTTCGGTGATGTCCTGTGCGGACGTCTGGGTAAGTTGGAGCCCGTACACGCATATGACCAATACCACAGTAACGCCCCCGTCGAACCCTTTTCCCGGACTCGTCACTCCGGTCAACGGCTGTTTGGATAGTTATCTCACATCGGTGCCGGTCTTTAACACCGGTTACGAGCCGGATAACGAACGCTTGAGCGGCGACATTGACGTTACCGCGTCGCCTTACAACGCCAATCCAAGCCCCGGCAACGACGACACGGCGGCGTTTCAAGCGGCGATCGCCGCCGCGAGATTGAACCGCAAAACGCGCGTTTTCGTGCCTCCCGGTTCGTACGACATCTACTCGACGCTCTCGCTTCAGGACGGCGAAACCGTCTTGGGCGAAGCGGGCAGTATCATTAATCTAAAAACCAGCGGCATTTCCCTGTTCAAGATACTCAATGGAAACGGCTATCCGGTCAGCGGAATTACTTTGAGAAACCTGGCTTTGAATTCCGATTCCAATGCGGGCACGTTCGGAATCAATTTTGAAAATTTCTCGGCTTCCGCGACGGGCGCGGCGTCCGACTTCCAGATTCAAAATGTCGATTTCAGCGGATTCGAGTCGGGGATCGCGGCACGTCCGGTTAACGGAGTCTTATCAAATCCCAATCCCATGTTCGACTCGGTTTCGATCAAGGACTCCGATTTTACCGATAACATCACCGGCATTTTGGTCAGAAGCGCCAACGCTTCGAACTGGAATCTTGAAAATATCAGAGTGAATAATAGTAAAGAAGGAGTCCGGATCGACGGCGGCGGTCATGTCAGCATTCGGAACCAGTCGTGTACCGGTACAGGCTCCGACTGCACGGTTGTCCAGCGGCAGAGCGGTACTTCGATCGAAAATCTTTCCGCGAGCGGCTACACACACGCCCTTGTCTTTTCATGGGAAAACGGCTGGACGCAGTTTCCCGTGACGCTGAGAAACAGCAACCTGCTCGAAGGAGTTTACGTTCAGGGAAGGGTTTATCTGAACAGCGTCAACAACTTGTATCCAGCGAGTTTAATCACGTCTTATCCGAAGGAAGTAAGGTTCGGAGCTCTCTATGAGGGAGATCCATGGAACGTCGCCTATGGCGGTCAAAGCGACGTTTTCTCCTGCGACGATACTTTCACCGACTTGTTTGCCACGCAAAACACCTGGGCATATTCGGGGACTTTGCTTACACCGGTAACATACTGTTATTGATTTAGATGGGGGGCTCGATCAGAGCCCCTTTTTTCGCTCCCAACCCGCTGCAAATACAAACGCGATCCATCCAATTCCGATTAAAAACCGAATAGACGATTATCGTTAAAGAAAATGATAAAATCTAAATAATGTCAGTTCGGGATAAAAATTAATAAACAATACCTAAGTACAGGAAAAAGTAATGTAAGTCGTTGAAACCGTTGCTTTTGTCCTAAGTTTAATCGAATCCGGCAGAAACAGTTTCGTAATGTGTCGAAACCGAGCCGGAAAACGCTTTTTTCCGCTCTGCCGTGTTTTTTTATCTTAATCGGCGTATCGAGACTCGCCAACTCGCCTGCGAGCAGCGCCCAGCATCCGGCGAGCGTCAACAAGGATAATAAACGACTGATCCTTTCGTCCTTCGTCAAATGCGTTTCTTCCAGACAAAAACCGCGTGTCTTCAAACATCCGAACAAAGTCTCGATCTCCCATCTTCTGCCGTATTCCTTTAAGATTTGCCCGCTCCGCTCGGATGAAACGACGATTACCGCATCACCGTCTTCCTTTCGACAAACCGCCACGAAAACAGGTGTGTTCCACAGTTTTCGTCGGCGCCGACATTCCATTCGCGCATCGACCGGCAATGTCCGCCAGAGTTTCGACGCGCGGATCAAGCGCCCGTGCTTATCGGTAATGCGGGCGTTTGCCTTAATGCGCAGTCGAAAACCGATCTTTTTCGCCGTCAAATATTCAAGCCACTGTTTGGAGGCGAATTCCCGATCCGCCGTCACAAATCTTAGACTTTCAATCCCGAACTCTTCAATAAAACGCTCGACGATCGCGCATCGTTCCTGATTATCCGAACACCCTTTTTCTTCCCATACCGTCCACAACAGCGGAATCGCAATCCGCCCGTAACTGACCGAAAGCATCAGAACATTGACCCACGCCTTCCCCAACTGCCACTCGGTGCGGTCGATCGCGATCACGAACGGCGGCTCGATTTTCAGCAACTTTAAGCTCAACCGCGCCATCTCGACTTGTGAAATCGAAAAAAACGCATAAACCGCTGCAGTTTCTTATACTCGGAAGCGATTTTCGCGCGTCCCGAAAAAACACAGGCGATCTTCGCCAAATTGACGGTTTGAACTTGAAACAGTGCTACCAAAAAGCGCGCTAAAAACTTGATTCGCGCTCCGTTCCACGATAAATTTGCAGCTAGTATTTGCTCGAACGAGTAAATATCCATTGGGTTGAAACTCTCCTTTTTATAAATTTGCAAGATTTCTAAAAGTAGATTTCAACTCAATGCTTATCTTTTTTCAAATATCAATCCTTTTTTGTCCTGTACTTAGATTCATTCTTTTCCTTTTTCGGATAATTCCCGGATTACTTCAATAATTTCTTTGGGAGAATATCCGTCGGCGATAGCTTCATTTAGAAATCTGGTGGTAATTTCAAGCAATATAATTTTTCTTGTTTGCCGCTCGAAATTTGGGTTTAGAGTTCTGACTGAAACAAACGTCCCGATTCCGCGGCGCGTTTCTAAAATACCTTGCCGTTCCAGCTCGTTGTATACTCGGGCGACCGTATTGGCATTGATTTTTAAGGTGACGGCCATCTGCCGGACGGTCGGTAACTGCTCTCCCTCCCGAATCCTGCCGGAAATTAAAGCGAGCTTTATCGCCTGCTCTAACTGAGCATAAATTGGCATTGGACTGGTTGTGTCGATATCAAACATTCCGAAATAAAACCCTTCTCGATTAATGCTTCATATTCATAATCTATTTTTTGGTAGCATCATACTGCTTAAACTAAAGTAATAGTGTATTAGTTAACTAATACACTATTACTTTATATGGTAATATTTTCTTTGTCAATACTTTTTTGATACGGAGAGTGAGATCAAGCTCAATTTCGACATTGAATGTTGAATTCGTTTAACTTTCTCTCCGGAATTGTCCGCCCCTTAAATGAATGATAATGATTGACTGTTACGACTCTTGTTTAACTAAAACGCGCCAAGCCGATAAAATAAAATTATGGAAATCTTTGTTTATCGAAAAGGCTCACCGCGCATCGAAGAAGAGTTCGCGCCGGAAAAACTGCCCGAACTGCTGGCAGACGACGAAAATCTCGTCTGGATCAATATGGAAGCGCCGACCGAGAACGAGAACAAAATTCTCGGCGATGTCTTTCGTTTTCACCCACTACTGATTAATGATCGTATTTTTCAGTTCTTTTCCGGCTTCGATCTTGCGTAAGAGAGATTGACGGTTTCTGACTGCCGTTTCCTATTTGGTCTCCAACCGAAAGGATTTTAAACCGGCTGATAATAGTTTCGGCGGTAAGCGTTTACAGGCAACGCTGCGGCAATTGTTTCTCGCGCCGGTGGTCCACACCGCTCGGTCGGGCATCGGCATTAAATGAGGTAAAACGGGCGGTCGAAGAACCCGCTACAGCATTAGAGTAAAGCGGGTCCAATAATTCAGCCACCCATTCGGCTGTTGCTGAATTATATAACCGCAAACGACTTGCCACCGTCATTTTTAAATGAATTAGCACTTTACAAGGTTATTCGGCTAAGCTAATTCAATCGCTTGATAAAAATCTAGCATTAAATCAAACTGACATTTGCACTGTTCATCGTAAATCGAAAGTCCTTTTTTGGGACAATAGTAGCGTAAAGCGACGCATTAATTTTACAAATTGAAGAAAGCAAACGTTAATCACGCGAGCCGGAATCGCTTATTCGCCGAGCCTTAAAAACCGTCTGAAATTTGCAAGCAGGAATTTATAGAAACGATGATGGACATTGAACGAATACTCACAATAATTTCGAGACTTCTCGTGATAAAAATGCTTTAGAGAATCGATAGCAGAGACTTATGGAAAGAGAAGACAGTCAGCCGGAAATTTCGGCGCAAAGTGCGGAGTTATTTGATTTAATTATCGAAAATGTCAAGGATTACGCCATTTTTTTGACGGATGCGGGCGGGCGCGTACTGAGCTGGAATCCGGGCGCCGAAAGACTTCTCGGTTACGCCGAAAGCGAAATAGTGGAGCAGCCAATCACGGTTATTTTCACGCCCGAAGACGCGGCGGTAAACGCGCCCGCCAATGAAATGGAAAGGGCGCGGCGAACGGGCTGCGCCGAAGGTAAACGCTGGCATCTGCGAAAAGACGGCTCGCGCTTCTGGACGAACGCAATGCTGATCCCGCTGAAAAATGCGGACGGCACAGTTCGCGGATTCGCCAATGTGTTGCGCGACGACACGAAGCAGAAACTGGCTGAGGAAAATCTCGAACAGATTTTGTCGAGCATCACCGACTCGTTTTACCGTTTCGACTCGAATTTTCGTTACGTCTACGTCAACTGCGCGACGACCGAAATGTTCGGCATCGCGGCGGCGGATTTTATCGGCAAAACGCTCTCGGAATTGTTTCCCGACGTCAAGGGAAATCATTTTCACGCGGAGGTCGAACGCGCCTTTCAAGAACAGGAAACAATCGTTTTCGAGAATTTTTACGCGCCGCTCGACCGCTGGTTTGAAAACCGCGTTTATCCCTCGCCGGACGGCTTATCGGTTTTTACTTCGGAAATCACGACGCGCAAACGCGCCGAAAAAGCACTGCGCGAATCCGAAGAAAAATACCGCACGCTGTTCGGTTCGATTGACGAAGGATTTTGCGTTATCGAAGTAATTTTCGACGAAAACCGAAAGGCGGTTGATTACCGTTATTTAGAGATTAATCCGGCGTTCGAGAAACAGAGCGGACTCGAAAATGCGATTGGCAAAACCATACGCGAGTTTGCGCCGAATCACGAAGAATTCTGGTTTGAAACATACGGGCGCGTCGTCCTAACGGGCGAATCCGTCCGCTTTGAACATCGCGCCGCCGATCTTAATCGCTGGTTCGATGTCTACGCTCTTCGCCTCGGCGATGCGGACAGCCAACATTTGGCTGTTCTCTTTAACGACATCACGACGCGCAAGCAAGTCGAAAAAACGCTGCGTGAAGCCGAAGGACGCTACCGCGCTTTAATCGAAGCGACCGCGACGACCGTCTGGCACGCCAGCCCCGAAGGTGCTTTAACTTTTGTTGGCGATGTTTGGACTGACGTGAGCGGGCAGAGCGTCGAAGAAATCTTGAAATGGGGCTGGCTCGAAGCGCTCCACCCTGATGACCGCGAGCGCACGGTTGAAATTTGGCAGAACGCGCTGGCAAATAAAACGCTTTACTCGACCGAGTTTCGGATTTTAACCGTCAAGGGCGAGTATCGCTGGTTTGCGGTCAATGCCGTTCCGATTCTCGAAAGGGACGGCACGGTTCGTGAGTGGGTCGGCGTCAACACCGACATTACCGAAAGAAAAACCGCCGAAGCCGCGGTGCTTGAGTCCGAAAAGAAATTTTCGGCTCTGGCGGAAGGCGTGCCGCAGCTCGTCTGGATGGCGGAAGCCGACGGATTCATTTTCTGGTATAACCGCAACTGGTATGAATATACGGGAAAAAAACCTGCTGATATGGAAGGCTGGGGCTGGCAGTCGGTTCACGACCCGGAAATACTGCCGCAAGTAATGAAACGCTGGCAGGCATCTATTGAAACGGGCGAGCGATTCGAAATGGAATTTCCGCTCAAAGGCGCGGACGGCAACTTTCGCTGGTTTCTAACGCGCGTCAATCCTTTGCGCGATTCCGAAAATCGAATAATTCGCTGGTTCGGAACGAACACCGACATTGACCGGCAACGACGGATTGATCGGCGCAATCGCTTCGTCATCGAGATTGACGAAGCTGTTCGCCCGCTCGAAACGCCCGAAGAAATAACTCTAACTCTGGCGCGTAAGCTCGGCGAACATCTCGGAGCCGACCGCTGCGCTTACGCCGAGGTCGAAGCCGACGAAAATCATTTTTATATTCCTGGCGATTTTACGCGCGACGACACCGCAAGCATCGTCGGACATTTCAGTATGGCTGATTTCGGCGCGGAAGTTCTGCGCCGGATGCGCGAAAATCTGCCGTATGTCGTCAATGACGTGAATACCGATTCGCAAGTAACGGAAAGCGATTTGGCGGCGTACCGTGCGACCGATATTTGTGCCGTTATTTGCGTTCCGCTGCATAAAAACGGACGTTTTTCGGCGTGTATGGCGGTTCATCAAAAAACGCCGCGTGAGTGGCTGCCCGAGGAAATCGAATTAGTAAGTTTCGTCGCAAGTCGTTTCTGGGAATCAATTGAGCGTGCGCGAATCATCAAAAGTCTGCACGAATCATTATCCCGTGAAAAAGAGGCACGTCGGCAAGCCGAAAACGCCAATCGTTTGAAGGATGAATTTCTGGCGACCGTCAGCCACGAATTACGCACACCGCTGAATGCGATATTAGGCTGGTCGAGTATGCTGCAAGCGGGGATGACCAACGAAGAATTGCGACGCCGCGCCGACGAAACGATTTACCGCAGCGCACAAGCGCAGGCACAGCTGATCGAAGATCTTTTGGACGTTTCGCGCATCATCAGCGGAAATCTGCGAATCCAAAACTTACCGGTCAATCTCTCCGCCGTCGTCGAATCGTCGATCGAAACTCTGCGCCCGGCGTCGGAAGCAAAATCAATCAGACTGGAAATCTCCATCGATGATAAGCCGTGCCGAATCAGCGGCGACGCTCAAAGGTTACAGCAAATCGTCTGGAATTTAATCTCGAACGCGATTAAATTCACGCCGGAGTTAGGCACGGTGTCGGTCAAATTGGGAAGCGAAAACTCCCACGCCCGCTTAATTGTCGAAGACAACGGCAAAGGCATCGAAGCCGAATTTTTGCCGTATATTTTTGAACGCTTTCGGCAGGAAGACGGCAGTACCACGCGCAGACACGGCGGTTTGGGCTTAGGTTTGGCGATTGTCCGCAATTTGACCGAGCTGCACGGGGGCGCGATTTCCGCCGCAAGCGCGGGCGCGGGCGCGGGCGCGGCATTTACCGTTCGATTTCCGCTTTTGTCGGAGGAACAATCAAACGTAAACCCGCCGAAACGCGAATCCGCAAAGGACGACACGATAAAAGCCGCTGAATCGGTAAGATCGCTCGAAGGTCTACGCATTCTGCTGGTTGACGACGAAGCGGACACGCTCGAACTGCTCGAATTGGTGTTGCAAAGCGAAGGCGCAATCGTGCGCGTCGCAGAATCGGCGGCAAAGGCGTTCGAGATTTTCAAAATGTGGCAACCCGACGTGCTGATTTCCGATATTGGAATGCCCGACGAAGATGGCTACTCGCTCATTAAGAAAATTCGACAGCTTCCGGATGACAGAGGCGGCACCACGCCCGCAATTGCGATGACAGCTTACGGGCGCGACGAAGACCGACTGCGAGTTCTAGATTCCGGTTTTCATCAATTTGTCGCCAAACCCGCCGAACCTTTCGGATTAGTAACGGTCATCCTAAATTTAAGAGGCGGAGGATTAGCAAGATAAATTTACGTTGGAAAAAATCACGACCACCGAAACTTATCACACTCACGCATTTTTACCGGCGTCGTATACCAAAGCATTTTATCTTTTTGAATTTCCCGAAAATTTTTGCAAAATCACCCATGGACACGTCAATTTATTAACTCGTAAAAAGCGACCTTTTTGAAGATCGCTTTTTGCACTTTAAATTGAAATTGGGTAAAAGCTACTTAGGCGTATCTAGGGGGTAGCGATAACAACGGAGAAATTTCCGCTTACGTTACTTTTGTCCTGTACTTAGACATTTTCTATAATTAAGAACTCAGTTATCGCCATAAATAGTTGTTTGAGTAAAGTTCTTTGTTCTAATTTTCATTTGAGTCCAACCGATAGCGTGCTTCCAAGTAAAATAAACCTGAAAACGGGTGTCTTTCGGAAACCCCGAAAATTTCCAACTGCTTAGGCAGTCAGAAACCTCATCAACTTTTACGTATTTGGCGTAAAGTTTTTTTATATCGACAGGCTTCCCCTCATCATTAACCTTAAACGAGTAGGCTTCGGTAAAAGATATGTTTAGTTGGAAAAAAGAGTCGGAAACCGTAAGTTGGCAGAACGATGAAAGGACTTCCTTTTTGGTGGATTTATTGGATTGAGCCGAAATCTGTAAAGTTAATAAGGCGAAGACGAGTAATAAAATGGTCGCTTTCATAGATTCTATGATGCTTTAAGCAAGGCTTTGTTTTTCTGTGTCTAAAAGGGTCGGTTTTGAAACAAAAATTTTAGCCTAAAACTTAAAACTGGCTCAGTAAACGCATTGCTCGACTACCATATTATCCACCAGTCCATCGGATTTATAATCTATCCAAACTGTGTCTTTTAATCCGGTCGACCAGACCTTGGCGGTAGGTCCCGCGCTGCCGTGCGCAATTATCAAAACATGAGCGACAACCGTGCCGATCACTCGCCAAATTAAAGGCGCCCATACTTTTCTTGCCGGAAACTCAACGCTGCCTTCGTCGTTTGTGCGCCGAACCTCTGTCTGGTGGTTTCCGCCGCCAATATAAATCGAATAATGCGCCCAACTCTCGGTGACTTCTTTATTCGGACAAATATTTCCGTTAACGTCCGTAAGGCGAAGTTGCCAACTCGGCACGATGAGCGTCGGAAAAGGAATGAACAGGATGACAACGACAGCGATAATTATCAGCGAGCGGTCCGACATAAATTTATTTTTATACGATCATTTTGATTGCTAAAGAAACGTTCCATAAAGGGTCGGATACTGTTGCACTATTCATTTTGGATAAAATTAACTCAATAAAAACGCCTAAATTCGCTGACTTATTTTTAGTTTTTGTCGACGATTTTGAATAGTGCAACAGTATCGGGTCGGTTTTGAGACAACTGAAATATTACAACACGGGAAGCTCAAACACTACAAAAAAGTCACGATGATGAGATTACCATCATAGCGACTTTTTACCAATTATTACGGCTCAGTTCTGAATTTAAGAAGCCGAAGCCTTTTACTGCTTTTCATTTCACCCAATTAAGGAACAAAAGCGTTGGGAATCGGACGATCGCCCGAGGCGCCGAAACTGGTAATCAGAATGCCGGCGGTCGAACGCTGCACGAACCAGTTTGCCGTCGAAGGTCGGAAGACCGCCGTATCGAAACGTCCGTCGCCGTCGTAATCGCCCGGTGTGGGAATATCTCCGCTTGCGCCGAACGGAACCGAATAATATGAATTATCTTCGCTTCTTTGGAAAAACCATTCGCCAGTTGATTCTCTGAAGACAGCAATGTCAGCCTTGCCGTCGCCCGAGTAATCGCCCTGCACGGGTTTGTCCGTTCCGAGTCCGAATCTGAATACCCTGAACTGGCTGTCAGATGACCGAAGATACCACCACGAGCCATCCGACGGGCGAAAAATCGCGATGTCGGCTTTTCGGTCGCCATCGAAATCCGCCGGCACGGGTTTATCTTCTGAAGTTCCGAAATTAACAATCGAGGTTCCCGAACCGTTTGAATTCAGAATAAACCACGTGCCGGTCGTAGGTCGGAACACGGCGGCATCGGTTTTACCGTCGCCGTCGTAATCCGAAGGCACGGAAACATCGCCCGAAGCGCCAAACGGGAAGCTAAAGAACGAATTGTCTTCGCTTCTTTGGATAAACCACTCACCCGTCGAAGGTCGGAACACGGTGATGTCCGCTTTGCCGTCGCCCGTAAAATCGCCCGGCGCGATGATGTCGCCCGGCGCGCCGAACGGAAAGACGCGGAAAGCATTATCCGTGCTTTGCGAATACCACCAACTGCTGTCTGATGGGCGAAAGATACCGATGTCGGTTTTTGAATCGCCGTCGAAATCGAACGGCGTAAAGTTATTTACAGGGTCGTTCGCCTGCCGCTCGAAAGCGCCAATGTCCGAACCGTTACCACCCGCCGCGTTCGGAATCGTTGGGAAATCATACGGACGATTAGCACCGCGCTGGTCGGTCGTCATACCCGCGACCGCTGCGCTTTTATCTATCGCCGGGCTGTCGGGACGCAGCGCGTGAGTTCGCGTCGCACCACCGTTGTTGCGAAGAATCGAATTAAGTTGCGGGTCAATATTCAAAATATTACCGGTCGTCGTGCCCGCAATGGTTGCGCCCGCCGTGTTGCCGATCAGGTTATAGCCCTGCGAAGTCAAGGTTTTTTCAAAATCGGGCGACTGAATTTCGGCTTCGTTGCGGGCGATGATCGTATTGCGGGCGGTCACCGTGCTGCCGCTCGGGTTGAAGACGCCGCCGCCGATCCCGACCGCCTTGTTAAAGGCGATGGTAGAGTTATTAATGGCGACCGCCGCACCCCCATTGTTATTGAAAATTCCGCCGCCGTGCGCGTTGGCAAAATTGCGGCTTAGCGTCGAATTCGTCACCGTCACATTGGCGCCCAAGTCATTGATGATGCCGCCGCCCATCGATTGGGTCGAGTTGCCCGCGATGGTCGAACGGAGAATAGTCAGGTTGTCGCGGTTAAAAATGCCGCCGCCGCGCCCGCTCGCGGTATTGCCCTCGACTTCGGTGTCGCTAATGATCGTGCCGCTCGGAGTTGCGACGTGGATACCGCCCCCGCCCGTTGAACTCGCGTGATTATTGCTGATTTTGGAATTCGAAATTGTCAGTTCGTAGTTCGTGCCGTCGGCATAGATGCCGCCGCCGCCCATTGCCGTATTGCTGCTAATCACGGAGTTTTGGATCGAGCCACGGATGCCCGACAAAATAATACCTCCGCCGTCGTTGGTTGCGGTGTTGTCGCTGATCGTCGAATTGACGATGCGCACGGTGCCGCCGGAATTGCTTTGACCGCCGAAAATTCCGCCACCGTACTGCTGAGAAGAATTGCCGGAGATGATCGAATTAACGACTGTAAGAAACCAGCCGCTGCTGTAGATCGCGCCGCCCGAGCCGGTATCGCCCGCGCCGACGCCGTTGCCGCCCGTCAGGCGAACGCCGCTCAAGAGCAGCAACCAGCGGTTATACAGAATGCGGCTTTGATTGTTTCCGGAAATCGTCAGCAAATCTGCGCCGGGTCCGTTAATGACCAGCGTTTTACCGATCACGGTCGAGATTTCGCCGTTTGAAAGCGCGATCGTGCGCGGCGAATTGAAAGAGGGGTCGAAAAGTACGGCGCTGTCGGCATTCGCCTCGTTATTCGCGCCGCCGATTGCCTCGCGCAGGGAACAGTCGCCGTCGCACACGCCGTCGTTCGTATCGGCGCTATTCGTCACTGTAAAGGTGGTGACCTTTCTTTCGTAAGCACCGATGTCGGGCAGCACCGAACCGTTCAGGTCGCCGTCCTGCGGGCGCGCGACGCCGCGCTGGTCGGTCGCAGGGAAATTATTCGGATCCGCCGCGTCGATCGCCGGGCTTGTCGGCTGCGGCGCCAAAGTTTCGGTCAAGCCGCCGTAGTTGCGCAGAGGCGTCAGCTGCGGGTCTTGTCCGAGAATATTTCCGATGAGGGTTCCGGTAATGTTCGCGCCCGTCGTGTTTTCGATCAGGTTGTAACCCTGTGAAGTAAGATTGCCCGAATAATCCGGCGCCGATGTCGTCGCCGAATTGTCACCGACAATCGTGTTTCGGAGATTGATTATTGATCCGTTAAAGACACCGCCGCCGCGATTTGCGCGGTTGCCGCTGATGGTCGAGTTAACGACGTTCAAAATGCCCTGCGAATGTATTCCGCCGCCGTCCTGCGCCGCCTGATTGTTGGTGATCGTCGAGTTCGTAATCGTCATCTGCCCGCTGAGCAGAATCGCCCCGCCGTTGTAATTGTTCGATTTGTTGCCTGTAATCGTTGTGCCCGTGATCGTCGTCGTAGTAAACGCTGTTGCCGTGATTGCCGCGCCGCCGCTGTTCTCGCCACTAACCGTGTTGTTCTTAATAATCGAATTCGAGATGGTCATCACAGTCTGGTTGTTGTTGTCGCCGTAAAGCACAATGCCTGAGCCGTTATTAGCGAATCCGGGAGTTCGTATATTTTCTGAAATCACCGTTCTGTCGAGACTGATCGTCCCGCCGGAACTGTAAATGGCGGATCCGCCACTCGTGCGTGTAATGGTCGTTCGCAGAACGGTGGTGCGTCCGCCGCGGTCGGTCGCAATTCCGCCGCCGTTGTCCGTAATCAGAGAGTCTGCAACGGTTATCGTTCCGCCCTGCGCGTTATAGATCGCATTGCCGGGGAAATTATTTTTGAATGTCGAGTTTTCGATCGTCGTCGTTCCGTAGTTCCAGATTCCCGGAGACGCGTCCGCAGCATTCATGACAACTGCCTGGGAAAGCCGCAGCGTGCCGTTCGCGCCGACAAAAAGGCGTCCGCTCGTTCCGGCTGTGCTGCCACTGATCGTCATATTCGTAATCGTGACATTAGCGTAATTATTGATGCCGATCGCCGAATTAAGGTGGCAGTCAATGGTCAAAAGATTGGTGCCCGGTCCTAAAACAGTTACGCGCTGATTCGTATTGAAATTTAAACTGCCGCCCGTTAAAGTAATGGTCTGCGGCGTGCTGAAAACACTGGTGTCGAAGGCGATCACGTTATCCGGCGTGGTTGCCGCACCGACTGCCGCTATCGCCTCTCTTAACGAACAATCGCTGTTGCACACGCCGTCATTGGTGTCCGCCGTCTTGGTCACCTTTATGACGTTGGGAGTTCTTTCAGCGGAGCCGATATCGGGCAGCGCCGAACCGTTCAGGTCGCCGTCCTGCGGGCGCGTGATGCCCTGCTGATCGGTTGCGGGAAAGTTGCTCGGATTCGCCGCGTCAATCGCCGGACTCGTCGGCTGCAGCGCGAAGGTTCTGATCATGGTGCCGTAATATCCGTAAGGCAAAAGCTGCGGGTCCTGTCCGGTTATGTCACTGGACGCGGTTCCGCTCGTTCCCTGAATGTTTTTGATCAAATTATAGCCGAGCGAATTGATCGCGCCGGCAAAATCCGGGGCGGTCGAGTTAAAATCGGCATTATTGGCAATGATCGTATTTTGCGCGAAAACCGTGCCGCCGCTCGATTTGAAGATGCCGCCGCCGATACCGCTTCCATTGGCGTCAAAATCAGCGGTATTACTGTTTATCGTCGAACTGTTCAATGTCACGGTCGCCGCGTCGTAAACGAACATTGCGCCGCCCGACAAATAAGAAGCGTTAGCGGTAAAAGTGGAATTCGTAACACTGGCATTGCCGCCTTTAAAGTAGATCCCCGCGCCATTGTTCGGCGTAGAATTGTAGTCGAACGACGAATCGTTCAGAGTCAGCGTCCCGTTGTTCTGATAAATGCCCGAGCCGGACGAAACTGCGTAATTGACTGAAAAAGTCGTCCGGGCGACATTAAACGCGCCTTCAAGATTGTAAATGCCCGCGCCGTCTCCGGCAGTCGTCTGATTATAGGACAAAGTGGATTCGGCAACCGTCAAAACGCCTGCAAATTTATAGATAGCGCCGCCATGCACGGCAGCGAGATTATTGCTAAGTTCGCAGCCGGTCAGACTAGTGTTTCCGTTCGTGTGGAGCCCGGCGCCGAGAGTCGCCCGATTCGAGGACATCTGGGAGTTGGTCGCTGTTAAGGTTCCGTTCTCAACGCTGATTGCGCCGCCGCGAAACGCCGAGTTGACATAAAGCGTGCCGTTCAAATCAGTTTCCCCGCCGGCGTAAATTCCGCCGCCCGCGCCGTTCGTCGTCGAAGCGGTGTTGTTATTAATGATCGTCGTCGTGATCGAAAGTTTCGAGCGGCTGTAAATTCCGCCGCCGTCAATTCCAGCAGTGTTTTGGCGAACTCTGGAACCGCTGATCACCAGCCGGGCGGACGAATTCGCGGCATTCGTGCTGAAGATCGCGCCGCCCGATTCATCAGCCTGACTGTTTTCGATGATCACATCATTGATCGTTAAAATTCCGTTATCGTTATAAATCGCTCCGCCGGAAGCGCCCGCCGCTTTGCCGCCCGATATTCGCAGCCCGTTGATCGTCACGTTTGCCGAATTTCGGACGATAAAGATGCGACTGGCATTATTGCCGAGGATCGAGACGTAGTATAAGCGGGAATTTACTTCCGTGCCGAGACCCTGAACAATCAGCGCGCCGTTATTCGTGATTTCGATCTGCCCGCCGGATAAGGTCATCAGGGTGTTTACCGGAAAAGCCGTTGTCTGAAACGCGACAATGTCGTCGCTTGACGCCGCGTTTGCCGCTGCGACGGCTTCGCGCAAGCTGCAATCCGCATCGCAGACGCCATCGTTCGTATCGGCTGTTTTAGTTACGGTAAAAGTCGCACCTGCGGCAATAATTGTGAAATATAATGAAATGAAAATTACTGAAACAAAAATAAAAAAGTTTGATTTATCTATTTTAAACATATGAGTGTCTTAGGATTAGTAGATTAAAAACCGGTGTTTGAAAGATTAAAGGCGATAAAACGCAATCAGATTATCCGCAAAATATGTGTCGGGCGAATTACAAAACTTACTATAATTACAGATAAAAAGCAAAAAGATTGAATAAAAGGAATTTAAGGCGGAGTGTTTACCACAACAACTCATTACACGTATTTTTTACTACCCCTCTCAATTAGAATCTGAGCTTTTAAGGTAACGGTAAATACTAGCTTTGGATAATTTATATTCTTTCATTAAATCTTTTATCAAAACCCCATCAGCGCGTTTCTGGCGAAACTCTTCGATTTGTTCATCAGAGAGTTTTCTCAGAGCTCCGAATTTTGCACGCCTTTTTTTTGGCTTTATTTATGCCGTCAAGTTGTCGCTCGGCACGAATCTCTGTTTCAAACTGAGCGATCGCGCCGAGCATATTGAAAAGCAGTCTGCCGGTCGCGTCCGCGGTATTAATGTTCTGATCGTGAACCTGAAGTTCAACGCCTTTTCGTTTTAGTTCGTCGGCGATCTGGCACAGATGCAGCGTCGAGCGCGCCAGTCGGTCGAGTCACGACCAAAGTATCTTCTTCGCGAACATATTCTAAACAAGATTCCAAAGCCGGACGTTTCCCGCCGGCGGCGCTTTTCTTTTCCTGAAAGATTTTATTGCAGTGTTTTAGTTTATCGAGCTGCACTTCCAGACTCTGCCCGATCGAGCTGACGCGTGCGTAACCGACTAATGCCATAAAATCAAAAATAGATAATGAAAAATACAAAGAGATTAAACTTTCAGATTCGATTATCCGTTTTTCTCAAATGCGTATCAAATACTCTTAGACTTTATGGGAATGCTAGTTTGAGACACAATTTGAGACACAGTTTCCATCAGGTCTCGAAAAGTATACTCCCTGAGACTTGATGAGATTGCGTTGGAAGTTTTTCCTATAAAACCTCATGCATCACTCACGCAAATCATCGAAACAATTCGAGCGTGCGCTCGTGGCGCTCTATTGCCGGTTGGTATTGTCCGGAGGATTTACAGATCGCGCCGAGCGCGTTGAACGCCGGCGCGAGATCGCGCCGGTCGTCGAGCCGTGTAAAAATTTCGCGCGCTTCGGCGAACATCCCGCGTGCCGCTTGATAATCATCGACATTATACCGGCACCAGCCGAGATTAAGTAGCGCCTGCGCGTCCGGCTTGATAATCAGCCGCCGCGGACTGCTCCAATGCCTTCGCGCTGACGAGCGCCGACAGTTCGCGATCGAACGCGCGAAGCTTCCAGCCTGTCCGGCATAATTCGTCGATAAACGCAGGATCACGCCGCTTCGCCGACAAAAGCACGTGAGCCGCCTGCACTAACCGGTTACTCATATCCTCATAAAATGCTCGCAATGAAAAACAAAAGCCGAAATTCGGGTCAATTGTCGACGATGCGAATTTCCGCTTCGAGCATTTTTCCGACCGGGCACTTCATCGCGATTTCGCGCAGGCGCGCTGTCTGCTCGGCGTCCAATTCTCCTTCAAATTCAATCGTCCGGCTGATGCGTTGAATAAACGCGTCCGGCTCTGAGCGGCAGTCGGCGCAGTCCTGAGCGTGCACGCGCTCGCTCGAAAGACGGACGCGGACGCGTTCCAAATTCCAGTTTTTGCGCCGAGCATATAGCATCGCAGTCATCGAAGTGCAGCCGCCCAAACCCGCCAGCACGAGCGAGTACGGATCGGGTCCGGTATCGTCGCCGCCGACGTTTGCCGGTTCGTCAACTAAAAAGGTTTTACCCTCGCCGTAAGCGACTTCGTTTTGAAAATTCTTCAGCGACGTCACGATAATTTCTTTCATATCTTTCACTTTTTATTTTTTTTACTTTTTAGCCAGCAAATGACCGAGCGGTTCGACGGCTTGCGCCGGTCAAACTTTCGCGGTTTTCAGGTGGCGGTCTAAAAAAACGGTTTAGCCGAAAAACATCTGCCGGTATTTTTCGTCGATCGCGTCGAGGTCGAACAAGACGAAAAAATCGATCGTCTTAAACTCGCGGTCGATCGCGGGCGGGCTGCACACCTTCGCGCCGAAGCGCAGGTAAGTGTGAAAAAGTTTCGGCAAATGCCAATCGGCGGATTCATTTTCATCGTATAATGTTTCCGTCTCGCAGACGAACGACGCGCGCGGTCGAACGAAAAAATCTCGGTGAAAAGCGTCGTCGCGTTCGAGTCGACGCATAGCCCGCCAGGCTTCGCCCGCGTCCTGCGAAGTCAGCGAGCAGCAGCCGAACAGGTAGCGTTTTTTGGTCAACAGCGCATACGCCGCCAAGCCCTTCCAGAGCAGGAACAAAACCCGCGTGTTGCGGTGCTTCGGCGCGACGCAGGCACGTCCGATTTCCAGCGATCGGGTTAAAACTTCGGACGGCAGAACTTCAAGTTCGAATTCGCACGCGCAGTAAAAATCCGCAACCGCGCCCGTCATTTCAAGCGTTTGCAGGCGATAGGTGCCGACGACCGCGCCCGAACCTCTTTCGACGACGATCAGGTGATGGCAAACCGCATCGAAACGATCCTCGTCGAGTCCCGTAATATGCGAAGATTCGAGACCTTCGCCGAGTTCGAGATTGAAAACATCGAACCGCAAGCGCAGCGCGGCTTCGATTTCCGCGCTACTGCGGGCAAAGCGCACGACGTATTGCCCGTCGGCGAATTCCGGCGCGGGAATTTCTTCCAAAGCGAACCGCGCCTGAATATCCGCTCCGGTCGGACGCATTTGTAATCGATAAGTTTTAATCCGTTCATCTTGAATTGCCTGCATTCAGTCACGCTCCGCAAAATTTCTCAGGTCGTTATTTTTGTCTAAAATTAAATGTCGGCGCGCTGCGATTCTATTCCGTATTTCTTTCGGCGGGCGAGATTCTTTGCCGACGCGCGCCGACCGATTGCGGCAAGCGGGTATTGGGATTTTTGGCGAAAATCAGTTTGATGAGCTGCCCGGCGGTCGTCTGCGATGCGCCGCACGCGCGGTTTTGCGCCCCGATTTCAAAAGCGATGCGCCACTGGCGAAACAAAATCCGGTAAGCGTCGAAAAGCGAATTTTTCGGGTCGTAAATGCTCGTCGCCTCGCTCGTCACGCCGTTGAGCTCGATGATTTTAAATTCGCCACGTTTAAAAGCTTCCGCCGACGGAGTTCGCAGATCGAAACGCCCGAAATAAAAACCTTCGTAGCCGCGGCAAACCCGGTCGATCTCGTTTTCCAATTCGACGGTCTGCGCCCACTTGCCGTCGAGAAAAATCGCGCCTTTCGAGTGCGTGCCGATATCGATGATCGAAACCTTTTCGCCTGCTTGCGGCACGTCGTCGAGCCGCGCGGCGTTGCGCTCCAAATAAGCATCGGCGAGCGCGACGGCGCGTTTATCGTTTAAGATTAAGGTTTCCAGTGTCGACTGTCCGTCGCCGCAAACGAACGGGAAACGCTTTTCGGTGATCGCGAAAATTTGACCGCGCATCTGGTTCGGATAACGGTAATAAAAAACGCTGAACTCATCGCCGGCGGCAAGTTCTTGCACGATAAAGTCGGTCGCGGGCGACGAGTCGATTCTTTGTTTCAGTTCGGCGCGGGTTTTGACCAGAAAAACGCCCGCGCCGCGTTCACCGGCGTCGGGTTTCAAGGCGACCGGAAAATCCAGATCGTTCTCGGTCAAAAATGTTTCGACCAGATGCATTTTCTCCGCCGTATCGAGCGTCGCCGGGAGAAACAGATACGCCAGAAAATGCGCGGCGGCGGCTTCGGATTTTCGCAAGCCTTCATAAATATCGCGCTTCGATTCGCCGACGAAGCCGCCCGCCTTGATCGCCGGATTCGCGTCGGCGAAAATTGACAGGCTGCGAAACCGCGCGGCAAGCCACAAAATATACAGCACGACCGGAAAATAAAACGTCGGCAGGCTCCAGAATTCCCAGCGCGTCCGGCGCAGGTAAGTCCCGACCAGCATTCGGCGACCGCGCCACGTCGCCAAACGCAGCCCGAGATTGAGAACGACGAAAGCCGTCGCGACGATTGCCGCCATGCCGAGATAAAATTTCCAGCCGGGCACCGGCAAATCCGTCACGCTCTCCGTTCCCATCATTCCGCTCGCAAGATAGGCGGTCGCCCCGACCAGTACGGGCGTCCAGACCAGCGACGCGATGAGAAAAAACACGCCGAATTTCACGAAGTTCGCCTTGACGCTGCCCGCCGCGAAATACAGCGGCAGCCGCAAGCCGGGCGTAAAGCGGCTCGTAAAAACCGCGAGTGCGCCGTTACGTTCGAGCCAGCCCGCGCCGCGCGCGACCGCTCTTTCCGAGACGAACCAGCGCAGCGGCGCGCGCCGCAAAACGCGCGTTCCGAAAAGCCGTCCGGCGAGATAAATCAAAACGTCGCCGAGGAAAATCCCGCAGACGCACGCCGCGATCGCCAGCGCGATGCTGATGCGCCCGTGCCCGGCGAGCGCCCCAGCGGCGAGGCACGTTAGATCTTCGCTGATAAACGTCGCCAGGATTATCGCCAGAAAAAAAATCAGCGCGGTCGAGCCGTCCGCCATCAGCATTTCCTGCACGAAAGGTGCGGCGGCGCGTTTTATCCGTTCGCCGTCGGCGTTGCGGCGCGTGCGCGCTAAGCCCGATTCGACATTTTTCAAGAAATCTTCGACCACCAGCGCGACTCGTTCCGGGCGCATAAAAACCATAAAATGATTGTCGGCGATTTCATGGTATTCGCTTTGCGGGACAAGCCGGGCGTGTTCGCGCGCGGCGACGACAGGCACGAGCGAATCCCTCGCGCCGTGAACGATCAAAACGGGCGGCTCGATTCGTTCGAGAATCCCGCGCAGCGGTCGCTGGTCGGTGTCGTAAAAATTGCGCGCGTAAGACGTGCCGAAAAACGCTCCGTCGAGATAGCCGAAATGCGGAACTAAGTGGCGCGCCGTCCACAAGGCGACGAGCTGCGCTCCGTGCAGAATATGATTGAAATAATAATCGCCCAGCAGTTCGTATTCCTGCGCGCCGATCGACGAGATCAGTTCGACGGAAACGATTCTTTCGGGCGCGATCTGGTAAGCGTTCAAAACCACGCCGCCGCCGAGGGAAAATCCGAGCAGGTGAAACTTTTCGACTCCGAGCCGGTCGGCGAGCTGCAGCAGATAAAAAGCATGGGCGCGAATGCCATAATCGGGAATCGTTTCCGTCGAAGCGCCGAAGCCGGGCAGATCGGGCACGATCACGCGCCGCCCGCTTTTACTTAACTCCGCGCCCAGATCGCGCAGCACGTCGCTGTCGCCGGGACTTCCGTGAATAAGAAAAATCGGCGTTTGTCGCGGCGCTTCAGCGGCGGGCGCGAATTCTTGATAAGCGAATCTGACCGGCTGGTTTTCAAGTGTTCGCTCGCCCTTGACGGCAAAAACTTCGACGCTCTTTTTGCCTGCGGGCAGCGGTTGTTCAGCCCGCGACCAGCGCACGGCGGAAGACGCGAGCAGCAGGAGAATGTAGCCGCCGAGAATCCAAAACCAGCGGCGTTGCAGCAAATCGAGCGCGCCCATCTTTTTATTTCCCGCCCCGTTTTACTATGCCAATCTCGCGCCGAGGACGGGAAGCTGCTGGCGGTGCAGATACAATACGACGAGGCTCAAAACGAAAACCGTGCAAGCCAGCCCGAAGAGCAATCCGCCGTCGTCTTTAACGACGAATCCGAGCTTGGTTAAATGCGAGAAAATCGCGCCGGCGGAGATGCCCAGGGCGAGCACCGCGCCGAGCCAGACGGTCGTGGGAATGAGCAGCAGAATCGAAGCGATCAGCTCCATCACGCCCGAGCCGAGCCGCCCGATCCACTCGTTTTCCGCGCCCATCAAAGTCGTAAAAATATACTTCGATTCTTCCGCGCCGGTGAATTTAAAGAACAAAGTCTGCAGCAGGATTACCGCCACGATAATCCGGCAAATCCAATCAATAATCGTCATCTAAAATTCTCCTCACATTCGGTTGTTTCAAAAACAAAAATCCGCGCCGTTCGTTTTTTAAGAATCGAACTTCGCTTAAAAATTCTACGCCCCGCGCACCGCCCGTTTTTTCTCTTGCTCCGCCGCCCAAAAGCGCAAAGTCGAGGGCGCGACGCCGAATTCCGGCGCAACTGCGAAACCCTCTGCCCGAAGTTTGAAGGCGATCAGCGCGTAATGATGGATCGTGTGGCTCTGCATGAATTCGAGTTCGCGTTCGAGCGAAGACCGGCACCAGAAATCCGCTCGGTCCGCCTGTGCGATGTCTTCGGGTTTGACGAGCAAAGATTTTCCCGCTTCGGTTTGCGTGGCGAGCGTTCGCAAATTTTTTATCGCCCGCCGAAATTCGTCCGCCGCGTATCGCCGGTCAGTTTCGAGGCGCGGCTCGCGCGGGCGCAGATTGTAGTCGATTTTTCCGATTTGGACGCCGCTCAAAAAACCGTTGACGAATTCCAGGCAATGCCGAAAATGATCGCCCAAAGCGCCGCCGTTCGCGCCGCCGCGGTAGAGCTCATCGTCGATTTCGGAGAGCACTTCGACCGCCTGCCGCAAAATTTGCGCGACCGACTCAGCCAGTAAATTGTGTAATTTCACGTCCATTCCGGTAAATTCTCCGTCGATTCCGCTCGCATTTCGCTTTTGTTTCCAAAAGCTTTTTTGTGAGACAAATCTCCGGCTCATTTGGAGAATGACGCGAAGGCAGATCTTTATTCCATTTTTTTGCTGTTTGGCAGATAATAAGTTCTTTTTCTTTGATCCGCCTATTAAATGACGAATGCGGGAGTTGGCTTTTAATAATGATTTAGAATTTATCCCGGGCAAGGCGCACATCGATTTCGCGTTCGACGTAATGCCATTCTTCGGTTTCGCGCAGGGCGCAGACGAGTTCTTCAAATTTCCGCGCGTCCGCCGGCGCGTATTCGAACCAGGTCAGAAAATCAAACTCTTCGCCGAAATCGCGTGAGTGGTGCAGCCGGCGGGCGATTTCGGGCAGATATTTCAATCCGATCTCGATGTGCTTCGATCTCGTCTCCAGAATCTCGCGCCGTTCGTCCTGCGCAAGTTCCCACCACGCCGCCGATTTGCGAATCGGAATCAATGCGGCGCAGGTCGCCGGCGGGCGGCTTAAACCTGCCTGCCGATGGTTGAGCGCATTTTTTTCGGCGCGTGTCGTGTATCGATGATTGCTCGTCGCGCCGCGCAGAATCCATCCGACGCCGGACGGTTCGACGACGAGATTGCCCGGGACGATTTCGACCGCTGCGACCGCTGCTAGAGACGCGCCGCAAACTATGCGCATTTCCGCGACGCGCCACGCGCCCCGATCGCCGCCGATAAAATTAAACATTGTTACTGACATTATTTTTTAGCGAAACTCCAGTCTCACACCGCCGCTCAAAAGGCGCGGCTGTCCGAAATGCGTGCCTTCGAACGGGCTGCCGAAATTGTAGGCGAATCTTCGGTTCGTAAAATTCTGCGCTTCGAATCGCAGTTTGAGCGAAATTTTCTCTTTTCGAAACAGATCCGCGCCGACGGCGAAATCGAAAATCGTCCACGGACGCACGCGGCGGCGCTCGAAATTAACGAGGTCGGCGCCTGGCATCGATTGCAGCGCGGCGAGCCGTTCCGCTTCGACTTCGAGCGGGACGCCCGATTCGTGTCTGCCGCCGATCGAAGCCCAGAAACCGCTCCGCCGGTGATTGTAGATCACGCCGAACGCCCCCGTGTTGCGCTGGTCGTGATCGGGGATAAACCTTGTCCCGTCGCCGATTTCGAGGAATTCTTCGGTCAAAAACAAACCGCCGTTAATCGGTCCGAACTGCACGATGCGCGCGTTCGTGTAGCTTAAAAACCCGGAAAACCCGCGAATTTCCGGCACGTCGATGCGCACGTCCAAGCCGCGCGCGAATCCGCGCGCGACGCTGTTCGGGAAAACGACGGTCGTGTTAAAAAATGTATTCGGGTCGCCGAAGTTGCGGAAATTGCGCCGCCAGTAGGCGATGTCGAGCCGCGCGCGGTTGAAAAAAGTCTGCGCGACGCCGATCTCATACGCCGAAACGCGTTCGGGGCAAATTACTGCGCCGCCCGCGTTGCCCGTTTCGGCAAAGGGCGACGGCGCGCGCGCCTGCGCGGAATTGGCGAGCAGCAGATTTTCGATTTGCGGCGGCTGGTAGAGACGATTGAACGACGCGCGAAAAGCCGTTTTCGTCCGCGCGACGAAATAGGTCGCGCCGAGCCGCGGGCTGAATTGCTTGGCAGATCGCGGCAGGCTCGAATAATCTAATCGCAAGCCGAGACTGAGGCTCAGATTTTTGACGGGCGAAAAACTGTCCTGCGCGTAAACCGCCGCGTAACTGCCTGTCCGCTGGTCGCTGAAGACGAACGGATCGGCGAGATCGAATTCCAGCGCCGCTTTGCTCACTTCCCTTTCTTCGGCGAGTTTCGCGTTGGTCACGGCGAAAGTGAAAAACTCGCGCGGCGTGATGCGGGCGGCTTCGAAACCGTATTTCAAGGCGTGACCGTGAAAAATTTGCGTCAGGCTCCCGATGATTCCAATGCGCGTGTGGCGGCGGTCCTGCGCAGCGAAAAGCGGCGTATCGAACTCGCTGCCGCTTAAATTTGATTGGTAACGGCGGCGAAAAACGACGAGATTCGTGACGAGATTCTGAGACCAGATTCGCTCCCAGCTGATAGATTGATTGTCGTCGCCGAGTTCCTGACGCTGGCGCTGTCCGCTCATTTCCTGCAAAAAGTCGTTCGGGATGGAAAAGCGCGTGCCGCTCGCGTAAAAATTAAAAATCAGAATGTCCGTTTCGGTCGGCTGCCAGTCGCCGCGAAAATTAAAATTCAGACGCCTGCCGCGATTATTGAAATTGCGTTCGTCGACCGGATCGAGAAAGCGATTCGAACCGCTCGCCGCGCCGGAAAGATAAAAGCCGAATTTTTCGCCGCGGCTGCCGCCGAATTTTCCGGCAATATCCGAAGTGCGAAAATTTCCGCGATTGGTCGCAAAACTGCCGAACAAACCGGAATTGATGCCCGATCGCGGCTGAATCTGGACGACCGCGCTGCTGCGCCCGCCGAATTCCGCCGGGAAATTACCGGTGATCACGTTGAGCGAACGGATGTCGTCGGTGTCGAACGCGCCTGCCGAAACCTAGTCGACGCGGTCGCTCGTCGGCACGCCGTCGACGACGTATAAAATTCCGTCCTCGACGCTGCGAATGTGAACGAGTCCGTTGTTTTGCGTCGTCACGCCCGAAACTTGTGCGACGACGCGCTGCAAACCGCGCCCGCGCAAAATGTTCGCGGTGCGCTCGATGCGGCTCGCGTCGATGCGCGTTTCGGTCGAAGACGAATTTTTATCGATCAGCTCGCCGTTTTCTGAAGTAACTTCAACGCTCGCGTTTGCGGCGGCGACGCTCAGCTTGACGCGCACGGTAAGCGGCACGTTCGAGCGCACCGCGGCGGGCAGATTCGCCGGCGCGAAACCGCTCGCCGCGACGTCGAGCCGGTAATCGGCGAGCGGCAGATTGTTGAAAAAGAACTCGCCCGCGTCGTTTGTCACAACGACGCTTTCGAAGCCGCTCACGGCGTTCCTCAAGCGCACGCTCCGTATTGCTTGTTTTTCGCGTCCGGTCCGACGAGATGCCCGTCCTGCACGAGCCGCAGAATCGAAAATTCTTCGGTCATGCGCGAGCCGTAATTTTTATTTCGCGCCTCGTCCGTCCACGTCCACAGATTCAGATCCCACATCGGGCTGTAATCGCCGGCAATCGTCGGCACGCCGCCGAAAACGTTGAGCGGTCCGCCGCCGTCTGAAATTGCGCTGTTCAAACCTTGTCTTTGCGGATTGCCTTTTCCGGTCGGACCGTTCGTGAAGACGAACAGGCGCTCGACCGCGCTGAACGCGCCGTCGTCGCCGCCGACCTGAATGTCGTTCATGCCGGGCGAGAGAGTCGATTCTTCGAGCGTCGCCGCGAGCGGGTTGTTCGCGTCGAAACTCAAATACATCACCGGGCGACCGAAGCTGAAACCGGCGGTCAATTTGAACGTGACCTGCGATTTCGACGGATCGATGCGCACGACTTTATCGTGCAGTACTTTGTGATCGACATTGCCGTTCGGGAAACTGATGCGGCTCGCGTCGACGTCGAACGCGATTACGGGGGCATTGTAGATGTGACCTCCGGCGTTGACGATTTTAACGAGCGGCGAATAATTCGCGTCGCCGATTGAGCCGGGCTGAAAGGCTTTCGGCGGAAACGCCTTCGGCGCGCCGGGCGTTAAACTCATCGCGGGACTAAAATCGACCGCGCCCGAATCGAAAACGAGCGTTCCCTTTTCCAGTCTTCCGGTGCGGACGGCTTTGCCGCCGTCGGCGTAAATCAATTTCGCCGAGTAATTCAAACCCAGCGCGCGGGCGTTGCCCTCGTCGCTCGTGTCGGTCAAAACGTACCAGACTTTGCGCCCGTCCTTTAATCTGCCTTCGTAAAGCGGCAAAGTGACTTCCGTGTTCGCTTCGATTAACAATTCCGGCTTTGAGCAGGAGATACGGTCCGACAAGTTCGCGCTGCGTTTCCGACGGGAACGGACCGTTGTATAATCCGGTGATTCCAGTGCCGATATTGCCCGGAACCGGCTGCGTTTCTTGCTGCGCCCGCGCCGCGTATCCGCCGAAAGTCAAAACAATCAATAAAGCGTAAAAAGCCAAACCGCTGCCGCGTGTTCGACCGGTAATTTTTGTGTAGTTCTTCATTTATATTTTTTGCGTTCCTCTAGTTGTGTAATTTTTCAGTCTCCGTCTTTTAGGCAAGACAAAAGTTTGGAGTAGCTGTTCACGGGCAAAGAAAACGTCTTCGGCTCGAAGCTTCCGGTAAAGGATTACGCTTTGAACTTTCGGAAAATTTTCAGTGCAGTCTGAACAACTACACAAATAAACCGCGTTTCTGTGGTTCGTGTAGTAAAGTCGTGAGCGGTAAAAGTTATTCCAAATTTCGGGGAAATAATTTTCAGCCCGGCGAGAGCGGAAGCTTTTTTGAAATTAAAACGGAATTTTCTGCGCGCCCAGCGGTATTCAAGAGTCAGGAATTTTTCTTGAGGAGAACTTTTATGAATACAGCAACAAAATCGCACAAAAGAAATTTCAGTTTCGCATTTGTCGCCCTGCTGGCGCTGATTGGCGCCGGGTGCAGCCTGTTCGGCGTCGGGTCGCTCGAAAAAGCGACGGCGGTCAATGTCGCCGACGGCGGCTTGGCTTTAAAGGGCTACGACGCGGTGGCGTATTTCAACGAAAATTCGCCCCGGATCGGCAAACCGGAATTCACCGCCGAATGGAACGGCGCGAAATGGCATTTCGCTTCCGCCGAGAACCGCGACGCCTTTTCAAAAGATCCGGCGAAATACGCGCCGCAATTCGGCGGCTACTGCGCGTGGGCGGTTTCGCAGGGTTACACGGCGGACGTCGATCCGCAGACCGGCAAAGTCGTGGACGGCAAACTTTATTTAAATTACAACCCGTCAGTGGCGCAAAAATGGAACGAAAACGTTCCGAAATACATCGCCGACGGCGACAACAACTGGAAAAACCTGGCGGGCAACGCGGAAGGATCGCGCAAGGATAAGAAGTAAAACTAACCGCGCGCAATGAGAATCCGCCAGAACTATCATCAGCCGGATTCTCATTACGCGACCAGCAAAATAAATTAGAATAACTAAACTTAACGTGAGTATTGGATAAGGCGGAACGCCGTCATCTTGACGGCACAGCGTTTGAAAAACGCTCAAACGGTTCATTTATATTCAAGATTCCTGTCAATCGCGACGTTTGACGCCGCTTTCAGCGACGTGTGCCGTCAGGA
>JANOBZ010000030.1:0-69167 GCA_031411895.1 Acidobacteriota bacterium | reverse complement strand
CGTTTGTCTTTGAAGGTTCAATAGATTCAAATGTGGTGATTACCTGTTTTGACGTAATTGCCCAAAGCATTATCAAAGAAACAGTGATAGTTTTAGATAATGCCCCGAGCCATCGCAGTGAGGAGTTTGAAGAAAAGATCGGGGAATGGGCAAAGTTAGGCTTGAAAATCTATTTTCTGCCGGCGTATTGTCCAAGTTTGAATAAAATTGAGATGATATGGAAAAAGATCAATTATGATTGGCTGTCGTGGGAAGCCTACAGTTCATACAAAAACTTAAGTCAGGAACTCGACAGCATTCTTTCACAAATCGGCTCAAAATACCTGATTTCTTTTTCTTAGGTGCTTAGTAGTTTTGAATTGAAAATTTAACAAAAGATATTTTATTTTTATATTCTTGTCAATGCTTTTCTCAAAATGAGTCCATTTTATTGTTAGCTGTATCGAACTGCAAACATAATTCAGCAAAAACGCAAACATTGCGTTTTTGAAACTACATTATTTGCAAATATAAATTTCGGCGAAACCGAATTAACCGCAACCTGCCCGCAATCATAATTTTCAAAACCACATTAACCGCAGCTATAGAGAACTTGAAAAATTGTCTATTCGCCTGAATTTTTGCGCCGGCTTTCAAGTTGTTTTTCTTGACCCAATTGGAAACCGTTGCTTCGGTTGCGCCGTATCTGCGGGCGATAAATTTCTGCGACGAGCCATTTGAAAGCAATGCTTCAATCTCCGGATTGAAGGAGTAAGTAAAATTTCTAAGACAGTATTTTAATGTTTTCAAAATTACCTTATCGATTTCGCACAAATCTATTTTTACAATTATCTGTATCCCTACAGAAGAGTCTAAATTTTCCCCCTATTCATAGCAACAATTTATTTCTACACTACAAAAGATAAGAGATGTTCTGTTGTTCCTTATAAATGTTAAAGAGGTAGTGAAAATTCATTGAGTGCGATCTACGAAAAGACGCTCTCTTACGGGAGTCTTTTTTGCCATCCCTCACCATAGCAGAAAGAGAAGGACTTAAACAGAGATAAAAAAGAAACACTATGAAATATTTAATCGATTAAAAACTGAAGTCTGACACTTTCACAACATAAAGACAAAATTTGCTTAAATTTCAAGTAAACGTAATAATACAGGCAATAAAACCTATAAATACTGCAATATGCCCAAAAAGATATTATCAATAGACGGAGGTGGGATTAAGGGAGTTTTTCCGGCGGCTTTTTTAGCGGTAATTGAAGATTCCATAGGAGAAAAGGTAGCAGATTATTTCGATTTAATCGTTGGTACTTCAACCGGTGGCATCATTGCTTTGGGCTTGGGCTTGGGCTTGTCTGCAAAAGAAATATTAGAGTTTTATGAAAAGTTCGGTCCTGGAATTTTTTATGGAAACAGGCTCGCAAAGGCTATCCGATGGCTTGGATTGTCTAAATACAGCAACACTAATTTAGAAGCAGCGCTTAAAAATACATTTGGAGACGCAAAGCTTGGCGAGAGCAAAAACAGACTTGTCATTCCGGCATTAAATCTGGAAAATGGTGAAGTTTATATTTATAAAACATCACATCATCCGAAATTCGAAAGAGATTATAAGGAACGTATGGTAGAAGTTGCTTTATCTACGTCCGCAGCTCCAACCTTTTTTCCGACATATACTATTGAAGCAGGTACTCCAATGCTTGACGGTGGATTATGGGCAAATAATCCCATCGGTCTGGCTGTTGTTGAAGCAATAGGAGTTTTAAACTGGTCATCAGATTCTCTACAGGTTTTAAGTGTCGGATGTACAACCGAACCTCTTAAAGTTAAATGGGCAAAGACAAGAGGTTTAGGTGTTTTATATTGGGCAAGCAAACTAGCAGATGTATTTATGACTTCCCAATCGTCGGCATCTTTAGGTACAGCTTATACGCTCACAAGCCATGACGCTATTTTTCGCTTTAGCCCAATTGTATCGCGGGGAACATTCAGTCTCGACTCAGCAGCCGACATCGTGTCTTTAAAAGGCTTGGGTGCAAGCGAAGCACGTAAAGCTATTCCGCACATTAGACATTTTTTTGTTGAAAAAGCAGAGCCATTTGTTCCTTATAGAAATCCGTAAAATATTTTGTTATGAAACACATACCAACTTTCGATTATTTTCTCAAAGAAGTAGTCAACCTCAATAAAACAAGAGTTGATGTGGCTGAATCCTCCGTAGAAACTATGACTTCGTTTTTAAAGAACAATGAAGTCTTTGGGGAAAATTTTGTTACTGCTTCCCCTCAAGGATCTTTTCGGCAAGAAACAATTATCAAACCCGTGAATCCTGAACAGGATTTCGATGTGGATTTGCTTTTCGAAATGACACCCGTGGAAGATTGGAGTGCAGCTGATTATCTTCAAAAGCTCGCCGCTGAATTTCAAAACACAGACAGATATAAGGATAAAGTAGATACACGCGGCAAAACGAGATGCGTAACCATTGATTATGAAAGCGATTTTCATGTCGATATAGTGCCCTGTATCGAAAAAGATGGCGGACTCGTAATCATGAACAAAAAGACCGATGAATACGAAAAAACTGATGGTGACGGTTATGCTAAGTGGTTTGAGGGACAGGATCAGATAACAGGCAATAATTCTTTGGTTAAGGTAGTTAGGTTAATAAAATACATTCGGGATTTTAATGGTGATTTAGAAGTAAAATCAGTTCTACTTACCACCCTTTTAGGAAATCAAATCTATCAGGCGGATTCACTTGCAAACGATTATCCTGACTTACCGACTTCTTTTAAAACTATCTTTAATAGATTAAACTCCTACCTACAAGAGAATCCAACAATGCCGGAGGTTTGCAATCCTGCACTCCCAGAAGAAAGTTTTACAAGAAATTGGACAGAAGAACATTACTCTGCATTCAGAGATAAAATCCGAGACTATAACGAGTTAGTAGATAGCGCATACAATGAGCCGGATGAATCCAATAGCTTGGAAATTTGGCAACAAGTTTTTGGAGAGGACTTTTCATTACCTGCATCTTCTGAGCAGGAAGCGGCAAAATCGGATCTCACTTTTTCTTTAGACCGAACCGATCATGTTCGCCCGCTGAGCGATATAGCACATAGCGAACGACTCACTCATAAGGTTAGAATCGACGCTTATCTCTATACTCGAAGTGGATTAAAAAGATTAAGAGGCATAAATTCCGATGCTAGCTTTGCTGGCGGTTTATCTATCCGATATGTTGCAAAAACAAATGCACGAGAACCATTTGAAGTTTGGTGGCAAGTTGTAAATACAGGCAGGCAGGCTGCTGAAGAAGAAGGAGGTCTAAGAGGAAACTTCTTTCGGGCTAAACAGCAGAGCGGCAGACCAAGTAGCAACAAATTAGTAAATTGGGAATTCAGTAAATATACAGGTAAACACTGGGTCGAGTGTTTTATTGTCAAAGACGGAGTATGTATCGCCCGTAGTGGTCCCTTTTTCGTTAATATAAAAGGAATTTAAATCCGCTCTCCTCCAAAAGGGTCTAAATTTCTCTCCTTTCCATGGCATAGAAGTATTGACAGTTTAGCTTAAGACTGTTATTATTCCAAGTCCTAAGATCAATATTTACAACGTTTACGGTAATAATCCCCTTGGAGAGGGTTATCAATATAAAGATAATTGGTAACTCTCTTCAATACTTTGAGGGGGGCATTACTATTTTCGAAGGTAAATTTTGGGAGTTTTGGCTGTTATGGACTGCTCCTTCGGCAACATTTTTAATTGGTTTAATTTTGGCGGTAATTGCATACCATTATTTTGAACTAGAAAATCTGGCAACATTTATTACTATAGGAGGATTTCTAGCAAGCATCTTTGTGTTTATGTATTACAACAAAAAGTCGAATAGTAATATGAACGAATAACACTAAAGATTTTATTAAGATCGGTTTTAAACATAATCGGTCTTTTTATTTTTACTGCATTTAGAACAACCAATTCCAAAACTAAGACATCACACTTTCATTAATCACTTTTTGTGATTTGCTTTTTGACAATTCAAGACCTATTTCGGGGAGGAGCATCCTATGAGAGAACATGATGGACATGGTCCCGGTGCGTGGATCAATCTTATATGTATGGTCATTCTAAAAGGTATTTTTGTAATAGTTTTTATCGGAGTCCAATTTGGTATTTACTACTGCGCGAGCTTATTACCTATGAATAGCCTATTAGTCAGAATCGAAATATTTTGCATTCAATTAGTAATAGCAATAGGAACATTTCGAATACTTATCAAGCTTATATTTCAGAAAAACCGTAACAATTCCCCTAATATTCCGTGGTATCGCTAAAAACTACGAAAACAGATAATACATATAAGAAGAGAATGCTCTTCTTTTTTTATGGGTTGTAAAAGTCACCGCTTTCCCGAGAGATGTAAAATAAATACATCCAGCACAACCCGAACACGATAATATCGTGACTAAGAGTGACAGAAATAATAGGTATTGAATTTTAAGCCGTAAAGAGTGTCTAAATTGTCACTCTTTTTTTATTTTTCAGGACAAGCTATTGCTCTGTAAATTAAGTTTTTTGAAAAACATTTTCGTAATGGCGGTTTAATTTCGCTCGCGCCTGAGTAATGGAAAACTGCCAGTCGATTTTGATTTCCAACTTTTCCCGTTCTTCGACTGCTTCGACTTCGCGCCGCAGTTCTTCGATTGACGCGATCCGTCGGTCTAAACAGATGCGCGCGATGGCTGATAGCTCCAACTCCGCCATATTGAGCCACGAGCCTTTCTTCGGCGTGTGGTGATACTCAAATCGCTGCGCCAGCGCAAAGGCTTCATCGGGCGGCAGGTTTTCGTAAAACGACGAGCTATTGTGCGTGTTCAGATTATCTTCGATCGAAACAATGCGCTGAGCCTCAGAAAACCTGTCGGCGACCCGCTGCTTGAAGCGCGCATAATCGGCTTTTGTTCTTTGAGCCGAGATTTCAACGATGCGCCTGCCGGTCAAAGGCTCGATCGCGAGCAGAACATTGGCGGTTCCGGCTCGCCGGTATTCATAATCGAAGCGCTCGGGTTTGCCTTTGACGGGCGGCAGCGGCGCGACCACTTCACCAAGGAGTTGAACCGGCATCTCGTCATAGCAGACGACCGGGCGCGACTCGTTATAAGCCAACGCGTAAAGGTGCAGACAATCTTCCAGGCGCGCCAGATATTCGCCCGTGATCGCTCCGATGCACCACATCTTTTTCAAGTGTGGTCGGAGTTCGTTTTTTTCAGAATCTGCTTGATCGCCTGATGCGAAATCTGCTCGACAAACCGCAGCTCAACTGCTTTGTTCGCCAACAGGCGCAGCGTCCAGCGAGCATGTCCGGCGGGCGCTTCGGAACACGCCAGAGCGGTGATGCGGGCACGTGCTTCGCCACTGATCGTGGGCGGTTTGCCCGAACGCGACCGCTCTTGCAGCGCCGCCTCTATACCTTCTCGGAGAAAGCGTCGTTTGACGTTATAGACGGTCGGCAGCGCACAGCCCAAAAGCCGGGCGATTTCCGGCGGAGCGGTGTGTTTTGACAGCAAATCGAGAATCCGCGCACGCGTTTGGCGTCGAGTTGAACTGCTGCCGGAGCGGAAAAAAGTTTTCAAAGAACTTTGTTCTTGTTCTGATAATTCGATAAATTCTGTTTGTCGAGCCATTATCAAATAATAACAATGACTCGATTATTTGCAAAAACTTAGTTTACAAAGCACTATTTTGATTAAGTGATTATATTTTCTAAAAAGTTTTAGTCCGTTGATAATTAAATTGGAGGTGACGAAATTTATGCGTCACAGGTGATTTGAACAAGACACCCTATGGAGGTTTTAATCTATGTTGAAATTCTAGACGCACTTTCATAACCAGCACCTAAAAAGGCACCACTTATTTTTGTGGTGCCTTTTCAGTAATTTATAGAGAAAAATCTTTACGGAACAAAAGCATTCGGAATCGGACGGTCGCCCGTCGCTCCAAAAGTAGCGATCAAGAGTCCGTCGGTCGAACGATTAACATACCAGGTCGCATCCGAAGGACGAAAAACAGCCGTATCAAACTTTCCGTCGCCGTCGTAATCGCCGGGCGCCGTAATGTCGCCGGTTGTTCCGAAAGGCACCGAATAAAATGAGTTGTTTTCCGAGCGCTGAACATACCATTCGCCGGTCGAAGGTCGAAAGATTGCAATGTCTGCTTTACCGTCGCCCGTATAATCGCCCGGCACGGGTTTGTCCGAAGAAATACCGAATCTGAAAACGCGGAATTGCAGATCGGACGAGCGCAGATACCACCACGAGCCATCAGTGGGACGAAAAATTGCAATATCAGATTTACCATCACCATCGTAATCCGCAGTCACAGGAACGTCGCCCGAAGTTCCAAATGTGATTATGATAAAACCGCCCGAAGATTTCTGAACAAACCATTCGCCGGTTAACGGACGGAAAACTCCGATGTCGGACTTGCTGTCAGCATCAAAATCGCCGACGAGCGGAACATCGCCCGCCTGACCGAACGTGGTTGAGAAAAACGAGCCGTCCTCAGAACGTAAAATAAACCATTCGCCGGTCGATTCACGCCAGAAAGCAAAGTCGGTTTTTCCGTCACCCGTAAAATCAGCGGGGACGATTTTATCGCTGCTTGTGCCGAATTGTGCGACGCGTACCTGTCCGTCGCTGCTTCTCGAATACCACCATTCGCCTACGTTCGGACGAAAGATTGCAATGTCGGTTTTCCCATCGCCGTCAAAATCAAAAATCGCATTTACCTTGGTCCCGGCAGCCCGGATGTACTGGGAGAATTCCGAAGTATTGCCATCAGGATCGGTTGCAGTAGCCGTAATGAAGTGACCGCCGGCAGCGGGATAAGTCAATGTCACGTTAAAACCGGCGCTACAATCGGCGGCAGTCGTAATATTGGTTGAACCGACATAAGTTTTTCCTTCACCGAAATTAGTCCCGTCGTAAGTCGGGCTGACAAAAAAATCAAGGGCGAATGCCGTATTGGCTGTGCTGTTTAGCGAACCGACAATGTTTGTGGTCGTCCCGTTCGAGACCGCCGACGTCAGCGCCGGATAATTTTGTAAATTATTTGCCCCCGTATCCGCGTCACAGGGATCATTGACTCGGACGCCCTGCGTTCCGAGGTCAATTCCCAGTTCGCTATTGAGAAAGATAGAATTTTGGCGAATCGAATTTCCGGTTAATATGCCGGGAAAACCCGACACAAAAACGCCTTTTCCAATGTTAAAAGCAATTACATTTTCTTCACCGGAATTTGTTCCGCCGATAATATTGCTCACTCCGTCCCGGATTATTATTCCGCTATTCATATTAGGAATCGGATAATTGCCCGATTTATCGGTTCCGATGAAATTTCCCTGTATTTTGTTATTTGAGGGCGGTGACGATGTTACCCCGCCGATTTGAATTCCCGTCGTATTACCGGAGATGACATTCAGCGCACCGGGCTGCTCCCCGCCAATCATATTATTGCTGCCCGAGAGCATAATGCCTCGTTGAGCATTGTTTTCCAAGGTATTTAACCCGACGGCGTTCGTTCCGATAAAATTTCCCTGAATAATCGAACTGTGAGAATTAATGACGATCCCGTCAAAAGTATTGCCCGAAATTAAATTACCCGCTCCCGGTTCGCTGCCGCCGAGCACAACCGGCTCATATATATAAATTCCCCAGCCATTCGGGAGGGCAACCGTTCCGGTCACATCGGTGCCAATGTAGTTGCCTTGAATTTTCCCCGGAGAATTAATCGAAATTGCCGAATAGGTAATGCCGGCGCTGTTCCCGGAGATAATATTCCTCGCTGAAGCCGTCGTTCCGCCGACTATTGATACACCCCCGCTTGTAAAGTAGATACCGGAACCCGTATTTGGTATTGCCTGCGTGCCGGTGACGTCCGTGCCGATGTAATTTCCTTGAACAACCGCGTCCCTGCCGCCGAGATAGATTCCGGACTGACCATTGCCTGAGATCAAATTACCCGCTCCGGGTTCAGTTCCGCCGATCACGGCACCTTCTCCTCCCTGATTATTAACTCCGGAGCTCCCGGTGCCGATACTAGCCGTTCCTTGAGCATTTGTTCCAATGAAATTTCCCTTGATCTGGTTGGCGACACCATTAATTACACCAATATTTTCCCACCTGCTTCCAGCAATCACGTTCCTTTGTGACGCTGTTGTACCACCGATTAGATTGTTGCTCGAAGAACTGAAAATGGTGATTCCCACGTCATTAGCGCGTCTTATCATTCCGGTGGAGTCAGTGCCGATGTAGTTTCCTTGAATTGTATTTCCGCCCGCGATAGCTAAACCTATGGCACTGCCGCCTAAAAAATTATTGATAACTAAGCCTTTCACGAAACTGTTTCCGGCATCAATGCGCAACCCGTAGATATTGCTGGTTGTTATATTGCTTCCGTCGATTACGATCAAAGGAGCGTCTGAAAATCCCGATTGGGTACTGCCGTCAATACTCAACGGGTCGGTTATTGTCGGCAAAATTGTTGCCGGGGTAATTGTTTGAACGCCGCCCGGCGCAATGTTGAAAACGATCGTGTCCGTTCCCGAATTGGCATTCGCATCAAGGATGGCTTGTCGAAGCGATCCGACCCCGCTGTCATTCGTGTTAGTAACCGTAAAATTTGTCGCCGAAGCGGCAAAAGATTTTTGCAGGTAACCGGAATTTAGCGCCGTCAGGCTAAAAACCGACAAGAAGAGGAGGATAATTCTGGAGCGAGTGAAAAAATAGAGAAATTTTATTATATAATTTAAATTCATTTCATATTCCTGGAATACCTATTAAACACACCGCGGATAAAATTTTGTGTGGTGTTAAATACACGCGATTAAAAGATATTGAGTTTATTTTGCGGATTGGTTTTTGCCGATCAGCAGAGACTTGAGGACAAAAATCAAAAGTTAAATGTTACAAAAAATGCCTGATCAATTCTACCAAATTAATGTTATTTTTCAATTTTATTGCTTGCAGAGTAATCAAGATGAAATTGAAAATAATTAAGATACTTAGTATAAGATGCCGTTTTAAGTAAAAAAAGCCAGTAATTTTGATGTCGATAATGGTGAATTATAAAGTACTTCCCTTGATAAATTCGCCGAAGGCACGAATCATATCAACGGTATTGAAGGCTTCTGGGGATAGGCTAAAGTGCGACTCGTTAAGTTTCGCGGATTGTCAAAAAACACGTTTTATTTACACTTAAAAGAGTGCGAGTTTCGCTTCAATTATCGAAACGATAAGCTCTACTCTTTACTTTTGAAAATTACTAAGCATAATGGTCTTATCTAGTCCTGACCCAAGAGTAATTAAGAACATTTAAGCTCAATTAAGAATAAATCAAAAACTCTTAAAATAAGTGAATTTGTTCCATATCGCTTCCTAGCAGCCTCTTTCCCCTTTAGGTATTCAAATTCTGACAATTATTTCTTTATCCCTAAAGCATAATCCGGCTAATTTAGCTCGATTTCAATCAGATCGGCAAAGCCGTCTTCAATTTCTTCAGTCGAATGATAATGACTTTGTGTCTTCATTTCCTTAACCATTTTCGGCAACGGCACGGCGGTATCCTCCGATTTGCCGTGCTTGCCTTCCATCGTGGAAATGACGGTTTTTAATCTGCCGGATTTATTTTTATCTTCGGACTTGTTTTTAAAGCCGTTCCATAGAGATTTCGGCGTAGCGTTGCGGCTGCCGTGATGACCGACCTTATAAACTGTCGTGTTGTTTAACAGCTTTTCGAGCACGGGATCTTTCTTAGCTGCATCAAGCGCGAATTGCCAGTTCTCGATCTGCGCGTCGCCCGGAAACAGCAGTTTCTCATTTCCCGCTTCAAATAGCATAATCACGCTCGTATTGTTCATTGCTTCGTCAACGAATTTCACGATTTCCAAAAGTTGATTTGCCCGCAAGTCGCGAAGTCTGCGGATAAACCAACGCACATTAGCCGGTCTGTGTTTATCGTCATGAACTTTGTTTTTGCTAAAAAGAAGTTTTTTATCTTCAATTTGAGACTTCGTAACTTGACTTGTGGCAGCCTGCACGCCCCAGAAGTTTTTGGTCATCGCCTGTAAAGACCAGAATTCAGAGCTCTGTGTAGTTGCGCTGGTTATCTCGCCGCTAGCTTCCAAAGTCGGTGGACCGAGGATATGAACTTTTACGCCCGGCAAAATAGTTTCCCAGTCAATCTTATCGTAGCCGAAATGAACGTAATGATTCTTCCCCATTTTTGCCAGATTATCTACCGCCGCCCGATTTTTTATTTTATTGTCGTTGGCGGCAAAGACAATCCGCTCTTTCAGTTTTTCGTCAATCGTTTTAGTAAAATTATTCTTATTTCCGAGGTTTTCGACCTCCGCTTCGATCGATTCAGCCACGCGGTTCATATCGTGAAGCATCACCGCAAAATTGTAGTTCGCATTGATTTTGAATTCGTCCGAGCTCAAAAGCGATTTCTTCTCGTTCAAATCGCGGTTATCTTCCGGATCTTCCGTCCAGGGCTGAATAACCACGCTCGGCTGACAATCTATAATTATCTTGCCGGCTTCCTTTAGCCCGAACCCGTAAATATGGTCTTTGTGGCGGTGCGTGGCGACGACGACGTCGAGTTTTCCCGCGCATTTTTCCTGAATGTCCTTGGCGACCTTTAACAATCGCTCTCCGGTCGTGTCTTTTTTCATTTCGTCCGACTCGTCAACTTCGATCTCGGCTTCGCCCTCCTTTTTGTGCTTTCCCTTGCCCGTGCTGCCGAAGTCAATAAGAACGGATTTTTGCGTATTGTCGGAGTATTTAAACAACATCAAAAAGCAGTCGCCGAAATAGACGTTATAGGTGTAAATCTCGATTTTATTTGGTTTAATCGCCATGGCTCAAAAGCCCTCCGTGTAATCAACGTGTTGGGTTAAGACGCGATTCAGGTGCATCTTGAAAAAAATGTTTTCAGTAAAGTCGGGGTTGGAAAAGTAACCGTAGCGCCACAGGTATTTAATTCTTTCGGGCTGATTCGTGCGGCTAAAAATACTATTCTGGATGTGATATTTCAGTTTCCCGTATTCATCGAAAACCAGGGTCCCGCCGCCGTAAAGCGTTATTTCCATCTCGTCCGGAATTTCAGAGATAATGTTTATGCCCAAATCCGGCAACTCGTCGGCACGCAAAGTCGTCATCTGAATGTATTCGGCGACGGTTTCGCGGACGATGAAACCGTCGGGACCGATCCGCAGGCACGGACGAACCGACTGCACCTTCATATATGCCTTGCCGAAATAGTCCTCTTCGGTTTCCAACCGCAAATTGGAGCGGTTGTCCCAGATAAAGCGAAAAATTTCGTTCGGTTCACGGAGCAACGACTCAAAATGCGTCCGGTCATATGAAAAATTTCCGTCAACCATATTCCAGTATCCGTCGGCGTCGGCTTTCTCAGCCGGTTTGATACCGTAGGCAGCGAAACTATCGCGCAGAATCTTTCGGTATTCATATTTTGAGTCGTCCGGTACAGTTTCACGGTCGGACGTTAAAATTGCACTTAGGTAGTCGTGAAAACGAATATCGGTCGGCGGCATATAATCAAGAGCGCGAATCGCCATCGTAAGTAGGTGGTTAGCTGCCGCCGCGCCCTCCTCCACGACAATCGAAACATCTACTTCATCTCTCTCCTCGACGTATTTTTCTAATCGTTTTAGCCAGACCTTCAAAAAGGCATTCATCATTGCCGCAACCAGCAGTTCGCCACAACGATGAGGCTCTTGAAATTCTTTTCTTTTTAAGTATGGGACAGATTTCTTGGTTGAAGACGGCTGTTCTTCTAGAGTCGGCAACTGCGCCGAGCGCCTCAAAGCGTTGCCGCGAATACCGGAAAGCGCTTGCCCCATCTGTTCCGCGAGCCCGAACAGGGTAGAAGCCCTCATATGCTTTTCGGTCAAATCTTTAACTGAGACCCGGTTAGACTTAATTCCCAATCCGCTTTTATCTTTTGATTTTTTTAATAAAAGATTTCTGACCACATCCTTCAGCGAAAACACTGAGAGAAGCGCGACCACGTCGGCGAATCCTTCGTGAAACCCGGCTTGCTCCGGCGAAGACGGCGTCGTGTAGCGTTCGCGCAAACCGTCAAGAATGGCGTGTGTCGTTTCGTGTGCGACGACATCGTGAGACAGGCAAGTAAATATAATTTCCGATTCGTCGTCTTTGGACGGAATGCGGAAATAGCCGAAAGCTAGTGCCTGATCACTTTTGGAGTAAAACGCATTAGCATCGGCAAAAGCGTGGGGCGCCGCATAAATTTGATGCCCCTGAAATCCCCAACTCACTCTTCTTCCTAAAGCGGACTCGAACCGCGCCAGCGTCCGCATCACAATCGCGTAAACATTTTGCGCGTGAAACCCCGGTTCTGTGAGCAGTTCGTTAATATTTTCTTTTTCAATTTCGGCATACGGGTCTGTATAACAGCCGTCTTTTAAAGGGTTGTATGGCTGAGGCTGATAGAGCGTGCCGGTTGAAGTGTCATAGTCAACGATGTGGACGCGATAACCGCGAGGTCCGGGCGCTAATTCTTCGGCAGGAATCTCGATCTCGGTGGTCAGAATGTTTCCGTCTGAATCCTTGACGCTCGGGTCTTGAGCGACGATTCTCAGTTTTCGCGTGCGCGGCAAAGGCATTGATTTCATTGGCAGTTCACCTCAATGTGTTAAAAATTATTTTTTGATTTCCGTGAAATACGCAAACTTATTTCACGGGTAAAATTCTTTCTGCGTTTTATCCGACTCCGACTGCCGGATAGGGAAACTGCTTAGGCGGCGGCAGTTGCTCATCAAAATATTTTCTGGTCGAGGCATCACAGATTGCATACCCCCAGTTAATAATTCTTTCCTGAGTTTGTTGGTCAAGTTTCTTTAATCGGGTCGGTATTTTCGCCAAAATATCCGTCAATTCAAACGGGCAATCAAGAGCATTCTCGGTATCAAACTTTTCTTTAAGATCATGACCGATTGCCCAGAATGCGCCTTTCCGGATTTTTGTTTTGTAAGATTCGGCGAGCTGTCGGCGGCGCAAGCTTCTAACCTGACTGTCTATCATCATCAGTACGCGCACGGAATGCCTGACCCAATCTCTTTTAGGCTCCGCCCGCGTCGCTTACCAAAATCGTATCGTAACGCTTCCAAGCCGTTTCTAAGCCGAGGTTGTCGTAGACGCCCCCGTCAGTTAAAACGATTTGCGTTCGATACATCTCATCCGTTAAATCGCCTCCGCTGCCGGGAGTGAAATCATTCGGTTCGAGATCTAGTTCGACGGGCGAAAGCACCGGCGGAAAGGCTGAAGAGGCGGCAACCGCGACCGCCAATTCGATTTTCGGATGCTTGATCTCGCCAACCCGATAATCGCTCATATAGGGCTTTGAAAATCTCCATAACACACCCGACTGCACATTAGTCGCGTTAAATACAAAACGGGGCTCGTCGGGGATGTCCTGTAAAGTGGTTTCGCCGAATAGATAATTCCGGTACGCATCAGCGACCTTGTCGCCGATGCTGCCCGTCCATAACGCTCCGCTAATGACCGACGAAGCATCAATCGTGCGCGAGGCGAGTTTTTTTATCGGTGTAATAACTTGCTCTTCAAAATGCCGGGCGACGCCGCTTTCAAATCCGAGTTTATGCCAGTTCATTGCCAACACGCCCGAAGTGATCGAACCGCCCGAAACGCTGGATATTCTTTTCAGTTCGGACAGCAAACCGAACTCGTTGAGCCGCCACAAAACGCCTGCGTGAAAAAGCATTGCTCGGTAACCTCCGCCCGATAAACATAATGCCGTTCCCGCTTCCGGTTTTTTGCCCGCTTCCCCGGAAAGATACTGTACCGGTTCCTCAATCTTCTGATTACCATCTTGAATAATTTCTTCATCATTAACTTTAGTCATAATATTTTATCCGCGTAATTAAAAAGTAATTAATATTTACGTAACTTCGTATTTAGTAAAGCACGGCATCACCCTTATATATTTTTACTACCAGTTCGTTGAAACAATTGATTTCGGGCGCGTTAATATTGCTCCAATACATAGCATGAGACCTTAATCCGATCAGTGTTAATGAACTAAGCCACGATAATTCGGTGAAACTCAAACCTTCAGTAAAAGGAACGTTAATCGGTGCCGGGACATCTTCAGTAGAGTTTATTTGCTCGGCTCGAATGTTTATATTGGCATCACCAGCTTGCGGATCATTGCGGAAGTTCGAACCAAGCACGTCCACGGGTGAATATACATTAAGCCAACGAGCCGGAACATTACCTGTGTACTCTCTACGCGTATCAAAATAACCTGACCAAAATGTTCTGACGAAATCGAAAGGGCAACCGATTGTGACGAGCGTATGAACGGATTGAAAAACAGGACTCGGTTTCTTTCCGACTGGGAAGAGCGCATCCAGGGCGACGATCGATCCGAAACTGTAAGCAAAAATATAAATATTCCGGTATTGATTCCCGTCGCCCTTTTTTAACTCATTCCCGCTTTTTCGTAGAACTTCGTCAATTAATAATTCCACTCTTCCAATGATAGAGTTTCTTTGCTCGCCGAGATTTAAGTAATAAATCAAACATAGAAAATCCACAGAGGCTTTGCTGATTAACTCCTTAAAATTGAATTTCGGGGGTAGAAATAAACTTATCGCCGCCCACAGCACAACGATTATTTGAGAGAGCCGCAACCACAGATATACCGCATTTTCAATAGTAAATAACGATGTCGCCTGTGTAGGACTGTCTTCCGATAGGTTTTCTTGAGTTGAATTTTTGGGGAGGGTATGTTCTATTTTTGTTCCCTTCCAAGCCTCTTGCACCAACTTACTGACTTCACTTGCCCCTTGAATTGTCGCCCAAACAGCACTGAAAAGTATTACTACATAAATTATGAGAAGACTGAGAATGCCAAAAGCATAAAGCAATTGCATTTTTTCAACTCGCGTCTTGGATGATATACCAGTGAATATGGCACGCAATAGTCGCATTAGAGTTCCGGGAAGAGCGACAAGAAGAAGTAAAGCTTTAACCAGCAAATTTCTATTTTCATAGCGCTCAACTAGGGTGTTTCGATAATCAACCTTATAAATATCTAAAAAGGGCAGGTCCCCCGAATCGTCTTTGCGGTAAAGCGTTCCAACATCGCCTTTACAACTGTTCAAGTCTTCTACTGTTTTTACTTTCGAATAAAAAACTGCTGTAGTGTCTTGAGCATTTATATCGAGTGCCGCAGCCAACCGTCGCGCAAGTCCATCAATGGACTGATCTACACTTTCACCGCCGATGCCCGGTAGAAATATGATGCAATCACGTTCTAAAGGCGATTTACTAGTTTTGGGTGAATCATCTTTATCTTGCATAGTTAAAGACATAAAGATTTTAGTTTAGTATAAAAATATAACTATCATTAAGGACAAATTCATTTGAAGTTTTTTAATGACATAAATATTTTTTGTTGAAAAGAGAAAGCTGATTGCTGAGTTTCAAAACTAGCAATCAACGCCCCAGATACTCAATTTTGTTTGCGCTCCGTTTTCTATTAACCATTTTTTAGAGTTACATCTTGAAAGTTAAACCTGCAACAGACACGATTTTATGTGCGGCTCGTCATAAAGAACGCCAAAAAGGTTTTATGTCATTGGGTCTTAGGAGCCTAGATACCTTGAGTCAAAATTTAACTAAAGGTAATTTATTTTTGAGATGTTGTCAAAGAATTTATTCGAACCTACAAAATTCGCGTTATAATTTCTACCACCTAAAAGCCGCATGTTAAGATATGGGGGGAATTATCGAGTTTTTTTGTTGAAGACGATAACAATTTGATAATTTTTAGAGATATCTTTAGCCGATAATAACCCCAACATTTTGCGATTGCCGCAAACTATCCGGTTTTAATTAAACAATCTTAATCTTGAAATTGAAGAGTAAAAGTTATAATTTGATATTGCATAAAATGAAGGTTAGGGTCAAACTGATCTAAAATCACGTCTGCGCAGATGTTTATGGCACACTGCGAAGCCCAAAGTATAACCTCTAAGGAAGCATAAGTGTAATAAGATTCTGAATTTTTACGTGGGTGATATTCCCCTCAGAATCAGCTCTTGCATCGATAATTTTTCGCGGTTTATTTTTAGCCATAGTGATTTTCCTAATATCAAATTTTCATTTACGAAAACATTAGTACTTTTGAATCGATAAAGTCAATAAAATTTTATCTTTAATCCCTTGACCAAGTGTCTTTATTTATATTTTAAGAAACGTGATAAAATTTCCTTTAGTGACTTTTCAGTCTAAAATTTCCGATTCTTAAAATAAAACTTTTTGGTTAATAATATGAGTGAAGAACAGAACAATCCGCCGAAAGAAAAGCCATCTGCTCCGCCACCACCTTCTCCTTCAAAATTGCCGCCTAGTAAAGATTTCAGAGGCGAGCCGCCTGCAATGCTCAGACCAGTCGATGTGCCGCTTCCAAAACCGAAGGCGTAAAAAGAATTCACTAAGTATGGTTGATACTTTCTTTTGATCATAAAGAATTTTGAGGTAACGATAACTATGGGTGAAGAGCAAGATAAACCGTCGTCCGAGACAAATCAGCAACCGACAAGCAAGCCTGCTCCGCCACCGCCGCCGTCATCGGAGAAATTGCCGCCGAGTGGTTGTTTTAAGGGCGAGAACCTAGTACCCAGACCGTTTGACACACCGCCTGTAAAACGAAAAGAAGGGTAACCGCAACGGAGCATCTCCATTTTTGGTTTACTAATTTCATATTGGCGTCAAAGTCTTGACCTGCGTGGTATATCATATCTTTCTGGAATTGCCATTTTGAATCGCGTAGCCAGTCTTGGAATAAATTTGTCGGCGTAATAAGGCGAACATTACCGTAAAGCCTCGCCCATATTCCGACACCGATGCCGCTAACGAAGAAGAAAAACGACGCGTAAAACCAGTATGATTGAAATGGAATGCCTCGTCCTGATGCAATTGATGGAATAGCTACCGAAACGGTTACAATGAACGCCAAAATCGTTTGCAGTCTACCATCTACAGAATCAAGTCGTTTCGATGCGCTTTCGTAAGAAGCGACCGCTAACGGATATGCCAATTCTACTGAAGGAAATTCCTTTTCCAGTTCCTCAATATTTTCATCGCCCATAATCTGTTACCACATTTTTCTGATTCTTAATGTCAACCAAGGGATCAATCGCTTTTGCATTGGCGGCGCTAGTAGCTTCATACCCATTATTGTATCTTTCTTTTATTTTTTGGTTTTCTGTCGTCAAAAATATCTAAATATTGTTTAAATATAAATAATCGATTTCGTTTATATCCCGTAACCTCTTCAAAAACACCGACATCTTCAAATGTCTTGGCAAGTGCGCTGGCTGATTGATGGGAAATACCGAGTAACTCGGCAATAGTATTAGCATTCATAATTGGCTGCGAATACAGCAACATAAGTAATTGCTGTGCGGACTTAGCCCGCTTACCCATGAGCAGTATCTTTTGCTCACATTCTTGCCTGAGTGCAATTATCGCTTCAAATGTATGCTTACTGCTTTGTGCCGTTTGTGCCACACCGACAAGAAAAAACTTCAGCCAATGCTCAATATCTCCGTTTGTGCGAACCAGCGTCAATGCGTCGTAATACGCCGGCTTGTTGCGCTCAAAAAAATCAGAAAGATACAGGGTCGGTTTCGTGAGCAATCTTTTGTTTACCAAGTACAACGTAATGAGCAATCGTCCAATACGACCATTACCATCCAGAAATGGGTGGATCGTTTCGAACTGGTAATGGCTGAGCGCAATTCTCACCAAATGCGGAATTGAAATTGTTTCATTATGCCAAAACTTTTCGAGGTCAGATAATAATTCTGGAAGTTCCTCGTGAGACGGAGGAATAAACACCGCATCTTTAATGGTTGCGCCGCCGATCCAGTTTTGACTCTTGCGAACTTCACCAGGATTTTTATGGTGTCCGCGCACGCCCGATAGCAATATCGCGTGCGTTTGTTTGAGAAGGCGCATCGAGAGAGGTAGTCGAGTTAATTCTTCAATCGAATTATTCATTGCCTTAGTGTAATTTTGCACCTCTCCCCAATCGTCGCGGCGTTCCGGATCAACTTCTTCTTCCGGCAATAATGCTTCATCAAACTGCGTGGCAGTTCCCTCGATTCGACTCGAAGTAGTCGCTTCTTTATAGATATGCATCCTGATAAAAAAATCAACATTAGGAACGAGCTGCGAATACGCGTTTAGTTCTCCGAGAAGCCGCGTTGCGTCTTCCAATAACACATCTATTTGAGGATCATTCCAAGAGAACTGCTGGTTGACAAGTGAAGGTGAAAAACTTTTATATTGATATTGCTGGCGATATGCGCCTGCTTTAAATTTATCGATTGGCATTTTTATTAAGGATTATTTAATGAAATAAACTTTACACATAGTATATTATATGTAAGGAATCCTGTCCAATTTTACATACAGTATGTCATATGTAAAGTTTGGCATCGCCAATACTAGGCTTATTTATGAGCAAAATAATTCACAAAAATATAACAAAATTCCGAAAAACGTCGGGTTTAATTGGGCATGGATTTATCTATGGCTTCACAAAATAAGAACTCATTCAAGACTCTTTTGTCTGTTTATCGGTCGCCATTTAGCAATCGCGATACGTAGTGAGCGTCAAGATTTATTCGACTGGATCACTAACGATTATTACGGCGCGACAGATTGTTTTAGCGCATGTTCCATAATGCTCCAACGAAGCACGTCTCGCCAAACTAATGGCGGAAACTACCCTGCAAATGCGTCCAAATCCGTTCAAAGCCGAAACGAAAATTAGGATTTCGGGTCAGAAAGAAGCGATCGAGTGATTTGAATTTTAATTTTACTGTTTACTCTTAGCTTCAGCCTGAAAATCCATTCAATTCTGGAAGTTTAAAATCTATAACTTACTCCAAAGCCGAAATGTCTGCCGATAGAATTTGAATTTCCGCCCGAACCGTAGGAAATATAGGAGGCTTCGTTAATCATAATCGAATCATTGTCGGTTGCGCCCTTAATAACATGCAGAAAATTCGGCGAAGACATATTTCCGATTGGATCCGCGCGATTAATTCTATTTAAAAGATTGTAGATATCCAGGCTGAAATTGAGTGATTTTTTCCTGGCTTTGCCGCCGCCGAAACCAAAAGTTTTAGAGATATTGGCATCTACCGAAAAATATTTTGAGCCTCTGCCTAAATTACGCGGAATTAAAGTCGTGCCCTGTGCAGGGTTTGGATCAAGTATCCCGTATTTTGTTTGAATCAATCCGGGCTTGCTTAAATCGGTTGCAAATGCAGGTCTTTCGTTGAAAAATCCGTCGCCGTTAGTGTCGCGTCCGGTAAAAATATTAAATCTGCCGCCGGTGTGAAAAGTATAACTGCCGCCGATTGAAAAACCATACGGCAATTGATAACTGCTGTAACCATTAATTGAATGCATCCCGTCAGCGGTACCCGGCGCAAATTCCTGACTGAAATCGTAAGGATCAAAAGGCGCGCTGCTGCCGCTCACGACATTATTTTTCGATTTTACAAAAGAATAGCTCAAGTACGCGTAAAGTTTGCCCGCATTCGGAAATTGCAATTGAGCGGAAAGTCTCGTTTTTTTAGATTTTCCGCTTGAAAATACGCCGTAGATATTTCCTGCTTCCGGGAAAGGGCGAATGCCCGCTTGCGGGTCGGGCGAATTAAAAGTTCCGGCAAGCGGCGCATTGACGTTGTGAGTAACACTTTGCCGGAAAGTCGTGCCGGTGGTCATTGAAAGATTCAATGAAAAACCGCCAATGAGTTTTTTGGTTGCCGCGGCTGTAAATAAGACTTGCGCAGGTGTTTTCAGTTTATTGTCAATAAATCTCTGAGTTTTCGGTAAGGCAAGCTGCTGAAGCAAACTGATGGACGGCACATTCGGATAAAGATCAAGCGCGTCCGTTTCGGTAATTAAATACTGCGCTCTGTCAGTATCGTTGCTCAATCTAACGTTCAGAATATTGTTTAGCGGAAAACGCGAATAAAACATTCCGTAACCAATGCTGATTCGCGGCAGAGAAAACAGCGGATTTTGTTTTTCCTTGGCTTTCGGCGCCCAAATTATTCCGGCGCGCGGCGCGAAATTAGAACTGTCTTTGATGTTATTTTGATTTTCGTAGCGCAGCCCAAAACTGACGGCGATTGTCGGAGTTAGCTTATAACTGTTTTGTAAATAAAAGGCGTAATCGTACTGCGACAAATTTATTTTCGGATTGCCGCCGGAAATTGTAAATTGATTTGCGCCGCCGCCAAGTTCTCTAATTCTTTGATTAGAAAAGCCGAGCTGCCGAAAAAGAAGCGTTCGGCGATAGCTTTCCAAACTGCTGATTTGTTCGATGACATAATTACCGGAAGCATCCGTAATCGGATTATTCGCGGCATCTAAAATCGGAGCGAGCCGTCCGCTAAAAATATAATTGCCGTTAAAGTTTGCTTGCGAGTTTTGATTGATAGAGTTAGCGCGAAATCTGCCGCCGAAATTAAGCGTGTATTTTCCCATCTGCCCGGTCGTCTGATTACTCGCCTGAAAAAACAAGTTTCTAGTTTTGGAATTCTGTGTTGAACCGCCCCCGGAAAAGGCTTCCGAAACGTCTAACGCCGCCGCAGATGCCGTTGGTCGGCTTTGGCTGCTGTATGAGTAAAACAAAATCGCCGTTTGAGTGACAAAATCGGTATTTCTTAGATAAGTATCGGAAAACTGAAAATTTCCGCCGTTGTTAGAAGTATCGGCGGCGCGACCGGGTAAGGTAAAATCGCCGACACCGTTGCCTTTTGAGCGAAAGCTGTAAAGTCCGCCGCTAAAGAAAATTTTGTGTTTCTTTGTAATATCTGAATTAATATTGAGATAGATATTATTTGAACGAGCCGGTGTTGCGAAAGACTGTCTGAAAGCTGTGGGTTGTAAATTTGCGTCTAAAATAGAAGCGTTAATGACCGCGCTTTGGTCATTTTCACTGCGTGAAGAATAGATGTAAAAATTGGATTTTTTCCCGATCGGACTAGACAAATTGAAAGAGTATTCACGCGACTGGGAGGGCAGAACGCTTCCCAAAAAAGGATTTCTCGCAGCAAGCCGGGAATCGGCGAAATTAAATCCGATTGAACCGCTGAATTTATCAACTTTCACACGCGTAAAAATGTCTGTACCAGAGCCGGATGGTGAATCGAATTGCGCAGAATAAACGTTTTGATTGATTCTAACCTGCTTAATAGCCTGCTTCGGCGGAATTTTTGCGCCCTGTACGCCATTGACGCTGATGGGTAATTCTTCACCAGCGGTTGCGTCAGCTAAATTTTGCAATGCACGCTCAAAATCTTTCTGTTTGTCCGGCAAATTGTTTAAATCTCTTTCATCTAAAACAACTGCCGGCGTGATTCTATCCGAGTCAATCGACTCAGATTCAGAAATATTGACATTTGATTCGATAGAAGCGATTTCGAGAACTACGTCAAGGCGTCTTGTCGAACCGCTTTCAAACGTAATTTTTTCGCTTTTATATTCTTTAAATCCGGCAGCGGAAACAGTAATTTGATATTCTCCATCAACTAAATTGTAAATTTTTGCTGTGCCGGAATCATCAGTTTGAACCTGAGTTATATTGTCGCTACCGGTTTTTGTAATGCTAATTTGCGCGGTAGTAATTACTCCATCAAATTGATCTTTGACTGTTATTAAAAGATTTGATTCTTTAGTTTGGGAAAATGAAACGTGAACTACAAATAAAACGAAAAATGTGACCGCAACCATATTTTTCAGATTTATCTGCTTTTCTGCCATCTTCACAACTGAAAACAAAAACAATAAATAATTTAGTTTGGAGAACTGCATTGGAAATTACGTAATAAAATTTTTGATCTCTAACGCCGAAGTACTCCCCCTTTAATTTTTTATTTGATCGGGGTCCAAAACTTTCAGTATTGTGACGAAACATTTCGTCAATGTCAATCAAATATGACGAAGTATTTCGTCACTTCATTTTTCCTTATAAAATCTCTTAAGCATATTCGGGGCGCAACAAAACTAAGATAGATTTGAATCAGAATAAATGGTGATGATACTTGAAAAAAGAAATCAACTGTAGTATAAATGACGATATGCTTCGTCATATAAATATAGAATTTAATTGATTAGACGGTAATTAAAACATGAAAGGCAAAAAACTAGTTTCTAAAAAACTTACTAAGCTGCCGCGTCCAACTGATACGGAACTGGCGATTTTAGAAATTCTGAAAGATTTGAAAACCGGCACGGTACGCCAGATTCACAAGCATCATAATCAAATTTATGAGGTGCAGGCAGGATACACGACGATTCTCAAAATCATTCAGATCATGACGGAAAAAGGACTGGTCGAAAAAGACAGTTCGCAACGTCCTCAGGTTTATAAGCCACGCCTCAGCTGGAAAAAAACTCAGCAGATGCTTTTAACCGATTTGATGGAGAAAGCTTTCAGCGGGTCAGCCAAAGAGCTGGTTCTCGGTGCCCTTTCAACAAAAGCGGTTTCGGAAGAGGAACTCGATGAAATTGAAAAGTTTCTCGACAAAATCGAAGAAGGAAAATAAGTGATATGCAAATCATTGAAACATCTACATTGATTCATCAAATCGGGTGGTCGCTGATCCATTCATTGTGGCAGGCTGCACTAATCGGGTTGTTGTTGGCTGCGCTTTTAAAACTCTTATCCCATGCGAAACCGCAAAGCCGATACTTTATTGCCTGCTGCGCTTTAGCCTTAATGCTTATTCTTCCGGTTGTAACGACTTATGTTTTACATACTCGCCAAACCGAACCGCTCGACATTGTTGTTGATGATGATTCGGCAGTCATTATGAGCGCGGATTCCAACTTCCAAAACACCAGCGCTATTGGAAACGAACGAATTGCCGGCACTCAAAAAATCAACTGGATCAATCGGACGATCACAGAAACGTGGAACACATCCGAGAGAGTTGAAAAATTTCTGCCCTGGCTGATTTTATTGTGGTTGATTGGGGTTGTTATCTATGCAATTAAATTAGGCGGCGGTTTATTCTGTACGGCGAATCTCCGTCGGCTGACAGCAAACGCATCCAATCCAAAGCTGGACGATTTGGTCAAAGAATTAACTTCTCGCTTATCAATCAAAAGGAAAATAAAAATATGTGAGTCATCTTCGGTATTTGTTCCGATGACGATCGGTTGGATTTATCCTCTCATTCTCATCCCCCCGAGCAGCCTGTTGGGCTTAACGCCTTTTCAGTTGCAGACGATTATTTCTCATGAATTAATTCACATCAAACGTTGCGACTTTCTGATTAACTTTCTGCAGAGCGTCGCAGAAACCTTGCTTTTTTATCATCCTGCCGCCATTTGGACATCCCGTAAGATTCGTGAGGAACGAGAATATGTTTGCGATGATTTAACCATCGCTTTATGCAAGGATTCAGTCGGCTACGCCCGCGCTTTGACAAAAGTTGCCAGATTCCAAAGACAAGCCGAACAATTGGCGTTGGCGGCGACCGACGGCGAATTAAAGGACAGAATCTATCGGCTCGTTTCTAATTCAAAAAATCCGGGTTTCAGTAAAAAGTCTATTTTGCATAATGTTTGGGCAATAGCCGTCATTTTTCTATCTCTTGCCGTAATTTTCGGGGGATTGAAAGTTTCATCTAACAATATTGAAACTGATTTGAAAAAAACATTAGTTGCCAGTGTTCCGGAAGCAGATAAGAACAGAGCGGAAAATACTAGTGTAACCGGTGAATACAATGATGATGTATCAAAAGAAAATGCGCGCTTTCGGGAGGTTGCCCTGCAGGCACTCAAAAATCACCAGGGAAGCGTTATCGTCATGAATCCTCGCACCGGACAGGTTTATACAATAGTTAATCAGGACTGGGCTTTTCGTCGTCAGTGGACGGCTGCCTCGACTTTTAAAATGATTACCAGTCTTGCCGGAATTGAAGAAAATCAACTGAAAGAAACAAGTCGGGGATTCGGTTACAATTCTTCAACGCAGATGAATTTAACTAAAGCGCTTGCCTTTTATAACAACGATTATTTCAAATCATTGGGACAAAACCTTGGTTCTGACACTCTTATTAAATATTCCAAACAATTCGGTTTAGGCGAAAAAACAGGCATTAACTATCCGGACGAAACCAGCGGATACCTTCCAGAAGAAATGGAACCTGATCGCAGCGGATTGACCGGAGTAACCGGCGGAAATATTCAAATTACTCCTTTGCAGCTTGCCGTCTTTGTTTCAGCAGTTTATAACGGCGGAAAAATATTGGTTCCGCAGGTAGCGAACGGAAACGATTTGGTCACGGCACAAGAGCGTGGAAATCTCTCAATCAGTGAAAGTTCCGTTGAGGAGCTTAAAAAGGGGTTGCGAGCGGCAGTCGAAACCGGAACCGGCAAAAAAGCCCGGCAGGAAAATTATAAAGTTAGCGGAAAGACCGGAACAATATCTAATAAAGAAACAAATATTGGATTGTTTGCTTCTTACGGGGCAAACCAAAATTCTGAAATGGTGGTAGTCGTAGTCTTAGAAGGAAAAGATGAAAGGGGGGCAGTCGCCGCTCAGATTGCCGGGAAGATTTACAATTCCATTTGATGTTCATAAGAAATCCCCCTCCGGCATCATTCTATCAGGACAAGCGCTCCATTATTTTAGATCATTAATAATAGAAGTTATTAAACTAAATTTATGAAAACTTTTTTTAAAATACTATTTCTTTTTATGATCTGTTCCTCTTCGGTAACGATTAGCCCGGCGCAATCGAAGAACAAAGGTAAGAATCGTTCGCCCCGGCTGGCAATTACCATAGATGATATTGATGTGAATGGTAACGACACCCCGAAACTGACTTTAGATCAGCCAAACGCAGCTCTTCTTGCCGCCTTACGTAATCACGGCAAGCTAAAAGCAGCCATTTTTGTGTGCGGGATGCGGGTAGATAATGAGCAGGGAAAAAGGCGCCTTCAGGAATGGAACAATGATAAACATATTATCGCCAATCATTCTTACTCACACTTTTATTATCCACGAGTCGATTTCGATAAATACTCTGCCGATATTCTGCGCGGGGAAGACATTATCAAAGGGTTTTCCCGCTTTCGGAAATTATTCAGATTTCCTTATTTGAAGGAAGGCGAGACAATCGAAAAGCGAGATAAAATCCGGACATTCTTAAAAGAGCAAAACTACAAGATGGGATATGTGACGATTGATACATCGGAGTGGGCAATAGACGACCGCCTTCGTAAGCGTTTGAAAAGAGAGCCGAACGCAGATTTAACCGTTTATCGAGACTTTTATCTTGAACATATTTGGGAGCGCGCCGTTTATTACGATGATCTGTCTAAGAAAGTAACAGGTCGCCCCGTAAGTCATACCCTGTTAGTACATCATAATTTAATAACTTCATTATTTCTGAATGACCTTTTGAATATGTTCAAGCAAAAGGGGTGGAAACTTATCGACGCCGAGAAAGCCTATAAAGACCCGATATTCGCCGCTCTGCCCGACACGCTGCCTGCAGGAGAGAGCATCGTCTGGTCATTAGCAAAAGAATCGAAAAAATTCGACGATATTTTACGTTATCCGGCTGAAGACAGCCGGTATGAAAAGGATAAAATGGATAAGCTCGGATTATAGTTTTGAGTTTCGGGAAAATAGAACATCAATGAAAAAAAAGCGTCTTATATTCTTATTTCTTTTGAGCGCCCTGTTTTTGCTCGCCGGGTATTTCACATGGAATCACTTTACCAGTCCAACCGGGAGTCAAAAGGTAGTCTTCACTCCGGCGCGTGCGGAGCGCTTTACCAGCGGAAATCTAAATTACACCATTTACCGGGCAGAAAATGGGGTGAGCGATGATATCGTTTACCACTTGCATGGAAGAAACCTGGACGCTTCCATTTGGAACGATGACACTTATTTCACCTCACAGGTCCAAGCCTATTGGCAGAGATCATCAATTAAACCACCGACTGTAGTGGTCGTTTCATACGGACCCGTCTGGCTGTTAACTCCGAAAAATTCTCAAGAGGAAAGCGGACTATTGGATGACCTCATCGCTCGCCTGCCGGAAATTGAATCAAAAGTAGGCAAACCAATGAATAGAATATTGCTGGGTGAATCCATGGGAGGATTGAATGTTCTGATATCAGGGCTGAGCCACCCTGAAATGTTTTCCAAGATCGCCTCTCTGTGCCCGGGAGTTTACCAGGGCTCGCCATTTTCTGATTACTCCACCCTGAGAGCTGGTATCAAACGGACAGGCGCCGATCCCAAAATAATATACGGAGTGACACGGCTGGCAAAGCAGTATGTTTCCAACGACGAAGAATGGAAGGCAATCAACCCGCTTTCATTGATCGAGCGTGCCGATCAAAGCTATCCGGAACTGTATCTTTCATGCGGTCTTTATGACAAATACGGAAATTTTGAAGGTACGGAAGCTCTTGCAAATCTTGCGATAAAAAGAGGGGTAAAGACTACGTGGCACCCCCTGTACGGCGGACATTGTGCGATAGATGTTGCCTCGCTGGCAGATTTTCTCGCCTCAAAATGAGATTTATACCCAAAACCGTTTCATAAAGACCCCTTTTTGAGAAAGGAATTGCATTTCAAGCGTTCAATGCTTTCGGGTTGTTAACACATTGTCTTATCCGACCATCTTATATTATCTAAATTATACTTAGGTGATAAATATAAAAAGTGCGTTCCGCACATTTCGATAAACACGAGGTAAAAATATCAACGCGGTAATTTAAATCGAAAGAAACAAAACGAAGGTAAAATTGTTATGAAGCAATTATTTTTATTGATCATGGTAACGTTTTTTTCTGCCGGTTTAATCTCGGCACAAGAGAATAAACCTGTCGGGTTGACGCTGAATGAGAACCCGGAAAAAGCAGAAATCGTCGTCTCTGACATCGCGCTTTTTTGGCGAGCCTACGATATGGCGAAGCCGGAAAACAATTTGATAATTTACCGCGACGAATATTTCAAGAAGGGCAGCGTCGGCTTGCAGGAATTTCTTCGCAGCAAAATCGGCAACTCTTGCAATCTGGTGACCGCGATTGACGCCGCGCCGAAATATTACGCCGCCCTTAGAGCGCAATCGGCGAAAATCGAAAACTACAAACCGCAGATGCTGGCGAGTTTTAAAAAACTCAAAGAAATTTACCCTGACGCTCTTTTCCCCAACGTCTATTTTGTCATCGGCAGAATGAATGCAGGAGGAACGGCGACTCTCAAAGGCTTGCTCATCGGCTTTGAGATGTACGGCAAAACCGACGATGCTTCGCTCGCCGAACTGAGCGGGTGGAAAAAGTCGTCCGTCGGCAAGGTCGAAAGAATTCCGTTTATCGTGGCTCACGAACTCGTTCATTACCAGGAAAAAAACGCGCACCTGACATCACTGTACGGCGGCGAAGTGAGTTTGCTTGGCAAATCCTTGAGCGAAGGCAGCGCGGACTTTATCGGCGAACTAATTTCGGGCGACAAAGATAATCCGAACTTGCACCAATATGGCAACCAGCGTGAAAAACAACTGTGGCTCGAATTCAAAAAAGAGATGAACGGAACGGACGAGAGCAACTGGCTTTATCAAGGTGACAAGGCAAAAGACAAACCCGCCGATTTAGGTTATTACGTCGGTTATAAAATAGCCGAATCGTATTACAACAAAGCAAAGGACAAAAAACAGGCAGTCAAAGACATTCTCGAAATCAAAGATTTCAACGCCTTCCTCAAAGCGAGCGGCTACGATGAAAAGTTTTCAGTCGAATAAAAGATGACTGTGAGGCAGAATCAACGGCGCATCGAACAAATCAATGGACGTGAGGGCGAAACAGCTACTTTCTTGGTGTCTCGAAAACGCCCATTATTATGTATTTTAATAGCTAAGCATTATTTTGTGGATATAATGTGCCTACCTCGACACAAAAGGCTAATTTTTCCCTCTATTCACAGATGAATTTTATTTCTACACTACAGATGATAAAGATGTTCTACTGTTCCTTATGATTATAAAAGAGGCGGCGAAAAATATTCGTCATAAGTGATCTGAACAAGGCACTTTTTTACGGAGCTAAAGGCAAACCTTCTTCGGCATTTTTAGATATGGCTTGATTCTTAAAATACTCCCGCAATTTCCGACATAACTGCCTAAAAGTTCGAGTGGTTGCTAGAGTCGGGCTACCATCCGTCACGCTCGGTTTTTATTTTGTCCAATTTTTTGAAGAAATTTGGCTTAAATAAGCGAAAACACCTTGACTAAAAACCGGTTCGACAAATCATTTATTACAACACAAAAATAAGAGAGCAAATTTTTGCCCTCTTATTTATAACCGTATTTCGTTCGATTCCCCGTAGGGGTGAAGCGGAATAAAAAGTATTTTTCTTTTGCCGGTTTTATAAATTATTCTTTTGTTTTTGCAAAGTTTCAAATTGATCGTGAAGCTGTATCAATACTACCTTGCCCTTTACTTGAATATTTGCGGCAATACGGCTAATAATTTCTCGCTTGCGCGCGTAGGAAGCTTGACTGTATTCCAGATACGCAGACTGTACAAATCGGAAAGCGCTTTCACTTTCTTTCAGGACTGCGCGTTCAGTAGTTTCAACAGTATTTATTTTCCCTTCAACAATTTCTCCAAGTGTTCGACGGCGATACGATAGTTGTTCCTGAAAGCACACAGCTTCTTTTTTACTGAAGTGCAAATTCCCTAAGGTTTCTAAAAACGCATCTACAACTACTTCTTCCCGAATCGTTTTCTGCAAACAAAACCCTTTCTGGCAACGATAATAAATATACCCTTTTTGCTTTTCAGCTATGAGGCGATATGTACACTCTGCGCAGGTGAGGAGTTTTCTAAATAAAAACGCTTCTCGGAGAGAAGTGTTTGAAGATTTGCGTGTAGTTTTATCTTTGAGCCTCATTTGTACTGCATCAAACAATGCCTTGGAAATGAGCGGTAGATGCTGCCCTGTCACATATTCTTTTAAGGTTTTGATGCGAACGATACCGGTATAAAAAGGATTATGGAGGACATGGGCAATGCCGCGCATCGAAACTACTCCTTCATTTCTATTCCGCAACCCTTCAATGTTCATCTGAGCAGCTACTGTTCTCAGACAAAACTTACCAGTGGCGTAACACTTAAATATTTTTTTAATGAATGGCGCAGTAATTGGGTCAATTTCTTTTCGCTTCCCACCGCCACTATTTAGATACCCAAGAGGTGCCGGCATCGGATAGAAACCTTGATTGATTCGGGCATAAAATCCTCTCTTAGTTTCTTCGCGTAGATTGCGAATAAAGTCTGCGGCAATGACTGCTTGGATGTCAGCACTCAGTCTGCCGCCTCGGGAATCTAAATCCAGTTGTTCACTAGCAAACCGGACATCAATACCCGCATCAATTAATTCCCCTAATTCTGCCCAGTCTCTGAGATTGCGAGCACTTCGGTCAATTTTATAAATAATGACGCCTGAAGCTTTCTCTTGCCGAAGGTCTGTAATCATTTTGCGAAAGACTGGTCTGCCTTGCTTGGCAGCAGTTTCTCGCTCTTCAAACCAATTAGTGATTGGTAAATTACTATCGAATGCATATTGCTCGATGGCAGACCGCTGTTCAATGAGCGATGTGCCGGTTTGTCCTTGACGGACAGTTGATACTCGGATATACCCGAAGTATCTTTTGGGGAATGTTTGTATTTTCATTACCTAGCGTAGCAGATTCTGGATTTACCCGAAGCAACTGTGCATGTTTAGTCTTATTTTCGTTAACTGAAAAAATCGGTTAAGAAATTAGGTGAATAAAAAAACTGACTCACATAAATGCAAATCAGTAAACTTGTAAGCTACTTTTTTCCTTACCATTTTCGTATCAGATATTTTGAATGAACAGCGACAATACCTGTGAGCCGTATTGACCCTGCGACTGCGATAAATATGCTCATTAAACTAATCGATGAATCAGGCAACCATTTTAGACTTAATAGCCCGAAAACTATTGACCAGATTATGGACCCGAATGAAACAGCATATGCTATCCGTACTTGTCTGGAATCATCCATTTTCTCTTGAAGTTCTGGTCCTAGCGCAAAATTAGCAATAATTCCCACTATAGTTACTATGCCCAGTAAAACAAAAACTATCTTTAAAACTACCATAAACCCCTCCATTTTTTCTAAAATCCTGCCATAAATATAGAGAAATCAATGGTTTACGTCAATGGGCGTAAAATACTTTAACTGCTTACGGAGAGACAATGCTAATCCTTCTTCCCTGTTTTTATTTATGATTTCATTCTTCAAATATCTAAACAGCTTTCCCTCATTTAGATCACTGGTACTCAAATACGTTGAGGTTAAATAAAAAAGAACAGAATCACTCTGTTCTTTTTATTTTGGGTGCGCTTTCATTTCAATTATCTGGTAGGTGTTATTTTTAATCTTAAAATAAAATCTCCAGTTACGATTGATTCTGGCTTGCCAAATATCTTGATCTTCATTGTACTTTTTAGCATGCAGCGACGGGTGGCGAATATTGGATCCAAGAAGTCTTAATTGTTTTGTAACAGCTTTTTGAACCGCAGCTTCGGCATCATCAAATTGAGCAAGAAATTGCTCCGTTAAATGCACCCGCATTTACTTTCTGCGGGTTACTGATTTCTTTACCTTCTTACTTCGTTTATCCAAGTATCCAACAGCTTCCTCCATACTTTTGAACGAGGTATACCGCCCAGCTTTCAAATCTGAAAGTCCTGCTCGTAAGTCAATGTCTTTTCCTGGCGTTAAAGTGATAGATTTATTAGGCTGCACAGTGACTTTGACATCATTAAAACCAGCTTGCTTAATAAGACTGGCGAGCTTTGTCATTCCCTGCTTATTTTTGACGTTTATGTAGGAGGTCATGAGAAGAAATAGTTAGTTTTGCTATCTAAATAGTAGCAAACTGAGGAGATTGGTCAAGAGAGAAAAGTTGCCATATTCGGCAACTTTTCCCCGCTATTTTCAATTTAACTAACTTGTTATCCTAAATATGGTTTTTGAAATGCGTTACTAAAACAAAACTATAAACTGGAATTAGTAAACTTAGAGAAACTGCGTCCTTGTATTTTCTCTGGTTTAGAATTGAGATAATTAAGAAATTGGTTATCGCTTTTTGAAGTGTCTAATTTATTAAAATATGTAAATAACTTTTTGAATAACGATTGTAAAGTTCGAGCCGCTTCCCGATACGGGCTACCAGTACCGACTAACTAGGCTAATTTTACCCCCTTGATGGGGTTTTATTGTTTTAAATAAGAGATTAATTTTCCACAATGTCGTACAAGTGAAAAGAATTTAAAGCCCACCCCGAAAATGTAGTGATAAGATTGCATGTATGTTTATTCACTGAGAAGCAAAAAGCCGCCTTTAAGGCGGCTTTTTATGAGTTATAGGTTTCGACATATCAACTCGTTAGTTACGAAGAACAGTTATGCAGATGTGTCTGAGTGAGATGATGATAAACTCTGACTAAAACTCTCTAAGCTTATTTTGATGAGATACGCTCTAAAGCAGTCGCGATTCGAGACAGATAATGCTCGAGGTTCGATAATGCATTAGCGATACGTCTAATATCGTGTTCGCTCATTTAAATCCTTTCTTATGATTTTTATACCTTTTTCGACCTTTGCTGAAATTATAACATAACGCGATTTATGGTTACTGCTCTATTCACATAAGTTGAGGTTTTTGCTATACTTAGCTAACTAAATATACTTTTAGATTACCTTTCATTATTTTTTAATAAAACAATTTAAAGCAGGGAAATTTTACTTTTAACAATTTTAATGGTGAGGTTGCCGCTAACAACCGCTTGAACCATTAAAACTGCCGAGCTTTAAATTGAAGCGAGGCATAAACGAACTTCATTCGCTGAAGTTTGGGTGAAAAGAGCGTCTTTATAACAAAGACGCTCTTTATATTTATACTACTTTAGAATTGTGTTCTGAATTGAAGCTGGGTCAATGCTGATTCCATTATTTTTCAACATAAACATTGCTTTTGGATATATACAAATTAAAAACTGGAATTAAAATCCCAGTTTATAGTTTATCTTTCATTAACAACAATCTAAGGTTTTCTTTTTCTTCTAGATTGAGTATCAGAAAGATTTTTAATCATTTTATCAACTAAAATAACAGCTTTTTCTCGTGGTATTTGAAGAAGTTTCATGTAGTGCTCAACTTCATCTTCACGATCATTTATTGATACGCTTACCTGAATATTATTTATAATTCCCTGCTTGGTATTTACAGAATCTAGTTGCGTTTGGACCAAATCTTTATACCAGTCAAGAAATTTTTCAATTTTTTCTAATTGCTCTTTATTATCCTCTGCAATTACCTTATCAACAAATTCAGTCAGACCGTACAATGTTATCTCTTCTGCATTTTCGATACCGCATTCCTTCATTTTCTGAATAATGACCTTTTCATCAACCATATCTGTTCTAACTACCATATTTTCCTCCTTTTCTTGATTCATGGTGCGGTAACTATAATAGAATCATATATTTCAGTCAATATCTATCTAGTTATGAAAATTTGTCTTCAGCTTCTTCCGTTGTGCATAATTCCTTAAAACAAGGCTGTAATTTTAGATAAAGTTCTCTTAAAGTTCGAGTGGTTGCTAGAGTCGGGCTACCAACGGGGAAACGTTGGCGTTCAAGAACCGTCTGAAGCGGTTTTTTTAGTTTAATTGAGAGGGTTTTTCCTTGCGCCGTGCAGTTCGAGAAAGTGATTTTGACCATCTCGCGTTTTTCTTCCTTGTTTCCTGATTTATAGCTTAAATAAACGGATTTTAAGAGTTCGAGAAATTCCTCGAATTGTTTGTGCCAATCCGTTTCATGACGACTCTTCGACTCCAGTTTTTCGTTGATTTCTTTTCGTTTGAGCACCAATTCGTTCTTTTTGGCAAAATAAGTTTCCTTATCAAAGACCTCGTCAACATAAGCATCGGCGAGTTTTGCGAGCCGCGTTTCAATATTCGAGAGCTCCATCAAAAGCTGTTTTTTTACCGAATCATTTCGCTTCGGTTCCTCATTTAGGTAATTTTGGGCTTCAATTTTCAAATAGTCATATTCTTCACCAGTCAGTTGTAGTTTTTTGTAAATTTGCAGTAGTTCGTCTTCAACCGTTTCTTCACGTATGGTTTTCTGCGGACACATCTTTGTATGGCAGCGATAATACACATTGCCTTTTTGCCGCTCGGCAATCAGCATATTTTTGCACAACTTGCAGATAATCGTTCGCCTGAAGATAAAGAAATGCCTGTTTTTCTTGGGCGTTCGCTTTCCCGCAAAAGTGTCCTGCACCTCATCGAATAAACTCTTTGTAATGATTGGCGGATGGATTCCGACGAAGAGTTCGCAGATGGTGTCTATTTTAATAAGCCCCATGTAAAACGGGTTTTTTAGGATACAGACCAGCCCGTTACGGGTAATTTTCTTCCCGTTTTTATTCCGCAAACCCAAATCATACATTTTCTCGACCAATGCGTTGAGTCCGCAGCTGCCAGAAGCGTAAACCTCGAAGGCTTGTTTGATTAAAGGCGATTGAGCGGGATCCAGCATTTTCGGCTTACCTTTCCCCGTATCCAGATAGCCGACCCGCGCCGGAAACGGGTAGAGTCCCTGCCTGAGCCGTCCGTAAATGCCTTTTTTGGTTTCTTCGCGTAAATTACGGATATAGTCGGCGGCGACGACCGCTTGAATGTCTGCCGACAATCTGCCGCCTCTTGAATTAAGATCAAGGCTTTCGTTGGCGAAGTGAACTTCTATTCCTGAATCAATGAGACTTCCCAAATCAGCCCAATCCTTGAGATTGCGCGCGCTTCGATCAATCTTGTGAATGATGATGCCGTCACCTTTTCCTTGCCGCAAGGCTTTGAGCATTTCCAAAAAGACGGGTCTGCCCTGTTTGGCAGCCGTTTCCCGTTCCTCGTATTGATTAACGACTTTTAAGTTAAACCGCTGCGCGTAACGGTCAATCGCGGTTTGCTGTTCAGTCAAGGAAGTACCAAGTTGACCCTGCCGCTGTGTCGAGACGCGGACGTATGAAAAATAGATTTTGGAAGTCATTGTTCGGGAAGATTGAAGGTTAGTAGCAAAGACGTTTAAACCTAGCGTTTAAACGGAATTTCGTCAAATTTTCTCTCGTTTCTCGCGGCGGATTCTTTGATAAATGCGCCAGACGAGCGCGACGTAGCATTTCCAAAACTCTTGCGCTTCCGCCTTTTCTTCTGCCGTGTAATCGGGATAGAGGCTGTCGATCGCCGGCGGCGAAGATTTTATTTTCGGGAAGTTAGTTTTTTGCATTTTCGTTGTTTTTAAGGTCATTAACACACGTCAACGCGACCGCGACGGCATCGAAGAGGTTCGAGTAGTAATCGCGTTCCCAGGCTTTCGTGCGAAGCAGGTACCGCCTCAGTTCGGGAAAACGTTTTGCAATAACCTCCGCTGCCTCTCGTTTTGTCGCTTTCCCGGTTTGGCAGAGGCGTTTTCTGATTGTCTTCGGCGCATATTCGTAGATCGGCAATCGCCCGTCGCGGGCAACCGCTTTGATCTGATCGGCAACGACTGTCAAGAGTGCCGAATTCTTCTGCGTCACGAACATTTTTTCAATCGCAAAATCCGTCGGGCGGTACTTTTTAATTAAGTTACGGATAAAACCGCTCACGGTTTCCAAAACTTTCGCCGGATTTTTGCGGTCGGTGACGGTTTTCACGCCGTAATAAAGCAGTGATTTGCCGCGCAGGACGGCGTAGCCGAGTTCGCGCGAACCGGGATCGATCGCCAGGATCGTGGATGAGTATGTTGACATATATTTATTTAGTAGTTTTAAGGCAAAGCAAAACACGCCTTGCTCATATTGGGAATTGAGAAAGTTTACAATTAACGCTTGATAAGCGATGATCGGCGGGAAAAGCCGTGAAGCTTCGTTAGTCTTTTCATAAGAATCAATGTTCCCCTCGACTGTTTCGCCTCGCAATCACGTCGCTAAGTTCGCGCATCAGCTTGATCGAATGCTGCCGGGCGAGATCGATTTCTTCATCGGTCGGCGTCGTTTGCAGGACAAGGATTTCAAACGTGCACTGATGCGCGCCGATTAACGAATTCGTACCGTCGTCAGCTAGGGGTAATGCAAATGAAAGCCTCGCTGCGCTCTCGGCGATCCGTGCGCGGTATTGTTCGCACAGGTCAGGGAAAAGCTCTCTGACGGAAGCGTGCAGAATGATCGCGAGCCTAACGGCGGTTTTAAGACTCGGCAGCCGGTCGCCGCGCTCGTAACGCGAGACCTGATCGCACGTCTTATGACCTAACAGATGCGCGACTTGTTTTTGCTCCAGCCCGGCGCGATGCCTCGCCTGCCAGAGCCGGTTATTTGTTTTTGTTTTTGCCTTCATAGTTTTTGAAAGCTAAATGATAAAGATTGTTCTACTTGTAGAGTAACAATCATCGTCAAATGAAAATAGCGGGAAAATTTAGCCTGATGCGGCTAATCCGTAATGGTTTATCAGCAGATGATTTATTTGAAGGATTTCAGTAAGTAAAAGATTAACAATTACTTGCAAAAACAATATTCGGAGTAAATATTTTTTGCTTGACACGTATCGCTTAAATCGCCTACAATCCGTTTCATTCATATTCTTATATATTTTCCTACGAACCACGGGTAGTCTTACAATTTAAGAGTGTTTTTGTTTTTCGTTTCTTTTGACGGCTGATTAAAGAATATTTCTTCCGGCTTTATCTAACACTTAGCTTAAAAAAGAAGGAGAACAAAACTTATGGCTTCCACAACGGAAGTAATATCGCGCTGGAGCACGCTGATCGAGGACTTTCAAATGTCGTCGCAGGACTTTTACGCGCAGGTCACCAAAGCGGTCGAAAAACGGCAGATGCCGAACGCCAAGATCGAACGGATCCAGATGAAAGAAGGCGGCATCTTTTCCTCTAAACGCGAATACCTGAGCATCTCGTGCAATAAGGATTTCTATTTCGCAATCTGCGGAGCGCCGTTCGGAACGGGCTTTTTCGTTTCATGGTGGCTGCTCGATCCGCCCGACGGCATCCTGTCCTCGGTCTTTTCAACGACCGCCGCGATCGCCAAAGCCTTCGTCAAACCGTGGACGTACTACCGCGTCGATGCGGCGACGATGTTTCAGACGGCGACGCATACCGCGATTCTCGAAGTCATTGACGCGGTGATCGCGGCGCAGGGCATCAAGGCGCTGCCGGAAGCCGAACGCAAGCCGATCATGCGCGAGTTCTTCAAATAGCGCGCTTATTCACAGCAATTAAAAGGCATTAACTTCTGCTCCGGCGGGAAGCGCTTTTTGTGTTTTGTGTAGGAATTCTGATCGCATTATTTAACCACTAAAGGAAAGCTAAATGGGAAACGATTCTCTGGTTCCATACGGGCAAGTCTTGCCGGAGGTGTCGCAAACGCCCGAAGAGATTCTCTCGCAGCATCTCTCCATCTGGGAAACGCGCGGCAGGGGCTGGACTCTCGCGGATTCGCCGGTCGAGTTAGAGCCGCCGTTTTGCCCGCTGTATTATCTTTTGAGCGTTCCCGAAGCCCCGATCTTGGACGACGGCAAACGGCAAAGTTTCTGGAGTGAACTATTCAGCGGCGGTCCGCCTGACAACTCAGCCGCCTTACAGACTTACCGTCAGCAAATCGCCGATTATCAATCGCTTATTCAGGATGCGAGCGAACCGCTCTTTTGCCGCTATTACGCGGAAGGATTCGTTGAGCTTCAGCTCGTTTTGCCGAAGGATTTGAAACTTTCAAAGCAGGCGGCGGAAAATCTGCTCCTCAGTTTCAATTATCTTTCGCACCCGGTCGGTTTCGAGGTCATCGGCAATTCAAGCGAAATCGTTATCCAGTTTGCCGTCACAGAGAAAGATTTACCGCAGGTCAGGCAGCAACTCGCCGCGCATCTGCCAGGTTATTCTTTTCGAGAAACGACCGATTACCTTTATAACCTATGGATCACCGGCGATTCGGAAGCCCTGATAGTTGATTTTGGACTCTCGCACGAATTCATGCTGCCGCTCAAAACCGCTTCGTACTTCGAGACCGACTCGCTCGTAACGGTCATCGGGGCATTAGCCGATCTGCGTGAAGACGAGGTCGGCGTTTTTCAGGTATTGTTTCAGAAAGCAAGAAACGACTGGGCGCAGGAAATAATGGATTCGGCTTTGTATTTCGAAGAAACCGGCGCGTTTGCAAAAGCTTCCAACGCTAGCTCTCTGGCAAAAGAAAAGACGCGTTCGCCGCTCTTTGCGGTTTGCGCGAGAATTGCGGGCAGAAGTTTTAACGAAGCTCGGACTTGGCAAATCATCAAAGGCTTGGGTGCCGGGTTTTCGAATCTCTCTAATCCTTTGGGGAACGAATTGATCCCGCTTTCAAACGACGATTACCCGGAAGAATACCACGAGCAGGCGCTGCTGAGCCGCTTGAGTTTTAGAAGCGGCATGATTTTGAACCTCGAAGAACTCGTGTCGATTGTTCACCCGCCCTCTGCTTTAGTCCGATCAGAAAAACTCCAGAGAGAAACCGAAAAAACCATACCCGCGCCTGGTTTGGCTTTGAACAACGCTTTAGTTTTGGGAGAAAATTACCATCAAACGGAAGTCAGGGAGGTTTCGCTTTCGAACGAGCAGCGCACGAAACACATTCACCTGATCGGCTCGTCGGGAAGCGGCAAATCGACTCTTTTGCTGAATCTGATCAAACAGGATTTGGAAAATGGTGAGGGCTTTTGCGTGATCGACCCGCACGGCGATTTGATTGATTTGGTGATTGAGCATATCCCTGATTCAAGAATCAAAGATGTCATTCTTTTCGACCCATCGGACGCGGAATTCCCGGTCGGATTTAATATCCTGCAAGCCAATTCCGAACTCGAAAAAACCCTGCTCTCCTCCGATCTCATTGCCACCTTCCGCCGTCTGTCAACGTCGTGGGGCGACGTGATGGATTCGGTGCTCGCCAACGCCATTCTCGCCTTTGTCGAAAGCGAACGCGGCGGAACGCTGTTCGACCTCAAGCGATTCCTGGTCGAAAAAGACTTTCGAAGTGATTTTCTCGAATCTGTCACCGATCAGGGCATAAAATATTTCTGGCAGAAAGAGTTTCCGCTAATTAGCGGAAAGCCGCAATCTTCGATTCTCATACGCTTAGATACGTTTCTTCGCCAAAAACTGATTCGCAACATCGTTTGCCAGAAAGAGAATAAAATCAATTTCCGTGATGTGATGGATAGACGGAAAATCCTGCTCATCAAACTTTCGCAGGGCGCGATCGGCGAAGAAAACTCGTACCTGCTCGGAACGCTGCTCGTCTCGAAACTTTACCAGACCGCCCTCAGCCGCCAGGACACGCAAAGCCGTCCCTTCTTCAGTTGCTATCTCGATGAATTTCACCATTTTATTACGCCCTCGATGGAAAGTGTCTTGTCGGGCGTCAGGAAATACAATCTTGGGCTCGTCTTGGCGCATCAGGAATTCAGGCAGCTCCAGAGCCGTAATGCGGAAGTCGCCAGCAGCGTTCTGTCGAATTGTTACACGCGAATTTGCTTCAGGCTCGGCGATACCGATGCCGAAAAGTTTGCTTCCGGGTTTTCCTTTTTTGATGCCAAAGCGTTACAGAATCTTGGCGTCGGCGAAACCATCGCAAGGATCGAGCGAAGCGACTACGATTTTAATTTGAAAATCGAACTTCTGCCGAAGGTCGCAAAAGAAACGGCTCGGCAAAGACGAGATGAGGTTCTTCGGCACTCGCGAGAAAAGTACGGCGCTCCGAGAGCCGAGGTTGAAGCGGCTGTTTTCGTGAGTCAAGCTAATACAGCTCCTTCAGCCGAAATTAAAGACGCCGCTCAAACGAGTGTTACCGAAATTCGTCATGATGCTTCAGTCATGAAAAATGCGGTAGTCGAACAACAAGAGAAATCAGTATCTTCGCCGCCGGAGACTTTTCTTTCCGATTCTAATTCCCTGCCGTTGTCTGAAGTTTCGGATAAACAGACTCAGCAGCATAAATACCTGCAATCGCTCGTCAAGCGGATCGGCGAAAACAAGGGTTTCGTTGCAGTAACCGAAAAAGAAGTGTTCGGCGGGGCGGGCAGAATTGACGTGGCGCTCGAAAACGAAGCGCTGCGCATCGCCGTCGAGATTTCCGTTACGAACGGAGCGGAGTATGAAGTCCAGAATATCCAGAAGTGCCTGGCGGCGGAATACGATACGGTCATCATGTTATCGGCGGACGCCCGGCATCTCGAAAAAATCAGGCAAAAAGCGGAAGAGATTCTTTCGCCCGAGAGCTTCGCGATGACCAAGTTTTTCTCTCCCGAAGCGTTTCACTCGTGGATCGAAAACCTCGACAATGAATCCTCCCAAAAGAGCGAGAAGGTCAAAGGCTTTAAGGTCAACGTCAAGCTGAAACCGGTTGAAGGCGCAGAGCGCGCAACGCGCAAAAAAGCTATCTCCAACATTGTCTTCGGCGCACTAAAAAAGCTCAGAAAAGACGACTCCGAAAAGTGATTTGCGGCATTCAAAATGGTAAAATACTTATGTAAATATAAAGAAAATCTTAGAGTTTTGAGGCAGTAAAAATGGCGCAGGAATTTTCGTTCAAACCATTATCGGGCAAAAAAAGAGTCGGCATCTGGATTCGCGTTTCGACCGATCTGAAATCGCAGGAAGAAAGTCCGCAGCATCATGAAGCGCGCGCCCGCCACTATGCCGAATTTAAGAATTGGGACATTGTTGAGGTTTATCACCTCGAAGCCTTCAGCGGCAAATCCGTGATGGCGCACCCCGAGGCGCAGCGCATGATCGCCGACATCCGGCGCGGTCATATCTCCGGGCTCATTTTTACGAAGCTCGCGCGGCTCGCCCGCAACACCATCGAGCTTCTGGAATTCGCCAATATCTTCAAAGAGTGCGATGCGGATATGATTTCGCTCGACGAATCAATCGATACCTCGACCCCGGCGGGCAGAATGTTTTACACCCTTCAGGCGGCACAAGCCCAGTGGGAACGCGAGGAGATTTCCGCACGCGTCGCAGCTTCCGTCCCGATCAGAGCAAAACTCGGCAAACCATTAGGCGGAGCCGCCCCGTTCGGCTACCAGTGGAAAGACCGGAAGCTCGTTCCCGAACCGAAGGAAGCACCCGTCAGAAAGCTTATCTACGAGCTGTTTGTAAAACTGCGCCGGAGAAAGACCGTCGCCGACGAACTGAACAAGGCGGGCTACCGGACGCGCAACGGTTCGAAGTTTTCCGATACCACTATCACCAGGCTCATCCAGGACCCGACCGCGAAAGGTATTCGCCGCGCCAATCATACGAAGAGCCTCGGCGAGGGCAGAAAATGGATTCCCAAGCCGCAAGACGAATGGGTCGAAATCCCTATCGAGCCGATCATCGACGAGCAGCTTTGGGAAGAAGCCAATCGAACGCTCCAAGCCGTTCGGCGCGGGACGCGGAAACCGGCGCGGCGCAGCGTTCAGCTTTTTGCCGGACTGACCTTTTGCCATTGCGGACTGAAAATGAAAGTGCCGTCGAACAACGCCAAATACATTTGTCCTTCGTGCCATAACAAGATCGCGACCGTTGACCTCGAAGAAATTTTTCATCTCCAGCTCAAAGACTTTCTTTTCTCGCCCGAGGAGATCGTTTCGTATCTCAAAACCGCCGACGAAACGATTTCGGCTAAAGAAGAGCTGCTCGAAACTCTGAAAAAGGAATTTGCCAAAATCCAGTTAGAGATGAAGAAAACCTACGAGCTGTATCTTGCCGACAAGCTCACGGCAGATGGGTTCGGTATCCTTTATCGCCCGCTCGAAGAGCGGCTTAAGGAAATCTCCAACGAGATGCCCGATCTTCAAAGCGAGGTCGATTTTCTCAAAATCCAGCATCTCTCCTCGGACGACATTATCTCCGAGTTTCAAAGCCTCTATGAACGCTGGAAAACCTTATTGCCGGAAGATAAACGCGTCATCGTCGAACATTCGGTCGAGCGCATCGTAATCGGCGCGGGCGAGATCAGCATCGAACTCGGGTATTTACCGAGTTCTTCCGAATTGATGACATCAAGGCAACGCGGGAACACGGATTCATCGAAGCGACGAGCATAAAATTACTCGGAAAAGTCAAAGAAGTCGCGGCGCGCGAGATCGTCACCTGTTTGTCTTCCATCGGTTGACGCAGAACTTCGAGCACGCCGCGATCGAATTCGGGCAGTTCATCGAGAAATAAAACGCCTAAATGCGCGAGCGAAACTTCGCCGGGTTTCGGAATCGAGCCGCCGCCGATCAGACCGGCTTGCGAAACCGTGTGATGCGGATTCTTAAACGGGCGTTCGGTAATCAAACCCGTTTTTCCCGTCAGTCCGGCGACCGAATGGATTTTCGTGATCTCCAGCGCTTCTTCGAATTCGAGCGGCGGCAGAATCGTCGGCAGCCGTTTGGCGAGCATCGTTTTTCCCGATCCGGGCGAGCCGATCATAAGAATATTGTGTCCGCCCGCGCTCGCGATCTCTAACGCGCGTTTTGCCGAATTCTGCCCGCGCACTTCCGAAAAATCTACGCGGTATCTGTTTTCGTTTCGCTGCAAAGCGGTAATGTCGAGTTTTAGCGGCGGAACCGGCGGCTCAACACCGCTTTGCAAAGCTTGCGCTATTGCCGCCGCCTGTCGCAGATCGCGCACCGGAAAAACGTTTATTTCCTGCACGACCGCCGCCTCGGTGGCGTTCTCTTCCGGAATCAGCAGATTTTTGATACCATTTTCCCGGCACCGGAGCGCGATCGACAATGCGCCGCGCACGGGTCTCACTCTCCCGTCGAGTGAAAGCTCTCCGACGCTCAGAGTATTTCGAAGCGCATCGAAATTTCCTAAATCCCCGTTAGCCCCCAAAATTCCGAGTGCAATCGGCAGATCAAAGCTCGCGCCTTCTTTGCGTACCGCAGCCGGTGCGAGATTGACGGTCGTTTTATGAAACGGAAAAAAATACGAGCTGTTGGTAATCGCCGCGCGGATTCGCTCGCGCGATTCGCGGATCGCGGTGTCGGGCAGACCGACGATTAAAACGGGCGACGAGGTATCGGCTTCGCCTTTGACGGGCTGGAGATTAACCTCGATGTCAACGATCAGCGCATCAATTCCGTAAACAGCGGCAGATTGAGTCAGGAAAAGCATTCTTTGCTCCTCTACTTTAATTTATTATTTTTTTTGATTACGGAGTAGAAACAGTTTAGCTCAAAGTCGTGTTTCCTGAAAGCCGCGTTTTATTCCGCCGTATTTGAGCTTCCAGAGTCGAATCGGTCAATTTGATTGAACGGCTGGCTCAAATTGACCGATTCGAAATCTTAAATCTTTATTAAAAACACGCTTAAACCCTTTATTTTACGTAGTTTGATTTTGTGGCACATCGCTTGTAAATAGCGAAGCGGAGATTCGTCCATTGAATCCGTTTTTGAAATTTAATTACCAACTAACTTTAGGTAGGAGTTCTAAAAAGATGTCGCTTAGACAACAACTTTCAAAAGTATCGAAAACAGTCGCCCTCCTGATACTGTTTTCATTTATATTAACCAATACGTTTGCGGCGCAGACGTATCTCGATTCCAAAGTGAGCGGTGCTAAAAAATTCTCCAACGAGTATCCGGCTTTGGCGAAATACGCGACCGATTTGAACGCTTTGGCGCGCGAGAACAAAATTTCCCTCAACACCAATCTCGAACGCGAAGCCGATCTGCTCGTTCAGTCGCTGACCGACAATGATTTGCGCCAGATCGTGATGCTCGACGCTTCGGGTGAAAGCCAGGAATCGGTCGTCAAGCTGCTCGCGGCGCGCATTGTCAAGGGCAATGTTCCCGCCGCATTAAGCGGAAAGCGTGTTTTCAAACTCGAACTCGACGCGCTTTTTGCCGATGTCAAAGATCAGACGGAAGCCGCGAAACGCGTCGAAGCCGTCGTCGGCGACCTGGCAAAATCGAAAAGCGGAATCATTCTTTTCGTCAGCGAATTGACCAATTTCGTCGGCACGTCGCAAATCAGCGATAAGCTTACCGAATCGCTTTTGCAGGGCGAAGTTCAGATCATCGGCGGAACGACGACCGCGGCTTATGCCGAGAAGATCGAAACGCAGGCTGAAACTGCCGCAATTTTCGAAACATTGCCGCTCGGCGGCACGTCACTCGCTACGACAGCAGAAGAACTCCAAATACAAACTGTTAGTGAAACCGACGAATTTCGCGGCGACAACGTTGCGTCTGACTTACGCGAAATGATGCAGAACGACTCGACGGGCGGCAAAAAGCGGCTCGACGTAATTTTGCAGACCAAAGACGCCGACAACGCGGTTTTGCGCCGGATCATGGCGGAAAACAATGTTCGTCTCGACAATCGCATCGGCACGACCGGAACGATCGTCGTTAATCTGCCGCTCAGCGCGGTTGATGAATTGGCGCAGAGCGGCTTGGTAAATTACATGTCGCCCGACCGCGCGGTCAGCTTTATGGGACACGTCGAAAACTCGACCGGCGCGACCGCAACCCGCACACAGGCGGCAACTGCAACCCGGGCGGCTTACACGCTCGACGGCACGGGCGTCGGCATCGCGGTTCTCGATTCGGGCTTGCTTTCAACGCATAATGATTTCAAAAACGCCGCCGGTGCAAGCCGTATCGTTTTCAGCAAAAACTTTGTCGCGACCTCGACGACGACTGATGACGATTACGGTCACGGAACGCACGTTGCGGGCATCGCCGCCGGAAACGACGCGACCTACAGGGGAATCGCGCCGAACGCGAATATCGTTAATCTGAAAGTTTTGGACGCGCAGGGCAGAGGTCAGACCTCATGGCTGCTTGCCGCGCTCGACTGGCTGATCGTCAATCGCGCGACCTACAATGTTCGCGTCGTCAATCTGAGCCTCGGCGGTCTGGCGATCGATTCCTATACCAACGACCCGCTATGCCGCAAAGTTCAGCAGTTGAACTCGCTCGGCGTGCTGGTCGTCGCGGCTGCCGGAAACCAAGGCAAAAATACTTTGGGACAAAAACTTTACGGTCATATTCATTCACCGGGCAACGAGCCTTCGGCTTTGACGGTCGGCGCAGTCAACTCGAAAACCACCGACTTGCGCACCGACGATGTGGTGACGACCTTCAGTTCGAGAGGTCCGACACGCAGCTTTTACACCAATTCGTCGGGCAGAAAAATCTACGACAACGCGATCAAACCCGATTTGGTCGCTCCCGGCAACAAAATTGTTTCGTCAAAAGCTAAACCGACATCGCTTTTAGCGACTACTTACCCGGCGCTTTCACTCGGCTTGCCGACGACGACGAACGACGCTTTGATCAGCATGAGCGGAACCTCGATGTCTACGCCGGTGGTCGCGGGCGCGGCCGCTCTGCTGTTTCAGGTCAATCCGAATCTGACGCCGGGCATGGCGAAAATGATTCTCGAATATACGGCGCAGCCTTTGAACGGCTACAATATGCTCGAACAGGGTTCGGGACAACTTAATATTGAAGGCGCGGTGCGGCTCGCGAAGGCTTATCGCACGGACATTAACTTCAACACGGCTGCTGCCGGTACGGCGCTGCTCGCGACGGGGCAAACCTTTCCGACCGCTTCTTCGACCGTCGGCGGGACGACCTTCCCGTGGTCGCAGGTTATACTGACCAATCACGGCTATCTGAGAGGACAAACGCTCGCCAACACATATCACGAAGTTTACCGCAACAATTCGTGGTTCCAGAAGGGTGTGACCAATAGCCCGACGACGTTTGGCTATATGCTGAACAGCAACTTTTATAATGCTTCGACGATTACCCTGACGCCGAAGATTATGAAAAGCAACGGCACGGCGCTCGGCGGCGGTACGGTCTGGAAGGCGTTTGGCGTTCTCGTAAGCGACGGCGTGTTGGTAAGCGACGGCGTGCTCGTGAGCGACGGCGTATTAATCAGCGACGGCGTACTGGTCGGTGACGGCGTTTTGGTCAGCGACGGCGTGTTAATTAGCGATGGCGTACTAATTAGCGACGGCGTACTTATCAGCGACTCAGTAATTTTTGGTGATGAAGATTAATCGGAGCATCGAATTAATAACGAAAATTAATTGGAGAATCAGATTAATAAACGGAGATCACTATGAAATTGCAACTTGCCTATAACCAAGCCGACAGTCGAAAACTGAATACGCTTGAATATAAAATTTCAAATGCAGTTGCCAATCTAAACCGCACCACCATTCTCACCGACAGCGACGGGCAGGAAGTTATGGATTTCTTGAAAATCCGCCCCGTGCATACGGTCGTGATGACGAGCTTTATCCGGGATAACGGTTTTGAAAATCCGAACAATCGCGGAGCTTTTTACGGCTACCGGAATTCTGCCGGAGAACTCGAAGGGGTTGCGCTGATCGGACACACGACGCTCGTCGAAGCCCGCTCGGAAGATGCGCTGATCGCGCTTGCATTGAAAGCCAGAGAATCCGAAACGCCGATTCATATTATGATGTCGGACGGCAATTCGATCGAAAGTTTCTGGCAGTATTATTCAAACGAAAAACAACAGCCGCGCCTCGTTTGCGAAGAACGGCTCTTTGAAATCAAACATCCCGTAATGGTTCGCGAAGCGGTTCCCGGACTGCGTCCGGCAGCTGCCGACGAATTGATGCCGGTCGCCATTGCGCACGCCGAAGTCGCGTTTGAGGAATCGGGCGTCAACCCGCTCGAAAAAGACCGCGAAGGTTACCTGAAACGCGTTCTGCGCCGCATCGAACAGGGCAGAGTCTGGGTCGTATTCGAAGACGAAAAACTCGTTTTCAAAGCCGACGTGATCGCCGAAACCGGCGAAGTAATGTACCTCGAAGGGATCTACGTCAACCCGGAATTTCGCGGTCAGGGCATCGGCGCGAATTGTCTCTCACAGTTAAGCCGTGTGTTGCTCGAAAAAGTAAAATACGTCTGTTTATTAAGCAACGTTGACTTTCAGCAGGCGCACAATGCTTACCTGAAAGCCGGATTCAAATCCAGCGATTGCTGCGTAACAATGTTTGTTTGAAATATTTAGGCAAAAAAGGTATGGACAAAACCGGGAATTTTGTTCATAATGTTCTCTGGCTTCGTTAAGACGAGTCCATACCTTTTTCTAAATTCACGCCGCCCACAAACATTTTTGCCAAACTATTTGATAAATCCGCCGAGGATGAATTGTGAAGTTAAGATCCGAATAAATCTAACCCGTTTATTATTCTAAAATTACCCCTTCAACAGCCGATTCTTCGGCTTTGACTGATAACGGCAGGCTTTAACTCTCACCTCAGAAAATCTATGAAAACGCAGAGTATGACAAGAAAATATATGCTGATAGTGATTGCTATCGGCTTTCTTTGTCTGGTCGCTGCGGTTGTCAGGCTTCCGTTTGAAAGGATAGATTTACGGTTTTTGTTTTTAGCCGCGTTCACCGTGGGCTTAGGTTCGCGCATCACGGTTCAGATTCCCAAATTCAAATCGCACATTTCGGTTTCCGACACTTTTATCTTTTTCGCGCTTCTCTTCTTCGGCGGAGAAGCCGCCGTTATTTTGGCGGCGATCGAGGCTTTCTGCTCGGCGTGGCGCTTCTGCAATAAAAAGATCACCGTATTTTTCAACGCCGGCGCGATGGCGCTTTCAACCACGCTCGTCGTCATCGCGCTTCATTTGATCGGCATCGATACGGACGCCGAACGCCACGGGCACACATTCAACGATTTTGTCATCACAATCTCCGTGCTCGCGTTCGTTCAATATTTTGCCAATACCGGATTGTCTTCAATCTACGGCGCTTTAAAGGCGGAAAAGCCTTGGTTTGAAACATGGAAAACGCATTACCTGTGGATTTTCGTGACCTATACGATCGGCGCGATCGCCGCCGGAACGCTCGTCAAAATCGTTGATTACGTCGGTTTCAGCGCATTGATCGCGACGATTCCGATCATCCTTTTCCTTTACTTGACGTACCGGATGTATCTGAAAAACGTCGAAATGTCGCTCACGCAAGCCGAGCAGGCGAAAGAGCACGCCGAGATTCTGGAAAAACAATCAATTGCGCTCACCGAATCCGAAGAACGTTTTCGCAGCGCCTTTAACTACGCGCCGATCGGCATCGCGCTCGTCTCGCCAAACGGCATCTGGCTCAAAGTAAATCACGCTTTGTCCCAGATTTTAGGCTACCGGGAAGAAGAATTTTTGACGCGCGATTTTCAATCAATGCTCTTTACAGAGGATTTGGGAAACACGCTCATCAAAATTCACGAACTGCTCTCGGGCAAAGTTCCGAGCTGTCAGATGGAACAGCGCTACCTGCACAAAGACGGGCGAACCATCTGGGCGTCGTGGAGCGTTTCGACGACGAGCCATTCGATTTCCGAACGCCCGAACCTGATCTTTCAGATTCAGGACATCACGGACAAAAAACTCGCCGAGGAAAAACTCCAGTACGAAGCGGCGCACGACGCGCTGACCGGCTTGCCGAACCGCGCGCGCTTTATGTTGAAGCTCGAACAGTCGCTCAAAAAAGCCTACGAAAATCCCGAACATAAAGTCAGCGTTTTGTTTATTGATCTCGACCGCTTCAAGGTCGTCAACGACAGCCTCGGACACATGATCGGCGACCAGCTCTTGATCGGAATCGCCGAACGCCTGCGCGAATGTCTGCGTCCGACGGATATGGTTGCGCGCCTCGGCGGCGACGAATTTACGATTCTGGTCGCCGGCAAATACGAAGGCAAGGAAGTTATCCGCATCGCCGAGCGCATACAGGAAAAATTCCTCATTCCGTTCGATTTAAGCGGGCACGAAGTTTACAGTTCGGCGAGTATCGGCATTCTGCACGCGACCGAAAATCATCGTCTACCCGAAGATTTGATGCGCGACGCTGACACGGCAATGTATCAGGCGAAACGCGCCGGAAAAGCGCGCCACGAAGTTTTCGATCAGGATATGCACGAAGCCGTCAAGGAAATCCTGAAACTCGAAACCGATCTTCGACGCGCGGTCGAAAAAGACGAATTTTATATTAATTACCAGCCGATCTATTCGCTCGTGACCGAGAAAATCGAGGGCTTCGAAGCGCTCGCGCGCTGGAATCACACGACGTTCGGCGATATTCAGCCGTCGAAATTCATTCCGCTCGCGGAAGAAATCGGCTTGATTGACACGCTCGGCGAACATATCCTGCGCAAAGCCTGCACGCAGATGCACTCGCTCAAGGATTCGATGCCGGATTCGGAACTGCTGATGTTGAGCGTCAATCTTTCGTGCAAGCAGTTTGCCAATCCGAATCTGGTCACGAAGATCAAGAGAATTTTGGAAGACACCGGATTTCCGGGCAATAAATTAAAACTCGAAATCACCGAATCGGTCTTTTTCGAGCATCAGGAAAAGGCGGTCGAAATGCTGCACCAGCTTCGCGAAAGCGGCATCGAGATCAATATTGACGATTTCGGCACGGGCTATTCGAATTTGAATTACTTAATGAAACTGCCGATTTCGACCTTGAAAATTGATCGCTCGTTTATCAGCCCGATGCAGTCGAACGGCGGCAATACGGAAATCGTCCGCACGATCGTGATGCTCGCGCGAAACCTCGGGATGAAAGTTATCGCCGAAGGCGTCGAAACCAAAGCGCAGCTCGACGAACTGAAAAAACTCAACTGCGAAGGCGCGCAGGGCTACTTTTTCGCCGCCCCGATGTCGTTCGAAAAAGTGCAGTTTTTCCTTAACGAAAACGGCATCACAAACATTCCCCCAAGCCGCTTCGAAGACGTTTCGGTCGTTGCGACAATCCAATAATTAAGCGAAAAATGAGAAGCGAGAATTGAGAAATTTATTATTCTCAATTCTCGCTTCTCATTTTTCAGTTAATATCTTATTTTCTCAGCCAGCCGAACAGCGCCGTCACCGTGATGTCGCGGTTCGTTTCGTAAATCGCGCGCGTTAAGGGAATTGACATCGGGCAGACCTGCACGCAGTTTTGCGCGTTGCCGCAGTTGGTGATGCCGTCGTCGCCCATCAAACCGTCGAGGCGTTCTTCGATCGTGATTTTGCCGGTCGGGTGCATATTGAAAAGCCGCGCCTGCGCGATTGCCTGCGGTCCGATATAGTTGTCGTCGTGATACTGCGGGCAGGCTTCGAGACAACAGCCGCACGTCATACAGCGCGAATAAGCGTAACGCTCCTGCGCTTTTTCGTTCGAAAGCTGCGGTCCGGGACCGAGATCGTGCGAACCGTCTAATTCGATCCACGCGTTAACCTGTTTGAGATGCTCGAACATTTTCGAGCGGTCAACCTTCAAATCGCGGACGTTCGGAAATTTCGACATCGGTTCGAGCTTGACCGTGTTTCCGCCCGAAGCGATTAATAAATCATCGATCAAAGCCGAGCACGACTGCCGAACTTTACCGTCAATGACCATCGTGCAGATACCGCAAACCTGCTCCAAACAGCTCATATCCCAAACCGGCGGCGTCGTTTGTTTACCGTCTTTCGTGACGGGATTTTTGCGGATATCCATGAGCGCCGAAATCACGTTCAGATTGCGGCGATACGGAATCTCGAAAGTTTCCCAACGCGTGTCCGCGCCGAGTTTGTCGCGCCGCTGAATCTTAAACTCGATCGTCTGCGGCGGATTCGTCAATCGTTTCTTTTCCTGATGCACGTTTGCTTCGTTCATAAATTTTCTTCTTCAAATTCGACTCGCTGATAAATTTCTTCCAAACTCAATTCAACTTCGACCGATTCAAACCGCAGGGCGCTTTTTACGCCGATAGTCGCTTTATGAATCCAGTTTCCATCAGCTTTTTTCGTATATTGTTCAACAATCGGTCGGCTTTGCGAAACCAGAACGTATTCTTCCAAAGATTCTAAAGTTCGATAAGCGAGCAATTTTTCGCCGCGATCTTTCGCTTCGGTACTGTCGGATAAAACCTCAACGATCAAAACCGGATTCGTGAGCGTGTCGTTTCGTTCTTCATAAAACGCCGGTTTGCCGCAAATAATTAAAACGTCCGGATAATAAAATTTTCGATAATTTTCAACTCGCACCTTTATATCAGAGGTCAAAGCGCGGCAGTTTTCTGAAACTTTATTTCCGATATTTCGCCCTAAATTAGCAATAATCTGCGCATGATTAAGCGAACCGCCAGCCATCGCAACGATTATGCCGTTGTCATATTCGCTCCGGTATTCGGCTTTTTCTTCGAGAGCCAGATATTCTTCGGGCGTATATTTCTTTTTTTTCGTTAAGGCTGACATTTATGCTTTATCTTCTTTAATTTCTTTCTCCTCGTCAATTTCCTTGAAGGATTCGCCCTCGACGATCTTTTCGCCTTGTTTGACCCAAATTTCCTCGCGTCCTTCGGGTTTCAGCTCGCTTCCCGGCTGCGGAACCTGCGCTGCGCCGTCGGGAACGGGCAAGCCGGATTTTTTCGCGTCTTCGGCAGTTCCGGCGGCTTTCGCTTTGCCTTTCGTGTAATCGCGTTTGCGCGGTTCGATTAACCCGATTTCAACCGCTTCGTAAGACAAGATCGGCGATTCTTCGGAATATTCGGCAATCGTCGTTTTTAAGAAATCTTCGTCGTTGCGATCGGGAAAATCGGGTTTATAATGCGCGCCGCGCGATTCGTCGCGATTCAATGCGCCTAAAGTTATCACACGCGCCAATTGCAGCATATTCCAAAGCTGCCGCGCGTGCGGAACGGCTTGCGTCGCCCATAAGTTAGAATCGTTGATCGAGATTTTTTGATAACGTTCGATCAGTTCGAGAATCTTATCGTCGGTCGCTTTCAAGCGGTCGTTATAACGCACGACGGTCACGTTGTCGGTCATCCAACGCCCAAGCTCGTCGTGGATTTTATACTGATTTTCCGTGCCTTCGTTTTTGACGATCGAATCGTTGATCTCCTGCTGGCGCTTTAATTCCGCTGCGTGAATTCCGTTCGTTTCGGTAGATTTGCGCTCGACGTTTTTCGCGTATTCGATCGCCGATGGCGCGGCTGTAAATCCGCCGTAAACGCAGGAAACAAGCGAGTTTGCGCCCAAACGATTGGCGCCGTGAATCGAATAATCGCATTCACCGGCGGCGAAAAGTCCCGGGATATTCGTGCGCTGTTCAAAATCAACCCACAAGCCGCCCATCGAATAATGAACGCCGGGGAAAATTCGCATCGGCACGTAGCGCGGATCGTCGCCGACGAACATTTCGTAAATTTCAAGAATCGCGCCGAGCTTGCGCGTTAAAGTTTCCGCCGGAACGTGCGTCAGATCGAGGTAAACCTGATTTTCGCCGTCCACGCCGTAGCCGTCGAGACAAACCTGAAAAATTTCGCGCGTCGCAATGTCGCGCGGCACGAGATTGCCGTAAGCCGGATATTTTTCTTCGAGAAAATACCAGCGCTCTTCATTTGGAATGTCTTTCGCGGCGCGTTTATCGCCCTGATTTTTCGGAACCCAAACGCGTCCGCCTTCGCCGCGCGCCGATTCGCTCATTAAGCGAAGCTTGTCTTCGCCCGGAATCGAAGTCGGGTGAACCTGTATAAATTCGCCGTTCGCGTATTTCGCGCCCTGCTGATAAGCCGCCGAAACAGCGCTGCCTGTGCAGGTCATCGAGTTTGTGGATTTGCCGAAAATCAAACCCGGTCCGCCGGTCGCCATAATCACGGCGTCGGCGTAAAACGATTTTAATTCAAGCGTTTGCAGGTTCATCGCGATCAGTCCGCGACAAACCTGATAATCGTCCAAAACGAGCGAAAGCATTTCCCAGCCTTCGTATTTTTTAACCGTTCCGGCTGATTCGTATTTGCGAACCTGCTCGTCCAAGCCGTAAAGCAATTGCTGTCCGGTCGAAGCGCCGGCAAACGCCGTCCGGTGATGGAGCGTTCCGCCGAAGCGCCGGAAGTCGATCAATCCTTCCTGCGTGCGCGAAAACGGCACGCCCATTCGGTCAAACAAATAAATGATCTGCGGCGCCATATCGCACATCCGCTGGACGGGCGGCTGATTGGCGAGAAAGTCGCCGCCGTAGACCGTGTCGTCGAAATGCTTGGCGGGCGAATCGCCCTCGCCTTTCGTGTTGACCGCGCCGTTAATTCCGCCCTGCGCGCAGACCGAATGCGAACGTTTGACCGGAACGACCGAGATCAGATCAACTTCGTGTCCCTGTTCGGCGATTTTCATCGCCGCCGCGAGTCCTGCCAAACCGCCGCCGACAATCGCTATTTTTAATCCGTTTGCTGCCATAATTTTTTTCTAAACTAAAAAGTCAGTACCACCTGCGTGAGCGGGTGGTTTTTCTGCAAAACGTTTGCCCACCCGCTCACGCAGGTGGTACTGACAAAGCCTTACCGCCTGAAAGCGGGACTCAAAACTTAAAACTTGCCCGATTTGTTCGGCTCGACGACTCCTTTCTTCTCGGCTTCTTCGCACAGTATTTTCGGAAAAAGTCCGCACGGGCGAACAAACGCGACCGCCGCGTTCGTGCCGACGGCGAAAAGTCCGAAGGCGAGCGCGATCGAAGCGTAAAGCGCGTATTTCTGCGCCTTTTCGCCGATCACGATGCCCCAGTCGACCGCGAAAAGCCATAACCCGTAGGCGAGATGCCACGCCGTTGCGGCGATGCCGAGAATATAGACAGCCATCACCCACGGAATCGCAAATTCGCCGGCAACGATGTCGAACGCCTTGTCGGAATTGCCCGCGATTGCCGTCGTGTTCAAGCCCGGAATCAGACCGAAACGAAAATTCAGGATATGGAAAAAGATAAAAAAGAAAAGAAAAATGCCCGTAACGCGCTGAAATGTGTAAAACCAGTTGCGACCGTAACCGTAATTGATATTATTCGGTCGCGCTTCGCCCGAAATTATCACGCCGTAGATCGAATGGAAAAGAAGCGGCAGAAAAATGCCGAAAATCTCGACAAACAGCAGATACGGAATATGATGTATATCGGCGACCGCGTCGTTAAAAACCTTCTCGCCGCTCATCGCTTTCGAGTTAGTAAACATATGAACGAAAAAGAATGCCGCCAGCGGCACGATGCCGGTTATCTGATGCAATTTTCTTAACAGAAAAGTATTGCTGAATTTCATCTCGTGTTTCCTTGTCTTTTTGGTAAGTTACTGCCTTTCGGGCAATTATATTTGCCGCGCAGGCGTAAATCAAACTTTATAAACCTAAAGATTATCAAATGCTTACCAAAACTGAACCAAGTTTCATTATAAATTTTGAATCTGATAAGATAAAATGAATTCTTTTAACCGAATTATACAGATAAACTTATTTTCATTTATCATTTACCACTTACCATTTATCAAATTTTGATAGGTATTTCGTTAAATGGTAAATGGTAAATGGTAAATGATAAATGCATATTGAAACACTAAAAGTATTTTGCGACCTGGTTGATCTGCAGAGCTTTTCGCTTGCGGCGGAGCGAAATTTCATCACGCAGTCGGCAGTCAGCCAGCAGATTCGCACATTGGAAGAGAAGTTTAAGCGCCGTCTTTTGGAACGCGTGCGCGGGCGGCGCGAAGTTCGGCTCACGCCGGCGGGCGAGGTTTTTTACCGCGAGTCGAAAAACGTGCTCGATTGCTACGACTCGCTCAACGAAAACATGCGCGGGCTCGTCGGAAAAATCGGCGGAACCGTCAAAGTCGCGACGATTTACTCGATCGGTCTGCACGAATTTCCGCCGAAGGTGCGCGAATTTATGTCGAAATTCCCTTCGGTCAAGATTGATCTCGAATATTCGCGGACGACGCGCGTCGTCCGCGACGTTTTGAACGGTCTGGTCGAATTAGGCGTCGTCGCGTTTCCCGAACCGCGTCGCGGTTTGACGATCGTGCCGATGCAGAGCGACCGTCTGGTATTGATCTGCCCTTTAAATCACGAGCTTGCCAAGCGCAAGGAAGTCAGAGCGAAAGACCTGAAAGGACGCGATTTCGTGCTTTTCGAGCGCGACATTCCGACGCGCAAAGCGATTGATAAAATATTGAAAACAAACGGTGTCGAAGTTCATAAAGTCGCCGAATTCGACAATATCGAAACCATCAAACGCGCGGTCGAGGTCGGTTTTGGCTTGGCGATCGTGCCGTATCCGTCGGTCGAGGACGAAGAGAAAAACGCGCAGCTCGCCGTCGTCCAGTTAGCCGAAAAGGAATGGATTCGCCCGGTCGGCGTGATTTACCGCAGCGACCGAAATTTATCGCTCGCGGCGAAAAAGTTCGTGCAGCTTTTAGAAAATAATCCGCAAAATCTTAACAATTAATATTTTTCGTTATATAATTGCTGGCATTCTATTTCGGCTCCCGGTTCTATTCAATCAAAGGAGTTTTCAGCAATGAATTTTTCAGCCGTTTTCGCCCGGAAAATCTACCCGTTTTCGTTTCTTCTGGTTTTAATTTCAGCCGTTTTATTCTGGCAGTTTGCACCGCGCAGGACGGAAACCGCCGCAGTTTTGGACAAACCGGCGGAACTGTTTGATTACGACATTCGCACCGACGAAGCGAACGAAGCGCGGGCGGCAATCGAGAAATTCCTGAACGCCGCAGGCAAAACCGAATCGCTGATCGCCGCCGACCGGAAGAAATTCGCGCGCGCGGAGCAAAATCTGCTCGCCGGCGGCGCAAAGTTGAAGATCGAATACAGCGCCGATCTGCGAACGCCTGAAACGATCGCGCCCGATGTTTGGCAGGATGCGGATTTTATCACCGCCGCGTCGAGCGAAAAACGCGCCGACATTTTCAGAAATTATCTCAAGCGAAATTCCGAACTCGTCGGGCTCGAAGACGCGCAGATCGACGCGCTGAAGGCGACCGCCGATTACACGAACCCCGACGGCAATCTCTCGTTCGTTCATTTCGAACAATCAATCGGCGGCATTCCCGTCTTTCGCGGCGAGATCAAAGCTGGATTTACGCGCAAAAACGAGATTATCCGCATCGTCAACAATCTCGCGCCGAGTCTCGATTACGCAAGCCTTTCGACCGATTTCGGAAACATGGAGCAGGCAATCGCAAACGCCGCCAAATTTATCAACGCCGAACCGCTTGCCGGTCGGGCGTCGGCTGAAAAAATCTATTTTCCGGTTGACGCCGGCGCTGCCCGTACGGCGTGGCGCGTGCTTCTGGAAACCCGCGCCGACGCTTTTTATGTGATCGTGGACGCGGCTGAAGGAACGCTTCTGTGGCGCAAAAAGCTGACGGAAAACCAAACACAGACCGCGACTTACGAGGTTTACGGCAATCAAACGAGTATCTCGAAAACCGGCGACAGTCCTTCGCCCTACACGCCGGGTTGTCTTGCACCGACGGGCTGCCCGCAGCCGCCCGCCGTCCCGCGCCAGAGCTTTACCCTGATCGGCAACGAACCGCCCTACACTTTTAACAATCTGGGCTGGATTCCCGACGGCGAAAACCGCACCATCGGAAATAATGCGGAAGCCGGAATTGACCGCGTCGCGCCGAACGGAATCGATCCGGACGGCTGGGCTTTCGGCAATCCGAACCGTAATTTCGTTTACGTTTACAATCCCGCGCCGGGTATTCCGACGCCGGGTGAAGACCCTTTGCCGACGACGCAGACTTATCCGCCTTCCGCGTTTCAGCAAGGTTCGGTAACGAACGCTTTTTATGCGACTAACCGCTGGCACGACGAAATGTACCGGCTCGGATTCACGGAACAAGCGCGAAATTTTCAAACCGACAACTTCGGACGCGGCGGAACGGGAAACGACTCGATTTCGGTCGAAGTTCAGGATTCAAGCAGCACCAACGGCGCGAATTTCGCGACGACCGCAGACGGCGGGCGCGGAAGACTGCAATTATTTATCTGGAACGGTGCAACGCCCGACCGTGACGGCGCGCTCGACAATCAAGTTGTTGTTCACGAATTAACGCACGGCGTTTCAAACCGTCTGCACGGCAACAGCGCGGGACTTTCGAACAATATGTCGCGCGGTATGGGCGAAGGCTGGTCGGATTTTTACGCGATGGCGCTGTTGTCGGAACCGACCGACGCCGCGCTCGGAACTTATACGCTGGGCGGTTATATCACATATCAGCTCGTGCCGACTTTTGAAGCCAATTATTATTACGGCATCCGTCGTTTTCCGACGGCAATTATGACTTCGGTCGGACCGAACGGAAAACCGCATAATCCGCTGACCTTTAAACATTTGAACGGTAATTGCGACACCACGCTCGGAACGACGACGACGGCAGTGAACAGCGCGTTTCCGCGCAACCCGGTTATTTCGACCACGTCTGCGGTCCAAGCCTGCGATCAGGTTCACAATGCGGGCGAGATTTGGAACGTGGCGCTCTGGGAAGTGCGCAACCAGCTTATCGAAAAGCACGGCGCTGCGGAAGGCAACCGACGCGCTCTGCAATACGTTACCGACGGAATGAAGCTTGCGCCGATCGGTCCGACGTTTCTGCAGGAACGCGACGCAATCATCGCCGCCGCATCGGCTACCGATCCGACCGACGTTCTGCCCATTAGACGCGGCTTCGCGATTCGCGGAATGGGTTTTTATGCAAGCATTCAAACCGTCGGAAGTGGCAGCAATAATGCCGCTGTGACCGAATCTTTCGATATTACGGGCAATGTTTTCATCGCGTCGGGCTTTTCGGTCAGCGACGCGCCGGGCAATAATAACGGCTATCCCGAACCGGGCGAACCGGTTCTTTTGACGGTTCCTTTAGCAAATGATTCGGGAGCGACGATTACGAACGTTACGGTACAAGCCGAAACCGGACTGCCGGTTTCCTACGGCGATATTCTAAACGGGCAGACCGTTTCGCGAAATATCAACTATACAATTCCGTCAAGCGCCCCGTGCGGCGGCGAATTTGTCATAACTTTCAACATTAACAGCAGTGCGGGCGCGCGCGTCGAAACGCGCACGATCAATACCGGTTTTCCGTCAGGAGGCGCGCCCGTAATATTTACTAATTCAACGCCGCTGACGCTTCCCGCCGTCGGCGCGTCATCGCCTTACGGGACGACGCTCAACGTTGCCGGGTTAGTCGGCAGAAAACGCATCAAAGTCGAGCTGACCGGTCTTAACCATACATATCCAGGCGATTTAGACGTTTTGCTGGTCGGACCGGGCGGACAGAAATTTATCGTTATGTCCGACGCCATCAGCTCGTTTACGACGCAAACCAATGCTAATGTCGGTTTGAGCGATACCGCAATGACGCTGCTTCCGGCAACCGGAACCACCAATATGAACGGGACCTGGAAGCCGACCAATCATGATACGACAAGCGATAATTTCCCCGCTCCCGCTCCGGCTGCGCCATACCAGTCGCCCGCGCCGGCTGGCACGGCGACATTTCTTTCCGTTTTCGGCAATGAAGGTGCGCCGATGAACGGAACGTGGACTTTATACATAAATGACGATGTCAGCGGCGACAGCGGCACGCTCGCGGGCTGGAAATTGACGTTCGAGTCTGCCGATTATATATGCTGTGTTTGTCCGCGCGGACAGCGACCGAGCGTTTCGTCGCCTGACAACGCCGCGACGGCTCCGACCTGCAGCTGCATCGCGCCGCGTTCGCGCGCCGATTTTGACGGCGACTCCAAAACCGATGTTTCCGTCTTTCGCCCGTCGGAAGGCAACTGGTATCTGTATCAGTCAGCCGGCGGTTTTGCCGTTTTGAATTGGGGATTAGGCAGCGATCGGCTTGCGCCGGGCGATTACGACGGCGACAACAAAACCGATTTTGCAGTCTTCCGCCCGAATGCGGACGCTTCGCAGCCCGATTTTTGGGTTTTGCGAAGCTCGAACTTTACCTATGCGACTTATTCGTGGGGTTTGCCGGGTGATATTCCGGTAGTTGAAGACTACGAAGGCGACGGACGCGCCGACATTGCCGTTTACCGACCGTCAAATCATACTTTTTACGTTTTCACGAGTTTCCTCGGAAACGTTCTGACTTATTCGGGCATCGAATCCGGCGTTCCGGCGACGGGCGATTTCGACGGCGACGGCAAAGCCGATTTCGCGACATACAGTGTTGACGGCTGGTATCTTTCGCGTTCGATTGATAATTTCGCGAGCGTTAGTTTTACGCGTTGGGGCGCGGCGGGCGATAAACCCGTGCCCGGAGATTACGACGGCGACGGCAAAGACGATTTCGCGGTCTTTCGTCCTTCGGATCGCACCTGGTACATTCTCAAAAGCAGCGGCGACTACAGCTTTGCGCAGTTCGGTCTGGCTGACGACGTTCTCGTTCCCGGCGATTACGACGGCGACCGCAAAACCGATATTGCCGTTTATCGCAGCGGCACATGGTATGTCAACCGGACAACTGCGGGCATGATGATCACGCAGTTCGGATTAAGCACCGATACGCCGATCGCCAACACATATCTGCCGTAAAAAATAAATCAAAGGCGGATTTCCGTTCGATCGACCGAAAAAGAAATCCGCTTTTGATTCCGGGCAAAAAAATCTGTTATTTTGTTTTCGTGGAAACTGATAAAGCAATTCCCTTCGATTCTTCCAAACCATACGAGCTGACCCTCGAATACCGCCCGCAGTATCTCTATGCATTCGTGACCGGCGAAAAGGACAGCTGCGAAATTTCGAGACGATACTGGCAGGAGATCGCCGACGAATGCAATAAATCCGGTATCAAAAAGGTTTTGATCGAGGAAGACATCAAGGAAAACATCTCGATGTCCGATATGTACCGGTTCGCTTCCGAAATTCCGGAACTCGGTTTTCACGGCGTCCGCGTCGCGTTCGTCGATCGCCAGGAAAGCCAGCACCAGATGAATCAATTCGGCGAAACCGTCGCCACCAATCGCGGATTAGTCAGCCGCGTCTTCAACAATTTCGCCGAAGCCGAAAAATGGCTTTTGTCCGAATGATTTTTATTGATTTTGCTTGAACATTCTAATCTAAAGGGGCATCATTTATAAGTGAGCCTGTTTGAAGTCATCAGCGAAATTGAAGGCGTTGAAATAATCGCTGTCGGAAGTAATATCCGCGATATTGAGTGGCTGCGAAAAACCTACGGCAGCGCGCGTTGGCGCAAGTTGAAAGGTTTTGCCCGCATTCGCTTTCTTGATAACGGCGAAGAATGCTCTGCCGAACTTCACCGGTATGAAGCGCACGGCATCGGCAAAGTAGAAATGAAAATCAAAAATCTTTTCGATTAAAACCTATGAATTCTAAACCGCAATTTGCAATTTGTGTAAAAAACGACGAATATCCGGCTTCACTGCAACTATGGAAAGTTTATCGCGTTCTGTCCGACGAAAAAGCCGCGCGTCACAAAATGGTCAGGGTTATCGACGAATCGGGAGAGGATTATCTTTTTTCCGCCGATTGTTTCGTTGCGGTAGAACTTCCGCAAGCCGCTGAATCGGCACTTTTGGCAGCGATTTAATTTGAAAGGCAGTTGCCATGACAGAAATAGAACAAAAAGAATTTTTTATAAGATATCTTGATGAGATGGCAACAAAGTTTGAAAATCCGACAAATCAGAGGCAAATGACAGTTATGGCTTTAGGCTAACTCTCCAGATGAGGCTGGTGTTTATGGGATATATGATAAAGGGGTTCTCATTTATATAGGTAAAACCAGTAACTTAAAAAATCGTATGTCCGGTATATTCAGGACAAGAAATCATACTTTTAGACGTTCGCTTGGTAAATCTCTATTTGGAGACTGTGATGACTATACAAAAGACTCTAGAAAGAAAGGTTTCTGTGAAAGAATAGAGAATGAGCTGAATATTTATGCTGCTGAAAATCTTACCGTTTTTTTGCTTCCTGTATTGGTTGGAAGAAAAGAGATTGAAGAAAGAATTATAATTATATTCAATGGATTGCTAAACCAATAAACTAAAACGAGAGGCAGAAACTCGACTCAATTAAATTTCACATCATCTAGTCTTTAATCCAAACTAACAAGCGTCAAGCTCGAAGTTCCGTTCATTCCGTTCAGAGCATTTTTAAGCATCGGCGCAAGTCCTTCGGCTTCCATATATTCGCGTCCCAAAAGTCGGCGAAAGCGTTTTTCTTTTGTTTCGCCGGTTAATTCTTTGAGCATTCCGCGAAAAAATGCCGTGACGAGTTCGGGCGCGAACTGTTTGCCGGAATTTCTCTGCAAATCTTCGACGACTTCGTTTGCCGGACGCCGCCGTTTATACGGTCGGTCGGTCGTCATCGCGTCGAAAGAATCGGCTAAGTTCACTATTTTCGCGACATACGGAATTTCTCTATCGTATAAACCGTCGGGATAACCGCGCCCGTCGAGCCGTTCGTGATGATATTTCGCCGCCAGCGGAACGTCCGTATAGGGATGGTGAATCGGCAAAAGGATTTCGTAACCGACCGCCGGATGTTTGTTTAATTCGGCGGATTCCTTGGCGTTGATGCGCATCGGCGAATTGATAATATTGCGCTCGACCGTCAGTTTTCCGACGTCGTGCAGATAGCCCGCGACCGCGACGCCTTCGATCTCGTTTTCGTCGTAACCGAGTTCGTGCGCGATGATTTCCGAGTATTTCCCGACTCTGACGGAATGACCTTCGGTGTATTTGTCCTTGCAGTCGATCGCCGTCGCAAACGCTTTGACCGTGTCCTTATAAGTCATTCGCAAATCGTCGTAAAGCTTGCGGTTTTCTTCGACGCGGCGCTCTAATTCCGCCGCCAGATTGCGCTGCGCGATGCCGACGCCGATGTGCCGCGCCATCGCGCAGATAATGTCCTTATCGTAAGCCGAATAGCTTTCGCCGTTCGCTTTTTCGCCGAGCATTATCACGCCGACGATCTCATCGCGAATCACGAGCGGCACGAGCAGTTCGATCCGCTTTTTCTCAAAGCTCTGGTCGTAGATCTGAAAAAACGGCAAAACCTTTGCCTGCGCGACTTCGATCGGCGCTAAACCGTTCGTCAAAAACTGTCGTTCGTCTTCGTGACAAAGCGAAAGACTGAGCGGAAAATCCTCGCCGAAACCGCGCATCACGAGCATATTCAGCTCATGCCCGAAACGCGAATAACGCGCCACGCCGCCGCGCATGATCGCCAGACTTCCGAGCAAAAGATGAAGCGATGTGCGAATCATCTCCTGAAAATTCTGCTTGTGCGCGACTTCGTAACCTAGTTCCGCGAGCGCGCCGAACGTGTGAATCAGTTTTTGTTGATTTTCCACTTTATTATTGGTTCATTGATTCATTGATTCATTTTTCCATTAATTCATTTGGTCATTTATTCATTCGAAATGAAAAATGAGCCGATGAACAAATGAATCAATTTAAAGTAACGTCAGTATTGGATAAGAAAGGAACGCCATCATCCTGACGGCACACGTCGCTGAAAGCGGTGTCAAACGTCGCGATTGACAGGAATCTTGAAAATAAATGAACCGTTTGAGTGTTTTTCAAACGCTGTGCCGTCAAGATGACGGCGTTCCGCCTTATCCAATACTCACGTTAAAGTAACATGGTTGGTTAAACCCAACATTTCAAATAGCTCGACGGTTTCTTCCTTGACGTCGGAAAAAACCACTTCCGCGCCTGCCGTCTGCGCCACGTCGATCACGCCGAGCAGGATTGAAACGCCGATGCTGTTGACGATCTCGGTTTCGGAAAAATTGACGATCAAACGTTTCGCGCCGGCTTCGATCTTTTTCCTGCACTCGCGTTCGATGATTTCGCCGCTCAGTTTATTCAGATAGTCACCGGCAAATACGGTCGCCGTATCATTTGCGGTTTGAGCCGGAATGGTAATAGTTGTGTTCACGGTTGTTTTTCTACCTTTTAGGAAAGATTTAAGACTTGAAAGTTAAAGTAAAGCTTTAACCGCAAAAAGTCAACTATTTTTTCAGATATTTCGTCATCGAAATGCGTGTGCCGTCGTCAACCTGCTCAAATTTGACTTCGTCCATCAGGTTTTTCATCAATTTCAAGCCCCAGCCGCGACGTCCTTCGGGCGGTTCGATCTCGTGCGCGTTTTTGTCCGTTAAGCGCAGACCGCGATTCGAAATGGTGATGACGATCTTATCGTTTTCGATCATGAATTTCTGGTAGATTTTGCGGTCGGGACTGTTGCCGTGCTCCGAGGCGTTGATACAGGCTTCGACGAGCGCCGTTTTGATCTGGTTGATCGCTTTCGGCGCAAAATGATGGCGTTTGGCGATTTCTTCGACCGTCTGCGCGGCGATCAATTCCGTATCTTCGCCCATCGGCACGATTATTTCGTATTCGTTCGCCTTGATCTTTTCGCCTAAAACTTCTTTCGCGCCGAGAAATTCGACGAGCAGTTCGATTTGTTTTTTGCTCGAACCGGACGCACCGCGACTCTGCAAAACGGCGATCGCCTCGGGCGCGAAACCTTCGGGCGCGACGAGCCAGATTTTATAATTCGGAAAATTGCACATCAGCGCGACCATTTCCAGACGATCGCACCAGAATTCCGTAAGTTCTTTTTTCGCTTCGAGTTTTGAATCGATCTCGGCGGCGATCCAGACGGTTTCGTCTTCGTCCGTGTAGCTCGATTTGATAAACCCGAGCGCGACCGCCGATCGTTCGCGCTCGGTAACCTGCGCAAACTGCGGGTAAAACGAAACAGTGTGCGCTGTATAAACAATCTGCGGCAAAGTGATTTTTTCCGTTTCACTTTTGAGCGTTTTGAGAATTTCGGCGTCGGGCGCGCCCTTCAGTTTATCCTTAAAGCGCGAATAATCGAGCAGTCCGACGGGAATTTCCTGACAATCGAAAACGCCCAAAATCTCGCGCAAGCCGATCGCCGAATTTTTGCGGTAAAATTCCGCCATCAGGCGCGGCGCGCGCTTGACGAATTCGGAAAGCGTCTCGCCGACGGTTAGCGCGCGGTTCTGCAAAACGATTTCGAGCCGGAAACGCGCCGCGACATAATCGTTCAAAACCACGTTTTCGCGCATCGTTTCGACCAGATTCGAGGTCAGACGAATGATTTCGTCCGTGTTCAAAAGCCGCATCGCGCGAAAAAATTCCGTGTCCTGCAAATTCGTGCGCGACTGCCAGGTTTCGACATGCGTTTTTTCATATTCGTTGTTCTGCGCGTCGAACAGAAGGCTCAAAAGCTGTTTCTGCGTTTCGGTCTCTCGGGCAATTTCGTCAAAGCAGGCGTCGAAAATACGGCTCATCCTGCCGCCGAAAATCTGATCGGTGTAAATCTGCTCGACTTTTTGAAAACTGTCGAGCGCCATTTTTTTCTCGCTTGCCGATTGCAGCATGATCTTGATAAACAAAGGATTTCCGTCAAACTGAACGGCGAGCAAATCGCGTGTCTGATCGTTGATTTTGACATCATGAGCGGCGGCGAGGTTTTCCGCCAGAAATCCGGCGTCGGTAAACGAGAGCGCTTTAATTTCGAGCTGTTCAAAATCGCGCGCAACCACTTCGCCCGATAGAAAGCGGCGGCGTCCGGCAAACACGAACGGCGCCTGAAAACGCGAAAAAATCTCGTTCAATTCCACGATAAAATCGATCTCGCCCGAGAGATTCGCGGCTTCGTGCAAATCGTCGAGCATCACGAAAACCCGTACGCCGTTGGCGAGCGCACGAAGCGGCGCGCTCAGACAATTGCGGACAAATGCCGCGTCGTTGTTCGGACGGTTTTCGCTGCCGCACGTTTCAACCAGCCGGTCAATCCAGTAGCCGTCGGCGGGCGGCGCGATCTCGGCAAGTTCGCTGACATCGGGCGCGGCGGCGAGAATTTTGCGGTCGTTGCGGCGATATGCGACCGTCTGCTGTAAAAACTGCTCCAAGAATCTGGCGGCTGCATGGCGCGCGGTTTTGTCCGATTTTCGAAGCGCGAAATAAAACGGGATCGTTTCGCCCCCCTCCTGCTCGCCGAAAAGCCGGTCGTAAGTCTGCCGCAAAAGCTCGGAAACGCCGAGCAGAGGCGCGCCTGAAACCATTAGCCCGCGTGATTTATCGTCGGCGCGCGCGCGGCGCAAAAGCGCGTCGAGCTCATTGCTTCTGCCGATAAAATCTTCCGCTTCGAGGTTTGATAAAATTTTTTCGCGCTGTAAATCAATCATAGCTTTTTACCGCAGAAACACATTGGAATGGAAAATGGAAAATTTTAATTCTTATATTTTTCGTTTTCCATTTTCCGTTTTCCACTATCTTTCCCTGTGCATCTGTGTGTCTGTGGTTATATTTTTTCTTACCTGTAAGTTTTCGTAAACCTGCACCGTGTTTCTGCCTTTTCCCTTGGCTTCGTAAAGCGCCTTGTCAGCGGCGACGATCAATTCGCGCGCCGAGTTTAAATTAAGACAGCAACTCGCTATTCCGATGCTGACCGTGATGCGGCGATTCGGGAATTTGGTCGCGGCGATATGTTCGCGCACGCGTTCGGCGATGGTTTCGGCTTCCGACGAAGTGGTCTGCGGCAGCAGAATCGAAAACTCTTCGCCGCCGTAACGCGCCGCGATGTCAGCGCCGCGCAGCGTTTCGCGAAAGCATCTGGCAACCATTTTCAGAACCGTATCGCCCGGATTGTGCCCGAATGCGTCGTTGTACGACTTGAAATTATCAACGTCAATCATCATAAAACTCATCGGATAGCCGTAGCGGTTCGAGCGCTTGATTTCTTCCGATAGACGTTCTTCGAGATAGCGGCGATTGAGTAAACCCGTCAAGCTGTCGGTGACCGAAAGCTGTTCGAGCGCGCCCGCTTTACTCTTTATATCGGCGCGGTCAATCAAAATTGCGACCTGCGGCGCGATCGCGTTCAAAAGTTCCAGATCCGCTTCACCGTAAAAACCGCCGTCGGCTTTATCGGTCACGTTCAAAATCCCGACGCGGCGATTGCCGAGTGTAAACGGGTAGCTGATAAATGAATTCGATTTGTATTTCCAATCCTCGGGCGCGGCGGGCAAACCGATCTTGCCGACGTCGCGGACGATCACCGGTCTGCCGTTATTTAAGACGATCCGCGCCACGCGCTCGCCGATTTTTTCGCTTTTGTTCGTGATCCGTTCGGCGGTTGCGCCGATTGCCGCTTTGACGGTTAAAGAATCGTTCTTTTCATCGAAGATCAGCAAAGAACTGCGTTCCGCCTGCATCAATTCGGCGGAAACGCGCGTCAGATGCGCCCAGAAATCCTCGGCGTCCAGATTTGCGAGACTCGCGTTAAACTTTCTGACCGAATCCGCGAACCACGAGCGACGCCGGATTTCTTCGCGCAGCCGCAGAATTTCGAGCGGCGCGGCAACCGTCTTGCAAAATCTCGCAATTCGCCGCTTGAGCGCCGATTCCTGAAGATCGTCGGCGATGACCAGCGCGCTTTGCACTTCGCTGCCGACCGCAACCGGAAAAAGCGAAACCGTCGGAACTTCGTTTCCGTCGCCGCGTTCGCGCAGATCGAGCGCGAGTTCTTTTTCGAGCGCGTCGAACAATAATTTGTCGTTTGCCGGAAGATTGATTCTAAACTGCCGACCGTCGAGCGTGCCTGTCGCGAGAAGGCTTTCGAAACGATTCTCGCGCCGTTCGAGCCACGCCATCGAGTCGAGCGCGTAACGCCGCGCCAAAAATCTGATGATCGAAAAACACGCTTCGTGATAACCCAGCTCGAAGATAGAGCCGAACAAAGAACGCCACGCCGCAACTTCTTCGGCATCGTCGCCGATCTGCGCATCAACGGCTGACGATTGCCTGTTGTTTTCCGTGCGCGTTGCGTCGTCGTTTATCTCCGGCGAAACCGCTTTCTCCCCGACTCCTTCACTCCTCCGCTCCTCCGCTCCTTTTCTCTTCTTCTCCTCTGCCAAAACCGCGTCGCCGAGATTCTCGACGCGCCGCGCCGCTTTCTCCAAAGCTTTCGCCGAACTGTTAATGAGCACGTTTTCAAAAAATCCGGCTTGCGGAAATTGCTGCCAGTCGCCTTCAAAAGCTCTTTCGGTCGCCTGCTCGAACTTCTCGCCGCTCGAAAAAATCCTGCCGACGATTGCGGCTAAAGGCTTTTCGGTTTTGAGCAGCGGAACGGCGAGGCAATCAAGTCCCGCATGGCATTGATACGCGACGGGTTTTCCGGCATTTGCCGCCATTTCGAAGGCGCGCCCGCAAAATTCGGCGCAGCGCGGTGCGAATTCTTCTGAGGAATATAAATGCTCGCAGATCGAATTGTTATTGGCTTTTGCGACCGCTGCCGTTTCGTCCACGACAATGATCGCCAGACCGTTTTCGTCGGCGATTTTTTCAAGCACTTTGTCGGTCGGTTCGATACTCATTTACCTTTTATCACCAAAATTAATGCCCCAACCCTTGAAACAGGCTGCGGCGTGATTTGCAAGATTTACGCTTATTGCTAAATAGATTCAATCGTCGTCGGATTTCATAAATTGAGCTTAAATTTTGAGCGATTTTTTATTATGGCATATAAGTTGTTTTGACTTCCATTCAAACGGCGGAAACGAACTACTTTCAGACAGTCTTTTGCCGTTTCGATTACTGGAGGTTTTATGAACAATAAATTAGACGGAGTAAGAGTTGCGATTCTGGCGACCGACGGATTCGAGCAAAGCGAGCTTTTCGAGCCGAAAAAGGCTTTGGAAGAAGCGGGCGCGCAGGTTTCGATCGTTTCGCTTCAAACGGGCGAGATCAAGGGCTGGAATCATACGAACTGGGGCGCGAGCGTTGAAGTTGACTTAACGGTTGACGAAGCGAACGCCGACGATTTCGACGCTCTGCAATTGCCGGGCGGCGTGATGAATCCCGACAAATTGCGAATGAACGAAAAAGCGGTCGGCTTTATCAAAGCGTTTTTCGACGCCGGCAAACCGGTCGGCGCGATCTGCCACGCGGCGTGGACGCTGATCGAAGCGGACGTCGTCAAGGGTAAAACCGTCACGTCGTGGGCAAGTTTGCGAACCGATCTCGAAAACGCGGGCGCGAAATGGGTTGACGAGGAAGTCGTGACCGACAACGGTCTGGTGACGAGCCGCAAGCCCGACGACATTCCGGCTTTTAACGAGAAGATCATCGAAGAATTTGCCGAGGGCGTTCATAACCGACGCAAATCGGCAGCGCAATAATTTGATACAAACGTGTTTCGATACGCTTCACCCGAGCGAGCGGCGAATTTTGTAAAAACGCCGTCAATGCGGGCTGAAACCGTCTGGCACACGGATTGTTATATTTTATTTTATAACGTTATTGAACGTAATTTTTTTATCAGACCAGGGAGGTTAGTTTTACAATGAACAACGAATACGGAAATACGACGGAATCAATCTCGAACGACGATGTCGTTTCGACGATTAATAATTTGATCGAAACATGTAAGGACGGGCAGGAAGGTTTTCAGCAGGCGGCAGCAGGGGTGCAGGATTCGCAGTTAAAAACCGTTTTCTATGAATTCGGTCAGCAGCGCGCGCAGTTTGCGGGCGAGCTTCAAGGCTTGGTTCGCGAACTCGGCGGCGACCCGGAAACCACTTCGAGCACGGTGGGCGCACTGCATCGCGGCTGGATCAACATCAAATCGGCGATCACCGGTCAGGACGATCAGGCGATCTTGAACGAATGCGAACGCGGCGAAGACGTGGCAAAAAACGCTTACAAAACCGCGCTCGAAAGCAATCTTCCGGCAAACGCTTCGTCAATCGTTCAGACGCAATATTCGGCGGTTCAAGCGGCACACGATAAGGTCAAAATGCTGCGCGACTCGATGGATAACAGTTCGTCGTCAACGGCGACGACTTACTAAATAGCGAAACGCAGAGATTTTCATTTTGTTAGCTCCTCAAAGCGGAAAAAAGGCTTGTCCATTGCGGCGAGCCTTTTTTCTTTGCGCGCAGCGGAGAAGAATTGTTTGAACGCAAAGGCGCAGAGACGCCAAGACGCAAACTTTAATGAAGTTTCAACCGACAGCATTTGAAAAACAATAAGATTTTCTTTGCGGCTTTGCGCCTTTCGTTAATTTTTTTCTAATTTCGCGAATGGCAAAAAAACTCATTTTTGCCGTCGAAATATTTGTTAGCAAAAACTAACCGTGCAAATCATTTCGACTGCACTATTTTTTTTTTAGACAAGGAGACAGACTAAACAGTAAATCTGTTCCCCCCCGAAAGCGCGAATTACGGTTCGCGCTTTTTTCGTTTTCATCCGTTTGCGAGCCGCGCCAGTAAACGGGCGCAGATCCATACGCGTTCCGCGCGATTCAATGAACATAGACGTATCTGCTCTTTTGCATATAATGAAGCGTAATGAGTTTTCAGATAGAAACCGAGCGCTTGATATTGCGCGATGTGCGCGAGGCGGATTTGCGGACGCTGCTTGCGCAGGCGCGCGAGCCTGAGGCGCAGCGCGGGATTCTTTCTTATCAGGCAAACGAGCTTTATAACCGGAATTATCTGGAGAAGGCGATTTCCGAGTCGCGGTTTCGGCGGCGCGAGTTTTATGCTTTGGCGGTCGTGTTGAAATCGGGTGGCGATTTGATCGGGACCTGCAATATTACCGAAGTGCGGCGCGGCTCGATCGAAACGAATGTCGGGTGGCATTACGGGAGCCGGTTCTGGGGCAGAGGCTTTGCGACCGAGGCGGCGCGAGCGCTGCTTTATATCGGTTTCGAGATCGGCGCGGTCAAGGAAATCTTCGCCGACTGTTTCGCCGACAATTTTGCGTCAATCCGCGTGATGGAGAAAATCGGGATGGCGACGCGTCCCGTTTTGAATCTTTTTAACCGGCTGCGCGGAATAAGCTACGGCGAAGAGCGCGCGGCGGTCAGATACGTCATCACGCGCGACGAATGGCGGGCGAAAACGTAAGCATTAAAATTTTAGCCGCGGATAAACGCGCACCAGCGCGGATTAAATCAATTACTCAATAATAATGGCTTTCTTTATTGCTTAGCGCCTTTGCGTCTTTGCGGGAAATTTTCTTCTCCCGCAAAGACGCAAAGGCG
>JANOBZ010000029.1:0-19868 GCA_031411895.1 Acidobacteriota bacterium | reverse complement strand
GTGTAAGGCAACAAATATGGGAGTGGCAAAGTTTTCAAACAACAGGTGCGGAGGTCGAGATGATAAAAATACCGCGCCAATATCTGGAATGTTTGACCGATACTTTGTGCTTCGTTTCCTGAATTGGATAAAGTCGAGCTTAGTTTTATTACCGTCTGATAAATGTGCCGGGAAACGAAAAAATCTGCACCGTGTAATCAACTATCTCGACCGAATCAGCGTTTTTCCCGTTGATCTGCGCCGGCACGAAACGAATCTTGCGCGCCGCTTCGACGCAGGCTTTCGAAAAATCCTTGTTTTCGACCGACAAAACCGCGATGTCGCCGATTTGCCCGTTTGCGCGAAAATTTATTTTAAGCTTGACGGAAAACTTTCCGTTGACGCCGTTTCGAAAGCTCGCCCCTAAATCCGGGTACGGGCGGTCAACGATCACGACTTTACGCGTCATGCCCGGGATTTGCGCGTTGTTCAAATCTTCCGACGCGACTTCATAGGTAACGTTAATTTTACTTTTTTCAATTTTTCGATTAAATGCCTCGCTTATTTCGGGACTTGTTTTAAGCGCGCCGACATCAATCTTTTCTTCGGGATAATCAATTTTTTCCTTTTGCACGAAAAGCGGCTTGTCCTGTAGTTTTACCGAATATAAAAAACGTAAAACTTCTAATTCCTGTCCGGTCGGCGCGGTTATTTTAAGATTATATAAAGTATTTTTTTTGAGTATCCAAAATGTGCCGTCAAATTTCTTAAGCGGCGAAATCGATTCGGATTGAAGGATTGAAAAATCACCGAATTTGTAAGTACTGACCTTGCCGCCGTTGGCGGGCTGAATATTTTGCAGGCGGTCTTTGGCGGTCGGATCCTTAATAATCCGTATTTCGAGTTCGACCCCGTTTTGAAAGGCGACAATGCGCAGCTTCTGTCCATATTGCCGATCTTCGGCATCAATCAGAGCGTTTGGCGGAAAGGCGACCGAAAAATCTTTGTCGTCGCTTTCGATGCGGTTCCATTTCGCGGTCGAAACATTGATTTCCTGCGCGAAAAGCGGCGTAAAAGCGAATAATAAAAAAAGAATCGAGAGTATCGAACCGTGTTTCATAAATTTATAACTTCTTATTCGGCGCGGTAGACGATCTTGCCGTTCATCACGGTTGTCAGAATCGTCGTCCGGCTGATTTTGTCCGGCGGAATCGTAAAAATATCGTCCGATAAAATCACGAAATCCGCAAGCTTCCCAGGATTGATCGAGCCTTTTTCGTTTTCCTGAAATTCCGCATACGCCGAGCCGAGCGTATAAGCGCGAACGGCTTCTTCGACCGACAGCCGCTGGCGTGGATCATTCGTATTGACCGCCGCCGCGATGCCGGAAAGCGGGTTGACCGGAATCATCGAAGCGTCGGAACCGAAAGCGAACGTCGTTTTTTGATCCGACAAATTTCGAAGCGGATCGAAACTTCCGCCCTCACGGTCGCTGAACAAAAACGGCTGAACCGAAGCGATAATTCCCGAAACGGCAAACCTTCTGCCGTCCGCCGGACTAAATCCGTGCGCGTGTTCGATGCGAAAACGCCGGTCGCGCCTGCCGTTATTTTTGACGACGCGCTCGAAAACCGACAGAACCTGACCGTTCGATCGCGCGCCGATCGCGTGAATCATCACCTGAAACCCGGCTTTATCGGCGGCTGAAATTTCCTCGAAAAGCGCGGCAGAATCTTCGTCGCTTTCGGTAAAGCCTTTCAGACAGCCACGGCGCACGATCGCGCCGCCGTCGGTTTTGACGGCGGTTTTCGTGCGCGTTTGCCAGCCGGAAAGCGCCGTGCAGTCGTAAACGCGCGTTTTTAATTTGCCCTGTTTTTCAAGCTCCCGATAAATTTCCGCGTAATCGTCAGCCGACATATCCTGCACGCTCGTCACGCCGAACGCGGCGGCGTATCTGCTCGCGGTTTCGGCGACCGCCGCTTTATTGTCGGTCGCAAATTGCGGCACTATCCGGCGGAGGCGGTTCATCACGGAATCGCGCAAAATTCCGGTCGGCTCACCCTGTGCGTCGCGTTCAATGTCGCCGTTCGATTGCGCATCGACGGTTTTATCGATTTTCGCCAATTTGAGCGCCGCGCTGTTGACCAATGCAATTTTAGCGTTTGCGTGGTAAAGAAAAACCGGATTCTCGGGCGCGGCGGAATCAATTAAATCTTTCGTCGGCAGAGTATCGAGCGTCCAATTCGCGTTGTTCCAGCCGCTGCCTAGAATCCAGAATCCCTTCGGCACAAAGCGCGCGTGAAATTTTAGCTTTTCGACCATTTCCTGCGGCGTTTTCACGCTGCGCAAATCTACCGAAAAAAACTGGTTTCCCATGCCCATAAAATGAACGTGCGCGTCGTTGAAACCCGGCAGCAGAAGTTTTCCGCCGGCGTCAATTACCGTTGAATTTTCTCTAATTAAAGCGCGGATCTCCTGATTCGTACCGACCGCCGAAATCCTGTTTCCGGTCACGGCGAGCGCTTCGGCGCGCGGCTTTGCGCGGTCAATCGTCCGAACGTCGGCATTTAAAATTATTAGATCGGGTTGTCCGAAAACCGAGAATTCAAAAACAAAAAAAATCACAAGAACGCGGAGGCTTCTTTTTATTTTCGGGCGTTTGAATATCATCGAAAGCTACCTTGCCTCGGAAACGGCGCTGCTCGGAAGATCGTTAAAACTTTTGCGGTGCGCAGTTAGATCAACCGGCGAAATTACCGCGCCGCCTGACCGAAAAATCAAATGCTTCATAAACCTTCAGATCGTATGCGTATAATCATAAGTGAAGACTATTTCAATTGTTTTCGGTTCGCCGTTTTCTTCCGCCGGAAGAAATATTGTGCGCAGAACCGCAAAGAACGCGAGCCGGTTTAATCCGCCGGACAAACCCGAAACGAGCAGAATCTTCGAGACTCTTCCTTCTTTCGAATACGTCGCTTTTAAGCGGATAACGCCTTTTGCGCGCATATTCGGATTCGCGAAATTCGTGCCTGCCGGCGGAACATGCAAAATGAAAAGCTCGCCCGCCGCCCCGATTTCGAGTTTCGGGCTGTCGGGTAGGGAATCGGCTTCCGCTTTTGAAAGCTGCCCGCCGATTTGGTCAATGGTAATCGGTTTCAAGGCGGAAATTTTAAGAATTTTCTCGTCCGGCGCGGCGGATTGCGGCGCGCCGAGACGAATCGAGGAAAGAAATCGCTCGGAAACCGGATTGCTTTTCCCTTTGTTCCAGACAGTAACGATATAGAAATGAGTTTTGGAAGAAATATATCTTATTTCGAAATTTATGTTTTCGGTTAGTTTTCTAACTCTCTCGTAGCTTCGGTCAAACTCCGCCTTCTGCACGTTAAAATCTTTCCGGTCGGTTTTTATTTTTGAATATGCTAAGTTTTTCCGCAGTGTGAGTTCGTCCAGATAACCTTTCGGATTCTGCATTCTGAAGATTTCGACGCTCATATAAGTTTTGTCGAGCGCCGCGTGAAGCATTTGCACGTCCTTGAAATTATAAGGTCCCATCGGGGAATCGTTGAGGTAAAATCCTTCTTTGTCGTAGAAATAGGCGGAAGCCTCGTTGTTCGGAACCTCGATCGAAAATTCGTTGTTGTCGCTTTGAATTCTGACCCATTTAGCGGTGTTTTGTGAGAAGGCGGAAATTTGAGCGATGAGCAGCAGAATGAGGCTCAAAATAATGTGATGAATGTTTTTCTTCATTAATTTTCTTTGTTTTTTATAAAATAAACCTTTCCGGTTTTTTCGTTTTTCGGCGCGACGGGCTGATATTTGCCCCAGTATGTGAGAATTTCGGCTTTGCCTTTGACGGTTTTGCGCTCCAAGGTGAAAAGCAGATCGCCTTTTTCGTAAGGCTCGAAAATATTGTTTTCGCCGTAGCTGTCGAAATAAAACAGAAGTTTCGCGCCTTCGATCTTCGTCGTGCAGACGAGATCGCGCGACGTTTGATAGCCGTTGCTTTGGATCGTCGCGATCATTCCGTCGTCCGATTCGACGACGTCAATCTGATGGGAGATAAAAATCGCCGTGCCGCCCGCAGTTTTGCCGGCGTCCTCGTCAAAAACATAGCCGCCGAGCCATTCCTTCTGCGCGTTTGCCGCGAGCGAAAAAATTACGACTAAAAAGAACGAAACAAAGATTTTACCGAATAATTTCATAAATTTACCATCCTGTCACCAATAAATTTCGCGCCGCGCGTAAACTGATTTTTTGATATTTGGCATATGCCGCTGCGGCGCGATCGCGGACTTGCTCGCTTGTTTCGCCGCGCGTCCAGCCTTCGAGCGCGTCGTGCAGAATATACGCTTCGGGCGCCATCAGGTTTGATGTCCAGAGAAGCGGCGCGGCGGAAGTTTTTTTGAGCGGCGCGCTAAAATAATTGCGGCTCGCGCAGGCTAAAATCACCGCGTCGCGCCGCGCGTCGTCCCGTTTTAGGGGCTGGTTTTCAAGCTCGAAATCCATCAATCCGTTGTGCCCGACAAACGCGACGAGATCGGCGCTGCCCGAGATTTGCAGAGTCAGATTGCCGATTGCGACGTTTTCGCGCCGCGCGCCCGCGACGGCAGCAAAGAAATCGTCAATCGTTTCGCGCATTTTGCTTCCGCGATAGGCGTCGGCGACGAGATAGACGTTTTCGCGCCGGTGTTTGAAAACGATTCTTTGCAGAACATTGTCCTTCGGATTCACGATTTCGGCGATCTTCTGCCAGTTTGCCGATTTCGAGAAAAAAGTTTTGACGCCGAACTTCGCGCCCCAGTAGAGATTCTTCTGCGTGTCTTCGCCGTTACCCAAAAATGCCGGAACCGGCACGATTCCCTGATTTTCGTTATCGCAGAGCGCGACCAATACGTGCACGACTTTGCCCGGATTCTCGATTTTCGCCACGTCTTCCAGTTTCGACGCGACCGGAATTTGCGGCGGAGTCGGCGTCGCGTTCGTCTGCGCTTTGGTGCAACCCGCAAGCCAGAAAAGCGAAACTAAACAAAGCGCGGCGATTTTGTTTGACATCGTGAACCTCATCTTACAAACTTCTATTCGGCGAGCAAATTATATCAATGAAGGAAAAGTATATCCAAGTTTTAGGCATCTTTTTGACCGTCGTTTACGGATTTTTCATCGCGTGGCTTTACTGGGCGGAGCCGAAAAATCTTGAGGAATTTTCCGTTAAAGCCAAAGAAACGATCGAAAGCACGACGACGCAGGCGCAGGTCATTACCGGCACGTACGAGATTGACCGGGCGAAATTCGATGACGGTTTGAAGGCTTTTCGCGCCGATAATTTCGTTGCCGCGCGGCAGTTTTTGGAAAACTCCGACCCCGAACGGCGCGACGCGAACGTGCAGTTTTATATCGCCTACAGCTTTTACCGGCAGGGTTTCGGCAAGGTTTATAACGACGACGAGCTTTTTAAGAAAGGTTTGGAACAAGTCAATCGCGTCGTCGCGATTGACAAGAATTTCAAATCCGCCGACGCTGATTTGCAGATGAAAACGCCTGCCGAGTTGAAAAACGAGTTCGAAGAAGGTTTGCGCACGACCGCCGAAGATTTTAATCCTTTCCGGCTGACGCGCGAAAGAAAATGATGACCGAAGAAGAAAAACGTCGAGAAACAGATAAGGAGATCAATTTTTTGCCGGTCATCGAGGGCGAAATAGTCGAATCGCCGCCGATGGTCGTCAACGTCACGGAAGAAGAGACGATCGTTCACAAAAAAAGCAAGATCGCCAAATACGACGACGACGAAACGATTATTCCCGCGAAAAAGCGAATCGGTCCGAAGGTCGAAATCGAAATCCACAATCCGAAATCCCAAATCCCAAATCAGAAAATTTATCTGCTTTTGCCGTTCGTTTTTCTGACCGTGACGCTGCTCGGGGGCTTGCGCATTGCGTCGGCTGACAAGGGCGGAGTCATTTTCTGGCGACCGGCGCTGTTTTGTTTGATCTCGGCGGCGATTTTGATGGTTTTGTTTTTTCGCGCCGGTTTAATACAGGTCGAAGGCTGGTTTTCAGAAGATTTTACGGCGCTCAAAAACGTTGCGAACGGCGCGGTTCTCGTCACGCTTTTCGCGGCTTCGGCACAGATTTTTAACGCCCTTCTGCCCGAACAGGGCTTGCCGTTCTGGATTTTTGCGTTCTGCTTTTTCTGGACGCTCTGGAATAATCTGTTCGCCGATTTCGACGTCAAAAAACTCCTGCGCAGCCTCGGCGCGCTGTTCGGTCTGGCGTTTGTCGTCAAATATCTGATTCTCGCGAATTTGACCGCGCCCGCGTCGGAAGGCTGGCTACAGGGAATTTTGCAGAATACGTCGAAGGAAGTTTTCACATATTTTTTAGATTTGCCGCGCTTTTCCGCCGGAACCGGATATATTCAATTTTTCACGGTCGCCATTTATCTGCTCGGACTTTTTCTGCTGCCCGCAAGTTCCGATAAAAAATAAAAAAGCGGGGCGAAAACCTTCAAAGATTTTCGCGCCGAAGAATCGGGAGAGGCAAATAAAGTCTGGCATTAATATGTTTTACTCAACTTGAAAGCCGGAAGAAAGCAAATTACCGACGTTTCACGTCCGGCTACTTTCTCGATGCGCTTTCAGCGCGAATTTCTACTTCGCGGGTGTGTCAGCTATGTTATTGCCTTTTAAACCTTTGCGGATTTGTTGCAAGAGTCGCTTTTTCGCCGTTCTGAATCATTAGCACTTAAGATCGGTCTCAAAAGTGGGATTTGCCCGAAACTCAGTGTGCGTTAACGCACCGACAGCGGTTTTTAATAACTCTAAGCTAATCTTGTGGATTCTGAAGAACATACAGATAAGCAAGTTGTTTTAACCTGTTATTGGTGCGATAAGCCGTTGCCTCTAAGCAATCAAATAAAAGTAGAAGTTTGCCCAAACTGTTTCAAATTGTTGATTGGCGCGGGACTGACCGATAAAGAAATTTTTCGGGGAAATTCAAATGCGTAGGGTTTAAGAAAAAAACGTTATTTTCGACCGTCTTTTTTTCTAATTGTCAGCCGACGTCGCCGTTAAATAGTAAAAGCGGTTTTTGCAACAAAGCCGCATTTTGCTTTTCAATATGTTTCGAACCATACTGCGTAATATTTCGCACGTCTCGGCGCTCTGCGAAAAAATCCCCGGACGACGGTCATTGGCAAAGCGTGAAAAAAACAAAATTTTTGTACCTAAGTCTTTTGTTTTTAACTCTTAAATCGTTTCGAGCAATTGCTGGAACGGTTTTTGTAAAAACATGTTCGGATTCTCGGTAAATCCTGAAAGTCGAATCTCGAAAACTTTTTTGTTTATGACTGAAATCATATTTCTTCGCCAAACCCTGACCACTCCGCTAATCGAGAATGTTATGAAAACATTTTAATTGATTGAAAAACTAGAAAGCGGCGAACAAAACTCAGTCACAAAAAAGATACTTGGAACAAATATTTGAGGAAAGTAAAATGAAAAAACTTTGGATAATGTTTACAGCCGTTGTTGTATTTTCGTTCGCCGTTTTAGGCTGGGTCGGGACGGAAATCTTTCGTCAGGCTCCGCCGATTCCGCGCCAGGTCGTGACGACCGACGGCGCGGTTTTGCTTAAGGAAGGCGAAGTTTCGAACGGGCAAAACGTCTGGCAGGCGATGGGCGGAATGCAGGTCGGTTCGATCTGGGGACACGGCAGTTACGTCGCGCCCGACTGGACGGCGGATTACCTGCACCGCGAAGCCGTGTTTATTCTAGACGAATTTGCGAAAAAAGATTTTTCAACCAATTACAGTTCATTATCGAGCGAACAGCAGGCTGCGATGCGCCAAAGGCTGCAGAATATGGTTCGCCAGAACACTTACGACGAAGCGACCGGAGCACTCACGCTCGACCCGCTGCGCGCCCGCGCTTTCGAAGAAAATCTGAAACATTACGCGGAGATTTTTACGAACGGGAGCAAGGAATACGCGATTCAGAAAAACGCGCAGAGCAATCCCGTCAAACTGCGCGAGTTGAACGCGTTTTTTTTCTGGACGGCGTGGGCATCAGCCGCCAATCGTCCGAACGATACGATTTCCTACACAAGCAATTTTCCGTCCGAGCCGCTCGTTGCAAACGTGCCGACGAATTCGGCGGTCGTCTGGACGGGCGTGAGCGTCATTCTGCTGATCGCCGGCATCGGCGCGATGGTCTGGTTTTACGCCGGCTGGCATAAGCACACGGAATCGCCCGACACGCCGGACGAAGATCCGCTGATCGGCGAAACATTGACGCCTTCGCAAAAAGCGACGGTCAAATATTTTCTCGTCGTCTCGCTGCTTTTTCTTTTGCAGATCATAATGGGCATCATCACGGCGCACTACGGCGTCGAGGGCGGCGGATTTTACGGCATTCCTTTGGCAGATTACCTGCCTTATGTCGTGTCGCGAACGTGGCATACGCAGCTCGGAATTTTTTGGATCGCGACCGCGTGGCTCGCCGCCGGACTTTTTATCGCGCCGTATATCTGCGGTTACGAGCCGAAATATCAAAAACTCGGCGTTGACGTGCTTTTCGGCGCGCTGCTCGTCGTCGTGCTCGGCTCGATGGGCGGGCAGTGGATGAGCGTCATGCACAAGCTCGGCGACGGCGATCTGTGGTTTTGGTTCGGTCATCAGGGCTATGAATACGTCGATCTCGGCAGAGTCTGGCAGGCGGCGCTGTTCGTCGGTCTCCTGTTATGGCTGTATTTGATCGCGCGGACGGCGATTCCGGCGCTCCGGAAAAACGACAACCGGAAATCGCTGATCGCGATCTATCTGCTTTCGACCACCGGCATCGCGCTTTTTTACGCGCCCGGACTTTTCTGGGGAATGCGTTCGCACATCACGGTCGTCGAATACTGGCGCTGGTGGGTCGTGCATCTCTGGGTCGAAGGATTTTTCGAAGTTTTCGCAACGGTCGTGATCGCGTTTTTGTTTGCGCGGCTTCGAGTTATCAACGCCGAACACGCGGCTTACGCTTCGCTGCTTTCGGGCGCGATTTACCTGAGCGGCGGCATTATCGGAACTTTGCATCACCTTTATTTTGCCGGAACGCCGACGGTCGCACTGGCGTTCGGCTCGGTCTTTTCGGCGCTCGAAATCGTTCCGCTCGTTTTCGTCGGCTATGAAGCGCTCGAAAATATTCGTCATTCGAAAGCGCGCAAATGGCTCGAACAATATAAATGGATCATCTACTTTTTCGTCGCCGTCGCGTTCTGGAATCTGGTCGGCGCGGGCATTTTCGGGTTTATGATCAATCCGCCGATCGCGCTTTATTATATGCAGGGCTTGAACACGACCGCCGTTCACGCGCACGGCGCGCTTTACGGAGTTTACGGCACGCTCGGACTCGGGCTGCTTCTGTTCTGTATGCGGGCGATGAAGCCGGAGCTGAAATGGAACAACAAACTGATCGCGTTCGCTTTCTGGACGATCAATATCGGGATGATGATGGAAATTATGTTCAGCCTTTTGCCGATCGGACTTCTTCAAACTTATCAATCGGTTTCGTACGGTTACTGGTCGGCGCGCAGCCCTGAATTTATGCAGACCGAACTGATGCAGTTTTTACGCTGGATGCGGCTTTTCGGCGATACGATTTTCGCCGTCGGCGCGGTCGCCTTTGTCTGGTTTGCGCTCGGATTGATTTTCGCGAAAAAGAAATCCGAAGCAATTCCGGCGGACGAATTGGTCGAAGCTTAAGCTTCGCGAAAGTAAAAAGGCAAAAGTAAAAAGTAAACCGAACTTTTGCCTTTTTACTTTTGCCTTTTTACTTTAAAAATATGTTTTTCAGAGTCTTACAAATTGCGATTCCTTTCATCTGGTTCGGCGCGGTCGGGGCGATTTCGTTTATGGAAGCGCCGCTCAAATTTACCGCGCCGAATATTACGATTCCTTTGGGTTTAGGCATCGGAATGATTGTTTTTCACACGCTCAATAAAATCGAGATCGCGCTCTGCCTCGTGCTCGCCCTGTCGTTTTATTTCGCGCGTCCGAAAGGCGGATTTCCGCGCGCCGCTTTTGCTGGCGTCGCGCTTATTTTGATAATTCAGACGTTCGTGCTTTTTCCGCTGCTCGACGAGCGTTCGCGCCAGGTCATCGCGGGCAGCGTCGCGCCTTATTCGGGCTTGCATATCGTCTATATCGCGACCGATTCGATCAAGGTTCTGCTGCTTTTCGCGCTCGGTTTCAGCCTCGCGAAAAAAAGCATCAAGTTTGAGTAATTAGTTGGAATTTTAAGCGGCGGGCGAGAGAATGTCGTCGTCGAGGATTTCTTCGCCGAGAATTTCGAAAAGGTCTGACGCCGTCTGTTTCGAGACCTGTTTTTGCGCGGGAACTTCGAGGATTCTGAGGCGCGTGAGGCGGTTGCGCCGACGGATTTCGATCTCGTCGCCTGTCTTTACTTCTTTTGAAGATTTGGCGACCGCGCCGTTAATTTTTATCAATCCCGCATTGCAAAACTCCTGCGCGAGCGAGCGGCGCGCAATCAGTCGGCTAACTTTTAAGTATAAATCGAGACGCATTTTTATAAACGGAAAATGCAAAACGGAAAATGGAAAATGACCTACAATAAATCATTTTCCATTTTCAGTTTTCAGTTTTACATTAGGGTTTCTTATCTGCCGGTTTTACTTCCGCCGAGAGAAGCGGCGAAACGAGCGGGCGATAGGTATCGTTGATTTTGATGTACGATTCGCCGCGCAGGCTGACGAGATATTTTTTGCGTTCTTCAGCCATTACTTCGAGCGTCATCGCGTTGCGCACTTCGCCTTCGTCGAAAACAGATTCCTTGCTCGCGTCCTGGCGGGCGTCAACGCGGAAGATTTCGATGCCTTCGACCGTTTCGACCGGTTCGGAGATGCCGCCGACTTTGGTTGCCGCGAGCACCGGAACGAATTTTTCGTTAATGCGGCGCAGTTCGGGAACGGTTACGACGCCGACGCTGCCTTTCGTGTCTTTCGCGTCCGGTCGGTCGGAATTTTCCATCGCGATCTTCGCGAAATCGCCGCCTTCGCGGAGCTGTTTGAGGAGCAGTTTGGCTTTATCGCGAACGGCGTTTTCGTCGCGTCCGGCAAAGCTCAGGAAAATTTCCGAGATCGTTAGGGATTCGGGTTTGGTGAATTTATCCTTGTGTTTTTCAAAGTAAGCTTTGATTTCCTTGCTCGACCAGCCCCAGTAAACTCTTGCGTCAACTTCGCGGCGCATGACCAAATCCTTGATAATCTGCCGCCGCCAGGTTTCGCGCACCGATTGCGGATCGAGACCCTGCGTGATCATCGCCTGATAGAGCGCGTCGAGCGTTTTCATGTTCTGCTGGCGCATGATTTCGACAAATCGCTGGTTAACCGCCGCTTCGGCGTCGGCTTCGATGCCGAGCTCTTTGCCTTTCTGCAAAAGCAGTTCTTCGTTAATAATTCCGGCGATCAATTCGCCTTGTTTAGCGTTGGTTTCGGTGGTCGCCTGTTCGCGGGTTTTGCCTTCGGCGACGAGCGATTCGATAATCACGTCCATTTCGCGTTTGACGCGCGAGAGCGTAATTACGCCGTCGTTGACCTGCGCAACGACTTCGTCAACCACTCGCAGCTGGCTTTCCTGCGCAAACGCCGAGAGGCTCGATAAAAATAAAAATGCAATCGTAAAAATTGCGAAGCCCGTACGTTTCATTTGTTTACTCCTAAGAAAAAAACTCATTCGGAAATATTATGTTGATTATGTGATTTATGCAACTAACCTGAGTTTGATGCCGAAAACGGCGCGCGCGTTTCTTTATCGATAAAAATTTTATGGAAAGCGGCGCGGTTTGACAGTTTTTTAAATAAGGCTCACACGCCGGATTCCCCTCGCCTTAAAGTGAAAAAGAAATGTCCTAATTGCCAGCTCGTCAATTTCGAAGACGCCGCAAACTGTCTGCGGTGCCGGAATGACCTTGTCGAAGTCGTCGCTCCGAATCCGGACGCGTCGCCGAAATCCTTTTTAAGATCGAAGCTTTTCATCCGCGCGGGCAGCGTTTTGACGGCGGTTTTGATCGCGCTTCTCGGATTTTATCTGACTTTGCTCGTATCGGCGAAACGGCTCGCTTACGATGAGCGAAAAACCGTCGAGCGTTCGCTTTTGATTCTCGAAAACAAAGGTTTCGAGCGCGACGTTTTCATTCTGCGTTACGTCACGGCGTATCGCAGCACGGATAATTGGCTCAACGCTTCGACGCGCGAGGAAAACGCATATGCCGCGACGAATTTTCCGTTCGAGATAATGACGGTTTATCCGGACTTTTTTAATATTCCGGTGGACGACACCGAACGCGCCGCGATTCTGCTTCACGAAGCCCAGCACCTGAAAGGCGCGGACGAAAAAGAGGCGTACGAATTTGTCTGGAAAAACCGCAAACGAATCGGCTGGATAAAAGAAACTTACGGCAATTCGATCGTCTGGCGCAACGTGCGCCGCCAAACCAAGGAAATCGCGCCGCACCTGTTTGTCTGCGAGATGAACGAATTGGGCGACTGCACTGAATAAATGGAAAACGGAAAGTGGAAAGTGGAAAATTTAAGACAAATTATTTTCCACTTTCCACTTTCCGTTTTGCGTTATTTACTCTGCTTCTTCTTCCTCGTCTTCGCCGCCGACTTCGCCGAATTCCCAGCCGTCGTATGAGCCGATCTCGTGTTTGTTGGCGAGAGTTTGAAATTCGACGTTTCTCTCGGCTAACGATTCGGGCGTGTGCGTTTCGACCTTGTCGATATGCAGCAGATATTCGCCCGTCGACTCGTCGGTTTTTTCGTCGGCGAGTTCGAAAATGTCTAAAAAGTCGTAGCCCTGATTTTCAAGTTCGAGCCCGAGTTTTTCGAGTTTATCAACGTCCGTGTCCACGAAAAAATAGCTGTAAAGCATATCCGCTTCCGTGTTCCATTCGTCTTCCGTCCGCGCGGTTTCAAAAATCTCGCGGATTCCTTCCAGTTGCGATTGTGTATCATTAAATTCCATATATTAAATACCCCTTTTCTTAATATTTTAATTGTTAACAAATTCTAATTGTAACAATTTTATCAATATAAATTCACGCGCAAAGCAATTTGAGCGATGCGCAAACCGATTTCGCGTGTGCGCAAATCATTTTAACCTGTGCGCAAAGCTTCTCAACCAATGCACAAAAAACTTAACTTTCCGACGGCGTTTCGTCTTCGTGCCGCTTTTCTTCGGCTTTGGTCACAGGACGCATATGCGGGAACAGAATTACGTCGCGGATCGAATGGCGGTTCGTCAAAAGCATCACCAGTCGGTCAATCCCGATGCCGATTCCTGCCGCCGGCGGCATTCCGTAGCTCAACGCGCGGATATAATCTTCGTCCAAAACCATCGCTTCCGCATCGCCCGATTCGCGCTCGCGCTGCTGCTCGGCAAACCGCTCGAACTGTTCCTGCGGGTCGTTCAATTCCGAAAATCCGTTCGCCACTTCCATCCCGTTGATAAAAAGTTCGAACCGCTCGGCGATCTGCGGATTCTCAGGAGACGATTTCGAGAGCGGCGAGATTGATTTCGGGTAATCGATGATGAACGTCGGTTGAATTAAACGATGTTCAGCAAAATGTTCAAATAAATGTTCAATATTTCTTGCGTCTACAGAATCGGATAACTCGTCTGATTCTTCTGATTCAGTAATCTTATTCCAAATTTCAGTAACTGATTCTGAAATTTTTAACTGCCCTTCTTCCTCTTTAACTTTTGACCAAAAAGATTTATTGAATTCAACTAAATTAGCAACGGTTCTGGCATCGTCTAATGTTGCAACGTCAATTTTTTTATCACTAATCATTTTCCATTCATTTGGAAAATTCTCAGCAATTGCTTCCTTCATCGTAATTCTTCTGAAATTTGAAAAATCAATTTCGTTGCCGTCGAAATTCACCTGCAAACTGCCGCCCGTCGCTTTTTCGACCGATTCTTTGAGCATCGCTTCGGCGAAATCCATCATGCCGTTCACGTCCATATAGGCGCAGTAGAATTCGAGCATCGTGAATTCGGGATTGTGTTTGTGCGACAAACCTTCGTTGCGAAAGTTTCGGTTCAGCTCGTAAACTTTTTCAAAACCTCCCACGGTCAAACGTTTCAAATAAAGCTCGGGCGCAATGCGCGCGTAGAGCGGAATGTCGAGCGCGTTGTGATGCGTTTCAAAGGGCGTCGCCGCCGCGCCGGTCGCTTTCGGCGTGAGCATCGGCGTTTCGACTTCGATATAGCCCGCGTCGTCAAGAAACCGGCGCATTCCGCTGATCAGTTTGGCGCGGCGCTCGAAAACCTCGCGCGTCGTCAATTTTTTAACGCCCGTTCGTTTTTCTTCTTCGAGTTCATCCTCGGTTTTATTGCGCAGGCTCGACGCGATCAAATCGACATAACGATAACGCCGGCTGATTTCCGCGTCGCCGATCTCGTGCATTTTGTCGGGCATCGGCTGGAGGGCTTTCGAAAGAAACTGAAACGTCTCGACGTGAACCGAAAGCTCGCCCGTGTTGGTCAAAAACAAAAAGCCTTCCGCGCCGATAAAATCGCCGTGATCGAGCAGTTTGAAAGCTTCCCACGCCGCGTCTTCGCCTTCGATCGCGGTCAGCGTGTCGTTGCTCAAAACGCGCGCGTCCTGTTTGCGCACGTAAATCTGCAAACGATTGATGCCGTCCGAAAGATGCACGAACGCCGCCTTGCCCATCACGCGCGGCGGAACCGCGAGCCGACCGGAAATTCTGACATTGCCGAATGCCTTTAGCTTTTCGTTCAAACGCGCTTTCAAATCCTGATCCGGTTTTTCGCCTTCGACCCGGTTTGCGCCGAGTTCTTCGGCAAGCTCTCTGACCGGCTCGAACGCGAGAATATTCGAAATCGTATCTTCCGCGCCCGAGATGCTTGAACGCTCGAACTTGTTCGGGTATGAATTTCCGATTAATGTTTCGAGCTGTTTGAGATGCTCGACGCGCACCTCGGTCTGGTCGTTGGCTTCGATAATTCCGGCTTCAAAGATAGTTTGCGATTCTGTGTTTGCGATAGACATAATTACGTTAATGGTTAATTGTTAATGGTAAATGGTTAATTGAAACCGTTCAATCAAGGTAAACAATTAACGATTTACGATTAACGATTAACGAATTGAAAATTATAAGTCGTGCGGTGCAAACTCGGCAATCATTAGATTTGAAAAGATGCGTTTTTCGTGCGAAAGTCAAATAAAACGGAACGCCGTCATCTTGACGGCACTGAACGCTCATCAAGCGTTCAAACGACGTTTACATGTCATTCAACATCGAATAACAACCAATCCGATGTTGAATGAAATCGTAGTTCGTTAGATTGCTCACGCAATCTGTGCCGTCAAGATGACGGCGTTCCAATCAAAAATATGACATTGAAAATTGGTGATACTTTTACGATCGAAAGGGAAGTAACCGACGAAGTGATCCGCAAATTCGCCGACGTTTCGGGCGATTACAACCCGATTCATCTGGACGAAGAATTTGCCGCGACGACGCGTTTCGGCAAACGCATCGCGCACGGAATGCTCGGCGCGTCGTTTATTTCGGCGGTTCTCGGCTATAAATTGAGCGAACAGAAAATTGTCTATCTAAGCCAGAACCTGAAATTTCTCGCGCCGGTTTTTATCGGCGATACGGTCACGGCAAAAGCCGTCGTCAAAGAAATTCGCGAAGACAAGCCGATCGTCACGATCGAAACCACCTGCGAAAATCAGCACGGCGAAACCGTCATTTCCGGCGAAGGCAAAATTATGGTTTTGCCATAGAAATTTAGCCGCAGATTAACGCGGATTACGCGGATTTTATTTTATGATTTATCCGCGTGCATCCGCGTGCATCCGCGGCTAAATTTTCTTAAACTTCAACAATGACCATTGCCGCCGAAGAATCCACCGAAATCAAACGTCTGCGCGACGAAATCAGTCGCGGAACGCGCGTCGTCTCTCTGAGCGGTCTGACCTCGATCGCTTCAAAAGCCTTTGTGCTGTCGAATCTTAAAACGCACACGGCAAAAACCTTTGTGATCGTCGCCGATTCGAACAAAGAACTTGAAAATTGGGACTGCGATCTGGAATTTTTCCAATCCAAAATCCGAAATCAAAAATCCAAAATCGAGGCGCTTCCGTCGTTCGAAACCGACATTTATTCGGGCATCTCGCCGCACGCCGAAACTTTGGAGCGGCGCGCTCTGACGCTCTGGAAACTGGCTTTCGCGTCGCCTGATTTTCTCGTCGTTTCGGCAAAATCACTGATTACAAAAACGCCCGCGCCGAAGGAAATGCTCGATTTAGGCGCGATTCTGAAAGTGGACGAAGATTTTCCGCCCGAAGATTTGATCGAAAAGCTCGTTGCCGCCGGATACGTGCGCGAGGAACCGCTCAAAAATATCGGCGAATTTTCGGTGCGCGGCGGGATTTTAGACGTTTGGTCGCCGGCTGCCGAAATGCCCGTGCGGATCGAATTTTTCGGCGATACGGTTGATTCGATTCGCCAGTTCGACGCCGAAACGCAGCTTTCCGTCGGGCAATTAAAGGAAATCTCGATCGCTCCGATGCGCGAATTTGCGGCAAAATCCACGGATTTCAACGATTGGGCGTTTTTCGCGCGCGAAAGATTCACGGACGAAAAACAGGCGCGCGCCGTTAAAGACCGGACGGATTTTGCGTCGGAAGGCGAATCGTTTTCGGGTTGGGAATTTTTAATCCCGCTCGTCAAACCGCGCCATTCAACGGTTTTCGACTATTTGAAGGACGCCGTTTTCGTGATTGACGAACCGTCGGTCGTCGAGCAATCCTTAGGCGCGTTTTATGAAACGCTCGAAAATCGTTTTCGCGAAGTCACAACGGCGGGCGAAATCGGTCTCGCGCCCGCCGAGTTGTTTCTAACCGGCGAGGATTTGCGCCAAAGGCTTGAAAACAAACAGCGTTTGGAACTTAGGCTGCTCGGCAAAAGTGCCGGTGCGACGGGCGAAAGTCTCGAATTTGAAAACGACATGCCATCGGATTTGGGATCGGGGAATTCGGATTTCGGATTACAAACAAATCCGCAATCCGAATTCCCCGATCCCAAATCCAATATGCCGCTTTTTCTTTTTCAGACGCTTGAGATCGAATCTGAACTTAATATCGGCTCGCGTTCGACGCGCAAATTTCACGGCAACTTACGAGATTTTGCCAATAACCTGAAATCTCACGACGAACAGGCAATCGAAAGCCAAGTACCAAAGACCAAAAACCAAACGCTTTTCGTTTTGCAATCGCACGGTTTGGCGGAACGCCTGACCGAGATTCTGCGCGATTACGACGTCACGGTTTCGCCGAAATCTTTGCTCGTCGGCGATTTGTCGAGCGGCTTCGAGATTCCTTCCTTAAATTTGATCGTTCAGACCGAAAACGATATTTTCGGCGAAACGACGCAGGCTGAATATCAAAAACCGAAGACAAAAGACACTCGACCGAAGACCAATCTCGGCGCGTTTATCTCGGATTTTCGCGATTTGAAACAGGGCGATTACGTCGTTCACGTCGATCACGGCATCGGGCGTTTCGAAGGCTTGCAGACGATCTCGGCGCAGGGCGCGGAACGCGAGTTTATGCTCCTGATCTACGCCGACAATACGAAGCTTTTCGTGCCGGTCGAACGTCTCGATCTGGTTTCGCGCTACTCAAGCGGCGAAGCGACGCAGCCGACTTTGGATCGTCTCGGCGGTTTGGGCTGGCAGAAAACAAAGGCAAAAGCGAAACGCGCGATGCGCGATATGGCGGACGAGCTTTTGCGGCTTTACGCTGAACGAAAGATGGTCGCGGGCTTCGCGTTTTCGCCCGACGCGCCGTGGCAGAAGGAGTTTGAAGACGCTTTTCCGTACACGTTGACGCCCGATCAGGCGCGCGCGATCGACGACACGAAGGACGATATGCAAGCGGGCGTGCCGATGGATAGATTAGTCGTCGGCGACGTCGGCTACGGCAAAACCGAGGTCGCGATGCGCGCCGCATTTAAAGCCGTGATGGACGGCAAACAGGTCGCCGTTCTGACGCCGACAACGGTGCTTGCCTACCAGCATTCTGAAACCTTCAAACAGCGTTTCGCCGCGTTTCCGGTTTCGATCGAATTATTATCGCGGTTTCGTTCGACGCGCGAACAAAAACTCGTCGTCGAATCGACGGAAAAAGGCAAGACCGACATTCTGATCGGCACGCACCGCATCCTCTCGAACGACGTCAAAATGCCGAAACTCGGACTTGTCATCGTTGACGAAGAACAGCGTTTCGGCGTCGCGCACAAGGAAAAACTTAAACAGCTCAAAAAGAAAGTTGACGTTTTGACGCTCTCGGCGACGCCGATTCCGCGCACTCTGAATATGTCGCTTTTGGGAATGCGCGATATGTCTGTGATCGAAACGCCGCCGCGCGATCGGCTGGCGATCAACACGCAGGTCGTGCAGTTTTCCGAAAGCGTCATCAAGTCGGCGATCGAACTGGAAATGGCGCGCAGCGGGCAGGTTTTCTTTATTCACAACCGCGTCGAAACTATCGAAACGATCGCCGCGCACGTCAAAAAAATCGCGCCGAACGCGAGAATAGTCATCGCGCACGGGCAGATGAACGAAAAGGAAATGGAGCAAGCCGTTCTGGATTTCGTTGCTTACAAATTCGATGTTCTGGTCGCGACGACGATCATCGAAAACGGCATCGACATTCCGCGCGCGAATACGATCATCATCAATCGCGCCGACAATTACGGACTTTCGCAGCTTTATCAGCTGCGCGGTCGCGTCGGTCGCTCGAACCGCCGCGCTTACGCTTATCTTTTGATTCCGTCGGAGTTAGAATTAACGCCGATCGCGCGTCGCCGCCTTTCGGCAATTCGCGAATTTTCCGATCTCGGCGCCGGATTCAGAATCGCGGCTTTGGATTTAGAACTGCGCGGCGCGGGCAATATTCTGGGCGGTCAGCAATCCGGACAACTCGACGCTCTCGGCTTCGATCTTTACACGAAAATGCTCGAACGGACGATTCAGGAACTGAAGGGCGAAACGGTCGAAGACGAGATCAGCGTTTCGATCAATCTCGGCATTGACGTTTCGATTCCGCAGGATTACATCAACGAAACTTCGCAGCGTTTGAGGACTTACAAACGCGTCTCATCCGCTGATTCAGAAGAAGCTTTGCGGAAAATTTACGCCGAGATTCAAGACCGTTACGGCAAGATTCCCGCATCGGTCAACAATCTTTTCGATTACGCGCGCCTCAGAAAACTGGCGGAAGCGATGCAGATCGTTTCGGTCGATAAAACGAACAACGGTTTTGCCGTCAAACTGAGCGAAAACGCGCACGTCGCGCCCGAAAAACTGATGCAGATTCTTTCGACTAACGAAGGCTCGGCTTTTTCGCCGAACGGCATCCTGCGCGTCGCGACCAACGCCGAAAACCCGATCGAAGCGGCGCGCAAGGTTTTGGAAGAAATCAGGAGTTAAACCGGCTTTGCACAAAAACTAAAATTTAGCCACGAAGAACACGAATAACACGAATTTTTGTAATTTATTCGTGTTATTCGTGTTCTTCGTGGCTAAATTAAAAGATTTTGCCTTGCTTTAGGTGGTTTTGTGCAAAGCCGAGGAAAGTAAGCACCCCAACAAAAATAGGCTAAACTATTTTTTGAAATGGGGAAAACAAAGATTGTCGAATTGAATGGAGAGCAACGAGCGGGACTGGAAAAAGGTTACAAAAACGGCAAAAATCACGCCTTTCGGACTCGTTGTCGGATGGTGTTGCTCAAAAGTGAAAAACGCACCTCAGTTGAAGTCGCGGATTTTTTAGGCTGCTGTGAAGTAGC
>JANOBZ010000028.1:0-20257 GCA_031411895.1 Acidobacteriota bacterium | reverse complement strand
TTATTTTTTTCTGACCACCGAACACTGTCCACCGACCACCGACAAAGATTATGAATGAAAGAAAAAAATAAACTGACCACCGAACACTGTCCACCGATCACTGATTCAGTATATTAACGATTAAACCCGCCAAGCAAGCCTGCGGGCTTAATAAAGGATTAATTTCAGCCCGTTAGAGTTTAGACTTGTTTGTTGATATTCGTCGTGAGCAGAACTTTTTCTTCGAAATCCATCGCCGGCGCGCCGAAAACGCAGCGCAATTTGCCGTAAAAAGTCTTTTTCATCCTCATTGCTTCCCACGTTTCGACCCAGCCGTGCGTGTTTATCCAGAACCAGTTATAGCTTTCGATCGGCTTGATAATCCCGTAGCGTACTTTTTCGGTTTCCTCGACGAACGAACCGAACATTCTGTCCCAAAAGATGAAAATTCCGGCGTAATTTTTATCAAGATACGGATTATTGACGCCGTGGTGAACGCGGTGATGCGACGGCGTATTGAAAATATACTCGAACCACGCGGGCATTTTTTCGATGGTTTTCGTGTGAATCCAGAATTGATAGATCAGGTTAAACCCGTGCATCGTCGCAAACGCCCAGAGCGGAAAACCGAGAAGCGCGGCGGGCAGATAAAAAATCCAGTGCGCGATGCCTGAAAACCAGCTTTGGCGCACGGCAACCGACAGATTATATTGATTCGACGAATGATGAACGACGTGAAAATTCCAGAAAAACCGGACTTCGTGGCTGATCCGGTGAAACCAGTAATACGCGAAATCGTCAACAAAAAGCAAAATCACCCACGCCCACCAACCATTCAAAGTATTTACGGGCATTTGATACGGCGCAATTTCGTAAAGCGTATCGTAAAAAATTGCCGTTAAAAGCCCGAAAAGCCCGCCCCACGCAGCCGAACCGAAACCGAGCGCGATATTTGTCCAAATATCCTTGCGGTCAAAATTCTCCTCTTTGCGCACCGCCAGATAAGTCTCGATCGCGATAAGGAGCGCAAAAATCGGAATGGCAATTTCGGTCGGCTTCAACATACGAAAATTATAAATCGGTTTCGAAAAAAAATCCTTTTACACTATGAGAATAAATCGGGCTCTCACAATCAATTATGATTCAATTCGGCGCTGCGCGGTTTGCCGTTCATAATTTCGAACAGCTTTACACAAAAACAGTGATTAGCCACGAATGAACACGAATAAACGCGAATTTTGTAAAGCTATTCGTGTAAATTCGTGGCTAATTCCTAAAAATCACTTCGCTTTCCGAGTTTTGGTGCAAAGCTGATTTCGAACCGGGTTACAATTTTTTTTCGTTCTCGCTTTCGGCAATCAATTTTTCGAGCCGACGTTCGCGCGTCGCTTCCTGTTTCGCGGTCAAAACCCAGTTGACCATCTGTTTTTTATACCAGTTTGCCTGTTTTTCGAAAAAATCCCAAGCTTTTGCGTTTCCTTGAAAGCGCTTTTCAAACTCGCCGGAAAACTGTTTCTGCTCTTTTTCGTAAGCGTAAACCGCAGATTTTTCGTCCTTGCGTTTCTCAAACGCCGCGAATCCGGCAGGTTTCATCAAACCTTTTTCAGTTAAATCTTCAATCTTTTTGATATTGACTGCGCTCCAATTACTATTCGCGCGGCGCGGCGTAAAGCGGTTCGAATAACTGATCTCATCAACCTTTCGCCGGACGCCGTCGATCCACCCGAAACACAACGCCTGATCAACCGCTTCCGACCAGGTCAACGTCTGTTTTCCCGACTTGATGTTATAAAACGCGACGATCAACTCGGTTTCTTTTTCGTGATTTTCTTCGAGCCATCGGCGAAAATCTTCTTGCGTCAGGAAAAAATTCGGCGTCATTTTTATTTAGAGATTGTTTGTTTCGATTGTTTATGTAAATGCTGGATTTTATCATCCAGCGCAGATAGTTTTTCATTCCAAAAATCGACGGCTTCTTGCGGTTTTACGTATCCTCTTTTCGTCTTGAGCTGGGAAGGGATTTGCCCGTTAAAGTCTGCCGTTGCGGCGATCTCACTTTTCATTTCTGCTTTATTATTTGCTTCATTTCGATTCAGCCAAAATCGCAAATTAGCAATATAAGTTTGCTTTTTCTTCATCAATAGCTCTAAAAGCTGTTCAAATGATTTCGGAATATAGCCCGGTCCGATGCACCCGCAAGAATGAAAAGTGACGCCGACCATAAAAAGATTTTTAGTATGTTCCCAGGATTTATGATCGTCCTTCCGCGGCGACTCAAAATCCAGCCCCATATCTGCCGTTAAATTACCGCATTCTGGACATTTGGCTTCGACTGCAAGTTTGTAACCTTTCCTAATATCACGTAGCAATCTTCTTTTAAATGTTTTGCGACATTCAAAACAAGCAAAATGGGGCTTATATATTGTCATTGCGTATCGACACATATAAAAAAGTTCCAATTAAAAAGCCGGTTCTTCATAAATGCCGTAAACGTCGCGCAGAGCCGTGCAGATTTCTTCGACCGTTGCATAGGCTTTGACGGCTTCGACCGTTGCGGGCATCAGGTTTTCGTTTGCCTGCGCCGACTTTTTGAGCTTTTCGAGAACGTTGGCGACCGCGCCGCTGTCGCGGTTTGTTTTTGTTAAATGCAGACGTTCGAGCTGGTGATCGCGGACGTTTTCGTCGATTTGCAGGATGTCGGTTTTGTGCAGTTCGATGTCCATCGCGTATTTGTTGACGCCGACGATGATCTGCTCTTTGCGCTCGACCGCCTTTTGATATTGATACGCCGATTCCTGAATTTCACGTTGCGGGAAACCGGCTTCGACCGCTTCGACCATGCCGCCGAAACCGTCGATTTTGTCGAAATAATCCATGCAGCCGTCAACCATTTTCTGCGTCAGAGCTTCGATGTAATACGAGCCGCCGAGCGGATCGACCGTATTGACGACGCCGGTTTCTTCGGCGATGATCTGCTGTGTTCTGAGAGCAATTAAAGCCGCATGGTCGGAAGGCAACGCCAGCGCTTCGTCGAATGAATCGGTGTGCAAGCTTTGCGTTCCGCCCAAAACTCCGGCTAAAGCCTGAATCGCGACGCGCGCGATGTTGTTGAGCGGTTGCTGAACGGTCAAAGAAACTCCGGCGGTCTGCGTGTGAAAACGCATCTGTAAGGATCGCGGATTTTTAGCGCCGAAACGCTCTTTCATCGTTTTTGCCCAAACGACGCGCGCCGCGCGGTATTTGGCTATTTCCTCAAAGAAATCGTTGTGCGCGTTAAAGAAAAACGAGATACGCGGCACGAATTCGTCAACGTCCATTCCGCGTTCGACGCCGTACTTTACGTATTCCACACCGTCGCGCAGGGTAAATGCCAATTCCTGCAAAGCCGTCGCGCCCGCTTCGCGAATGTGATAGCCCGAAACCGAGATCGGGTTATATTTCGGCATGTGTTTCGCCGAAAATTCGAACGTATCAATCACCAATTTCATTGCCGGTTTGATCGGATAAACCCATTCTTTCTGCGCGATATATTCCTTCAAAATATCGTTTTGCAGCGTTCCGGAAATCTTATTTAAGTCGGCGCCCTGTTTTTCGGCGAGCGCGACGTAAAACGCGAGAAAAATCCACGCCGGCGCGTTGATCGTCTGCGAAACCGTCACGTCTTCGAGATTGATGCCGTCGAATAAAACCTCGAAATCGGCGAACGAAGACACGGCGACGCCGCACTTGCCGACTTCGCCCTCTGAAAGCGGCGAATCGGCGTCCAAGCCCATCAAAGCGGGCAGATCATAGGCGACCGAAAGACCGGTTTGTCCCTGCGCCATCAGGTATTTAAAGCGGCGGTTCGTTTCTTCGGGCGAAGAAAATCCGGCAAACTGGCGCATCGTCCAGAGTCTGCCGCGATAGCCGGTCGGGTGAATTCCGCGCTTGTACGGAAATTCGCCCGGAAACCCGATTTCATCGAGGTTTTCCGTATCTTCGTCGGTGTAGAGCCGTTCGACCGGTTCTAAACTGATGCCTTCGAACGAAGTTTTTCGCTCGGGCGTTTTGTCCAAAACCCTTCGTAAAGTTTCCTGTTCCCAACGCTCTTTTTTTGTCTGTGATTCGGTTGCTGCTTCTTTTACTTCCGCCATTTTTTGTTATCCGTCTATAAATAAAATTTCTAAAATTGCTTTCATAGCCATTTTACACGATTTTTTGTTCGCTTTGGAAATCACTCGCTGCAACTCGCGGGGTAAACCGGCGTATAACCATTCGGCAGAGGAAATTGCCAAGCGAAATAAATCTATATAGAATTACGAAATGCAGACAGCCCCGAAAATATTCATCGCACTTCTTTTCGCCGCACTTTTCGCGGCTTCCTGCTCATCGAGCGGAACGGAAAACTCGAATTCAAACCAGCGAACCGCCAACACCGCTAATTCAAATGCTTCGAATTCGGTGAAAGACGACATCGAGGAATTAGAATTGACGATCAAAATGCCGTTTCACCCTGAAGAAGTCGTCTGGCGCGAAGATGTGATGGGGAAAATGGGCGACAGCCGCGCGCCTGCGCCGACCGATAAAAAATTGACCGCCGTGATGCGTTTTCTAAAAGATGACGCCGCGAAAATCACCGTGCAAGCCGAAAAATACAAACCCGCCGCGCCCGCAACGATCCCGACCGAAAAATGGTTTCCCGCCGAATTGATCGCCCAAAGCCAGACGAGCGGCGACGAAACCATCAAAGGCTTAAGCTATCCGGCAAACGATTTCTTAAATATGCCGTATTCGGACGGCAAGATCACACGCATCGAGGGAACGGATTATTTCGTGTTGGAATTGTTTGCAAAATAACAGATTTTTTAGCCACGAATTACATGAAATTTCATGAAATATTTTTATTGTTTTTATTCGTGTTAATTCGTGTTAATTCGTGGCTAAAAAACTTAAATTTCCTCGTATTTTTTGAGTTTTCGGTAAAGCGTCGATAAATCGATTCCGAGAATATTGGCGGCTTCCGTTTTGTCGTCGCCGACCGAATTAAGAATTTCCAAAATATAGCGCCGTTCCATTTCTTCGAGCGTCGGGCGCAAGCCTTCGGGGTCGCGCATTTCGAGCGCGTGGCTCGCGCTCAGGCGAATTTTCGGCGGCAGGCTTTCCGGATCGATCTCGTCGCCCGACAAAATGAACGCGCGTTCGACGGCGTTTTCGAGTTCGCGGACATTGCCCTGCCAGTTGTAGCCGACAAGCGCCGACATCGCTTCTTTCGTCACCGCTTTTTCGTTCGAACGCTGGTTGCGCGCCGATTTCGAAACGAAATGTTTGACGAGAAGCGGAATATCTTCGCGTCTGGCGCGCAGCGGCGGCAAGCTGATTTCGATGATATTCAGGCGATAAAACAAATCTTCGCGGAAACGGTTTTCCGAAACTTCGGTTTCGAGATTTTTATTCGTCGCGGCGATAATTCTGGTATCGAATTTAACCGCCGCGCCCGCGCCGACCGGCAAAACCTCCTGTTCCTGCAAAGCACGAAGCAGTTTAACCTGTAAAGCAAGCGGCATTTCGCCGATCTCGTCAAGAAAAAGCGTGCCGCCGTCAGCCGAGCGAAACAAGCCTTTTTTGTCACCGGTCGCGCCCGTAAACGAGCCCTTCATATGACCGAAAAGTTCGGATTCGAGCAAAGATTCGGGCAGCGCGCCGCAATTAACGGCAAGAAACGGCTTGTTGGCGCGCTGGCTGTTAAAATGAATCGCCTTGGCGATCAATTCCTTGCCCGTGCCGGATTCGCCCTGAATCAAAATTCCGGCGGTCGTGTTGGCGACCTTTTCGACTAATTTAAAGATTCGCTGAAGCGCCTCGCTCGTGCCGATGATTTCCGAAAAACTGTATTTTTTGTCGAGTTCGTGCCGCAGAGCGCGGTTTTCACGCGCGAGTTCTTTTGTCCGGATCGCGTTGCGGACGGTTTTTAATAAATCTTCATTGACGAACGGTTTCGTGATGTAATCGTAGACGCCGCGACGCAAAGCGGCGATTGCCGAATCAACCGACGAATAAGCGGTCATGACGATGACCATCGCTTCTTCGTCAATCGCCTTGATCTGCGACAAAAGTTCGAGCCCGTCCATGCCCGACATTTTTATATCGGTCAAAGTTACGTCGATTTCGACGGTCGGAAAAATTTCGAGCGCCGTTTCCGCCGAGCTTGCCGTAAAAACGTGATAGCCTTCTTCTTCGAGCAATTGACGCAAAATCGAGCGCATCAATTCTTCATCTTCGACCACGAGAATATTCGGTTTTGTCATAAGTTTCAGGTTTCAAGTTTCAGGTTTCAGGTTAAAAACTTTAACATCATACTTTAATCTAAATTTTAGTGAAACAAAATTAAAACTTGAAACCTGAAACTTGGAACTTGAAACCCAATTCGTGATAGCATCAAACTTACTTGATTTTTTATTCCGATGCGTCTTCATAAAACTTTAAAAATCATCTTCCTGATTGTCGTTTTGTGCGTCCCGTTTTCGAGAGCGCAGCAGACGAATCCGGTTGACCGCAAGGTTTCGAATCCGATTACCGACACGCCGAACGTTGACCCGGTTTCCACGGAAAATTCGATCAGAGCGCCGAAAAGAACGCAATCCGGCTATAAGCAGGAAGGCGGCGACGATGAAGTCGTCGTTTATTCGGAAAACCAAACTATTACCGGCGAAGCCGGAAAGCGCGTCGTCACGCATACCGGAAACGTTGACGTGCGCTACGGAATTTACCGTCTGCAAGCCGATAAGATCGTAATTTACGAAGCCGAAAACCGAATGGTTGCCGAGGGAAGCGTCGTTTTCGATCAGGGCGAAGACCAGCGCATCACGGGCGAGCGCGGCGAGTGGAATTACCGCACAAAGCTCGGCAAATTCGAGAATTCGACCGGTTTCACGAACCAGACCAACGACGGCACGGTGATCTATTTTACGGCTGAACGCGTCGAACGCGTAAGTCTCAACGAAGTCGTCGTGACGAACGGAAAATTTACCGCCTGCGAGGAAGCCGTGCCGAAATGGAGCTTTACGGCGGAAGAAGCGCGGATTCGTCCGAACGACCGTCTGAAGCTGAAAAACGCGAAATTCAAGGTCAGAGACATAACGATTCTGCCGCTGCCGTATGCTTCGATTTCGATCGAAAAAGAAGATCGCGCGTCGGGTTTTCTGACGCCGACTTTCGGTTATTCCGGCGATAAAGGCTTTCGCGCGTCGGGCGCGTATTTCAAAACGCTCGGACGCTCGGCTGACGTTACGTTTCGCGGCGATCTGTTCACGTCGCGCGGCATCGGTTTCGGAATGGACGTGCGCACGCGGCTTAATTCGCGCTCGTATTTCAACTTCGGATTCTACGCCGTCAAAGATCGGATATTGGGTCGAAACGCAAGCGCCGAAAATCCCGATCAGGGCGGCTCGATCATTTACGCCGACGGCGTGCAGTATTTTTCGAACGGTTTTGTCGCCGCCGCCGACGTGCGTTTGACCTCGAACTTATCGTTCCGGCAGGTTTTTTCCGACGGCATCCAGCAGATTATTTCGCCGATCGAGGTTTCGCAGGGCTTCGTCAATAAATCCTGGGATAATTACACGTTTAATCTGCTGGCGCGTTCGCAGGTCATCTCAATCCCGAACGTGCGTATCAAGACGCGCAATCTGCCGAGCATCAATTTCGACAAGCGACCGTCCGAACTCTCGTTTCTGAACAACGTCTATTTCTCGTTCAAGACGAGTCTCGAAGGCGTTTCGCGCCGCGAGGAAGTTGACGATCTCGATCTTTATTTTCAGCAAACCGGCAGCGCGCCGGTCGTTTCCCCGGCGATCGGACAACGTTTCGACATTCACCCGCAGGTTTCGATTCCTTTTAATTTCAAATACTTAACGCTGACCGCGACCGCCGGAACGCGCGTGACGTATTATTCGAATTCGTTCAACGATATGCGCCAGATTTTCGGGCGCGACGTGATTCGCAAATACGGCGAATTCGAACTCGACGTGCGCCCCGTCGCGCTCGCGCGAAACTTTTACGGCAAAAACAACGCGTTTCGTTTCCGCCACGTGATCGAGCCGTTTCTGACGTATCGTTTGATCAAAGGCGTCAATAATTTCAACCGCATCGTCCGGTTCGATTACGCCGACACCGAAACCGACACGAACGAGATCGAATTCGGCGTCACCAATCGTTTCTACACGCGCAAATACACCGAAGCCGTCACGAACGAAGCGCAGAATCTTTTGCAGGAAAACCCTGTCGAAGCGCAGAAAAATCCGCTCGCGATTCAGCCTTACGAGATTTTCACGCTCACGATTCGCGGCAAATACTTTTTCGACAAAACCTTCGGCGGCGCTTTGATTCCCGGTCAAAGAAACCAGATCGCGCCGATCACGGCGCTTTCATTTTACACGTTCGGCGGCGTTCCAAGACGGTTTTCGCCGCTCAATATTGACGCGACTTATCGCCCGCGCAAAACGATCTTCGTTAATTCGAGAATGGATTTAGGAGTAAACGGCGACGGTCTGCGCGCGATTTCGGCGACCGTCGGTTACGACACGCGGCTTTTGAAACTTTTCCAAACGTTTTACTACACACGCGCCGTCAGTCTTGTTCCGTCGCTCGCGCAATACGCCGACGCGAACGGCAAGGAAGCCGGAACATTGCGCGGCTCGCAATGGAGTCCGTCGATTTTTATCGGCGACCGCGACCGCGGATTATACGGCGGCACGTCGCTCTTTTTCGACTTTCAAAACCGCCGCGAAACGCGCACATCGCCGCTCATCAGCTCGCTCTTTACGATCGGCTACGCTTACGACTGCTGTTCGATCGCGCTGCAATACTACACATTTAACGTCGGCGTCCGCAAAGAAAACCGCTTCGTCTTCAGCTTCCGCCTCAACGGCATCGGCGCATTCGGCACCGAGCAGTTCGGTCAAGGCTTGCGGTAAACTATTAAAAAGTAAAAACTAAACTTTTCACCTATCACTTTTCACTTTCGCTGAATCGTTCCCGTATCAAACGGCGCGCCTTGCGCGTTGATTGCCCAGTAGGTCAGCGTGTCTGCTTTGACCGAGAAAAGCATAAAACTTAATTCCGCGTCGTTGCCGCAAACCTGAAATTCACTGCTTTTTAGCGAACCGTCTTTTTTTGCGCCTGCGCCACTGACGAAATAAGCGAAATCTCCCGGCGTCGGCGCTTTTTGCGCGTTGATTTTCTCGTAAAAATGATCGTGTCCTGAAAGTGCAAGATCAACCTTAGAAGCGTTTAGAAGCGGTATCACATCGCGCAGCTCCAGCATATCGGTGCGGTCTTCCGAGGAATCGGAATAAATTCCGTGCCCGCTCGACGACGAGTAAAAGAGATGGTGCATAAACACGACTTGCCAGTTGTTTTTCGCCGCCGATCTCGGCAGTTCGCCGGAGAGCCAGTTCAGCTGATCCTGCCGGGTTTTCGTCGTATAACGCGCGGTAAAATCAGGTTTGTAATTGACCAGCAAGTTCGAATCGAGCGCGAAAAAATCAACGTTGCCGACCGTAAAAGAATAATACGTCGCACCGCAGAGGGCGGTCGCCGCGCCGCACATTCCGAAATAAGCCTGCTGCGCGCGGACGCCCATTAGGTCTGCGCCATCGATGTCGTGATTGCCGAGCGCGCCGCGGATCGTAACGCCGCTTTCGTCTTTTAGTTTCCGGTAAGGCGCGTATAATTTTGTTTCGAAATCCGCAAGCCTGCCTTTTTTATAGACATTATCGCCGAGAAGCAAGAGCAGCTTGAACCCGGTTTTTGACTGAATATCTTCCATCGCTTTCGCAACTCGTCTTTGCGAGTCGTTGCCGCGACCGGTGTCGCCGACGGCGGCGAAAAGAATTTCTCCGCCGTCGGAATCAGCATCGGGCAGCGCGATCGTCGACCGGCAGGCAATCGGGTTATTCTGCGCGGCGGCGACGCCGTTTAATAAAAATACGAGCAATACCGCGGCGGATAATATTTTTACAGCGGTGTGAAAACTTCTAATCATAAATTTATTATCCGTCGGCTTTATTGCTCGTTCAAGGTTCGGGATCAATAAATCGCCCTTCTTTTCTTAGCCTCTCGAAACCTCGATGACCTGCATTTTTCCGGGTTTTCCGGTGTCTTCAAAGTCATTGTCAAAAACCTTTGCGAGACGCAGTTTCTTTTCGGTCGCGCCGGGTAAAACGCATAAGCCTTCAGCTTTCATGTCGGCCGCGAAAAGTCTGAGAATCCGCGCCGCAACATGATTTTTCGGCGCTGATTCTTCGATCGCCTCATCGCTTACGAACCAGAGCGCGTTGCCGGAAAAAGCGTTCGTTTCGGCTTCTTCAGTCGAGGTCATAATAAAAAATCCCTTCCATCGCGCGGCGTATTCGAGCGACGAAAGACGAAACGGAATCGTGCCGATCGAACCGGCTTCAAACGTAAAAAACGGTTCGGGCGCGAGTCGTTCGCCGTTTTCCGGCTCGTCCGGCAAAACGGCTGACAAAATATGCATCACGTCGTGCGGCTCACGCAGGGCGAAAACGAGCCGCGTTTTTCCGTCCGCGTCACGCCGCGCCGCCAAACCCTCGATTTTCAGATTGTTTTTGAACGGGTCTTCGTTGTAGAATCCCGCCGCTTTGAAGGCTTCCGAAACGTTCATCTCGACGACCTCTGCGACCTCGATTTCCGACGCCTTTCCCTTCGTATTTTTCAGCTTGAAGCGCAGCAGGCGCGAACGCTGGGCGAGCTTTTTGGTCAACTTTTCGACGTCCGGTTCGTCGAGCTTAACAGCGTGCGAGCCGACAATGTAATAATATTCGCCGTCGTGCGCCATCGCTTCCCACTTTGGTTTTTTAAACTCGCCGAGCTTTAGCTGGCGGACAATTTTTCCGTTATTTTTGACCACGTGTAGATCGGCGCTCTGGTCGTCGGCGACGAGAAAAAACCGCTCATTGACCGGCTCGACCGCCGATGGTTCGACGTGTTCGCCGTCTTTATCAACCAAATCAAAGTCTGTTTCCGTTTCTTTAATCGTAAATTTTTCCATTTATTTTCTTTTGAAAGTCGGGCGGTTTTAGTTTTTTCCGAAAACCTGCTGACAGCCATGCAGCCGGCGCATCGAAGTCCGCCTCAAACATCATATAATAGCGCATGATCGCTGTCGTTCGAGCGGTTCGATTGAAAACTTTGCTGACTTTCAAAAACCTGTTTCGGCATCAAAACCGAAAGCTCTCGCCTCTACACCACTTTTCAGTTGAATGAAACCTTAAGATTCAGAGTCCAAACCTTCGGGCAGCAAATGCGTCCGCCGCGCTTCGCCGTTCGGTGCCGGTACGCTAAAGCGTGAACTCTGAAGAGCTACACCCGATTGAAAACCGTTATAAAGAAATCAAATCCCATCTAATTTTTTTTTCCTTTCGGTATAGTGAAATTTCACCCGTTCGATAAAGAAATCCCACGGGAAATTTTTGCCCGGATCGGTATGCGTGGATTTTTTATAAACTTCGGTCGCCTGATAATGACCGATAATTCCTTTTGCGCCGCTCTTTAATTCACTGTTCGTTAAATGCGCGCGCGGTATATCGTATTTCAAACAATACTGCGCCGCCGCGTTCGCCGCGTTTTCCAGAAGCAGCGTGTTATATGCATCCGCCCAATCAGCTTTCGACTGGTTGGCGAAACCGGCTAGCTCAAGCTGAATTCCGTCGCTGTTCGCACCCGGAGCGGCGTAGGCTATGTCATTGTCGAAAACGCACTGCACGATGCTGTCGTTATCGATACACAAATGCGCCGAGGCTTTGACCGTTCCCCTTTGAAAATACTTCGCGACATTTTCGGCGGTATTCGCCTTTTTCGGCGCTTCCATTGTATGAACAACCACCAGCCGCACCTTTCGCTTCGTCACAACGTCCGTAAACCACTTTGCTTTGATTACCGGAAATTTATCCGTTTCATAATTATGTTCCATTGTTTTCTCCTTTTACCTGAATTCCGGTTGAGGAAATACGACGAGTTTCGTCCTATTTTCCACAACCCGTATTGTTTATAAGTTCATGGTTGTAAAAAGTTAAAGTACTCTTTTCAACCGTTGAGTTTCCCTATTTCCGCTGAATAGTTCCCGAATCGAACGCCGCGAGCGTTGATCGCCAAATAGTTCTAAACATTACTTCTTCCCGAAAAAGTAGCCGAGCAGCAGCGAAAGCAGCGAATCGCAAGCCGCGAGAAAAACCTTGTAATAGCGCATCATCTCCTGCGGTCGGTCGCTGGTCAACGGTTCGAGAAAAAACACCGCGTTGATAATCAGCAGGTACAAGATCGAAACTCCGGCGGCTAACTGGAAGACCGATTTTTCGTGCGCCGACTTTGCGGCTTTGTCGCGGCGTTTCTTTTTTTCCTCTTCGGTCAACTCCGCATCAGGGCGCGGATCGTCCGGGTCTTCGGGCGCGACCGGGTTCGAAACCATCACGCCGAACATCAGTAGAATTGTCGAAAGCGTCAGCGAAGTCAGCCAGCCGAGCGCTTCGAGACCTTTTTCAAAACCGTATTTACCGCCGAAAAACTGCGTAAACAAAAGCACGAACGGAATCCCGAAACCGACGCACCAGATAAAAATCAATCTCTTTCTGTAATCAACGAGCGTCATTTTCTTTAGCCTCCCAATTTCTCTCGGACGCTTTTGATCTGCGCGTCGGCATCTTTGTTCAAGTCTCCGGTCAGCCTGATTTCGCCTTTTCCGAGCGCGTCCACCGATTTCGGCGCGTCCAGACTCGTGTGATTGACGAATAAATAAACGAGCGCGAAGCACCTGTGTTTTTCAGACCAGACGACCGATTCGACCGGCGTCACTTCACCGCCGCCGCCGCCGAGGTCTTCGTCGCCTTTGTTTTCCCAGTTGAGCGCCGTGTTGAATTCGGGAACCGAGCCGCGCTGAAAACTTCGCCGTGTGCGTTCGGAACGCGCGGTGATGATAAACGCGAAAACGCGGTAATAAACTTTTTTGCCCGAAACCAGATAGCTCAGATACTGTCCGCTGCCGGCGGACGGCAGGCTGTCGTCCTCGACCCAGCGATTCGTCTGAAATGCCGAACCGTCGGGATTTACGCGCTCCATCGCGGTCACGACCGCAAATTCGTCCCTTTCGTTCCAGAAATACGAATAATCGTTTTTGCCGTAGCCCGCGCGTTCCAGCCCGCCCGCCAGTTTTTCGGAAACCTGCGCGAGCGTCGTTTGTCCCGTTACTGCCGCCAATTCAGCCGCGCTGATTTCGGTCACGCTCATCGTCTTCGGCGGCGGAAACGAAAACAAACCTTCTTCCTTTTTCCTCTCGGCAACCGGCGTCGCGGTTGCCGAAGGCGTCGGCTGCGCGGTGTTCGTCGGCTGATTGCCCGACTTGTTCGCCTGAACATTCCCGCTCGAACCGGTCGTCGGCGTCTGGACGGGCGTCGGCACGCTCGAATTGCCGTTCCGGTTTACCGGTTTCGCGTTCGTGTTAGACGAGCTGTTAGCCGCCTGTTCGGCGCAGCCCGCGAGTAGCGCCAAACATATCGCCGCCAAACTTAACCAAAGTATTTTCATCTCAAAAACCTCCCGCACAAACGAAATTCGGGCTTCAACGACCAATTCGAAATCGCTCGTCAAGTTATCCGACCGTCAGCGTATAAACCGGCGACCATTTGCCGGCGCGCTCGTTTTTAACGATTAAAATCGCGCGAAACTCAAACTTTTCGGGTATTTTCGGCGTCGTCAACGGCAGCGCAAATCGGATACCAATCAATTTTTTCACTCATGCATTCACCTTAAAAAGTCTTTATCAAAACCAAAATTAAACTTACAAAAAACATCTGATTGAATAACAAAATGACTTCAAATAATCTTTTATTGAGGTAGATGAACGATTCATCGCGGTAAATACATTATTTACCGCGATGAATCGTTTACCGAAGCAGATCAATGATTCTTCTACTTCAATGCCCTATCTTTTGAAGTCATATAATTTTCAATCTACTTCAGCAAATCCCGCATTGAGGTAAATGCGGTTCATTTCTACCTTTTTAGAGAGCTAAACCAACAATTCTGGCGGCAAAACCTACAACCGACGAAAAGATATTAATGATTTTTACGGTCTTGTCGAGTGTGGCTATATCGCCTTTTAAGGCATCAATACCTTCTTGAATTTCGTCGGATAAATCTTCGAGTCGGTCGGCAATATCTGAAAGCTGACTCGTGGTCAATTTCATAATGATGATCCGCAGATCGAAACTGAGCGCGACAAATTTTTGACGATAGGCTTCGGTCTGTGTTTTTAAAAAATCATCCACTTCCGGTCTTAAAAGCTGAAGTTCGAGATTGCGTAATTGAAATAGTAATTGTTCTCTGGTCATTATTTTCCTCCTGTTGCTTCTTTAATTGATTCTGCCGTTGAAATAATAATCTCGAAATCACTGAGCGCATCGTTGATCCGCGAAATATCGAGATTTCCGCTCAATAGCGACTCGTATGCCTCACGCAGTTTCTTCACGGCGTCGCTGGCAGTATTTAAATCGTCGATCGTCGCCTGCGCCCGAACAGCCTCGCGGCGATTTTCCTTCCATTTATTGATGTCTTCGGGTCTAATTGGCGCAACTGCGGTGAGTGGCGCGATAACCAGTCGTCTTTCCTTTGTCAGATTGGCGATATTTAGGTTTTGTTCAATATCGGCGCTTAAAATTTTAAGTAATTCTTCCTGCGTGACCAGTTCCTGACGAATAACAATTTTTCGAGCATTCAATTCTCGGTTAATGGCTTGTCGAATTTGCGCGGTAACTATCACCTGACCAACGCTGCTCACAGCCGTGCGTGCTGCGTCGGTAAATATACCGCTTCCTCTAATCTCCGTTCCGACACTGTTTATACTGCCGACGAGTCCGTTGATTGCGGATGATGTTTCTTCAGGAGCTTTTGAAGTGCTAAGTTCGAACAACAGTTCAAAATATTTCGCCAAAAGCTTGGTATGTCGCCGAAGGCGGTTGATTACTTTTAGCCTTTCACGATCCGCATTACGTAACATGACATATTGATCTGTAGTAACATTGCCGCGCGAATCCTGAGCAAGGGTAAATTCCGAATTGGCATCAATGGACAAATCACCTGATCTTACTAAAAGTAAGTCCATTGCCGTCGTATAGGTAGTGCCTGCCTTTGCAAATCGGGCGGCTTCTTTAGGCGAAAGCCAACATGCGCTATTTAAGACCGACACAAAAACAATCGGCAATAAAAATCTTGCGATGCTTTTGTTAAATTTTGTAAACGTATTCATAAATTTCTCCTCTTCTAAATTGGGGTAAATTGGTTGTGGAATTTAGGAAAAATTAGCTAAATTAACACAGTTCATTCGACCCGTCTGTAATTTGTCGGAGTCTGCGCCGGAGTCTGGGTTCGGAGCAGACCGGGTTTTCTAAAACAATTTGTAAAGCTTCGGGTGAAACGTTTTTCGGGCGATGGGCGCTTTAAATTGGGCGCGGGCGGCTCGAATTGTTTCGTTGAAGAGTTTGTTCGACAGGTTTCGAGAGTCCTGAAATCAGTTTAAAAATAGCGTTATTTCAAAATCTGCAAATTTTCCCTTCATACATATATGATTTTTTTCGGCAAAATCTCACATTATTTTTAAACTTTTTTTCAATTTATTTAATTGAAGATGCTAAGTGTTGAAATATCAAAACTTGCGGGCGCGGCATTTTTTGAGAGAATTATCGCGGAGAGATGATTTGTGCGAATGAATTGTAAAATTCGACCGGCGCAAGATCGTCGGTCAGGATATTTTCGCGCAATTCGAGCGGCGCGGTGTAGAGATTTTTCAGAATTGCGGCGATTTCCGCGTCGGAGCTTTCAACATTTAGCGGCGTCGGGCTTTTCGAGGCGATGATGATCAGGTTTTGGACATCTTCATCGGCGTGTTCGGGTCGAACTTTGAAAACCAGAACATGCGGGAAAACCTGCCGATAAGTTGCTAATTCGGCGTTGATAAAGCGGCTCGCGCTGCCTTTAAGCGCTCCGCCGGCGTTGAAGATAACGATTCCGTCGTCCTTGAGTACGCGGCTGATCTCGCGGACGGCTTCGACCGTTGTCAGGTGAAACGGAACGGTAAAAAGCGAGCCGAAAGCGTCGAGAAAAACCGTGTCGTATTTTGCGGAATCGGCGCGGTTGAGAAATATCCTGCCGTCTTCGTGGACGATTTTCAAATTCGGGTTTTCCTGCAAATTAAAATATTCGCGGGCGATTTCGGTCATCTGCGGGTCAATCTCGACCGTCTCGATTTGTTTGCCGGGATATTTCTTTAAAAAATCCTTGGGAAACGAATAGCCCGCGCCGCCGATCAGCAGAGTGCTTTGAAAATCGGGCTTAAAATGGCGCACCAGATGATAATACTTCAGATATTCGGAAGCTATCTCGTCGCTGTCGAGAAACATTTTCGACTGGATAAAATGCGGGTCGAAGGCGAGCGCGCGAACACGTCTTCCGGTCGCGTCGTCGGTCATCGTAAAAACCTGAACGCGGCTGTATTCGGTATCGATATCGTGCAGATCGTTTGCTCGAAGCAATAGATACGATTGAAGTTCGGTCGCTGTAATCCCGAAAACGAACATAATCAGAACCGTTAAATTTGTCTTCGAAAACGCGAACGGCGCGAGCAGAACCGAAAGCGCCGCGAGACTAATCACGATCAGGTAAAGCGTCCGCGTACTGCCGACAAGCGGAATCAGCAAAAATCCGGCTAAGAATGTTCCGAGGATACTGCCGACCGTCGAAAGCGCGTAGAGCCTGCCGACGGTTTTGCCCGAATCTTCAAGCGAAATCATTTTCAATTTTACGGCATATGGCGTGACAAAACCGAGCAGAACGCTTGCCGGAGCAAACAACAAAAGCGCCGCGATGACGGATTTAAACTCAATAATCAAAGAACTTTGAGCGATAAATGAAAGAAAAATATCCTTGAAGAGAATCGTCGCCGCAACCGCGCCGGCGGCGAGAAAAATGACCGACGCGAGAACTCTAACGTGCGGCTGGCGGTCGGCTGTTTTGCCGCCGAGCCAGTAGCCGAGACTCAATGCGCCTAAGATTACGCCGATCAAACTCGTCCAGACGTAGGTCGAGGTTCCGATAAACGGCGAAACGATTCGCGAACCGATGATCTCGTAAATCATCACGAGCGCGCCGCACGTAAAAACCGTGATTTCGAGGGCGATATTTGCTAATTTTTGTCGGTCAGGCATTTTTTGTAGAGTTTCACGTTTCAAGTTTCACGTTGCACGTTGGCGTATTCAACTCGAAACCATCAAAGTTTCCTGAGTTGTTCAGAGTTACGCTTTCAGGCGTGAAAATTCTCCCGAATTATTAAACTGATATCACAATGTTGACCGTACGCGAAATGCGTTTCACGCCTGAAAGCGTAACTCTAAACATCAGATTGGCGGCAGAACAAAAGCGCCGATGTGCGGCTGGTTTGTATTTAAGGTCGTTTGCAAAGCCAAAATTAAGGCGTCACGCAAATTTTCGGGCGCGATGATCGCGTCCAGAAGCCCGCGCGCGGCGGCGTGTTTGGCGTCGAGTTCCTTTTCATAGGTTTCGCGCACTTTTTCCATCTCGGCTTTCATCGCTTCGTCGGGTTCCGTGCCTTCCTTTTTCATTCGTTCGAGCTGTGTGCCGAAGATCGCCGCGACCGCCGAATCGCCTTCCATAACGCCCATTCTGCCCGACGGCAGCGAGAATATAAAATCCGGGTCGAAACCCTGACCGCTCATCGCGTAATAGCCCGCGCCCGAAGCGTGATTGATCGTCAAAACGAGTTTCGGCACAACGGCGGTCGCCATCGCTTCGACAAAATGCGCGCCCGCGCGAATGATTCCCGAATGCTCGGCGTCGGCTCCGACCATAAAGCCGGAAACGTCCTGCACAAAGAGAATCGGCGTGCCGTGACGGTTGCAGTTTTCGATAAAATAAGCCGTTTTTTCCGCCGATTCGGTATAAACGATGCCGCCGAATTTGGGCGGTTTGCCGGGTTTGCCTTTCGTCATTCCGCGCGAATTGGCGATCACGCCGACCAGAATTCCGTTGATCCGCGCCGTGCCGCAGATCATCTCCCGTGCGTAATCGGCTTGAAATTCGTCTAATGCGCCGCCGTCGAGAAACGTGCTTAAAACCTCGCGCATGTCATACGGCGCGCGGTGGTCTTCGGGGAGAATTTCGTAGAGCTTTTCGGCTTTATTTTTTGCCGCTTCGGCTTCGATGATCGAAACGCGCGTTTCTTCTTTTTTCGGCAATTCCGAAACAAGCTCGCGGATTTTTTCGATGCATTCCTGCTCGTTCGCCGTGCGGTAATGCGCGACGCCCGAAATCGCGTTGTGTGTCATCGCGCCGCCGAGAGTCTCGTTATCGATCGTCTGTCCGGTCGCGCCTTTGACGAGGTTTGCGCCGCCCAAGCCCATAAACGAAGTGCCTTCGACCATCAAGATCACGTCCGAAAGCGCGGGCAGATAAGCGCCGCCCGCGACGCACATTCCCATCACGGCGGAAATTTGCGGAACTTTTAAATAGCGCCGCATCAACGAGTTGTAATAAAAAATCCGCGCCGCGCCGTACTGCCCTGGAAAAACGCCGCCCTGAAACGGCAGATTGACGCCCGCCGAATCTACGAGATAAATAATCGGCACGCGGTTGCGCATCGCAATTTCCTGCGCGCGCAGGATTTTCTTGATCGTTTCCGGATACCACGCGCCCGCTTTGATCGTCGCGTCGTTTGCGACAACGACGCATTCGCGCCCGAGAATCTTCCCGATCGACGTGACGACCGCCGCCGCCGGAGCCTGACCTTTGTATTCGTCGTATGCGACGAGCAGACCGATTTCCTGTTGATATGCGTCTTTATCAAAAAGTAGATCAATGCGTTCGCGGGCGGTGAGCTTTCCCTGTTTATGGATTTTTTCGATTTTTTCCGCGCCGCCGCCGAGTTTCAGCTTGTGTTCGAGGCGCAAAAATTCATCGGTTAGTTCGTGCAGACGAGTTTTCTTTTCAATTTTCATTAGGGCAAATTACGTTTTTTGTTATATCCGGAAAAGTTTTTCTTTTAAGGTTATAAAATACCACAACCGATTTTCACGCGCCAAAGTTGCGATTATTTTGTTCGCGGTTTGACGCTTTTATTTTACTAAATTAACCTTTTGAAAGGGTCAGTTTTATGATTTGCCAAATTTGTCGGGCGGAAGTTGACGATGATTTAATTTTCTGCACAAACTGCGGTGCGCGTTTGTTTCAGCCGAAGGACGAAACGCCGACGGTTTTAATCGCGGAACCGCGCGCGACGACGCCCGAAACGGTCAAACCGCAGAAATCTTCGAATCTCAAATGGGTTGCGCTGATTATCGCGCTCGTGGCGATTCCCGCCTCGATTTTCGGGATTTTTCTGCTTCAGTCAAGAAACCGGCAGGTTGCGCTAAATTCTTCTAAAAAAACCACGCCGACCGCGACGCCGACGCGCAAACCTTCGAATGCGAATCAAAACTCGAACGCTAATGTTTCGAACGCCAACGCGAACAAGACGAATTCAAACGCGAACGCAAATTCGAACGTCAGTCCGGAAAAAATTGAGGTGATGAACGAACGCATCGAAATCGCGCCGAAAGAGCATTATTCCGTACCGTTCGAAATTGAAAGTCCGAAAGCGCGTTTGAAAGGCAGAGTTACGGTATTGCAGGGCGAGAAAGTAGAGGTTTTCGTTTATATCAAATCCGAATACGACTCGTATTTCCCCGATCCGGTTCACAAGGTTTCGGGCTTTGAAACCGCAAAATCCGAAGAATCAAATCAAGTGCTCGTCGAGCAGGAATACGTGCTTGTTTTCGTCAATAAAACCGACAAACCGCTGACAATTCAGGGAAATTTCGATCAGCAGCCGATGGACGAAGCCGCATACTAAAAATTTAGCCGCGGATGCACGCGGATTTCGCGGATCAGAATTATAAAAAGCTTAGCGTCTTTGCGCCTTTGCGGGAGACAAATCTTTATTTCCCGCAAAGACGCAAAGGCGTTAAGAATTATAGAAAGGCTTTATTAGTTTTAATCCGCGAAATCTGCGGCTAAATTTCCTAATTCAACGTGAGTATTGGATAAGGCGGAACGCCGTCATCTTGACGGCACAGCGTTTGAAAAACGCTCAAACGGTTCATTTATATTCAAGATTCCTGTCAATCGCGACGTTTGACGCCGCTTTCAGCGACGTGTGCCGTCAGGATGACGGCGTTCCTTT
>JANOBZ010000027.1:0-5355 GCA_031411895.1 Acidobacteriota bacterium | reverse complement strand
AAGATTCCTGTCAATCGCGACGTTTGACGCCGCTTTCAGCGACGTGTGCCGTCAGGATGACGGCGTTCCTATTCTTATCCAATACTCGTGTGGCGTCAGGATGACGGCGTTCCTTTCTTATCCAATACTGACGTTATTCTGCTGCTTTTGACTGCAAAAACTCGTCGCGGTATTCCTGAACGTAGGCGATATCCTTCGGCACTAAATCAGCCAGAGTTACGATCAATTCGCCTTTGCGACCGTTTTTGATCGCCGTGTGAATTGCTTCGCGGCTGTCGTCAATGATTTTAACATGCGGTTTGTTTTCGCTCGCCGCGACGCCGTCCTGCAAAAGCTGATACATTTCTTCCTTCGTGCGCCCGCGCAGGTAATTGCCCTCGCGGATAATGACGCGGTCGAAAATATCGGCGGCGATGCGTGCGAATTCGCGGATGTCGTCGTCGCGGCGGTCGCCCGTGCCGTTGATCACGACCGTGCGGTGTTTGTGCGGCAGTTTTTTGATGAAGTTCACAAGCCCGGTCATTCCCGCCGGATTGTGCGCGTAATCCATCAAAACGGTGACGTCGCCGATTTCGACGAAATTCAAGCGTCCCGGAGTTTGCGCCGTGCCCGCGTTAAAGGTCGTCAAACCGCTGCGAATATCTTCGATCGCGACGCCGTGAACGAAGCAGGCGAGCGTCGCCGCGAGCACGTTCTGAATCATAAACTCGGCGCGTCCGCCGTAAGTCAGAGGAATGTTGACCGCCTTTTCGATGCGCACCTTCCATTTGCCTTTGAGAATCGTGATAAAACCGTTTTCAAAGACGCACGAAACGCGCCCCCGATTTGCCTGCCGCTGAATATTCGGGTGGTTTTCGTCCATCGAAAAATAGACGAGATTCCCTTCGACAAGCTCTTTCATCTTGTAAACGTGCTCGTCTTCGGCATTCAGAACCGCATAACCGCGACGTCCGACGGCGCGCGGCACGACGGATTTGACACGCGCCAAATCTTCGAGCGTGTTGACGCCCTTCAAGCCCAGATGATCGGAGGCGACGTTCATGACAACGCCGACGTCGCAGTAATCGAAGCCTAATCCTGCGCGGATAATTCCGCCGCGCGCCGTTTCGAGAACCGCGACTTCGACCGTCGGGTCTTTTAAGACAAGCTGCGCCGAAACCGGTCCCGTGTTGTCGCCCGCCGTGATCTGCTGGTTTTGAATATAGGTTCCGTCGGTCGTCGTAAAGCCGACGGTTTTGCCGCTTCCCTTCAGAATGTGCGCGATCAGGCGCGTCGTCGTCGTTTTGCCGTTCGTGCCGGTGATCGCGAAGATCGGAATGCGCGACGGGCTCCCTGGCGGATAAAGCATTTCGACGACGTGTTCGGCGACGTTGCGACCGATGCCTTCCGAGGGCGCGAGATGCATCCGGAATCCGGGCGCGGCGTTGACCTCGATAATTCCGCCGCCGCTCGAAGCAAGCGGTTCGCTGACGTTCGGCGCGATAATATCAACTCCGGTAACGTCCAGACCGATGATCCGCGCGATGCGTTCGAACAAAAAGACGTTTTCAGGATGAACTTCGTCGGTGCGGTCGATCGCCGTTCCGCCGGTCGAGATGTTCGCCGTCGTTTTCAGATGGAGAATTTCGCCCGCCGGCAGAACCGATTCGAGCGTGTAATCTTTCGCCGCGATACAGCGCATCGTCTGCCCGTCAACGGTGATCTGCGTCAAAACGTTTTCGTGCCCGTAGCCGCGTCGCGGGTCAGCGTTTGTCTGGTCGATCAGTTCCTGAACCGTCGCTTTGCCGTCGCCGACGATATGCGCCGGAATGCGTTCGGCGACCGCGATCAGACGGTTGTTGACGACGAGCGCGCGAAAGTCCGAGCCTTCGATCATTTTTTCGACGATTATCCAGCGCGAATATTCCTTTGCCTTTTCAAATGCCGTGCGGGCGTGTTCCAAATCCTGTATGCCGACGGTCGCGCCCTTGCCGTGATTTCCGTCCAGAGGTTTAATGACGAGCGGAAAGCCGACCGATTTGACCGCCGATTCGAGTTCGTCGATTTCGCGAATCCGGAAACCTTTCGGAACCGGCACGCCCATTTCGCCCAAAAGCTTTTTGGTCGCATGTTTATTGGCGGCAATGTCGACGGAAATCATGTTGGTTTTCGAAGTGGTCGTCGCCTGAATCCGTTTTTGGTGAACGCCGTAGCCCAGCTGCACGAGCGATTGATCGTTGAGCCGGATAAACGGAATGTTGCGCGATTCGGCTTCTTCGACGATCGAACCGGTCGAAGGTCCGAAACGCACTTCTTCGCGAATTTCGCGCATCTTCTGAATCATTTCGGCAAACGTCTTACGGATTTCGTCCATCGGCTTGTTTTCCGCCAGATCGAGAAAAATATCGGTCGCGGCGCGCGCCACATAGCGCCCGACCTCTTCTTCGACATAACCGAAGACGACATTGTAAATTCCCTGTTCGCCCGTTTCGCGCGTGCGACCGTAGCCGATGTTCATTCCGGCGATCGTCTGCATTTCGAGCGCGAAATGTTCGATCACGTGACCCGCCCAGGTGCCTTCTTTAACGCGGCGCAAAAATCCGCCTTCTTCGCCGTAACTGCAGCCGTGCGCGATCAAAGACGGCATCAAATCCATCATTCGACCGTAAAAACCGTCGAGTTTATGCGACGGTTTCTGCTCGTATTCCTCGATATCGAGCCGCATAATGATCAGCTTTTTCCAGTAACCGCTCCAGTAATTAGGTCCGCGTAATGTTCTGATTTCAAGAATTTTCATAGATTATTAAAGTTTTCAGATAGTTTCCAGTTAGTTGCAGGTAGTTGCGGAAAGTTCCAAAGCCGAGTTAAAAACTTACTGCAACTCTGTTAACTTTCTGTCAACTTTCTGCCAACTCTCTACTCCAAATCCGGCAGCAAAAACTCGTTCGGCGGCTGGATCGGCGCGCGTCCGAAGTAGTCGTAAAGCAGACCGTCGCCTAAAATGTTCAGGTTTACGCCGCAGACGCTGAACGATTGGTGGTCGCCGACTTCGGCGATTTCGTTGTAGGTGATCTGCGAGCCGTCGACGATCGTGACCGTGCCCGCGCCGAAGACTTCGAGCGTGCCTTCCTTGTCGAGAATGATCGCCGTGTTTTCGTCAATTCCGATACCGAGATTGTACGGGTTGTAGGAAACCGCCGTGATCAGCCGCGAAATGCGTCCGCGCTCGGTGAAATGCTGGTCGATGATGATGTTTTTCAAAAACCCGAGTCCGGGCGAAAGCCTGACGGAATCGCGCTGCGGGTGCGGAGTCGATTCGCCGCGCACGATCATCGAGGTTGACATACCCGCCGCTCCGGCGCTCGTTCCGGCTAAAACCAGATCGGTTTCCGAAGTCATCTGGCGCAGCTTTTGCGCAAACTTTGTGCCGCCGATCACCGATACGAGCCGCATCTGGTCACCGCCCGTGATAAAGACGCCGGTCACGCCGTCGAGCAGCGCGTCGGCGTCGATCGAAACGACGTCCTGCCGCGATGTCGCGCGCAAAACGCGCGGGTTCGAGACACCGAGACGCCGAAACGCCTGCACGTAGATGTCCGATGCGAATTCCGGAAAATCCGACGCGACCGGCACGATCAGCACTTCCGCCTTGTCGCCGCCCGCCAGTTCGAGAAACTTCTTTAAGATTCGCCGCTCGTTGTATTTGTCTTCCGCTCCGCCGATCACGAGCAAATGCCCGCCGATCACTTCGCGATGTATTCTGTTGTCCATGTTTTTGAGATTCAGGATTCAAGATTCAAAATTCAAAATGCGTTTTTTGTTTTCCAATTTTGAATTTTGAATCTTGAATCCAAAATAGATAAAGCTTGATTGTTAAGTTATTTCAATCTCCGCCCTTGCGTCAAGAATGTGAGGCAAGAAAAATCTCGCGGGCGTAAAATTTTTCACGGCAGGCAGGCAAAACCTGAAATCCTGACTATAATCCGCTGTCCGAAAGTGTGTCAAAAGCCATAGGGATACTGTTGCCCAATTCAAAATCGTCAACAAAAACTAAAAACGGGTCGGCGAATTTAAGCGTTTTTATTGATTTAAATTTTCGTAAAATGAATTGGGCAACAGTATCGGGTCGTTTTTGAGACTGCTGTTAATCAGGTTTTGATAATCAGTGTTTTGTAGAAATGAAGCAGAGTGCATAACCAACAAACCAACTACCGATCAAACAACCGAAAGCGTATTTCGGCTCGAATAAAAAAGACTCGGTAACCGAATCATCCGTGCGCCATGGCAGTTGTGGCAACATCATCGTTCTGAGGTCTATCAAGATTCCAGCCAAAATCACTGTCGCATACAATATGCAAAAACCAATTAAGCAATTTTCTAAAAACTTCTTCATAACTACTTTGCCCAAGTAACAAATAATCCGTTTCAAAAAGGGTCGTTTTTGGACACATAAGAATATTACAACAAGGTAAGCCGGAACACTACAAAAATAGATTTAAGACAATTAAAAAGGACTCTAATCCGGCATCTGCTTTACGCGCCGAAAACGCTTTTTGCTTTGCCAGGGCTTACGTTTCGTATTATTATCAACGGCAACAGGATTAAAACCAGTCCGACTTTTTTCACCGGTTTCGGGCAGATCAAATCTTTATGGGCACATTTTCATATTATCAAGCCGGTTACTGGGCGCTTCGTGTGCCGGTTTTGGGGTTCGGACTGCTGTTTACGGGAATTTCCGTCTATAAGCTGGCGCGTATCGTTCTTTTGTTCGCGTCCGGCGGCAAGCTCTCGCCGACAGACTGGCTGGACATTCCTTTTAACGCGCTGATTTTGTTTTTCGCCATATTTTTCCTCTTACCGCACCGCTGGTTTTTGCGAACCCCGCTGTTGGTCGGCAAAATGTTAATTTACGGCGGTTTTATTTTATTTGCTCTTTATCGGGTCGGCAGAGAAGCGTTCAATTTCGTCACCGAAAAAACCGTCTTTAGCAATGACGGTTTTTATCCGGCGGTCACGCCCTTGGATATAATCCTTGTCTTTCTGTTGTTCATTCCGATCGCCCTACTTGCGCCGATTTCGCTCTTACTCAAAAGCCGGCTGTCCAAAACGCAGGCAGCCCGATAAAACTGTTAGATTGGAATTACTCGGGTAAATCACTCACGTCTGGCACGGAGACTGATTGCGGGAAAATGTTTTTGTGTCAAAAAGGGTCCGACACTGTTGTCGAATTCAATTTAAGTAGCAACTGTAATAAAAATCAAATAGAAACCGGCAACCATGGTTTAGCGTCTCTGGCAATGGCATTCAAAAAGCATAGTAACTTTCTGGCAGCCGCGATAATTGCCACTTTCGTCGGTTTACCGTGTTCTTTGAGTC
>JANOBZ010000026.1:0-27436 GCA_031411895.1 Acidobacteriota bacterium | reverse complement strand
AAACTTTTTATTCTTTTAGTGCTCTACAATGTTTTTTTAAATAATCTTTGGGTGCTTTGCGCTTTTGCGGTAAATATTGTCTCCCCAAATGGCGCAAAGCCCGCAAAGTAAAAGATAATTACTGGCTCAAAAACTTCGCGTCGAACATATTTCCGCGCCCTAAAATGCCCCGCGGGTCGAACGCTTTTTTTAGTTCCGCCATTTCATTTAAAAATCTTTCGCCGTATTGGACGTAAAGATATTTCGATTTATGCTTGCCGATGCCGTGTTCGGCGGAAATCGTGCCGCCGAGCATAATCGCCTGCGCGATAAAACGCCCGTACAAATGCCGCGACTTTTCGGCTTCCGTCTCGGTTTTCGGAATCATATTCGCATGCAGGTGATTGTCGCCGATATGCCCGAAAATCACGTATTCAAGCCCGCTCGCGTCGAGCTTTTCTTTATAAAACTTTAAAAACGAAGCGAATTTATCGTCCGGCACAGCCATGTCCGTACCGACTTTTTTCTGCTTGTAGCGAACGATCCGCTCGTTGACGGAAACCGGCAGCGCGTGGCGAAACTCGCGCATCTTTTCGCGATCCTGTTCGGTCGTCGTAAACCACGACTGTTCGGCGTCGGCGTTGTTTTTCTCCAAAAGCTCGTTCCATTGTTCCAACAGCGCGTCCTCGGTTTCGGCTGTCGTTTCCTGCTCGAAAAATATCGCGCTTTTCGCGTTTGAAGGAACTTCGGGAAATTTCTCGCTGATAAATTTCAAAGCTCTTTCGTCGAAATATTCGATTAATGAAGCATCAATGCGATTTTGGATTTTGGATTTTGGATTTTGGATTTGTTCGCTTCGCGTTTTGAATGAAATTTCTCTGGCTTCATTAACGAAATTCAGCAAATCCGTTTCGTTTGCAAAGAAAATGATGCCGCTGAAAAACGATGCGGGTTTCGGCAAAATTTTGAGCTTGATCCTGGTGATAATTCCGAGAGTTCCCTCGCTGCCGATAAATAAATCTATCGCGTCAACGAGTTCGCCCGAAAAATATCCGCTCGTATTTTTGCGCGTGTCGGGCTGCCGGTAAGTCGGCATTTTCGCGCTGATTTTCGTGCCGTTCGTCGTTTCAAGTTCGATAAAACCGTCATGCGAAAAAACATTGCCGCGCTTTAAGTTGAGAATTTCGCCGCTCGCGAGCACGATTTCGAGTTCTTCGACAAACTCGCGCGTCGCGCCGTATTTGAAGCTCCGCGCGCCGCTCGCGTTGGTCGCGACCGTGCCGCCGATCTGACAGCTCCATTCGGTCGGGTCGGGCGGATAAAAAAGATTTTCCGCTTCGACCGCTCTTTGAAAATCATTCAAAATCACGCCGCTTTCGACAATCGAGAAACGTTCGTTTTTATTGATTTCAATGATTTTATTAAGTTTTTCGAGCGAAATAACAAAACCGCCGAACGGAATCGCACCGCCGACCGTTCCGGTTCGCGCGCCTGAAATCGTTACCGGAATTCGCCGCTCGTTCGCCTCTTTAAGAATTTCGGCAATTTCCGCAGTATTTTCGGGAATAAAAAGTTTTTCGGCAAAACCGCCCGGCATATTGCTCGCGTCGGTCAGATAATTTTGCAGTTCGTCCAACTGGGTTTTGACTTGCATACAGCTATTGTATGCAAAAAAATTTCATCGCGCATCATAATGCACGCGTCCGATTAATTTTCTGTTTCCGCAGTTTAAGGTAAACGTCGCGTCGAGATAAGAAACGTTCTGGTAAAGCTCATCATAGACGATTCCGCCGATCGTGAAATTATGACTTGACCCTTGTGAACAATAAAACTGGTCGAGGCTGATCGAATAGCTCATCAACGGCTCATAGGAAGATTCCTGCACAGCCGAATAGCTTCCGGGCTTGAGCCGCGTCATATTAAATGGCGGCTTGAATTTGATGCGTGTGCTGCCGGCGGAAATAACGACCGCGTCCGAATCCGGACGATTACTGTAAGAATTTGTCTCGATTTTGGACGAAAATCTTACTTCGTCAGACGTGATCTGCGTTTTTCCGCTCTGGTAACCGTTGTCGAAATTGTAGGTCAGATAATTTTGCGCGGAAGGTTTCGGCGGCATCGTCAATTTGACCTTGGCGGGCGAAGTTGAAGCGGTCGGCAGCGGAATCGTCGTAGTATTTCCCGCCGGCGTCGGAGTTTCGTTCGGTAATGGCTTATCCGGCGAGTTAGTCGCCCGCGCGAGCGCATATTCGGCTTTTCCTTTATATTCGGCGATTTTGCTTTGCGCTTTTTCGTAATCCGGGCTTTCCGAGTTAATACTGCTGAGCAGACCGTAAGCGCGATTATAGTTGTTTCTGATCTCTTCCCATTCGAATTTCGTGGTCGCCTTTTTTTCTTTGATCTTTGCTTCTTCGGCTTGTTTGAGCGCTTCGTTGTAAAGGTTTAGCGTTCCGCTGATCGGCAAGTTTCTTTCGCTCGAACTCGAAATTTCCGGTTCATCCGCCGGCGTCAGCGAACTCCATCGAAAATTAAGGACTTTTCCCGCAACGCACAGAAATCCGACCAACGCGAGAATCCCGAAAACCGTCAAAAATCCTGCTAAACCTGACGATTTCTTCGGTTTTACGGAAGCGTTATTTTGAAAACCGCGCGACGCGCCTGCGGAGTTTTGCGTCGGAACGATCACTGTCGGCGGAACGAAAGAAGAAGTGACCGGCGGCGCGAGCGGCGGAAAGTTTTGCTTCGCGGCGATCGGCTTAAGCGTCATCACCGCCGAAGCTTGCGGGCGGCTCGTAAAAAATCCGATATTCGCGGCAATCGCGTTGAGCGCCGAGAGCGCTTCGTTTGCCGACGCGAATCTTTGCCGAAAATCCATTCTGACGAGCTTTGAAACAAATCTTTCCAATTCAGGCGAAAGCTGCGCTTTATGCGTCCAGACAAATTCGCCCATATTTCCGTTGCGCGGCAGATCGAGCGGCTTGATTCCGGTCAAAGCCTCGATCGCGATCAGCCCGAGCGCGTACAGATCGCTGCTGAAATTTGGATTTCCCGCCATCTGCTCCACCGGCATATAGCCGTGCGAACCGATCGTCACGCCGGAAATCGCGGGATTCGTATCAGCCGCGCGCGGCGCGGTGCCGACCTGTTTGACCGCGCCGAAATCGATCAGAAAAATGTTTCCGTCGGAATTTCGGCGAATCAGATTCGCGGGTTTGACGTCGCGGTGAATTACTTTCTGCGAATGAACGAACGACAGAATTTCGAGCGTCTGCCCGAGAAATTGAATAATTTCCTTTTGATTGTATTTTTTTCCGCCCGTAAACTCGCGGTCGAGCGTGTGTCCTTCGATAAATTCCTGAACGAGAAAAAATTCGCCCCTTTCCCTGAAATGCGCGATCAGCGAAGGAATGTTCGGATGCCCGCCGAGCCGGTAAAGAATTTCGGCTTCCTGCTGAAAAAGCCGGTTCGCGAGTTCGAGCGTTTCGGCGTCCGTGATCTGCGGGCGCAGATGCTTGACGACCGTTTTCGGACGCGTCTCAAGCTGCAAGTCTTCCGCGAGATATGTCAGACCGAAGCCGCCGACTCCGATCTGCTGCAATATTCTGTATCGTCCGTTGATTGTCGGGTTTGGCATTTGCTGAATGAAGTACTTTAAGGTTTTGGGAAAAAAGCCTTACTCATTTTAGCAAAACCAAACGAAGTTTAACAGATATTTTTTATCATGTTATCTGACCTGTAATTCCCTATCGCGCAAATATTTAAGGCGGTCGCGCAGTTCCGCGGCGTGTTCGAATTTCATATCTTTCGCCGCCTGACGCATTTCGTGTTCGATCTGCGAGATCGTTTCTTTAATCTGTTTTGGCGAATATTCGTCGAACGCGTCGAGGTTCAGAGGCACTTTGAAATAATCGGCTTCGTATGCCGTGACGAGCGTCGATTCGATTGATTTGATGATCGTTGTCGGCGTAATGCCGTGCTCTTCATTGTATATTTCCTGAACTTTCCGGCGGCGCTCGGTTTCGCCGATCGCGTTGCGCATCGAATCGGTGATGCGGTCGGCATAAAGAATCGCCTTTCCGCCCGCATTTCGCGCCGCGCGTCCCATCGTCTGAATCAAGCTTCGCACAGAACGCAAAAAACCTTCCTTGTCGGCATCGAGAATCGCAACCAGGCTGACTTCCGGCAAATCCAAACCCTCGCGCAGAAGATTGATGCCGACCAAAACGTCGTATTCGCCGCGCCGCAAATCGCGCAAAACACGGATTCGCTCTAACGTGTCGATGTCCGAGTGTAGGTAATTAACCTTCACGCCCACTTCCGCGAAATATTCCGAGAGGCTTTCCGCCATTTTCTTCGTTAAAGTCGTCACCAGCACGCGCTCGTTGCGTTCGCTGCGGATGCGGACTTCGTTTAATAAATCGTCGATCTGCCCGCGTACGGGTCGCACTTCGACGATCGGATCGAGCAGACCGGTCGGGCGAATGATCTGTTCGATAACTTCGCCCTGGCTTTGTTCCAGTTCGAAATTTCCCGGCGTCGCCGAAACAAAAATCGTCTGCCCGCGCATCGCTTCGTATTCTTCGAACGAAAGCGGGCGGTTGTCCATCGCCGACGGCAGCCGGAAGCCGTATTCGACGAGAGTTCCCTTGCGCGAGCGGTCGCCTTTATACATCGCGCCCAATTGCGGAACCGTCTGGTGCGATTCGTCAATCACCATCAGCGCGTCGGCAGGAAGATAATGGAGCAGAGTCGGCGGCGGATCGCCGGGATTTTTGCCCGTTAAGTGCCGCGAATAATTTTCGATGCCGCGACAAAAGCCCATTTCCTTAATCATTTCAAGATCGTACATCGTCCGCTGATGAAGGCGCTGCGATTCGACCAATTTCCCTTGTTTAATCAATTCTTCTTCCCACCAGACAAGCTCGTCCTTGATGGTTTTCAAGGCGCGTTTGATCGTCGGTTTGCTCATTACGTAGTGCGATTTCGGATAGATCGGCAGGCGCGAATCATGTTTCTTTTTGACTTCGCCGAGCAGCGGGTCAATCGTGTAAATTCCGTCAATCTCGTCGCCCCAAAATTCGATTCTGTACGCATCTTCCTGATACGACGGGTAAATTTCGACGATATCGCCGCGCACGCGAAAATTGCCGCGTTCGAATTCGACGTTCGTGCGTTCGTACTGCAATTCGACGAGTTTTTGCAGCAGTTCGTCGCGCTTCATCTGCTGTCCGGGTTCGAGAAATACGAGCATTCCGTAATAAGCGTCCGGGTCGCCCAAACCGTAGATGCACGAAACACTCGCGACGACAATTACGTCGCGCCGCTCGAAAAGGGCGCGCGTTGCCGAAAGCCTTAAACGGTCGATTTCATCATTGATCGTCGCTTCTTTTTCGATGTACAGATCGCTTGCCGGAACGTAAGCTTCGGGCTGGTAATAATCGTAATAAGAAACAAAATATTCGACCGAGTTTTCAGGAAAAAACGTTTTAAATTCCTGGTAAAGCTGTGCCGCGAGCGTTTTATTATGCGCCAGAACGAGCGTCGGGCGCTGGGTTTTTTCGATCACGTTGGCGATCGAAAAAGTTTTTCCCGAGCCGGTGATGCCGAGCAAAACCTGATTTCTGACGCCCGTATTGATTCCTTCGACCATCTGCCGGATGGCTTCCGGCTGATCGCCTTTGGGTTGATTTTCTGAGACGAGTTTGAACTTCATTTTAAAATAAAAAAGGTTACAAAGTTTTTCTTATATTTTACTTCGTAACCTTTCGATTGTCATTCGTGAATCATAGTTTCACGCAGGAATCAGTTCAAAACTTTCGATAACCTCATCAATCTTGTTTTTCAGTTCCTTGGAAATTGTTGATTTTTCAAGTATTTCATAAAGAAAGACAAGCGTTTCTTCCTCTTTCGCCAAACCGACGACGTGCAGCAGCGCGAGCTTTACGTTGCTGTCCGGATGCGTTTCGACTGCCTTGAAAATGGCTTCCGTTTCACCGGCTTTGAGCATTAGCGCAAGCAGCGTCACGGCTTCGTAAGCGATTTTCTGATCCTGATGCACGAGGCGGTCGAATGAACGTTTGACCAGATCGGCTTCTTTCGCCGAGAGCACCGCCTGCCGCATTCGAAATTCGTCGCCTGTTTCGGCGATCCGCGACCACGCGTCAGCGCGGTCAAAACTCAGACGGAAAAGTCCGCGCGCCGCCGCCGCCCGAACTTCCCTGGTCGGATCGGCACAGCACAAAAGAATCGTTTCAAAAACCGATTCGTGATCGAAATCCGTTAAAACCGAAACCGCCTTCGAGCGCAGATTCGACGATAAATCGTAAAGCGCGACCTGCGACAGCGCTTCGACCGAATTTCGCGACTTAAAGCGCGTCAGAATTCTGACCGCCAGATCGCGTATTTCTTCATCTTCCTCATACTCATCGTGCGCCTGTTCGATCGCGCTCATTAAATCCTCGTCGCTCGAAATCGAAAGCGGCGCGAAAGGTCTGGCGCGTTCGAGCTTTTGCAGTCGGAAAATCGGAAGTTGATTATATTGCAGACTTTGCAGTTTTTCCTGAACTTCGCTTTCGGTAAATTCCAAAATATCTTCGGCGGCGTCGGCTGGGCGATTGAAAATTTTTCCGGTTTTCGGCAGATTATCGGCAAGAGTTTTCTTCGACGGTTTTTTAGACGAGTTTCCGACCGATTTCTTATGCCGGCGAAACCATTCCATTTCTTTGTCGGCATCGACCGAATTGGTTTCCCACGCGTGATTGTCCGACATAATTTTTTCCTTTTTCGTGATTTTCACGGCGGCTTCTTTTTCCGCTTTTTTGGTTTTCAGCATCCATGCAACCGCGCCTGCCAGCCCGAGCACAAGCAGGAACAGAAGAATATACCACCACGTATAATCTTCTTCGGGCTGCACGGCGGCGGGCGGAACTCTGGTCTGCGTTTGCGCAAAAACTTCTAAACCGGCGCTTAAAACAAACAAAAATAAAGCGGTAAACTTAACTGCAAATTGATGATAACGGAAAGAAAAACTGTATTGAATTTTCATGGTTTTAACTCTTTTCCTGAAGTGTTGAAAGGCGTGAGCGGTGCGCTTAAATAGAAAACATATCCGGAAGCGGCGTGATATGCCAAAACAATTATGCCTTTTTTTTTTCAAATTGTCATCTATTTTTTAAACCTGTTAAATATTTTTAACTTTTTTAACACACGCAGATAAATCTTTCTTTGAAACCTTTACATATTGCGACTTTCCTAATAAAGTTAGGTTGCTCAATCAATTCTTAAAACATAAACTTAAAGAGATGTCGGCTGTAGGTAAAACGGTTTCGGAAACCAGTGTTCAAGGTTTAAATCTTCTTCATCGCGGTAAAGTGCGCGATGTTTACGAAATAAACGAGAGCCGACTTTTGCTGGTCGCGACCGATCGAATCTCGGCTTTTGACTGCATCATGCCGACGCCGATTCCGAACAAAGGCGCGATTTTAACCGCGCTTTCCGCTTTCTGGTTCGGTCATCTCGGACATTTAACCAACCATCATTTAATCACCAACGATTTCGAAAAAATGCCCGAAATCGTCCGGCATAACGAAGATTTGCGCGGTCGCTCGACGCTCGTCAAACGAACCCGTGTTTTTCCGGTCGAATGCGTCGTGCGCGGCTATCTCGAAGGCTCGGGCTGGAAGGATTACAAGGCGACGGGCAAAATCTGCGGACACGAACTGCCTGAAAATTTGCGGCAGTGCGACAAATTGCCCGAACCGATTTTTACGCCCGCGACAAAAGCCGCCGAAGGACACGACGAAAATATTACCGAAGCGGAGTTTGCGAAAATAATCGGCGCGCAAAATGCCGAAATACTTCGCTCGCGGTCGCTCCAAATATATAACGAAGCAAGCGATTACGCGCTTTCGAAAGGCATCATCATCGCCGACACGAAATTTGAATTCGGTTTGGACGCACACGGCGAAATACTTCTGATTGACGAAGTTTTGACGCCTGATTCGTCGCGTTTCTGGTCTGCCGAAACTTATGAACCGGGACACGCGCAGGCTTCGTTCGACAAACAGTTTTTGCGCGAATATCTCGAAACATTAGACTGGAACAAACAACCGCCCGCACCCGTTTTACCGGACGAAATTGTCGAAGCCACCACCGAGCGTTATCTGGCGGCTTATAAACTACTGACAGGAAAAGAACTCTAACAATGTCGGATTTGGGAATTCGGAATTCGGATTGAATTTTCTAAATCCGAATTCCCAAATCTGAAATCCCAAATCGAACTTATGCAGCTTAGAACGCAGATGGAAATTTTGATCGAAGAAATGCTCGACGGGCGGATAATGCTCAACGAAGCGCTCTCGGAATTTGAAAAGCTTTACATTCAGAAGGCTTTGGAACGCAACAGCGAGCATCTTTCGCAGACCGCCCACGCGCTCGGCATCCATCGCAACACGCTCTCCAAACGCGTTGCCACGTATCAAACCGTGTCGCGCCCGCCGAAACGCCTGATCTCGCGCCGTTCGCGTTGATTTCCTAAAGCCTTGCCAAAGCCGTTTCGCATTTTTGGAGTTTTTGCTTTAACTCGACAGGCTCGGCGGCATCATCGGTTTCCAAGGTGCCTTTCTGCTGTAAATCCGTCCAAACATCGAGACTTTTTTGATACCAATTCTTTGCTTCCCGCCAACCTTCAACGCGGTTTCCGCTTTTGCCGAGCGAGGCAAAATAATCTCCCAAACCTTTATAAATAAATGCCAGCTGTCCGCGTCCGGTGGCGTTTTCCGGATTGGCGGCGACTAGTTCTTCGCGGATTGCCAATGCTTTTTGAAAGCCTTCGAGCGCTTCCGTTTTGCTGCCGTACTTCAAAGACATATTACTGACTTTGGTTAAACCGACGGCTAAATTCCCGCGTTGAAGAGCGTTTGTCGGATCTTCGTCGGCGAGAAACTGCTGAATCGCCATCATTTTTTTGTAGCTTTCCAATGCTTCCATCATCTCCTTGGTTTTTTCTAGCGATTCCCCGAGCCAATATAGATACGCGACCAGATCGCCGCGCATTTCCGTTCTGAGAGGATTAGCAGCGATCTCCGTTTCGCACAATTCGATCGCTTTGCGAAAATTCGCGACCGCCGCCTGAACATCGCCGACCGCCGAAAATGCTTGCGCGACTTTGTAATAACCGATCGCAGCGTCGCGCCGCGCCAAGCTGTTTGAAGGGTCTGCTTTGAGAAGCTCTTCGTCAATCGAAAGCGATTTCAGCGCGGTTTCCAACGCGCCTTTTTTATCGCCCATTCTGCCCAAAACGCGGGCGATTCGAGAATATGCGTTATTTGCTTCGCGGCGCGATTGCGCGTCGTTTGGGGAAATTAAGGATGAAAGCATATTGTAAGCCTCGCGCTCGGCGGCTAACGCGCCCTTTAAATCTCCAGACGCGACGAGCGCGTCGCCGAAATAAATATTCGCCAAGCCGAGATTGCGCTTGAAACTCGCGTCATTCGGATCGGCGGCAATCAATTCATTTGAAACATTGATCGATTTTTTGAAATTTTCCATCGCTTCGGCTAGTTTGCCGTTTAAAACCAAAGCCTTTGCATGATGGCGAAAAAGAACGGCAAGCGCGCGTTTTGATTCGGTAGTTTCATTCAAAGTATCGAAGACGGCAAAGGCTTTGCGATAGTTTTCAAACGCTTCGGGCAAATTTCCCGTGACCTGCGACAATTCGCCGACCGCGCTGTAGCTTTGGATGAGATCGAGTTTAACCTGAGCATTTTCCTTTGAATCGGAATGCAGTTTCTCGCGGATCGCAAGAGCCTTTTTGTAACTTTCTAAAGCTCCCTTTGAATTCCCCAAATTGGCTTGATACGGTGATCCCTGCACGTCGCCGACTTTTTGATAGGCGGCAGCGAGTTCGCGCTGCAGGTCCGCGTCCGTGCCGCTTTCGGCGGAAAGATTATCGAGATATTCGAGCGCGTCCTTGACCATTTTTTCGCGAATCGCGGTCGAGCCGGCAAGCTTTTCGATGCCGTCGTGATATTCGAAAACAACGAGGTTGGCGAGCTTTCGAACCTGCCGGAAACGCTGTTCGGCTTTATCGCGTTCCTGATTTGCGCGACGCGCCTGCCAAGTGGTAACTGCCGTCGCGCCGATCAGCGTCAGCGCAATCAAACCGGCGGCAAAAACTCCGGCGCGGTGGCGTTTGACGAATTTCGAGATACGGTAAGAGACCGTGTCGGCAGTCGCCGTGACGGGCAAACCTTCGAGATGGCGGCGCAAATCTTCAGAAAACTCCTGCACCGATTGATAACGTCGTTCGGATTCCTTGCGCAAAGCTTTGAGGATAATGTTGTCCAAATCCCCCTTCAGATTTCGGATTTCGGATTTCGGATTTCGGATTTTGTGTGACTCGTTAGTCTTTAGATTTTGATTTTTGTCAGTGACTTCGCTTTTTTTCTTAAATCCGCGTTCTGAAGTCCGAAATCCGAAATCGCTTGGTTTGACGGGTTCTTCGGTTAAAACAATCAGCGCGATTTGTTCGGGCGAGCGGCTTTCGATCTTAAAAGGTCGCGCGCCGGTCAGCAGTTCATAAAGCACGACGCCGAGGCTGTAAACGTCGCTCGCGGTCGTCACCGGCAAGCCGCGCAATTGTTCGGGCGAAGCGTATTCGGGCGTCATTACGCGAAACATCGTGGCGGTCGCTTCCGTCTCTTCAAGCGACCAATCGGGATGCAGCAGCTTGGCGATGCCGAAATCGAGCAGTTTCGGTTCGCCCGCATCCGTGACGAGAATATTCGACGGTTTCAAATCGCGGTGAACGATCAAATTTTGATGCGCGAACGAGACGGCGGCGCAGACTTTGCGAAAAAGTTCGAGCCGCGCTTTGGTATCGAGATCATGCGCGTCGCAGTATTTTTTGATCGGCAGACCCTCGACATATTCCATCACGAAATACGGCAAACCGTCCTCGGTCGTGCCGCCGTCGAGAAAACGCGCAATATTCGGATGTTCGAGATTGGCTAAGATTTGGCGCTCCATCACGAAGCGCTTGAGCACGGAAGCGGTGTCCATTCCGCGCTTGATGAGTTTTAAGGCGACGCGGTGCGAAAGATTTTCGCCCTGCTGTTCTGCCAGGTAAACCGCGCCCATGCCGCCGCTGCCGATTTCTTCGAGAATCAAATAATCGTCAATCTTTTTGCCCGTAAACGAGCCGTTCGAGCGTTTGTCGTCGAAACCGAATTCGACGACCGCCGGTTCATTGATAAATTCTTCCGCGTCCTGATAGTTAGCTAAAAGCTTTTCGACTTCCGCGCGCAGGTTTTCTTCCGCCTTTTCGAGAAAAACGTTTCGCTCGTTCGCCGGTAGATCGAGCGTCGCGGAAAACAATTCTTTGACCTTCTGCCACTGTTTTGAATCCATAAGCGCCTCAATTATTTACGCGGAAGTTTGTCGAAAAACGGCTCAAATTTTGGTTTGGTTTTTGGTTTTCGGTCTTCGGTTTTGGTAATAGACCTTAAACGGCAAAACTCAAATTCACAATTTTAGCCAAAAACCAAAAACCAAAAACTCAATTCCAAACTTCGTTAACTGCCGTTAATTTTCTGGTAAAGCCACGTTCGGGCGATCGCCCATTCGCGTTTGACGGTCGCGGGCGAAATCTCCAGAACTTCCGCTGTTTCTTCGATCGTCAAGCCGCCGAAATAACGCAGCTCGACGATCCGCGACTGCCGCTCGTCGAAAGTTTCGAGTTCGCGTAAAGCCAGATCGAGCGCGAGCAGGTTTTCGTTGACCTCGACCGGAATCGAAGGCGAATCGTCGAGCGAAATTTTTTCCGCCTCGCGCTTGACGGCTTTGCGCTCGCGCGCCGCGTCGATCAGGATTCGCCGCATCGCCTGCGAAGCGATCGCGAAAAAATGCGAGCGGTTCTGCCAGTCAACCGAATGCTGCCGCGTCAATTTGAAAAAAGCCTCGTGAACCAGCTCGGTCGTCTGCAAAGATTCGCTGCGTTCCTTACTAAGAAAGTTACGCGCCAAGCGCCGCAATTCGTTGTAAATAATCGGCATCAGCTGATCAAACGCCGCCCGATTACCGTCGCCCCATTCGCGCAGGAGCAATGTAACTTCTTCAGCCATATTTTTATTTGAGCCAATTTTACTACAACCTCCGCGTAAATGGGTAGAGGCAAATTTTTGAATTGCCGGTTGAGCGAAATATTTTTTATTTTTTTGAAATTTCGAATGTATTTAAGATTAAACCGGTAATTTGCCGGAGGAGAAAATTATGATGAAAAGACGCATTTTAACTTTAGTTTTTTGTTTATTGTTCCCGGTTTCGGCGCTTGCGCAAACGGCGGACGCAAATCGCAGTTGGAACGCTTTCTGGACGAAATTCAGCGCGGCGGTAAATGCCAAAAACAAGGCTGCCGTGAAAAGTATGATGGTTGCCGAGCGCGATTTTGACTCGGCGGGCGGCGAAACTCGCGACCAATGGCTGGCTTCGGTCCAGTGGTCAGATTTAAAAAGATCCGTCCGTAAAGGCGTCAAGGTTCAAAGTTATGACGGCAAACCCGGACGCGTTAGTAAAGACAATTACCTGCTTTTCGAATATACCGGCGGCAGGTGGAGATTTATCGGACCACAAGTGGCTTGAGTTAAACGAGTTATAGGCAGAAAAACCCGTCGCTGACGGCGCTATTAAAGGATTGCTTTTGGAAAAGGTGAGAAATGTTATGAAAAAAATTTTATTGTCGTTAATTTTACTTTCTATCGGTTTTATTTCCGCCGCCAGAGCGCAAACCTGCACAGCGCCTGCGGCGAATATGATCTCGTGGTGGCGCGGCGAAGGCAACGCGCAGGACGCGCGCAATCTGCGCCACGGAACGCTCCAAAACGGCGCGACGTTTGCCAACGGGCGCGTTGGTCAGGCATTTGCGTTTGACGGAGTGGATGACGCGATTCTGCTCGGCAATCAGTCGGGTTTGCAGCCGAATTCGATAACCATCGAATCGTGGATCAGATTCGACTCGGTCGCGGTCGGCGAAATCGAAAACATATTTGCCAAATGGGGCTTCGATGCGACGGTTGACAGCTATCTGCTCGGCGTTTATTTCGACGGCACGACGAATCGTTTATTCGGCGCAATCGGCGACGGCTCGACGGGCGACAGCGGACTTTTCGGCGGCGATATGTCGATTGACGTTTGGACACACGTCGCGATGACTTACAACGCGGCGGACGGCGTTAATAAATTGTATGTCAATGGTTTCGAAGTCGCTTCGCGCCTACGCCCGAACGGAATTTTCCCGACCGTTTCCAACGCTTATTTCGCCCGTCAGGACGCGGCAGGAAGAATTTTCAGCGGCTTGATTGACGAGTTAGCGGTTTATTCACGCGCGCTTTCACAAACCGAAATTCAGGCGATTTTTAACGCCGGAACCGCCGGAAAATGTTTTTCGAACGGACAATTAAACGGGCGTTTCGCGCAGAAACAAAAACTTCTTGCAAATCCCGCAGTCAGCAACGCCGGTTTCGGCAACGCGGTAGCGATCAGCGGCGACACGATGGTTGTCGGGTCGAGCTGGTTCGACACGTCTCCGAACACGGGAATCAACATCGGTAAAGCATACGTTTTTGTGCGAAGCGGCGGAACCTGGGTTCAACAGGCGGAATTGCAGGCAAACGACCGCGCGTCGGGCGACGAATTCGGTCAATCGGTGGCAATCAGCGGCGAGACAATCGTCGTCGGATCGTACAGAAGCAACGCGCCGGCTTCGAATTCGGGAGCCGCTTATGTTTTTGTCCGCAGCGGCACGAGCTGGACGCAGCAGCAAAAAATAACCGCCAACGACGGCGCGGCAGACGACGAATTCGGTAATGCGGTGGCAATCAACGGCGACACGATTGCCGTCGGCTCGCATTCCGCCGATCAGCCGAGCGGTAACGGACACGCCGGAGCGGTGTATATTTTCAATCGCAGCGGCACCGTCTGGACGCAGGCGCAGAAATTAATCCCGAACGGCACGGTTTTGTTCGGAGATTTTTTGGGCGAATCGGTCGCGATCAGCGGCGACACGCTCGTTGCCGGAGCATCGGGCGATCAGGAACCGTCGCGCACCAATCGCGGAACGATTTATGTTTACACGCGCAGCGGCGGAACATGGTCGCAGCAGCAAAAACTTATCGTTCCGGACAATACGCCGAGTACTCAATTAGGTTCGTCCGTCGCAATTGACGGCGATACGGTAATTTCCGGCGCGCTCGGCGATACGCCGACACCGGGACAGCCAAATCACGGTTCCGTTTATGTTTTCGTGCGCAGTAGCGGCGGAGCTTGGACGCAGCAGCAAAAACTTAATTCTTCCGATGCCGCAACGTCCGATTACTTCGGCTGGTCGGTCGCGGTCAGCGGCAACACGATTGCCGTCGGCGCGCGCTACGACGATACGACGACCGGAGTTGACGCGGGTTCGGCTTACGTTTTCACGCGCGGCGGGAGCGTTTGGACAGAAAAACAAAAACTCACGCCGAATGACGCAGCGACGAACGACCGCTTCGGCATCAGCGCGGCTTTAAGCGGCGACGGTACTCTGGTCATCGGCGCAGCAGAAAAAAATCTGCCGAACGGTCAAGGCAACGGAGCCGGTGCGGCATACGTTTTCAATATCATCAGCAAATTCACACCGTTTGATTTTGACGGCGACGCGAAAACCGACATCGGCATCTTTCGCCCGTCGGACGGAAGTTGGTGGTATTCGCGCTCGGCAGATAATAGCGTTCGCGTCTCTAATTTCGGAAATTCAACGGACGTGATTTCGCCCGGTGATTTTACGGGCGACGGCAAGGCAGACATCGCGATTTTCCGACCCGCATCCGGCGAATGGTTTGTCCAGCGCTCGGAAGACAACACGTTCTTTAGTTTTCCGTTCGGAACGTCGGGCGACGTTCCGGTGCCTTCCGATTACGACGGCGACGGGAAAACCGATGCGGCGGTTTTCCGTCCCTCGGCAGCAACATGGTTTATCTTAAATTCCGGCAACGGATCAACCGCAATCGTAACGTTCGGCGCGAACGGCGATAAACCCGTTAATGCGGATTACGACGGCGACGGCAAAACTGATATTGCGATCTTCCGCCCGTCGGACGGCAGTTGGTGGTATCTCCGATCATCGGACAGCGAATTCAGAGTTTTTCGTTTCGGCTTGGGCACGGACAAACCCGTTCAGGGCGATTACACGGGTGACGGCAAAGCGGATATTGCGGTATTTAGAGCTTCGACGGGCGAATGGTTTTTCCAAAGGAGCGAGGATAATTCATATTACGCGGTTCCGTTCGGAACGTCGGGCGATGTGCCCGCTCCAGGCGATTACGACGGCGACGGAAAGTTCGACACGGCGGTTTTCCGACCTTCGGCGGCAACCTGGTACGTTAATCGTTCGACTGCCGGAATCTTAATTACAAGTTTCGGCACAAACGGCGACCGTCCGATTCCCAACGCTTTCGTGCCGTAACATTTAATGGTTACGGTTTATTCGCCGAGTTCTTCAGACAGCCTCTCCCACTCCTCATAAAGCGAATGAATCTGTTTTTCGGTTTTTTGAAATTCTTCGGTAATTTTCTGTAGTTTCTGCGGATCCGAGGCGGTTTCCGGCAAGCCCATCTGCAACGTGAGTTTTGCCAACGCTTCTTCACGGCGCGGAATTTCACCTTCGATTTCCTTGATTCGATTTTCGATTCGCTGGCGCTGATTTTTGCTTAAATTATCGGTTTTCGGATTTTGGTCTTCGGTTTTTGGTTGAAGAATGGGAATACTTTCTGTCGAGGCGGCTGATGACGGCTGACTGCTCACTGCTGGCTGCTTGCGGTTCTGCCAGTCGTGAAATTCCGAATAGTTTCCGTCGAAAACTGCGATACTGCCGTCGGCTTCAAACGAAAAAATCTGCGTTGCGATCTTATCGAGAAAAAAACGGTCGTGGCTGACGGTAATGATCGTGCCCTGATATGCGTCGAGCGCGTCTTCGAGCGCTTCGCGCGAAGGAATGTCGAGATGGTTGGTCGGCTCGTCCAAGATCAGAACGTTTTTGTTCGAGTAGATCAGTTTCGCGAGCGCAAGCCTTCCTTTTTCGCCGCCCGAAAGCGTGGAAACCTGTTTGAACACGTCTTCGCCCGAAAACAGAAAACGCGCCAGAAACGAACGCAGCTCGCCGTTGTCAGCCGACGGCGCAATGCGTCGCAGTTCCTGAATAACCTCGTTGCGCGGCTCTAAATCTTCAAGATTCTGCGAATAATAGCCGATGTCGGTTTTCGTTCCCCAGATGATCTTGCCCGATATTTCGCGCTGGTTTCCGAGGACGGTTTTAAGAAAAGTCGTTTTTCCCGTTCCGTTTCCGCCGATCACGCCGAGCGCTTCGCCGCGTGTGAGCGTAAAATTTATGTCGTTGGCGAGAACTTTTTCGCCGTAGCCGATCGCCAGTTCTTCGACCGTCAGAATATTCTGTCCGGCGCGCTCGACCTTTTTGAGTTTGAAATTTCCCTGCGGCTTGTCGGTCACGACGGCTTCGACGCGTTCCAGTCTCTGGAGCATCGTACGGCGCGATTTTGCCTGTTTCGTTTTTTGCCCTTCGAGGTTTTTGCGCACAAAGGCTTCGGTGTTTTTGATATACGACTGCTGGTTTTCGTATTCGCGCCGCTGTATTTCGCGCCGTTCTTCGCGCTCGACTAAGAATTGCGAGTAATTTCCTTTGTATAAAACCGCTCTGCCGTTTTCGATCTCGATGATTTTATTCGTCGTGCGGTCGAGAAAATAGCGGTCGTGGCTGATAATCACATAGGTTTTATCATAATTCGACAGAAAATTTTCGAGCCATTCGACCGCCTGCACGTCGAGGTGATTGGTCGGTTCGTCGAGCAGCAAAACGTCGGGCGACGAAAGCAAAAGCCGCGCCATTCCGAGCCGGTTTTTCTGCCCGCCCGATAGATTTCTCGTGTCGAGAGTCCACGTTTCCTTTGGAAATCCGAGTCCGAGCAGAATGGCTTCCGCTCTTGCCGCATATGAAAATCCGTCGGCGGCTTCAAATTCGTTTTGCAGCTCGGAGTATTTTTCGAGAACTTCTTCGGTCGCGTTATGCGTCATTTCCGTTTCGAGACGACGCATTTCGGCTTCGATGTCGTGAATTCTTTTGAAGGCGGAAAGCGCGGCGGTATGCACCGTCTCGTTTTCGGAAAAATCAACGTGCTGCTGCAAAAGTCCGAGCCGCAGGTTATTTATTTTGATAACGTCGCCCGAATCGGCGGCTTCCTCGCCCGTGATCGTGCGAAACACCGTCGTTTTGCCCGCGCCGTTGCGCCCGACCAAACCGATTTTTTCCGACGGGTTAACCTGAAAAGTTACGCCGCGCAGAATTTCGTGACCGCTGTAAGATTTATATATGTCGGAAAGCCGGAAAAGCATATTTAAGGCAAAAGTAAAAAGTAAAAAGTAAAAAGCGGAAGACTTTCTTTAATCGAATCAGATCCGAATTCTGAAAAGTTTTTCCGGCTTTTTACTTTTGCCTTTTACCTTTTTATTTTCTATCTATTGGCGTTCGTTCGCGCGGTGTTTGCCGCCGGACGATTTGCCGGTGTATTTGCCGCACGATTCGCGTTCAGGCTCGCATTCGAATTGGCGGGCGTATTCGCCGCCGGTGTCGCCGCGTTCGTGCTTGCATTAGTATTCGAAACATTAGCATTCGCCGGACGCGCGCCGCTCAGATCGTTCGGATGATCGACTACTTTCTGCGCCAGATTATTGACGATCTTGGCATCATTCATCGCGATCGCCGCATAAGACTGAACAAGCAGTTGTTTGCGCGCGCTGATCAGCGATTCGTTGACCTGCTGGCGAACTCCGGGACTTTCAAGCGTCAGATTTTCGTCCTTGTCGCTGCGTTCCTGAAGCTTCAGAATGTAGAATTTGCCCTGCATCGGCGTCGGCATAATCTGACCGGGCTTAAATTCCGGATTCATCAAGGTCGCGACAACCTGCGCCGGAAAAGTCTGGCGCATCTGTTCTTCGGAAACATAGCCCAGATCGCCGCCCTGAACACGGCTCTGGTCTTCGCTTTTTTCACGCGCGATCTGCGCAAAATCGCCGCCCTGTCTTAATTGAGCGATGATTTCGTTGCCGACGCGAACGGCATCGGCTTCGGTCGTCGTGGTGTCGCCTTCGCCGTTATTCGCCGGATCAACGACGATCGCCGCCAGTTTGACGCCTTTCTTTTTGACGAACGCATCTTTGTTGCCGTTGTAAAAAGCATCGATTTCACTGTCTTTCGGCGGTTCGATCTTGCTCGTGATCTTGTCTTCCAATTTTTTCACCGCAAGCTGTTTTTTGACTTTTTCACGAAGCGATTCTTCGGTTTCGTTTGCTGCCTGTAAATCTTTAACAAACTGTTCCTGGGTTTTGCCGCTGTTTGTTTTGAGCTTATTATATTCAGCCAAAACTTCGTCATCGTTCGGAACAACGCCTTCTTTTTCGGCTTTCTGAAACAAAACTTCGTCCTGAATCAAGCCCTGCAAAACCTGCAAACGCGTTTGCGCGAGTTCGAGCGGCGAAAGACGAGATTCTTGTCCTTGTCCCTGCTGCTTGATGATACGCTCGACTTCTTCGAGTTTGATCACTTTGCCGTTAACGGTCGCCGCCGCTTCGTTCGGATCAACACCGTCGGGTGTCTTTGTCGTCGTATTGCCGGGACCGCCCGTGCAACCGCTTAAAATAAATGTGGAAATTGCCAGAAAGGCAACGCCTAAAATAGAAAAATTAGCTTTTCGCACTATGGAATTAACTCCTTCAAAATTAACAATCTTTATCATTGCTTGACTTAACCTAAAACTTTTTGTTATAAACATTAATTTCGAGTTTTACAAAAACTCTTTCGATAATAACCTCGTTATTATAAATTTACTTGGAGGCTTTTAATTATTATGGCAAAACGATGCGATGTCTGCGGAAAAGGTCCGCAATTCGGAAACAATGTTTCACACGCTAACAACAAAACCCGTCGTCGGTTTAATCCGAATCTGCAATCAATCCGCGTTCAGCAGCCGACGGGCGGCAATGCGCGTAAGAAAGTTTGCACTCGCTGTATTAAATCCGGCAAAATTGTCAAAGCTGTGTAACTCTTTGATATTCAACTTGTTACTTAGGTTGCCAAGCGTGAGATTTTTTTCACGTTTGGCTTTTTCATTTAACATTTATCATTGAGCATTTAATAAAATCGAATTTTGATAAATGTTTAATGGTAAATGCTAAATGACCGCGATACACTCGATTTCAACCCGTGCGCCGCGCGGCAAACCTGCCGCCTGCACCGTCGCGCGCGCCGGTTTATTTTCGCTGAAATACTTCGCGTAAACTTCGTTCATCGCTGCAAAATCTGCCATGTCCATCAGGAATACGGTTGTTTTGACGACATTGTTCAAACTCGTTCCCGCCGCTTCGAGAACCGCCGACAGATTTTTTAAGACCTGTTCGGTTTGTTCTGCGACCGTCTCGGAAACAAATTCGCCCGTCGCAACATCAATCGGGATTTGCCCCGAACAAAAAACCAATCCGTTCGTTTTGACCGCTTGCGAATAAGGTCCGATCGCACCCGGCGCGTTTTCGGTTGAAATAATTTCTTTCACAGTTTACCTTGCCTTTTAATTCGTTTTCCCAAACAAAACGCTGATTTTAACAGATTGGACACGAGATTCAAAATTCAGGATTCAAAATTCAAAATTATTTCGGCTATTTTCTGCCTCAACTTTAAAGTTCGAATCCTAAATTTTGAATTTTGAATTTCTAGGAGTTGACGCGTTCGACGTCAATCACGCCCGGCACTTGTTCGATCGAGCTGATGACTTTATCAAGATGTTTTTTGTCGAAAACCTCGACCGTCACCTCGATTAAACCGATGTCGTCGCGCGAAACGTTGGCGCGCGCGTCGCGGATTCCGGTCTTGATTTCGGCAATCGCATTCGTAATTCCGGCAAGCATTCCCGTGCGGTTTTCGGTCGTCGCGAGAATCCTGACCGATTGAATTTCTTCTTTCTCGGATTTTGCCCATTCGACCTCGACGATGCGGTCGCGATTAACCATCAGCGATTTCACGTTTTTGCAGTTTTTATTGTGAACGACAATTCCTTTGCCGAGCGAAATATAGCCGACGATCGGCTCGCCGCGAAGCGGGTTGCAGCAGCGCGCGCGCGTCGTCAGCAGATTGTCCACGCCCTTTACGATGATCGCGTCTTCGCCGAGCCCGATAAATTTTTTGACGGCTTTAAAACCGCTTTGCAGAGTGGTTTCTTTTTTCTTGTCGGGGTCTAACTCGGCAAACTTTTCGGCGCCGAGATGTTTCATTAAAACGTTGCGCGGCAGCGTTTTACCGTATCCGACCGAAACCAGCAAATCCTCGCCCCGGCTCAAGCCGTAATCGTTGGCGATGCGTTTCAATTCATCTTCGTTATTGAGCAGTTTTTTCGGCGAAACGCGAAATTTGTCCGATTCTTTTTCGATCAGTTTGCGTCCGAGTTCGATTGATTCGGCGCGCTGCTGTTCGGCGATCCAGTGGCGGACGCGGCTGCGGGCTTTTGCCGTAACGACGTAATTGAGCCAGTCGCGCGACGGTTTTGAATTGGCGGTCGTCAAAATCTCGACGACGTCGCCGTTTTGCAGTTCGGTTCTTAAAGGCACGATCCGCCCGCCGATTTTCGCGCCCGTGCAGTTGTCGCCGACTTCCGAGTGAATCGCGTAAGCAAAATCGAGCGGCGTCGCGCCGCGCGGCAATTGAATGACTTTACCCATCGGCGTAAATGCGTAAACGTCTTTCGGGTAAAGATCGAGCTTTAAGGATTCGATAAAATCCTCGGAATCTTCGTTCGCCTCGGTCGTTTCAACAAGCGGCAGGAGCAGTTTTTCGACCGTTTTTCGAAGCTCGTCGAGACTGTCGTCGTCGTGCTGTTTGCCGAGTTTGCTTTCTTTATATTTCCAGTGCGCCGCGACGCCTTCTTCGGCGATGTGGTGCATTTCCTCGGTGCGAATCTGAACTTCGAACGGATGCCCGCCGTCGCCGACGACCGACGTATGGAGCGATTGATAAAGGTTATCGCGCGGAATCGCGATCCAGTCCTTGAACCGCTCGGGAATCGGCGTCCAGATGTCGTGTATGACGCTCAAGGCGACGTATGGCAGCTTTTTATCGTTCGGCGTGATGATCCGAACGGCAATCAAGTCGTAAACCTGTTCAATCGTGGTTTTCTGCTTTTTGAGCTTTTTCCAAAGCGAGTAGAGACGTTTGACGCGGCTTTGCACTTCGACGAACGGAACGTCGTTTTCTGCCAGCTTTGTTTTGATAGATTCCTTGATTTTTTCGAGAATCGCTTCTAATTCCGGACGACGCGTTTCGACTTCCTTGGCGAGTTTCTTATATTCCTGCGGGTAAATATTCTGAAAAGCCAAATCTTCGAGCTCGCTGCGCATTTTACCCATCCCGAGACGATGCGCGATCGGTGCGTAAATATCGAGCGTTTCCTGCGAGATACGAGCGCGTTTTTCGGGCTTCAAAAATTGCATCGTCCGCATATTATGAAGCCGGTCGGCGAGTTTGATGAGAACGACGCGGACGTCCGTAATCATCGCCAAAACCATCTTGCGCACATTTTCAGCCTGCTGTTTTTCTTTCGAAAGGTTGGAAATATGCGCGATTTTTGTCAAACCGTCCACGAGCCGCGTGATCTCGTCGCCGAAATACGCGCGAATCGTGTCGAGATCAACCAAAGTGTCCTCGACCACGTCGTGAAGCAGTCCGGTCGAAACGCTCGTTTCGTCAAGCCGCATATCCGCAAGAATATCCGCGACTTCGAGCGGGTGTATAAGATACGGCTCGCCCGACGCGCGTTTCTGCCCGCGATGATTCATTGCCGAAAAGATATACGCGCGCCGGATCAGCTCGACATCGGCGTTCGGGCGGTTTTGTTCGACCTTTTCGATTATGTCCTCGATTCGAATCATTTATTTAAATACAAAAAAGACAACACTCAATTATTATTGTAATTGAGTGTTGTCTTTCTTAAAAGCTAAATCCGGAAAAATCTATTTTCCTTTATTCGATTTTTCTTTTTCTTTTTCAGAGTCCGCCGTTTTCTTGCGTTCGTCAATTTCTTTCTGCATATTCTTTTCGACTTCGTTCAAACCGGTAAAGACGCCTCTTGCTTCGTCTCCTTTGGTTTTAAATGAATCTTTTTCAGCAGTATTGGCGTCCATTTCAGCGATCCGCATTTTTTGATAAAGCAGATTTGCCCGATATGCCCAAGCGGAAGAGAAAATACGAATAAGGTCCTGCTTTTTCGCAATTTCCTGCGGCGTCATCGGTTTCAGATCGAGATTTTTCAGCTGCTCGATTTCCGGCGGCTGTAAGGCGATTGCCTGATCGATCAGCCGAAGTCCTTCGTCGGCGCAAGTTTTTAACTTCGCAAAATCATCAGGATTTGCCGGCTTAGTATATTGAAAAACATCCTTCCCGTCCTTTTTCACGGTTTTCTTGACCGGGTCAATATCGCTGATTTCGTTTGCGCACGTATACTGGGGCGCGGCAAGCGACGTAAATGATTCCGCGCGCGATTCAGGATTGACATTCGCGTTGTTCGCGCGTTCGCTAATTCCTTGCAGCGCCTCGTCATTTCGACCGAGAGTTCTCATCAAACTGGATTTTGCCTTAAACGAATCCTGGTCATTAACGTTTTTCTGCAAAACTTTTTCATAAGCCTGAACCGCTGCTTCCGCTTTCGCGGTGTCTTTGCGGTCTGAAATAAATTGCGAGTGCAAAGTTCTGGCTAAGAATAACTGCGCGGTTTTGCCTTCCATTGTATCGCCATTCGGGTCAACATCAACGGTTTTGCGGAAAAGCCTTTCGGCTTCAGCAAATTTTCTTTCATTGTAAGCTGTCGCGCCGTCAACCAGATTTTTTCTGGCAATAATCTGATTATAATAAGAGCAGTTTGCTCCGGTTAAAACTGTAAATGCAATTATTGCGATTATACCTAAACGAGAAAATCTCATTTTTGACTCCATTTTTATTTAAGTCGGCGGAAATTAAAATTTAACTTCTAATTTCCGCCGCTTCCCATCACGTTAATTTTCCAAATCGTCTATCTGCAAACCGATCGGCTGTGCGCCCGCGAGTTTAACGGCGTCAATCGCTTTCACGACATCGCCGTATTTAACCGATCGCGGAGCTTTGATAAAGACGGTTTTTTCCACTTCGTTCGTCCCCTCACGCAATACGCCCTGGGATTCGCGCAGTGCAAAAACCTCTTTGAGCTTATCGGAAAGCGGTGTAGTATCCGAAATGTCGCCGATTTCATCCTGATTCAACCTGAGCTTGCCTCCGTCACGGTTGACGAAGACGATGAGCGTATTAGGATTCGGTTTCAAAATAACGTTTTGATTATCATCCTTCGGCTCAGCCGGCACTTTTGCCTCGAAACGACTCGGTTTCGAGGGCGTAATCACCATAAAGATAATCAGAAGCACCAGTAATACGTCAATTAATGGTGTTACGTTGATATTAGGTGTCGCGCCGCCGCTGCCGCCGCCTTTTGACATTCCCATAGTTCTTTACTCCTTTATTACCAAAGTATTCGAATTAATTAGCCGGAGCGGCTTTTCCTTTCTTACGGTCCGCTACCAAGCCAATTCTTTCGATGTCCTGCTTACGAACCACGTCAATCGCCTTGACGACCGTTCCGTAATCGACCTCAATCCCGCTCTTGATATAAACAATTCGTTTATCCGGCTGTTTATCCTTCATGAGGGTACTGATTCTTTCGCCCAACTCTTCTAACGGGAATGGGTTTTTCCCGATATAAAAGTTACTGTTGTCAGGAATGGCGATAATAACGGCATCCTCTTTGGCGATGTCCTGATCTTCGTCAGGACTATTCATTTCACGCGGTAGATTAACCGAAACGCCCTGTTGCAGAAGCGGTGTAACAATCATGAAGATGATTAAAAGCACCAGCATCACGTCAACCATCGGAGTTACGTTAATATCCGAGTTATATTCAGTGGCTCCGCCGACTGCTGCTCCCATAACTAAATTCTCCCTTATAAAAACTCTAGGTTTTAGTAAATTTATCCTTTCAGCTGACGAGTTTTCTGTTTGATGAAATAGTCAACCAGTTCCGAAGCGGAGTTTTCCATTTCAACACCGAAGCTCGTAACTTTATTTGTAAAGTAGTTAAACAGCCACACCGCCGGAATAGCTACCGCGATACCGAAAGCCGTTGCGACGAGGGCTTCTGCGATCGCGCCGCCGACCGCGCCGATACCGGCTGTCTGGTTGGTTCTCAAAGCCTGAAACGCGCCGATAATACCGACAACCGTTCCGAACAGACCGACGAACGGAGCCGTCGAGCCGACTGTTGCGAGACCTGAAAGACCGCGTTTGAGTTCAGCTGTTTTGACCGCGATTGCGCGTTCCAGAGCGCGTTTCGAAGCTTCCATTTCGTCAGCCGAAATAGTCGCACTTCCCTGATGCGCCTGAAATTCTTTCAAACCGGACGAAACAACCATCGCAAGGTGCGAATCTTTATGTTTGTCGCTAATGCTAATCGCTTCATCAATATTGCTGTTTTTCAAAGCCTGTGCGACTTTCGGCGCATACTGGCGCGATTGCTGTTTGGCTTTATTATAGGTCAGCCAGCGTTCGATACCGACGGCAATCATGTAAACTGCCTGAATCAAAAGCGTAAAGATAACTACCCAACCCGGAATCGTTAAACTCTTAGCAATGTCGTAAATACCGAATGAAATCGCTCCCTCTTCCGAGAACATTAAAAAGAAGCCCAAAAGGCTAACTAAAAAAGTCATTATTTTTCCTCCAAAGAAATCAAAAATTTATAATTGCGAATTAGGCTGTGGGGGCTTTCAAATCCGTCCCACAGCCCGATATGTTCCGTTTAGGGAACGAAATTATATACGATAACGCCCGTTACCTTGACGGGCTGTCCGGAAAGCTGGGTCGGGCTGAATTTCGAAGCGCGAGCCGCCTGAACAGCCGATGCGCGAAGCAAAGGATGTCCGGAAACGGCGCTTGCCGAAATAACGTTGCCTCTTTCGTCAATCGTTACCTGAACGTTGACCGCGCCCGAAGCCTGAACGGCTCTTGCCGCCGCCGGATAGGGTGGTTTGACAAGATTGACCGCTTTACCGTTGACGACGCCGCCCGAAATTGTTTTCGGAACCGGTTTTTCGGTCGGTTTCGGAGTCGGGGTCGGTGTTTTTATCTGAATCTCGGGCGCATCGCCCTCGCCGGTGCCGCCGCCGCCTGTTCCGCCGACATTCAGTCCGGTCGGTTTTTCGTTATACGTTTGTCCTTCAACAAAGCGACCTTTGTTTTCCGCGCCCTCATTATAATTGACCGCGTCTTTTTTCGTTAAAGGCGGCGATTTCAACTTTTCGCCGACAGGGTCTTTGGGCGGTTCTCTCGTTTCATCCATCGTCGCGATTTTTTCGATGACGGTCGGTTTATCCGGATTCGCAGTTGATTTTTGTTCAGGTTGTTTTTCCGGTTCCGGCGGCGGCGGCGGCGGCTCATCCTCAGGAAGAGCAACTCGCGAAACCTGCTCGCCGATGTCCAGATTTCCCATGTCATATGCCTTGTTAAAGAGGCTGTAAACCCACGCCCCGACAAGTATGGTAACCATTACCGCTAAAGTCCCGAGTAGAAACTCGCTGCGTCTAGTATTTTCTGCCGAAGTATTTCTTGATTCAACTAATTGATCTAACATTTTTTATCTCCCTCTTTCCGGTGCCAATTTTAGGTCAAGGGCTACGAAAATTAATATTATTGCTTTTATGATGACACTTATTAAATCTCAAGTTGTAATCGTTTCATATACAAACGACAGCACCTGACAAAACTTTACATTAACCTGACTTTTGACTTCTTCTTACTTAAAAATGCGGGATAGACGGTATCTTGTGACTGGCTTTAAATATAAAACTATTCACTAATCCGCATCCGTCATTTTATAAAACGACGAAAGCCAACCAGAATGACTTAATTTAATTGACCAGCAACGAGTGAAGTCTAAAATTTTACGCTGCAAAAGTCAAGAATAATCATCCTTTTTTTTCTGAATTTCTAACTTTTATTTCTAAAATCTGTATTAAATTCAAACGGAAAGCGCAAATCTTAGACTTTAAAGATTTGATTATCGCTTTCCGTTTTTGAATAAATTTATCTTGTCACCGGACGACGCGTTACCGAGCGTCGCGAAGCCGACGCGAGCTTGTCCGCTTTCGGTGCTTCTTTAACCTTTGTCTTCGCTGCGCCGATCTTACCCTGCCACCAAATCGCGATCGGGCTGGCAATAGCGATCGTCGAATAAGTACCGGCAATCGAACCGACAAAGAGCGCGAGCGAGAAGCCGCGTAAAACTTCGCCGCCGAAGATAACCAGTGCCAGAACCGACAGGAACACGAGACCGTTGGTAACAATCGTGCGCGACATTGTCTGATTGATCGAATCGTTGGTTAATTTATAGAGCGATTCGCCGCGATGAAGCGTCAGGTTTTCGCGGATTCGGTCGAAAATAACGATCGAGTCGTTAACCGAGAAACCGACGAGCGTCAAGAACGCCGCCAAAACCGTCAGGCTGACTTCCCACTGGAAAATCGAGAAAAACGCGAGCGTGATCAAAACGTCGTGAAATACGGCGATGACCGCGCCGGCTGCGTATGTCCAGTCGTAGCGATAGGCGATAAAAAACAAAATCACGCTCAAACCCAAAAGCGTCGCGATAATCGCCTGATTACGCAATTGGTCGCCCGCCACCGGACCGACCGAATCGGTTCCGACGATTTTATATGCCGCCGCCGGATCGTCCTGCAGAGTCGTCGTGCCTTCGGCTTCTTTTCCAAATGTGTCGAGCGCTTTTTTCACGAAACAGCGTCCGGCTTCATCAGTTTCAGCAATTTCCGGACAATCCTGCGGTCGCGCGCCGAGGTTCGGAATCTTGATTAACATTTCGTCCTGTTTATCGGTCGATTCCTGAATCACTGATTCGCTGACGCCGACCGTTTCCAGGGAGCCGCGAACAGCTTCAACTCCGGGCTTTTGTCTAAATTTAGCAGTTACGACCGTGCCGCCCTGAAAATCAACGCCGAGGTTAAAAGCGTCCGTTCCGTCCGGTGTGAATTGCCGCCCGATTGCCGAAGCCAAACCAGCCAAAAGAATGACGATGGAGATCGCAATTAAAATCTTGCGCTTGCCCATCCAATCTACATTTATGTCTTTAAAAAATTCAAACATTGCTATTTTAGTGGTCGGTGGTGGGGGGGGGGGGGGGGGGGGTTAATAGAAAAAACACAACCACCCCCACCCCCCCCCCAACAAAATAAAGTAAAATAAATAAATATGGGGGGGGGTGAAACAAACACCAAAAAAAAA
>JANOBZ010000025.1:0-5220 GCA_031411895.1 Acidobacteriota bacterium | reverse complement strand
GTCCTCGCCCAACAAATCTTCCGGATTTTTGTAGCCTTTAATAAGTTCATCAAGAATTTCAGGTTTAATTTCCATAGTTGTAAATCTCCTTCAGTCATTTTATGCTGATTTTTGATTTACACAATTTCCCTGATACCCCCGTAAATCATCTTGAACGATTCATTTTCAGTTTCAAGAGACATAAGAAAAATTACTCTTCTACTCTTCTTCTCCTCTTCTCCTCTTCTCAATTATGCCGTCACCATCAGCGCCGCAGTCAACTGATTGCCCGCTTCTTCGGCTTTTTTCGTCGCGTCTTCGATGATTTTCAGATCAGCGCTCGCGAGCGCTTCTTCGGCGTCGCCTAAGATACCGTTGATTTCCTGCTGCTGCGGAACGTCGAGCGATTTGCCGAATTCCGCCATCGCGCGCCGCGTATTTTTCAAAAGCGAATCCAGACGATTGCGCGACATAATCAGGTCTTTGAGTCCCTTGTCCTGTTCGACCGACGTTTCGGCTTCCATAATCAGGCGATCAATTTCGTCCGGCGCGAGTCCCGATGAAGGCGTGATCTGCATCGCCTGTTCAAGCCCGGTCATCTTGTCCTTCGCCGAAACGTTGACGATGCCGTTGGCGTCGACCTCGAACGAAACGTCGATCTGCGGAATGCCGCGCTGGGCGGGCGGAATACCGACAAGTTCGAATTTTCCGAGACTGCGGTTGCCGCTCGCAACTTCGCGCTCGCCCTGCAAAATATGAATTTCGACCGACTGCTGATTGTCAACGACCGTCGTAAAGGTCATCGTATTTTTGAGCGGAATCGTCGAGTTGCGACCGATAAGTTTGACGAACAAGCCGCCGCGCGTTTCCAAACCGAGTGATAAAGGCAGAACGTCCAAGAGAACAATGTCCTTAACGTCGCCCGTCAGAACGCCGCCCTGAATCGCCGCGCCCATCGAGACAACTTCGTCCGGATTGATTTCCGCCGACGGTTCTTTGCCGAAAACTTCGGTCACGGTTTTCGTGATGATCGGCGAGCGCGTCTGTCCGCCGACCAGGATTACCTTGTCAATATCGTTCGGCTGTAATTTAGCGTCCCACAAAGCTTTCTGGCACGGCTCGACCGACGATTCGACCAAATCCTGCACGAGTTCTTCGAATTTCAGACGCGTCAGAACCGTATTGATATGTTTCGGTCCGGTCGCGTCAGCCGCGATGAACGGCAGGTTGACGGTCGTTTCCATGACCGACGACAATTCGCATTTCGCGCGTTCCGCCGCTTCTTTCAAACGCTGAAGCGCAAGCCGGTCTTCTTTCAAATCAATGCCGTTTTCGAGCTTGAAGGTTTCAACCAGCCAGTTGATAATGCGCTGATCGAAATCTTCGCCGCCCAAAAACGTGTTGCCCGATGTTGAAAGAACTTCGAAAACGCCGTCGTTGATTTCCAGAATCGTGATGTCGAACGTGCCGCCGCCGAGATCGTAAACCGCGACTTTTTCAGACTTTTGCTTGCCGAATCCATACGCCAGCGCGGCGGCGGTCGGCTCGTTGATGATGCGCTCGACTTCTAACCCCGCGATTTTTCCCGCGTCGCGCGTCGCCTGCCGCTGCATATCGTCGAAATAAGCGGGCACGGTGATGATCGCTTCGGTCACCTTATCGCCCAAAAATTCTTCCGCCGCGAGCTTTAATCTTTGCAAAACGATCGCCGAGATTTCAGGCGGCGAGTAAACGCGGTCAAGAACCTGGATGTGCGCGTCGCCGTTCGGCGCTTCGGTAATCTCGAACGGCACGGTTTCGCGCATTTTCTGCACTTCCGCCGAATCGAATTTGCGCCCGATCAGCCGCTTGACGGCGTGCAAAGTGTTTGTCGGATTGGTTACCGCCTGACGTTTGGCAATCTGCCCGACAAGTCGTTCGCCTTTTTCCGTAAATCCGACGACCGACGGCGTCGTGCGCCCGCCTTCCTTATTCGGAATAATCTGCACCGTGCCGCCTTCGAGTACTGAAACGCAGCAGTTTGTTGTTCCTAAATCAATTCCAATAACTTTACTCATATTTTTCAGGTCATTTTTCGGGGAAATTACGGGAAGTTTTCTGGAAATTACTCGGTTTCTAAAATATCTTCATTTTCCGGCGCCGGATTGTTTTCAAAAGCCGCGCTTTTCGGACTGTGAACGGCGGCGGCGGTCGAAACCTTGACCATTGCCGCGCGAATCACGCGGTCGCCGATGCAGTAACCGCGAAGCAGCTCGCCCGTCACCGTATTCGGCGGAACTTCGGCGGAAAACTCGGTCGCGACGGCTTCGTGAAAATGCGGGTCGAAAGCCTCGCCGACCGACGCGACGGGCGACACGCCCATCTCCGCGAGCACCTCGTTGAGCTGCTGATTGACGAGCACAATGCCTTCGAAAAACTGTTTGAAAGCCTGCGCGCGTCCTTCATTGTTGAGCGCAGCAAAATCCAGCGCGCGGTTCAAATTATCCAGTACCGGCAGCATCTGTCTGACCAGATTGCCGACCTGACCGAGATAAGTTTCGCGACGGTCGCGCTCGATGCGCTTTTTGTAATTGTCGAAATCGAGCTGGCGGCGGCGCATCGTTTCAGCCAGCTCGGCGCGTTCGGTTTCAAGACGCGAAACCTGAGTTTTCAGCCCCGAAACCTCGTCTTTAAGGTCGGAAATAGTTTTATCGTTCGATGAGAAATTATGAATCGGCGGCGGCTCGCTGACGGGCGTTTTGACGGGCTCGACGGCGAATTCCGCCTTGATAAATTCCGGATTCGTGTCGTCAAAACCGGCGTCGTCAATTTCGATCGCCAGATCTGCCGTGATGAAAAGGTCTTTTTCCTTCGCTTCGAGTTCCTTGATAAACTCCTCGATCGAAAGCGAATTTTCCTCTTCAATTTCGCGCAGCAGGCTGTCTTTATTTTCCAGTTCGTTGTTGAAATTCATTTTGTGGCTCGTTTTGGCAGTTGATGTTTGGGGCGAAAGCCGTTTTTTGAAGGGCTTATTTCAAAGCAAAAATGCCTTTGTTAGTTGACTGAGTATTCTTTGGTTATGTGTCTTTCGAGAATTCGGGCGACATAACCGACAATCGAAATGATTCGCGCATATTCGATTCTGGTCGGTCCCAGAACGCTCAAAGTTCCGATTGCCGCGCCTTCGCCGATCCGGTAAGGAGCGCTAATCAGTGTGCAGTTCTGCAAGGTGGAAGCCGAATTTTCATGACCGATGACAACCTGCACGTTGCCTCGCGTCTGCGAATCGCGCACGATGCATTCGTTAAGAATCTGCATCAGGCGTGATTTTTCTTCGATCGTCCGCAAAAGCTCACGAAGACGGTCGAGATCGGCAAAATCGCGTTTGGTCAGAATGTTCGACGTGCCGCCGACATAAAGCTCGCCCGAAAATTCCGCTTCGTCCTCGATTGATTGCGAACAAAGAATCATCGCCGTTTGGAGCAATTTATCGAAAAGCGCCTTTTCTTCGTGCATCAATTTAAGAATTGCCGCGCGAATTTCCGCCAAAGACTTGCCGCCGAATTCGACGTTCAAATAGCGCGCCGTGCGGTCGAGTTCGTCCTGCGCATAAGTTTCGTTGAGCCGGATAATCTTGTTATGCACGATATTCGGCGCGGAAACCAGAACGACCAGAATGCGTTTGTCGGAAAGATTGACGAATTCGATATGCTGCAAGCGGTCGGTTGCCAAACTCGGCGAAACGACGATACCGATATTATTTGAAAGAGCTGATAAAAGCTGGGAGGTTCGTTCCATCAAGCGGTCGGGCGCTTCCTGAAGTTCGCTTTCGAGAAAACCAAATTCTTCGCCGATAAAGCGTAAGTCTTCGTTCGAAAGAGAGAGAACGCCCAAAAGATTGTCAACATAAAAGCGGTAGCCTTTATCGGTCGGCACGCGACCGGCGGAAGTATGCGGCTGTTCAAGCAGTCCGGCTGATTCAAGTTCGCCCATCACGTTGCGAATTGTCGCCGAACTTAGCCCGTAGGAATTGGTAAATTTTTCCGCGATTATTTTGGAACCGACCGGTTCGCCCGTGATGAGATGCTCGCCGATAATTGCCGAAAGCACTGCCTGCCCGCGAACATCGGGATAATTTATTTTGTCAGAAGTAAAATTTGAGTCACGAACCGACATTCTTATTCCGATGATTTTGATGCATGGCGCATGAGCCGGTATGCTCACGCTATTAAAACAGATAACATTTCTGCGCTAAATCTGTCAAGAATTATTAGTTAAACTCGATTTAACATTTCGATTTGGGATTTGTGAACTCGGATTTCGGATTGTAATTTAAGATAAACAAATCCGCAATCCCCAATCATAAATCCGAATTCAAATTGCGCTTCCCTCGCCTTTGCGCGAAAATAACCTCTGCCTTATGAGCGAAAACCTCGATCAAATAAAATCATTTTACGAAGAAGCATTTCAAACGCTCGACGCAAAGCGCAAACTGTTGGAAATCGAAGTCCAATTTTACCCGTATATCGGCATCAATCACACGATTCGCGTCCGCAGCGGCAAAGTTTTCGTGCGCATCGCCGAAATCTGCCGCGCGATGCCGCCCGCCGCGCAGAGAGCGCTCGCATATATTCTGGTCTCGAAACTTTTAAGAAAAACAGTGCCGCCGCGCGCGCGCGAAATTTACTCGGCGTTTATCAAAACCGACGAAATTCGCGAGAGCGCCGTCGAGAACAAACGCACGCGCGGTCGAAAAATCATCACATCGGCGCAGGGCGGCGTTTACGATCTGGACGAGATTTTCGACGCGTTGAATCACGATTATTTCAAAAATTCCCTGCCGAAACCCGTTTTGTCGTGGTCGTCGCGCAAAACTTATCGAATCCTCGGGCATCACGATTCGACGCACGAAACCGTCGTTGTCAGCCGTTCGTTAGACGATAAAAAAGTGCCGCGTTTCGTTGTCGAATACGTCGTTTTCCACGAAATGCTCCATATTTTTCACCCGACCGAACACAGAGATGGCAGGCGTTACAATCACACGCCCGCGTTTCGCCGCAACGAGCGCAAGTTTCAATATTTCGAAGCAGCGGAAGACTGGATCGAGCGAAACGTGAAGAATTTGAAACGCAGAGCAAAAATTAGCCGCGGATAAACGCGGATTTCGCAGATTAAATCGATAATTTTATTTAAAATAGTTTTCTTAGCGCCTTTGCGTCTTTGCGGGAGTTCTTAAAATTTCCCGCAAAGACGCAAAGGCGC
>JANOBZ010000024.1:0-46556 GCA_031411895.1 Acidobacteriota bacterium | reverse complement strand
CCGGAAAACCATCTTCGCATTATGTTTGCTCATCACTTTCGTGATCGCCGCCGTCAAGGTCGTCTTCCCGTGGTCAACGTGTCCGATCGTTCCGATATTCACGTGCGGTTTGCTTCTGTCAAATTTCTCTTTACTCATTTTATTACTCCGTAATTATTTATTCATTGATTCATTTTTTCATTGACGATTTCAAATGAATCAATGAAAAAACGAATAAATTATTAAGTGTTTGCTCCCTTAACTTTTGCGATAACTTCTTCAGCCACATTACGCGGAGCTTGATCGTAACGCTCGAAGTGCATTGTCGAAGTTGCGCGTCCCTGTGTTGCCGAACGCAGGTCGGTCGTGTAGCCGAACATTTCCGACAGCGGAACGAAAGCCGTAACGACCTGTACGCCGCCCGGTCGCGGATTCATACCCTCGATTTGTCCGCGGCGACGATTCAAATCGCCGTTAACTGCGCCCATATATTCTTCGGGCGTGACGACTTCGATCTTCATGATCGGTTCAAGCAAAACGGGTTTCGCTTTTTTGACCGCATCCTGAAACGCGATACTTCCCGCGATGTGGAATGAACGTTCGTCCGAGTCAACTTCGTGATACGAGCCGTAAACGAGTCTCGCTTTAATATCAACCAGTTCATAACCGGCAAGGAATCCGCGGCGCATCGCGTCCTGCATTCCTTCCATCGTCGGCTTGATAAACTGACGCGGAATCGCGCCGCCGGTGATCTTGTCTTCGAAGACAAAGCCTTCGCCCGGTGCCGGTTCGATTTCCAGTTCGACGTGCGCGAACTGACCGCGACCGCCCGACTGTTTCTTGAAGATTTCTTTGCCGGGTGCCGGAATCGTGATCGTTTCGCGGTACGCAACCTGCGGTTTACCGACGTTGGCTTCGACGCTGAATTCGCGCTTCATGCGGTCAACGATAATTTCCAGATGGAGTTCGCCCATTCCGGCGATGATCGTTTGACCAGTTTCGTGGTCGGTCGAAACGCGGAAACTCGGATCTTCCTGTGCCAGACGATTGAGCGCAATGCCCATTTTGTCCTGATCCTGACGGGTTTTCGGTTCAACCGCAACGCGCACGACCGGCTCGGGAAATTCCATCGATTCGAGAACAATCGGTTTGTTCTCGTCGGAAACCGTATCGCCCGTCGTCACGTTTTTCATGCCGCCGATCGCGACGATTTCGCCTGCCGACGCGCTTTCGACGTCTTCACGTTTATTCGCGTGCATCAGCATAAGTCGTCCGACGCGCTCTTTCGTACCTTTAATCGTATTGACTACGTAAGAACCCGAATTGACCGTTCCGGAATAAATTCTGACAAACGCGAGCTGTCCGAGATGCTTGTCCGCCATCAGTTTGAAAACCAAACCCGAGAACGGAGCCTGCGGAGTCGCTTCACGCGTTTCGACCGCGTCGGTTTTCGGATTCGTGCCTTCAACCGCCGGAATATCGAGCGGCGACGGCAGAAAATCGACGACCGCATCGAGAAGCGTCTGAACGCCTTTATTTTTAAAAGCCGAACCGGTGACGACCGGAACAATCTTTAAATCACACGTTCCCTGACGCAGCGCTTTGCGAATTTCGTCTTCCGAAATTTCCTCGCCTTCGAGGTATTTCATCATCAGATCGTCGTCAATCGTCGAAACGGCTTCGACTAATTTGTCGCGCCATTCTTTGGCTTCGTCAACCAATTCAGCCGGAATCTCAACCGTTTCATACGCCGCGCCTTTATCTTCGTTGTTCCAAACCAGACCTTTCATCTGAATCAGGTCAACAACACCTTTCAACTGATCTTCGAGTCCGATCGGAATCTGTAAAGCAACTGCGTTTGCGCCGAGACGTTTGAGAATCGAATCGAAACTTCTTTCGAACGAAGCGCCCGCGCGGTCTAATTTATTAATAAAGCAAATTCTCGGAACGCCGTATTTGTCAGCCTGACGCCAAACGGTTTCGGATTGCGGCTCAACACCGGCAACGCCGTCGAAAACGCAAACCGCGCCGTCGAGTACGCGAAGCGAACGTTCGACTTCCATCGTGAAATCAACGTGACCCGGCGTATCAATAATGTTAATGCGGTGTTCGACACCGTTACGTTTCCAGAAACAGGTAGTTGCAGCGGACGTAATCGTGATTCCGCGCTCCTGCTCCTGCTCCATCCAGTCCATCGTCGCCGTTCCTTCGTGAACTTCGCCGATCTTGTGCGAAACGCCGGTGTAGAAAAGCACACGCTCGGTCGTCGTGGTTTTACCCGCGTCGATGTGCGCCATGATGCCGATGTTTCTAAATTTGTCTAATGTAATTGTTGCCATTTTCGTTAATTATTAATTGTTAATTACTAATGGTTAATTTTGCTTGAAAAACTAATTAACCATTTATCATTAATCATTAACCATTATTAAAACCTGTAATGCGCAAACGCTTTGTTTGCATCCGCCATACGGTGAACGTCTTCGCGTTTCTTAACCGCGCCGCCGCGACCGTTATATGAATCAAGCAGCTCGCCGACCAAACGGTCGGTCATCGTTTTTTCGCCGCGATTTCTCGCGTTTGTGACGACCCAGCGAATCGCGAGCGTGTTACGACGGTCTTTGGTGACTTCGAGCGGAACCTGATAGGTCGCGCCGCCGATGCGTCTCGATTTAACTTCGAGCGTCGGAGCAACGTTGTCCAAAGCCTTTTTGAAAACTTTCAATGGCTCATCACCCGCTCTTTCGCCGAGCTTTTCCATCGCAACGTAAAAAATTTGTTCAGCGGTTGATTTTTTGCCTGCCAGCATTATGCCGTTAATAAATTTAGTAACGAGAATACTGTTATAAATCGGATCCGGCAAAACTTCTCTTTTTCCTGCAACTCTTCTTCTTGGCATATTTCAATCTCGGATTTCGGATTGCTGATTGCGAATTGGATTTTTATAAATCCCAAATCCGCGCATCACACATCCCAAATCGGTCTATTTTCCTTTCGGTCGTTTTGCGCCGTATTTCGAGCGCGCCTGATTTCTGTTGGCAACACCCGAAGCGTCGAGCGTACCGCGAATAACGTGATAACGAACACCCGGCAAGTCTTTTACACGACCGCCGCGAATCAAAACGATCGAGTGCTCCTGCAAATTATGTCCGATACCCGGAATATATGTCGTCACTTCGATCTGGTTCGTCAAACGAACACGCGCCACTTTGCGAAGCGCCGAGTTCGGTTTTTTCGGTGTTTGCGTATAAACGCGTGTGCAAACGCCGCGTTTCTGCGGATTTGCCTGCAAAGCAGGGCTGGCAGTTTTATATTTAACCGCCTGACGACCTTTGCGAACTAATTGGTTAATCGTTGGCATTCTTTCCTCTATAATAAGAACCGACTGCTTTGAGCGTTCTGGTTCTTCCTATTTAAAATCCCGAAAGGCAAAAGTAATCTCTTACCTGACTCTTGCCGAAATTATTTTCGGCAGTTAGCTACAAGTTACAACTTGTGTCTTAAATTAATGGATTAAACTAAAATCTTCCGGTTTCCGACTTTGCTGTAGCGTGACTCTAATAAGATTTGTCTAATTTGTCGCAAGCGTTGGTTCGCTTGTCTTACGCTACAATTCCTGTCGTTAACCTTCAAAAATCTACGAACCATACTTATCTAAGTATTGCTCTGTCAGTCCAGACGTTTATGTCCGAAACTAAAGACTATACCGAAAACTCAAAATCATTGTCAAGCGCAGTGCCTGTAGATTAGAAAATCTTTCGGAATTTCAGGTTTGAAGTCGAAAATCGGCGAACGGTTGCATACGTTTTCAAAGACGCCGCCGCGAATCATTATATATATGTAAGTAAAATTCCCGCGAAAATGATTTGATGTCGAACGGTCACTCGCATTGTTTGACTCGACAAACGTCTTATATAAGACTTGTCCGGCAATTATTGTTTTCAGCTATTCTATATTTAATCCTTTAAAAGCTAACTTGAAAAATCCGCTTTCGTGAGAATTTCGTCGTTTTACGGATCGCCGCCGCGCTCGGCTGGATTGCGACTTTTGCTTTTTTATTGCAAGGTTTTATAAAATCGAAAGCGATTAAATCCGAATAATACATCTATAATAGATTCGACACATTATTTAAATAGTATATGAGCATAAATAAATTTGAGAATTTTCTTAATAAATTTAACGAAAACGAGTGGCTTGCGGCAATCGAACGCCTTTTGCCAGCAATTCACGAAGTTGACCGCAACGCGACGCAAATCTGGTTTCGCTTTTTCCCTCTGGAACTTTTCCGTTTTCTGCAAACGGCTGAAGACCGCGAAAAAGCGATTCAGAAATTCGTCATGCAGGGCGATTTCGAGCTGAAAAACCAGATTGATTCATCGCACAAATTCCTCTACGGTCATCGCTTCTGGAAGGAAATCAAAGCGGAAATCGAGCGTCTTGCCGAATCTTTCGCGGACGAAACGGCGGATTTGAGCAAAGTCATCGAAGACGCGGCGAGCAGCGTCAAAGCCGACAAAGCTTTAACGCTCGGCATTGCGGCAGTCGGTTTGATGACGCTTAATCAGGTCGGTTTGGAAGCCTTCAAAACGGCGAAAGGCGAAGTTCAGAAACCTTCGGGACAACTCGCAAAATCGCCCGACGCAGTAGTTGCCGAACGCGCGAAGGACGATTCGCAGGGCATTTTCGGCTTTCTGAAAACCGTGGATAAAAAATATACCGCGACGTGGGACGAAACAAAATCGAACGCCAAATACCAATTAATCAGCGATGAAGACCTGGCGACGGCTTCGGCGAAAGATCAGTCGCAGGATTGGAAGGCGAAGGACGAACGCTGCTGGGAAGGCGTCGTTCCGGTCGAATGCCGTTCGGCGTCGTGCGGCACGTGCTGGGTCGGTGTCGTCGGCGGTCAGGACAAACTCGCCGATGTTCAGCGGCTCGAACGCAAGCAGATGAAGATTTTCGGCTACAATCAGCCCGACGACGCGAAACCTTTCATGCGGCTCGCCTGTCAGGCAAAAGCGCACGGCAATGTTTCGTTCGTCATTCCGTCGTGGAACGGCGTGTTCGGCAAGAAAGTTTATAAAAACGTCGCCGAAGTAGAATTGAAACCCGCGACGACCTCGGCGAAAAAACTGCGCGAAGCGGTAAAATAGTTCATCGAGTTCGTTGAGTTTATTGAGTTTATTGAGTAAAAGAAAATTCCTGAACTCAACGAACTCAACGAACTCTATGAACTCAACGAACTCTATGAACTCTTCTAAAAACTTCCCGCCCGTCGCGTATGTTCTGGTCGCTGTTTTGTTGTGGTCAACCGGCGGGCTGGCGATAAAATACACGTCGCTCGACGCTTTTTCGGTTAATTTCGGACGCTCGCTTTTCGCGGCGCTGACGGTGGCGGTTTTTACTTATAAAAAAGGGCTGAAACTCAATCTTTTCACGCTCTGGACTTCCCTGCTCTACGCCGGAACGCTCTCGTGTTTTGTTTACGCGAATAAAACGACGACCGCCGCGAACGCGATCTTTCTGCAATACACCGCGCCGATCTATATTCTGATTCTGTCGCCGTTTATCCTAAAGGAAAAATTTCGCGTGTCAGATTTGATCACGGTCGTGATCTGTCTCGCCGGGATGAGCTTTTTCTTTCTCGAACCGCAGGACGCCGCCAACGCTCTGGCGCCGAATATTTTTGTCGGCAACATCGCGGCGCTCGCTTCGGGCGTGTTTTTCGGGCTTTATTTTATCTACCTGCGGCATCCGCGTTCACTCGAAAATCGCAATCCGGCGCTCTCGGTTTTTTACGGAAATATTTTGATCGTCGTGTTTATGCTGCCGATCATCATCAACAATCCGCCCGCGCCGAATACCAATGATATTCTCGCCGTGCTTTATCTCGGAATTTTTCAGATCGGCATCGCGTACGTCTTTTTCACGATCGGCATCGCGCGCGGCGTGCGCAGTCTGGATGCGAGCATTATCGGTTTTGTCGAGCCGCTTTTAAATCCGATCTGGGTTTTTCTGTTTCTCAAGGAACGCCCGAGCCTGTGGGCGATTTTGGGCGGCGTGATTATCATCGCGGGCGTCACGTTTCACACCGTCAAACAAAATATCAACAAACCCGCGCTCACGCCGATCGATTAATTTTCATGAAAGGTATTTTGTCAAAACCAGCCCTAAAAACAAGCCTCCGCGCCTTACATATCGATTATCTTGTGATAAGATATGTTTATAAAACGCTTATATTTACAATGAACAAGCGTTCCGAATAGTGAACACAATCTATAAAACCGTTGCCAAACCTCGATTTTTGCGTTAGTTTGGCAATAAAATTTTTTGCTAATACATCTATATTAAAACGTTATTTTAATTGGAGAAAAATTTATGGCTAATTTAAACATTCCGTCGAATGTCACGAATAAAGAACTGATTAAATGGGTTACGAAAACCGCCGAACACTGCCAGCCCGATAATGTCTACTGGTGCGACGGCTCGCAGGAAGAATACGACCGTTTGTGCGAAGAAATGGTGGCGAGCGGAACGTTTATCCGCCTGAATCCTGAAAAACGACCGAACTCGTTTCTGGCGCGTTCGCACCCGTCGGACGTGGCGCGCGTCGAAGACCGCACATACATCTGTTCGCTCTCGAAAGGCGACGCCGGACCGACGAACAACTGGATGGCTCCGAAAGATATGAAGCCGATCCTGATGGATAAATTCGCGGGCTCGATGCGTGGTCGCACGATGTATGTCATCCCGTTCTGCATGGGTCCGATCGGCTCGCCGATCTCGCAGTTCGGCGTCGAAATTTCCGATTCGCCGTATGTCGCCGTCAATATGAAAATCATGACGCGCATGGGCAATCAGGCTTTGGAAGCGCTCGGCGACGGCGAATTCGTACATTGTTTACACTCGGTCGGAATGCCGCTCGCGGAAGGCGAAAAGGATGTCGAATGGGCATGTTCACCCGACCCGAAAGATAAATATATCGTTCATTTTCCCGAAGAACGCTCGATCGTTTCCTACGGTTCGGGCTATGGCGGCAACGCGCTGCTGGGCAAAAAATGCCTCGCCCTGCGCATCGCTTCGACGCTCGGACGCAAAGAAGGCTGGCTTGCCGAACATATGCTGATCGTCGGCGTCCAGTCGCCCGACGGGCAGAAAGATTACGTCTGCGCGGCATTTCCGTCGGCTTGCGGCAAGACGAATTTCGCGATGCTCATTCCGCCGAAGCCGTTTCAGGATGAAGGCTGGAAAGTTACCACTGTCGGCGACGATATTGCGTGGATCAAGCCTGACGAAACCGGCAGACTACGCGCGATCAATCCCGAATTCGGATTTTTCGGCGTCGCGCCGGGAACGAACTACAAGACGAACCCGAACGCGATGGAATCAATTCGCGAAAACACGATTTTCACGAACGTCGCATTAACCGACGAAGGCGACGTCTGGTGGGAAGGCATGGACGGCGACGCGCCGGCACACGCGATCGACTGGCAGGGCAACGATTGGACGCCGGAATCCGAGAAACCCGCCGCGCACCCGAACGCGCGCTTTACCGCGCCAATCACGCAGTGTCCGGTCGTTGACGAACATTTCGACAGCCCCGACGGCGTTCCCGTTTCGGCATTCATCTTCGGCGGTCGCCGCAATTCGGTCGTGCCGCTCGTTCTGCAATCCTTTAACTGGGCATTCGGCGTTTACATGGCGGCGACGATGGGTTCGGAAATGACCGCCGCCGCGTTCGGCAATATCGGCGAAGTTCGCCGCGACCCGTTCGCGATGCTGCCGTTTGCCGGTTATCACATGGGCGATTATTTTTCGCACTGGCTGGATTTCGGTCGCTCGATCCCCGAGCCGCCGCGCATCTTTTCGGTCAACTGGTTCCGCAAGGGCGAAGACGGCAAATTCCTCTGGAACGGTTTCAGCGACAATATGCGCATTTTGAAATGGGTCGTCGAACGCTCGCGCGGCACGTCGAAGGGCGTCGAAACGCCACTCGGCTGGCAGCCGAAATACGAGCATCTCGACTGGCGGGGCTTAGAAGATTTCACCGAGGAAGATTTCAAAAAAGTAATGAGCCTCGACCGCGATATGTGGATCAAGGAAATCTCGATGCACGACGATCTCTTCTACAAGCTTTACGACCGCCTGCCGAAAGAAATGGCGTTCATCCGCGAGCTTCTCGTCTCGAACCTCTGGCGTCAGCAGGACTTAGGCTTGGCAACGCCGCGACCGGCGGAAAAAGTCTTCGAGGAAACCAAACAACTCGAAGCCGACCGCACCGTCCCCGACAAAGCGGCGGCAACGGCTGAGTAAGTTGAAAATTAAAAAGTTAAAGTTAAAAAGGCGATTCAATATGAATCGCCTTTTTGCTTTTTGAATGTTTTTATTGATTTAGAAATGGCTCAAAAACGATCGTTTTTGAGCCATTTTTCTTTACTTTTTTTATAATCGAAAGTTTTTGAGACACCTAGTAATGTAGTTGATCGTATTTTTGTTCCACCAATCTTTTCAATGTGTCAAAATCGATGGGTTTGACCAGATGATGGTCGAATCCGGCTTCACCGGTTCTTATGCGGTCTTCCGGTTGTCCCCATCCCGTCAGCGCAATAAGAAGTACATCGGGCATCATTTTACGCAAGATTCGGGCAAGCTCGTATCCGTCCATTTTCGGCATGCCGATGTCTAAGACACAAACATCGGGCTTAAATTCTCCGGCGGTTTCGATGCCCGTTTCGCCATCTAAAGCCGTGCGCACCTCGTAACCGTCGCCGGTAAGCAGAAATTCGAGCATTTTCACCGCATCCGCATTGTCGTCAACGACCAAAATACGCTTCTTTATCGGCGGGTGAGCGGCACCGCTTTCAGTCTCTTCGGAATTTGCCGGCTGAGATATTTCGCCGGTCGCCGGTTCGGCCTCTTCTTCCGCCGCTGATTTTTCTTCGGCGAGCGGCAGTCGCAGGACAAACTCGCTGCCCTTGCCTTCGCCCTCGCTGAAAGCCTCAATCGTGCCGCCGTGCATTTCGACTAATTTTTTAACGACGTTCAAGCCGATACCGAGACCGCTTCGGTTTTGCAATGTAGGGGTTTCAATCTGGCTGTACATCTCGAAAATACCCGTCAACATTTCCGGCGCTATGCCGATGCCCGTGTCCCCCACGCTGACGACCGCTTGATTTTCGTCTTTTTGGGCGGTCAGCCAAATCACTCCGCCGGGCTGAGTATATTTGGCGGCATTATTCAAAAGGTTCAGAAAAATCTGGGCGATGCGCGTCAAATCCGCGTCGAGATAAATGAATTCTTCCGGCAGAGAAACCGTCAATTGATGACCGTTCTTTTCAATCGTCTCGCGGCTCGTTTCCAGCGCCAGTTCGATTGCCGCTTTGAGTTCGATACGCTCTTTTTTGAGATTGATTTTGCCCTGCGTGATGCGCGAGATGTCGAGCAAATCGTCAACCAGACGAACAATGTGATTGGTTTGACGTTCGACGATGCTGAGAGTCTGTTCAATTTTCTCCTTGTCATAGCCGGAATGATGAAGGATTTCGATCCCGCTGCGAATCGGCGCGAGCGGGTTGCGGAGTTCGTGCGCGAGCGTCGCCAGAAATTCGTCTTTGCGGCGATCGGCATCATATAACACCTGTTTCGCCAACACCCGCTCGGTGACGTCCTCGAATGTTATCAGAACACCGTCAATTTGTTTATCCGCCGTGTAATAGAGAACAATCCGAACACGGTGCCAACGCCCGTCATCGCTTTTTACTTCGTGTTCAAACGGCTTGAGCGTTCGCAGCACTTCGCCTGCATCGGCTGACAGACTTTCGTAACAGAGCCGGTGGGTCTGATCCGTGAGTGGTCGTCCGATATCCTCCCTTCGAATATTGAAAAGACTTTGGACGGGCGACGTAAACCGTTTGATGTGTAGATTGAGATCGAGAAAAATCGAGCTGACATCGATCGAAGTCATTAAATTGAGCAAATCCAAATTGCTGTTGCTGACTTCCTCGACCTTATCTTTCAATTCAGAATTAACGGTCGTCAATTCTTCATTGACCGATTGCAGTTCTTCTTTGCTCGTCTCCAGTTCTTCGGTCGTCGAGCGCAGCTCTTCATTGCTCGCCTGCAATTCCTCGTTCGATGCTCTGGCTTCTTCAAGCGAAATTTCGTGCTGTTCGATCGTCAGCCGCAAACGTTCGCGCGTAAATTGCAAATCTGCTTCGAGCCGGTGAATAACGGGTTCCGCGCCCTTATCGGCGGCGATAAACTTTTGCAGCATTTCGGCGGGAATCTTTTCGTCGTTGATTTCGTCAAAGATAACGAGAAAATAGTCGCGGGCGGCGGCGGGCGAGGCAATCGGATGAACGGTCAGATTAACGAAACACTCTTTGCCCTCGAGATTAACGCGCAGGTGACGCGATTCGGTAATCCCTTTTTCCTGTTTGGCGGCAAACAGCGCCGCGAGCAAATCCGGTCTTAAAGCCGGATGCACTATCTTACCCAGATTGAGCGTCGGGTTGCCGCCCGTCACGCGCAGAAAACGTCCGGCAGATTCGCTCAAATGCAGAATGTCATAATTTTCGTTGATCATGACGCTCGGCGGCGAAAACTGTTCGACGAGTTTGAAATGCAGCTCCCTGAAAGATAAATCTCCCTCGCGCTGATTCACGTTCGATTCGGAAATTTTCATCTGTGATTTCGCCACCGGCGCGACGGGAACGCCCGTATATTTTGACGCGGCGGGGCGGCTTTGGAAAATTCGATGTTTTTTGTCAACCTCCGCAAATAGCCTCGGAACTGATTCCGCCATTTCCGATGCACCCAAAAATAAGTAGCCGTTCTTCCGCAAAGCGAAATGAAACACTTCCATTATTTTTTCCTGCGTCTGACGGTTGAGATAAATCAGCAGATTGCGGCACGTCACCAAATCCAGCTGCGAGAACGGCGAGTCGTGCAAAATATTGTGCGGCGCGAATAAAACTAGCTCGCGCAATTCTTTTTTGACGCGGTAAGAATTGCCGTCTTTATTGAAAAACTGACGCAGTCTTTCGGGCGAAACGTCGGCGGTGATCGTTTCGTCGTAGCGACCTTCTCTGGCATCGGCGATCGAGCTTTCGGCAATGTCGCTGGCAAAAACCTGAATTTTCGGCGGGTCATCGAGTTTTGAAGCGTATTCGCGTAAAAGCATGGCGATCGAATACGCCTCTTCACCCGTCGCGCAGCCGACGCACCAGACGCGCACCGAATCGGTGCCGGTTTTGCCGTCAAAGAGACGCGGAATGACGACGTATTCTAGCGTGGTAAACGCATCCGTATCGCGGAAAAAATTGGTCACGGAAATCAGGAGATCACGCAGCAGAAACTTTACTTCGCTGTCATTTTCGCGCAGAAATCGGGCGTAAGCGGGAATGTCCGCGAGTCCATGAACTAACAGACGGCGGGCGATCCGCCGGAGCATCGTCGGTTTTTTATAATTAAAAAAATCGTGTTTCGTCTGCGCTTTGACAATAGCGAGAACGTCCCTCATCGCGTCAGCGTCAAATTCGGGCGGCGGATCTTCCGTTTCGCTTTCGGGAAGTTCGGTTTTCTCCGTGCTTTGTTTGAAGGCAAGAATCATGGCGGGAATTTCCCTGACGGGCAAAATTAAATCCACCAGATTCGTTGCTATCGCGCTTCGCGGCATTCCGTCGTACTCGGCTTCCGCCGGGTCTTGAACGACACACAAACCGCCGGCTTCCTTGACGCGCTTAAGTCCTGAAGTTCCGTCCACGCCCGTGCCGGACAAAACCACGCAAACACTATTTTTACCGTGAGCGGCGGCAAGAGTGCGGAAAAACAGATCGATCGGAACGCGTCTGCCGCGAATCGTTTCGGGTTCGATCAGACGAATTTCGGTGTCCACCATCGCCAGATGCTTGGTCGGCGGAATCACGTAAACATGATTCGGCTCGATTTTGACCGTTCCCCGAACCTGAACCACCGGCATCGATGTATTCGTCTGCAAAACGGCGGGAAGCTCGCTTTCGTGTTCGGGCGACAAATGCAGGATAACGACAAATGCCATTCCCGAATCGGCGGGCATCGCGGCGAAAAACTCTTTCAGCGGCTTAATGCCGCCGGCGGACGCGCCGATTCCGACCGTCAAAAAATCTTTTGGCTCAGTTGATCGTTCAACAGTTTTGGATTCCGATTTGATTTCGGGCATCTCCAGAGTTTCTTCGGTCTGCATTGCTTAATTCCCCGTGTGACAAACATTGCGTGAGTTAAAACAAACGCATTATTAAATTTTTAAGTCGGAAATTGAAAGTATTCCTGTAAATTGTAGCACTTCCAAACGCGAGTTGGTGCTTTAATGAGGAATACCGGACTAAAATACGGCAATTTTAGATTTGATTACCGCTTGCTGTTTGCTGCCGGAGACCATTTTCGCTTAGTTGTTCGTGTTCGAGCACGACTTTGCGGATTGATTTAACGCGGTTTTCGGCTTCGACGGCTTTTTGCAAAAATACTTCCGCCATTTGCGTCTGATTCGATTCGGCAAAATCTTTGCTCATCTCGCGCAGCAGCATAATGCTTTCTTCCATTTCGCGCATCGCGCCCCACATCGAATCTTCGATCCGTTCGGTGACATTCGCGAGCAGCGTGTCGGCGGAAAAAGCGTGTCCGGTATGACACCTGAAACGATTGATCTTCCCGTCTTTAATTTTAATTAAAACGCCGTGACAATCCGGACAGGTAAACGGGGAAACTTCGCCGAGACTCATCACCCCGACTTCAAAGCCGCTGTCCTCTAAGGCGATTCGCACCTCGATCTCGGTTTTTTTGTTTTCGTCCATAGTAATTTCACGCGCCTCCAAAGTTTTCTCGCCCGTCAATCGAATCAACAAATCCGCCATTTCGGAAACCGGAACGGAATAATCCACGTCCACCTCGCGAAGTGCCGATTCGGGCATTGACGAAAATTCGGCATCGGCTGGTTCCTGAACGACCGCCGTTCCGCCGCGATGTTTGATCGTCCATAAACCGGCTGTCCCGTCATTCAGCGCCCCGGATAAAACGACTCCGATCACCCGCGCATTATATGCAAACGCGGCAGATCGAAAGAGCGTGTCAACGGCGGGGCGAAAGCGGTTTTCTTTCGGACCTTTGGTGATGCGAACGCGGTTTTCTTCGACGAGCAGATGATGATCGGGCGGCGCGACATAAATTCGTCCCATTTTAATTTCTTCGCCGTCCACGCCGTGCGCCGCCGGAAGCGTGCCTGCTTTTTCCAACACCGACGGTAAAACGCCGTGAGCATTGGCGGGCAAATGCCAGACGACAAAGACCGCCGCTGCCAAATCATTGGGCAGCCCTTTGACTAATTTTTTGAGAGCTTCAAAACCGCCGGCTGAAGCTCCGATTACAATAATGTTTCTTAATGCCATTGAATAAATTTACTAATTCGCGGCTATTATAACCCGAATGAGCGCAATTTTATATTTTTGGGACGTGAAAGTTTCGATGCAATTTATTATTGCGTAATTGTTCAGATTATTAGAACTCATCTCATAAATAGAAAACTTGCTTAACGATTTGTTATTTTTGAGTATTTTCCGGGCAAAGCCGGGTATCTAGGGCAATGGCAAAACCTTGTCTCGCAAACGTCTTTAACGGTTATGAGCATCAATACAAAATTTATTAAAAACTTATTCGCCGGTTTTTGGATCGTTTTTCTCGTCGCGGTCGCTAATTCTTTCGCGCAGGTTTCGTTTCAGATAACTCCGGGCGTCAAAGCCGGGGCGATCACCGCGCGCACGAGCGAAGCCGATCTGCGGAGAATCTACGGCAGTCGGAATGTTCGGTCGGAAGCGGTCGGCGTCGGCGAAGGCGAAACGGTTCCGGGCGCGGTAATTTATCCGAACGACCCGAATCGAAGACTTGAAATAGCCTGGAAAAACGCAAAACTGAAAAAAAACCCCGAATATGTGCAGTTTTCCGGCGAGAAAAGTCTCTGGAAGATCACGAACGGCATTACCTTGGGAACGAGCCTGAAAACCATCGAGCGAATCAACGGCGGACGTTTTACACTGCTCGGCTTCGAGTGGGATTATTCGGGCACGGTCGTTTCATGGAACGGCGGCAAACTTTCGCGTATCTTCGGCAAACAAAGCGAACTCGTCACGCTCCGGCTGAATCCTCAAAACTACGACGACAAAGCATTGCAGAAAGACCTTGAAGCGGTCGTCGGCGACGGCGAGTTTTCTTCGAAAAACCAATCAATGCAAAGAATAAACCCGCAGGTTTATTTCGTTGTCGTCAAACTCCGGTAGCTTTTTTATAAATATAAAATTTAGCGGTCAACGGCTAACAGCAAAAGAAAAAGGCGGTTCTCGTTGAATCGCCTTTTTTGTCGGTATAGAATCAAGAGAGTTTCTATGAAAAAACGACTTCAAAACAAACTCAAAAAGAAAATTCTCCAAAAGGTCGAGCGTAAGATCATCGGCTATCACGTTTATCGCTCGATTAACGAAAATCTGCCGTTCGTGTTTTGGGAACGTCTGACGGACGCTCCCGTTTCCGAAGGAGATTTTAATGATCCGGCGGCGGAACCCGGCACGCGTTATTTCTACAAGCTCACACAGGTTGACGCCGACGGCAAAGAAAGCGCGCCGGTTTCGCCGAAAACGACTTTTACAGACCACGCGGGCAATCAATACGCGCAGAATCCTCTGGCTGATTTCGCGGGCTACAACATTTATCGCTCGGCGGACGCGAAAGTGCCGCTCGATAAATGGGAACGCCGCAATCGCGAACCGCTCGCGACGACCGAGTTCAAGGACGAAGGCGTCCAGTCGGGCGAAATTTATTATTACTACATTCGCGCCGTTGATTCGCGCGGCACGGAAAGCGCGCCCGGCGAGGTAATGCGCGTCATCAGGAAATAAACCCGGCTGAAAATTATCCGGCTTTTTACCGCAAACGCGCCGCCGCCTAAAAATTTATGTCCGACAATTTTGAAAAATACAAAGGAACGATCAATCAAATCTATCGCCAGGCGAAGGAGGATTTGTGGACGATGCCAATCGCGACGCTCGTTCTGCTTTTGGGCGGAATTTTGCTGATAACCATTATCGTCAACCTCGTCTTTTTCTCGTTCCCTAATATGTTCGTCGCCTTTTTCGTCTATCTGGTCGAAACGCTCGCGCCGCTTTTCGTGCTCTATCGTCATCAGCAGAAGGTTTATGATACCGTCCGCGAAAAAGTTTCCGAGCTCGAAGGCACACAGCCGGGAATCATGAGCGCCTATGAAGAATGGCACACCAAGATCGCTCCGAAGGAATCGTGAAAAATTTACGCCGAAATTTTTTTTTGACAACTCATTGTATTATCTAGTAGTCTAAGAATCAGGAGGTGATAATGAATGATAGATAATTCTAATACACCGCCGGACAGTTTAAGCCGCTAGGCGGCACTAACTTTTCGGATTGGTAACAATAAACGGACAAAGTTGATAATTCGGAAGTTGATTTACAAGGAAAATGTCGGTGGTTTAAAAACGCACGACGCGTTCATTCCGGCGATTTTCAGTAGCAAAGGCTAAATTATCCGACCGAGTCAAAAATACAATTCAATTAAAAGTAGGACGGCTTAAAATAAGCCGTCTTTTTCGTTTTGGTGTTCTCAATTCGTGTACTCAAATAGACTAGCGCTAACCCATTTGCGTTGATTTCCACGCACCGGCAAGTCCGAAATCAGATCATAAAGCCGCAGTTCATTAAAAACCTCGGGTTTGGCATAAGAATCGCTATAACAATTTCAGGGAGTTCTTATGAATACAAAAAATTTAACACGCAAAATCAGAGTAGCCGGTGTGGCTTTCTTTTTACTTTTCGGCATCGGGATTTTTTCGGCAACGACTACTAACGCGCAGTGGGATCGTGATCGTGATGATAACCGCGACAGCCGCCGCGACCGTGATCGTGACAATGATCGCTACGATGATCGCAACGACCGCAACCGTTATATCACTCAGCAAGCCTATCGTCAGGGTTTGAGCGAAGGATCAATGGACGCCCGCAACGGACGCCGCGCCAACGCGCAGAGAGCAGCCGGTCAGGCAATGCGTAGAATGAACAACGGCGGCGGCAGAAATTACCGTCAGCAGTTTCGCGAAGCGTTTATTCGCGGTTATGAGGAAGGCTACGACCGCAACGACGATCGTAATAACCGCCGCAACCGTAACAATCGACGCAACGGTTACTAAAATTTAATTCAGCCTTAACATAATAAAAGAGCGTAGTTTCATTTGAAACTGCGCTCTTTTGTTTCGCTTTCAAGATGTTTTTTAGCCTTCGCATGAGTGGAAGATGGGCGAATTAAGCAGGAATTCGGTTTACAGACATTTAATATCGTTTCGACACGCGAAAAATCCAGAAAGCAAAAGGGTTTCGGATTCTCACGAAAAAGATTGATTTTACTGTAAATAAGCAGCCTTTTTCTATTTCTTTGCGGCTTCTTAATCTTTTTTATATTTCTTTATCGGAATGCGTTTCGACGTCGTCCGCCATTTTCCTCTGACAAAAGTTTCGGTGGTTAGACTTACGTATTTGCCGTCCGGTTCGACCTTTTCAGTATAAACATAGAATTTCCGCAAACGATTGCCGACAAAGCGATAACGCGCCTTTTCGTGCCAGCAGCAGCCGCTTTTTGTCTGCGTTTCGATAATTTTCAGCTTTTTATTAATGTCAACCGACATATTCTCGGCTTCCAGCCGCGTCAATTCTTCGCTTTTGACAAATTTTCCGAGGCGTTTTGAAAACAGGAAAACTTCATAAGTCGTTCCGCCGTAAGGTCGGTAATTGCCGTTGCTGATGCCTAAGTCCTCGATGCCGTCAAAATTATAATCGAGAAAAAAAACGCCTGAAGCATTATTTCCGGTAAGAACCGTCGCGCCGTCTTTTTTCTGGCGTTTTGACGGAAGCGCGAGGTATGTTTCATTTAATTCTAAACTCTGAAAAACCTGCGACTGATTTTTCTTCAATAAATAAAACGTCGCCTTATCGTTGCAGATCGTTTCTTCGCCTTCGTCCGAGCATTTTTCAAAGCTCACTTTAACGTTGTAGATTTTCGATTTTCCCTTGAAAATAATCGTTTCCTGCGCCGAAATGCCAGCCGCGCCGAAAACTAAAAGTAAAATAATTAAAATATATCTGTTCATCGTGTTTTAAATTAAACTGAAACCAAAAGTTTTTTAGTTCTTTTTTAAATATGTTAAGATAACCGAAATTAGACAGAATTTTGACAAAATTTTGCATCCAATCAACAACCTTTTTTTAAGGAGACTTATGGAAAACTATACAAGTACTTATGGAAATTCGGCGGCGGATGCCGCACCGCAGGAACGCGTGACGTTTATTCGCAAAACCTACCTGCATCTGGCTGGGGCGATTCTCGCGTTTATCGGTTTAGAAGTCTTTTTGTTTACATCCGGCATCGCACAAACCATCGCGACCGCGATGATGGGATTTTCGTGGTTTATCGTACTCGCGCTTTTTATGGGCGTTTCTTTTTTGGCTAACTGGTGGGCAAATTCGTCAACGTCAAAGGCGATGCAGTATCTCGGACTCGGGCTTTACGTCGTTGCCGAAGCGATAATTTTCATCCCCCTTCTCTACATCGCGGCATATTACAGCGGCGGCGGAATGAACACGATTATGAAGGCGGGCATCGTTTCGCTCGGGCTTTTCGCCGGATTGACCGCCACGGTCTTTATTACCAAAAAGGACTTTTCGTTTTTGGGTCCGATTCTGACGATCGGCGGTTTTATCGCGCTCGGCTTTATCGCGGCAAGCCTGCTCTTCGGTTTTAGTCTCGGCGGAGTTTTCGCGTTCATCATGGTCGGATTCGCGGCGACGGCGATTCTGTTCAGCACGTCGAATGTCCTGCATCAATACCAGCCGACACAGTACGTCGCGGCATCGCTCTCGCTGTTTGCCGCAGTCGCGCTTTTGTTCTGGTATATTCTGAGCATTTTCAGCAGCTCGGACGACTAAAAATCGCGTTAAAATTAAATAACTTATTGAAAGACGGTTTGAGTAAAGCCGTCTTTTTTGTTTGATTTACAATTATTTTCCGAATCTTTACCGAAAACTCACAAAAACCATTTACCTTTTTTCGTTTTCGTCATAAAATTATCTCACCTTGAAGCAACTACTTGTCGGAGGTGACTCATCATAAACAGCGAAGACTTACTGAATTCAGAAACCAATTTTTTAGGAGCAGATATGGACTTAGCCTCTGCAATAGAGCGTGATGCCGCATTTGGGGTTGAGGAAAGCACAAGCGTTCCTTTAGTAAACACTACAGCACTGGTCGAAAACGAGCCGGTTAAACCCGACGCTGACGATTTTAGTTTGTGTAAACTCGCTTCGGGCGGCAATCTTGCCGCGTTCGAGCTGCTTTACCAGCGCTATCACCGCCGCACTTATTCGCTGTGTCTGAGAATGACCAACAGCCAGACGGAAGCCGAAGATTTGACGCAGGAAGTTTTTATTCAACTTTTTCGCAAAATCGGCAGTTTTCGCGGCGATTCGGCGTTTTCGACGTGGCTCCATCGTTTGACCGTCAATCAGGTGCTGATGCATTTTCGCCGCCGCAGTGTGAAGAACGAAAAAACCTCGGAAGACGGCGAAATTCCAGAACAGATCGTTTCCGGCACGGCGAACCCGAACAAAATGTTCGTGCTCGACCGGCTCGCGCTCAATAAAGCGATCGAGCAATTACCGCCCGGATATAAAAAAGTTTTCATTCTGCACGATGTCGAAGGTTACGAGCACGAGGAAATTGCCCGGATGCTCCAGCTTTCGGTCGGAACGTCAAAGTCGCAGCTCCACAAAGCGCGCCTTAAGCTGCGCGGTCTGCTAATTAAGAAAAACGACTAAAAACTTTCGCGCGCGACAGGCAACCTATTGATTTTTCGCGCAATCTATTAAGCGGGAAGTTAAATTTGGCGGATGGTTTAGCAAAAACCGATATTAAATTTTACAAATAAAATCAGATGAACTGCAAACATTGTCAAGAATTGATAAGTGTGTTCATGGACAACGAGCTCGATGAATCGAGTTCTACGGAAGTCCGCGAACATCTTGCCGTCTGCGAACCCTGTTCGAAGGTCTGCGAAGACCTGGCGATGATTCTTGATTTCTGCCAGCTCGATGTTGACGAAGCGGTTCTGCCGCCCAACCCGCAAGCGCTCTGGTGCCGGATCAACAACGTCATCGAATCCGAAGTTAAAGCCGAGATTTTTAAGGAAAACAAAGAAAAAGCGTCTGTCGCCGAAGCCGAAGCGCAAAAAGCGAGTACGGGCTGGCTGCCGCGCCGCTGGAATTTTTCCTTTATGCAGGTCGCCTCGGCGGTTTTGTTTATCGCGCTGGTCAGCTCGATCTTGACGATCATCGGCATCAAAAATTACTCGGGCGCAGCGACAAACAGCGATATTGCGAGCGCGAGCGCGCCGCCGACGCTGTTCGAAAGAGTTTTAGGCAAGCTCGGTTTGATGGAAACGCCGAATCAGAAACGCGAACGAATTATCAAAGAACGCGAAGCGGCGATCGAATATTGGAACAAACGCGTCGAAACGCGCCGCGCGCAGTGGAACGCCAATTTGCGCGATGCTTTCGACCGCAACCTGAACGAGATCAATCAAGCCGTCAGCGAATATACACAAATTTTGCAGGAAAATCCGCAGGACGAGATTTCGGGCGAGATGCTCGACTCGGCGCTCAACGATAAAATGGAACTTTTACGCGAATTTTCCGAACTTTAAGCAATGAATGTAAGGATAGATAAATTTCTCAATTCTTCCGCTGGCATAAAAACTACGATTCTGCTGAGCGTAGTTTTTTTCTTTGCGTCCTTTGCCGCGCAAGATATTTTCGCGCAGAAACGTTTTCAGAAAACTTATGCGGCGAGTAAAAACGTCCGTTTGCAGTTAACCAACCGCACCGGCACGGTAACGGTCGAAGGCTGGGACAAAGACCAGATTCAGATTTCCGCATATCTCGAAGCACCGGCGGCGAACATCGTTCCGGTCAGCTTGAGCGGCACGATATTACTCAATGTCGTCAAGGATAATCAAGGGAGAAACGAGGTCGGCAACGTCAATTTTCTGGTTCGTGTCCCGTACACTTCGAGCGTTGACATCGAAACGCGGATGGGCAATCTGAACGTTTCAAACGTTCAGGGAACGCTGGTGCGCGCGCATATTTCGAGCGAAGGCGACATCACTTTGACCAACATTGCTGCGACAAACGTTTCGGCGGAAAACGTGATCGGCGATATTTTCTACGACGGCGATATTCAATCGAACGGCAATTACCGGTTTATCTCGACAAAGGGCAATATCAATCTGCGAATTCCGTTCAACGCGGGCTTTAAATTAGTTGCGACCGCGCCTTCGACCCGGAGCATCAATCTCGGCGCGTTTTCGGGCGGCAATATGAATTTCGTCGGCACCGGCAGGCGCGTCGTCGGGCAAAACGGCGACGGCAGCGCGACTCTGACCGTCACCAACCAGCGCGGCAGTATTTCATTCATCAGGCGGTGAGTGCTCAATCTATTATCTAATCGTTTAAGAATTTTCCTTTTAATGCTCGCTCTCGGACTGGCAGCCGTGCCCTTTGTTAAAGGTGTTACTGATAAATCGAACGAAATGTCGCCTGACCGATTTTCAGTAAAATCACAAAGCGTGATTTACGTTTATCCGAAATATTCAAACGAAATTTTCGCCTGTGGGAACGGGAAAAGCATCTGCCGTGATTTTACGCCGCCTTTAACTTCTGGCTGTAAAAAAGAAATTAAATAATTTTTATGAAATTTAACGTTTGATCTGCCGAATTTGCGGAAAACCTGGGTCTACCCGTTTTCTGAACGCCCGTTTCCAAAAAAAACTTTGACCAATTCCCTTTTAATCATTAAACTTAAATCTGTAAAAAGATTTCCTTTTTACTTTTCCTCCCGACTTTTCGAGCCGCCCGCGCATCCAAACCATTTTCTAGACAATGAAAAATCATCAAATAATCCGAACGCTTTTCTTCGTTTTCGCTTTTTCGCTCGCGTGTTTCGCGCAGAACGGAAAAATGATCAAAAAAACGACTTATAAAACCGACACCGTCGAATTCGGCGCGGGCGGCACGATTTCCGTAACCGGCGCGCCGAACGGCTCGATCTCGATCGAAGGCTGGGATAAGGCGGAAATCGAAATTTCGGCGGAGATCGAAATTCAGGCGGCGACGGAAGCCGATCTCGCGCAGCTCGCATCGGTCAACAGCTTTGTCATTGACCAGGGATTTAATCATACGCGGATCGTCAGCGTCGGCACATTCGACAAGGATTACATGAAGCGCGTCGCAAAAAAATTCCCCAAAACGCTGCTCGGTCTGCCGTTCAGGATTGATTATAAAATCAAGGTTCCGCGCTACGTTGACTTGGATATAACGGGCGGCATCGGCGATTTTTCGCTGACCGGCGTGGACGGCGAGATTCTCGTCAAATATCTGGAATCGAACGCGAAATTTAATCTGATCGGCGGTTCCCTGCAAGCGACGTTCGGAAAAGGCACGGTTGACATCACGATCCCGACGCGCAGCTGGCGCGGGCGATTTGCCGACGTGCAGCTCGCCTCAGGCACGATGAGCGTTCAGCTGCCGCTCAATTTCAATGCCGAAATTGATGCCGACGTTCTGCGCGTCGGGCAGATCGAAAATACGTTTCCCGAGCTTAAACCGAAAACGCGAAACGTCCAGTTTACCGAAAGATCAATGTCCGCAAAGGCAGGCAACGGCGGCGTTCCATTGAAATTCACGGTCGGCGACGGCACTCTCAAAATCTCGCAAGTGAAGAATTAGTGGTCGGTGGTTGGTGGTCGAATTGTTTGAATTTAATCTGAGTTTTTAGTTTACATTCAACTGACCGCTCCTCTTCGAGCCACCGATCACCAACCACCGATTTTGTATTTTATAAACGGAAAGTGATAAGCTGTTTTATCATTTTCCATTTTCACTTTTAAACGATAATTATGACGATAAAATCAGACCTTTGGCTTCGCAGGATGGCTGAGGAACACGAAATGATTGCGCCGTTTCTGCCCGAGCTCGTGCGCGAAATAAACGGCACTAAGATCATTTCGGCGGGCGCATCGAGCTACGGCTATGATATGCGGCTCGCGGACGACGGCTTTCGTATCTTTTCTTCGGTTTACGGGCAGGAGATAGACCCGAAACATTTCGACGAAAATTCTCTGATTGAACCGACCGTTTACACCGCCGCCGACGGATCGCAGTATTACCTGCTGCCGCCGCATCATTACGGGTTAGGCGTGACGGTCGAAACCTTCAAAATGCCGCGCAACGTAACGGGCGTCGCGCTCGGCAAATCAACCTACGCGCGCGCCGGTCTGCTCGTCAACACGACGCCGCTCGAAGCCGGTTGGACGGGTCGTCTGGTGGTCGAAATCGCCAATCTCGCCAATCTTCCGCTGCGCGTCTACATCAACGAAGGCATCGGACAGATTCTCTTTTTCGAATCGGACGAAGACTGCGCCGTTTCCTACTCGGATAGAGGCGGAAAATATCAGGGACAGACGGGCTTAACGTTTGCGAAGGTTTAATTTTTAGGTGGGTAAAATAAGCTGTTTATTTGTATAGGATAATTAACGGTTTATTACGCTTTCAAAGAAACGCCGGCAGATTTTTCGGTATCGTCCTTAGAATCGAGATAATAATGCAGAACCGATTGGAGCGAGTCGAAGTCAATCGGTTTTTCGAGTAAATCGTTGCAGCCCGCGTCAATGGCGCTTTGATACAGTCTTTTGCCGTGCGCAGTAACCGCGATAATCGGAACATGGTTTTCCTGTTCGTTTGTTCTGATCGTTTTGGTGGCGGTCAAACCGTCCATCAGCGGCATTGATAAATCCATCAATACGAGGTCAGGAGAAGTTTCTTCGAACAGATCGAGCGCTTCTATGCCGTTGCCCGCTTCAACAACTCCGTAGCCGTAGGATTCGAGGAGGATTTTCATAAAAAGCCGAGTGTCTTCATAATCTTCGACAACCAAAATAATTCTACTCATAAAACCCCTTATTCTAAATTAAATTGATCAATTATACCGGCGCTTCTGAGTTGTTTCGATACAAATTTATTTAATCTGCTTATAGTGAAGCAACTTTGAAGCCTAATTTATCAATAGCTATCGAAGCAGGATGCGCATCAGCCGGCTGACAGCGAGTAGCGCAGATTATTTTTCGAGGCTTTCGCGGATCAAACTAACCTAAGCTGCAAGTTAAGAAAGTTTTGTTTTTTTGCCCGCGAAACACGCTAAAAGACGCAAAAAAAGAACGCAGTTTATGGATTCTTTAAATATTTCGCGTCTTTTAGCGTGTTTTAGCGGGAGTAATTTCTTAATTCCAATTTAACTGGCGATCTGGATTCACTGTGCTATATTTAAGTAATCCTTTTACATTGTTAATTCACATTTACATTTCAGAAGGACTCAAAACATCAGATTAAATTGGCTCCGAAAATTGCTTTTGCGTAAAGCGACGATTTACTTGCGCCGACACCTTAATTGTTCAGCTCTCAGTATTATTAAAAATGAAATCAGCAACCCGCAGCGTTCTCTGCATAGACGAAAATAAAGATAATCTCGATTTATTAACCGTTATATTCGAGCAGGAAGGCTTTGCCGTAACAGCCTGTCAATCGCTCGAAGAATGCCTGACCGAAGCCCGGCGGAATGAGTTTTCGGCGATTATTTTAGATAACCGTGCCGGCGATCGAACAAGCCTCGACGTATGCCGCGAAATCAGCGAATTTTCACCTGATACTCCGATCATTTTTTGCAGCGGCGAAGCGCGGAGTGCGGAAATTGCGAAGGCGATCGAGGCGGGCGGCGACCGGTATTTCGTTAAACCGGTGGATTTCGATGAATTGGTGAAAGCGGTCAAAGAATTGTGTGAAGATGTGCGGGCAAGATCATAAAAAGACAATGATTGCGCGGGAAATGCGGGCGCGTTTCGCAGTAATCATCAAAACGTTTTCGCGCACTCACGAATAGAACTGTTCTCTTGCCGTTTCCGTCTCTTGATGCCGGCGCTGCTGAAACTCATTTATCCAGCCGGAAACCGTCGAAGATAATTCGATCGTGTTATCTTTTTCGGGCGCTTCTTCGGTCATCACAGGCATTTCGCTGTTTTTTGCTTCGCCTTTTTTTATTACTCTAATTTTTATCCTTTTATCCATACATTTACTTAACTTTTCAGCTATTTTCTTCCTTAATATTGATAAGACAATACGCAAGCCCGATGCCCGGTTCCGGCAATATCCATTTATAAACGCGGCGTTTCGCACTACGCAAAAACTCAACAATCCTAAAATACAACACAATGCGGGACGCGCCGTAAAATTTAAATTGTTCGTGATTGACTTCTTGTAAATAACTGTTGGAAGGACAGGCAATCCGGAAAATTCCGAAGAATCCGCAGAAGTAGAGCAAGCTTGACTCGGTTCTCTTTCAACAGTGCGTGAAATTCGCGTAATTGTCAATCCGAACTTAACTAATTCATTTACTTTTAAGGGTTTAATCGCCGGTTTAGATAAGCCCGGATAATGAAAAGCCGCGATGCTTTAAAGCTTCGACTAGGCTACGATAAATTATGAGTATTTGTTACTACTGTGCCAGAAATTTATCATTCTGGCATTTCTATTGCCGCACCTGCCAACGTTTTTCGTGGCGCGTACATCACAATATAATCTTTATTCTCGGCGGTCTGGCGACAGTTTACCTCGTGATGTGGTTGGTTAGTAAATAAAGACTCACGCCTGACACAACTATTACAATCGTTTCCTTTCAATCAGTTTATAATTAAATTCAGATGCGAAATACAAACACCAAATCAGCCGCTTCACAAGGGGAAAGTGTGCAGCAAATCGGTCAAACTCAAACAATCAATCCGCAGACAACGGGAAAACTGCATTGGACAAATTTTTCGATCCTGACGAGCTTTCATATTTTAGCCGTCGTCGCATTGTTCTTTTTCAGCTGGCAGAATCTAGTGGTTTTTCTGGTTTTTAGTTATTTGACGAAAAGCCCCGGCATCGGCATCGGTTATCATCGCCTGCTCACGCATCGCAGCTTTAAAGCGCCGAAGTGGCTGGAATATTTTTTAACGACGCTCGGTACGCTCGCGATTCAAAACGGCGCGATCGAATGGGTCGCGACGCATCGTATTCACCACGCCTTTACTGAAACCGAAAAAGACCCGCACAGCCCGCGCGAGGGCGGATACTGGGCACACGCCGGCTGGATCTATCGCGGCACGGCGCAGCATCACGACGAAGCGACCCTAAAACGCTACGTGCCGGATCTGCTGAAAGATAAATTTCACGTTTTTCTGTCGCGCTATTATTATGTCACGTCTATTGTTCTCGGCTTGATTTTATTCGCCGCCGGCGGCTGGACGATGGTTTTATGGGGAATTTTCCTGCGCACGGTCTGGGGCTGGCACTCGACGTGGTTCGTCAATTCCGCGACGCATCTGTGGGGCACGCGCCGCTTTGAAACCGCTGACGATTCGACCAACAACGGACTGATCGCCGTGCTTTCTCACGGCGAAGGCTGGCACAATAATCACCACGCGCACCCGACTTCGGCGCGCCACGGTCTGACGTGGTACGAATTCGATTTGAACTGGCTGACAATCCGTTTGTTTAAGGGTTTAGGCTGGGCAAAACAGGTCAAAGTTTACGAATTAAAACCTGTCGTTTCGTCCTCGAATGCCGAAGCGTAACGACAGGATTTAAATAAAGTGTTAAACTGTAACATATGAGTTACAGTCCATTAGCCATCAAAAAAAGCCGCGTGCTGGGCGACATATATAAAAATTGTGAACCGATCGAAAGCATTCCGGTTTATATGGATGACGCGTCGGGCGAACTGCTCGGTTATGCAGACGAAAGTTTGGGACATTACGCGGACGCTTTTGTTTTTCACCTCTCGGAAGATGTTTGCAAAAAACTTTCCTCGGGTCATTACAACTACGGTTTCGACTACGAAGTGGTGGATAAACAGCCCGACAAAGCCCGCCATTTCAAACTCAATTACATAATGCTCGTCGGCAGAAAAATAGCGACAAAAAAGGCTTGAAAAACGAGCTTTTTTTGCCGGCAAACTTCCCCGCTCACTGCCTTTTCACGGCAAACATCAACCCGTTTCAGCAGACGATGAATTTACAAAAAAAATCTTCCGCCCGGATAATCTTAACCGACCTTGAAACGCGAATGAATCAGGCGTCGGACGCGGTCCATAAATAAAACGTCAATCGTCTTTGTATCAAATACCGTCATTACTTCGCCCGTGCCAAAGGTCGGGTGCGCCATGATCTGTCCGGTGCGGTAGGTTTTTGACTGGCTGTAAGGTTCACCCGTCTTGGTCGCTAAATTCTGTGCTTTCGTCAAAGCGGCAGACGGTTTGAATGTGCCGAGAAGACCGCATTTCGAGCATCTGACTCTCGAAACCGAGCCGGTTTTGGTTACGGATTTAACAATATGTGCGAGCTGTTCGTCGCAGGCAGTACACATCTTCTCTACGTTTTCGCCTATCGTATATATTCTTTTACTCATTTGGTTGTCCTTATTGTTTAACAAAGCGGAATTTTCAACTTTCGACTAAAAACTCCGCGCTTGATTCGGGAGATTATCTTCTGCGTCGCGGTCGAAACGAGCGAAATGATTTGCTCTTGATAAAACCGCCGACAGCGGCAGCCTGTGAAAAAGCGCCGCCGAGCATTTCTGTTCCGCCAAAGTCCAGCAAAACGATTCTTTTAACCTTGTGATCGGTCAGCCGTTCGATGCCGCGCATCGCGATTTCATCACCCGGTGCGACTAGGGTTATCGCCTGTCCCAAGTTTCCGGCGCGACCCGTTCGCCCGATTCGATGCACATAATTTTCCGGTTCTTCCGGCACGTCGTAATTAATAACGTGCGAAACCGCGTCAACGTCAATCCCGCGCGAAGCGATGTCGGTCGCGACCAAAACGCGGGTTTTGCCGAGCTTGAAATCGCGCAGAGCGGTTTCGCGCTGCGACTGTGAGCGATCGGCATGAATCCGGTTCGCCTTCAATTCGCGTTTCGTCAAAATATGCGCAAGATTTTCAGCCGCACGTTTGGTTCGCGTAAAAACGATCACGCGTTCGAAATCGTTAGTTTCGAGCAGGTTCAGCAAAAGCGCCGTTTTCGACGCCTGCGCGACCGGATAAACTACCTGATCAATCGTTACCGCCGTTAAATTCTGACGGCTGACTTCGACCGTTTCGGGATGGTTCATGACCGAATACGCGAGCGTTTTGATCGAGTCGGACATTGTCGCCGAAAAAAGCAAAGTCTGGCGCGAAGCCGGAACTTTGCTTAAGATCTGCCGGATTGCGGGCAAAAAGCCCATATCGAGCATCCGGTCGGCTTCGTCCAGAACGAGCGTTTCGATATGCGTTAAACTAACCGTTCCGCGTTCGATATGATCGAGCAGGCGTCCCGGCGTAGCGATAATCACGCTTACACCGCGCCGCAGCGCATCGCATTGATTTTTCATACTCGCGCCGCCGATCAAACTCACACAGGCGAATTTCTTCGGCGCAAACTGCCGGTATGCTTCTTCGATCTGCGAAACCAGTTCGCGCGTCGGAGCGACGACTAAAACCCGTATGCCGGGCTTGTTTCGCTCGATTAATTTCTGAATCGCGGGCAGCAGAAACGCGGCGGTTTTGCCGGTTCCCGTTTCCGCGCAACCGATTAGATCAGCGCCCGTCATAATAACGGGGATCGCTTTTTCCTGAATCGGTGTGGGTTCTGTAAATTTGAGAGATTCACAACGTCGCACAAGCGCGTCATGTAATCCAAAATCGTTAAATTTCATTAAATTCCTATTGTAATACTGTGGCGAACCGTTATATTTATGCGGATCAGCCCAAAAATAAAAATGCCTCGGGCTAAAATGTCAGCCAGAGGCACTTTTTGAGATAAGAGTCGCTGGTTATTTCACCAAAGACTACCAGCGCGAACCGCCGCCGCCGCCGTAGCCGCCGCCGCCGCCGCCGCGATTGCCGCCGCGACCGCCGCCGCCGCCGCCGCCGTATCCACCGCGACCACCGCCGCCGCCGCCGCCTGATTCACGCTGTCTGGCTTCGTTAACGATGAGCGCGCGTCCGTTTAACTCTTTGCCGTTAAATTCCGCGATTGCCGCTTCGCCTTCTTCCTGCGAAGACATTTCGACAAAGCCGAAACCGCGCGAACGTCCCGTTTCGCGGTCGGCGATAATGTTTGCCGAAGTAACCGTTCCCGATTGACCGAATAACTGCTCTAAATCATATTCCGACGTTTGGAAATCAATATTTCCAACATAAAGTTTCATTGACATAAAAAAAATAAACCTTTCCCCATTCGGGGTAAAAAGAAGTGTCGAATCGAAGTGGCTTCAAAAGAAACGGTATGTCTGACGAAGAATCGGTATCGGGTGCTCGAAATAAAGAGCGACTTCTGTAAACTAAAATTTGTCTTCTCTCAGAATATCCAAAGCGCCGTCAAATATAACTTTTTGAGACGAGCGCATCACCGTCGATGCACAAGAGAAGAAATATACAGTATCTATGATGCCTTATTCCATACGATTACTGCAACCTATTTTTTGTAAAAACCATAATCTATCGTTTCCGGTAATTGCGAAATCGCTCTGTTTTTTGTAATCATGAACCACGTTTTTCACGCATTTACGCGCCGTCGAGCGGACATTTATCGTTCCGGTCGGGAATACTGCCGTTAATCGGCGGCTTCGGAAAATACTGCGTGATGAGCTGGACTTGGCACGCGATTTCATAACTGCTGACGCGGGCGATTACTTCGAGCGCTTCGTCCAAGCCCGACGAAATTCCGCCGCCGGTAATGCGGTTGCGGTCAACGACGAATCGCAGATAGCCGTCGGCAACCGCGATTTTCGGGAATTTTTTCAGACACGGCACGAACGCCCAATGCGTCGTCGCTTCGTAACCGTCGAGCAGTCCGGCGCTTGCCAGAAGCAGCGCGCCTTCGCAGACGGAAGTAACGTAAACGGCTTGCTTGCTCTGCTTTTTCAAAAAATTCAGGTAAGCCTCGTTTTTCATCATCTTCGATAAATGTGGGACATCGCCGCCGGGAACCCAGATCAGGTCGGTCGGCAGTCGCTTTTTATCGTATTCGGCGAAAGTTATGTCGGGCGTAAGCTTTAATTTGTCGCGCGTTTTGACGGTTTTCGCCGTCGCCGCCGCAAGTCTCACGACGACCGTGCGTTCCGCTTTCCAGTAAACCCCCATCCAGTTGAACATCTCGCAGGGAGCCGCAACGTCCATTAAATCCACGCCTTCGTAGATCGGAATCGTGATATTAAAAACCGGCGCTTTTTTTGCCATTTGATGATTCTCCTTTTTGCCGAAAATAAAATTTACCGCATTGTAACTCAAAATCCGGATTTCTCTAAGACCCTTTATCTAATTGAATCAAACCGAGGTTTTCAACCGCTTAAAATTTTTTAATTAATTACTAATAAAAGTTTCGTTGACAATTTTTTACAACCTGTGTTAGTTTATTTTCACTAGCAATACCAGTTATTTAGAAAAAGTTCTAGTTTTACAGATGGCTTATACCGGCAACGGATAATCCGGTAAAAGAATGGTCGCAAGCAGTTTTTCTTCCATTATTCCCTAAGCCGTTTTTGATTAAATCACCTTATCCCGATAATCGAGTAGAAAAATTTGGCGAAACCCAAAATAGTTTTTTGTTAACTTCTCAGAACGAGAAAACTTTTGGCGATGTTTTATTTTGTTGGAATAGTATTCAGACAAAGATTTGTTTGATAAACGCGGTCGTTTATCACGGGCATTCTGCGCTCAAAAATCAATGCTCTGCGGGCTTTCTAAAAGCTTTCCGGTAAAAGAAAACGTTAATTTTTGAGGAAATGAATCATGAAAAAAACTCCGTCTTTAATCATTAAAAAGCGTTCCGTATCTATTAAAAAATTTCGTAGTCTTCGATTTTTAAGCTGTCTTTTTGCAACCTTGATCTTGTTTTTGGGCGCGCTGTTCGCAGGCTTTCAAAGCGATATTGTTGCGGGTCAAACGCTGCGCGGAATCCGAAATCCGACCGAGCTGAAATCCGAGGTAAACCCACGGCGCGGCGGCGATCTGAATTTTACGCTCGAAATAAAATACGCCAAAAACCAGATTCCGAACCCGGCGACCGGACAAAACGACACGGTCAACTTACGTTCCTATAACGGCGAGCTGGTCGGTCCGACGATGCGCGTGCGCCCCGGACAAATACTGCGGATAAATCTGCTCAATACGCTGCCGTCAGATGATCCGAGCTGCCAGTCCAACCAAAATACGGACATTCCGCACTGCTTCAACAGCACGAATCTGCACACGCACGGTTGGCACGTTTCGCCGACCGGAAACAGCGACAACGTTTTGCTCGACATCAAGCCGGGAACGAATCTCGATTACGAATATTACCTGCCGAAAGATCATCCGGCAGGAACTTTCTGGTATCACTCGCACCGCCACGGCTCGACCGCTCTGCAGGTTTCGAGCGGAATGGTCGGAACCTTGATCGTCGAAGGATTCCGGCAGTTAAAAGATAAAGCCGCCAACGGCATCGCCGACATTGACACGATTCTCAAAGACGCGCAGGGCAAGCGTTTTGAAGACCGCGTGATGATGTTCGAGCAGATCCAATATGCCTGCGGCAACGACGCCAACGGCAATCCGATCTGGGACTGCACCGGAAAAGTCGGCGGCATCGAGCAGTACGGCAGTCAATTCGGTCCCGGCACGTGGGCGGCTTCGGGACGCTTTACGGCGATCAACGGTTTGATCCAGCCGAAAATCGAAACGCAGACCGGAAAGATCGAACGCTGGCGGCTGATCCACGGCGGCGTTCGCGACACGATCAATTTTCGTCTGACGCGCACCAATCTCGCGGCGACGACATCTGGCGAAATGAACAAGGAAATGGAAAAGGTTCAGAAAATGACTCCCGCCGAGCAGAGCGCATGGATTAAAAATACTTGCAAGCTCGAACAGGGCGTTCCGCAGATGGAATTTGCCGTGGACGGACTGACACGCAAGCAGATGTCGGGCAAAATAATGAACGTTCTTCAGCCGGGTTACCGGAGCGATATTCTGATGTCGTTCGACCAGCCCGGAATTTACTGTGTGCTCGACGACGCGACGCCGCCTGCCGGAAGCATCAATTCGATCGTTCCGTCTATCAACAATTTACTGGCGACCGCGAAAACCGTCGAAATCAACGACACGCGTTTACTGTCGATGGTCTTCGTCAGCGGCGGCGTGCCGTATAAACTTCCACAGCCGGAATACATCGCCAAGCAGATGATCGCCGCCAATCAGGATTTGCCGCAGCCCGTAAAAAATGATCTGGCTCAGCTTAAAGTTCCCGAATTTGTCCCGCACGCGGACGTTCAGCCGGCGGAAGTGACCGGAAAACAGGAGCTTTCGTTCGGCATCCGCGCGGCTTCGGACGGCAGCACTTTGTTTCAAATCGCGAACAAGGCAAATCCGACGCAGCTCGATTATTATTCCTACGACGCGAACCGCGTTGACCGAATTTTGACGCTCGGCGGTGTGGACGAATGGACGCTGACTTCCGGTTCGATCGGTCATCCGTTCCATATTCACGTCAATCCGTTTCAAATTATCCAGATTCTCAAACCCGATAAAACGCCGGTCGTCGATGGAAACGGGAAATGCACGGATTTTGATGACAAAGGCGTTCTCGACACGCAGTACTGCGACCAGATCGGCGTTTGGCGCGACACTTTATTCGTCAAAAATCCGACCTTCGACCCGACCGGACTCTCGAAAGGCTACACGATTCTGATGCGCACGCGGTATGAGCGCTATATCGGCGATTTCGTTCTGCATTGTCATATTCTCGACCACGAAGATCAGGGAATGATGCAGAACGTCCGCATCGCGCCGAAAGGCGGTTATTTGGAAGGCAATCCGGTTCCGACCGAGGGATTTACAAAACATGAACACAACCAAAAATAAATCGAAAACGCGTTTTGAACAGGTTCGCCAAATTTTGCGCGAAGCCGCCGGCGGCAGTGAAAAAGCGTTCGGCGGATTGAAGCTCTGGGAAATGTCGCGCGCGCAATTGATCGAAGCGAACCTGCACGGAATTCGTCTGATCGCGCCCGAAAATAAAGCGGATTCGCATTCGTGCTGCTCGACGACCATCTCGGAAGAAACGCGCGGTTTAAGCTCAGGACTCGTCAAAGGCTTGCGCGGCGAGTCGCCGTTTGACGGTTCGCAGTTTCCGCCGCTGCCGTGGGGCGCAGGCGCGCTTTCCGACGACGAGATTGATTTTCTGATCGAATGGATTGACGACGATTGTCCGGAAGACGAGCTTTCGATCGACGTTTACAAGGCGAAATCGAATCAGAAAACGCTCGTCAGCATTACGAGCGTCGTGCGGATGGACGAGCAGATTCACGATGTTTTCGAGCCGTCGCCGAACGAATATAAATTCCAGCGCGGCGAACTCAAACAGCGAATGAACATCGACTGTATGGACGACGCGCAGATCGATAAAGTGCGCCGCGCCTTTCGCGAGATGTACGATCTCAACAAATGGGCGGAAGACAGCCGAAATTACAATAATCTGGCGCTCATTCATCAAAATCACTGCCAGCACGGCTGGGAAAGATTTCTGCCGTGGCATCGCATCTATCTCTACGAATTCGAACAGGCGATGCAGGATTTCGTGCCCGACGTGACGATGCCCTACTGGGATTGGACGATGCCGCAGTATCATCCCTCGAAACCGGCGAGCGGCAGAATCATTCCCGATTCATTTAAAGCGTTTTTGACCGAAGAATCGTTCGAGTTTTTGAAACGCCACAAAATTCCGGTCGCGAAGCTCAAACCGCTCGAAAGAAAACCGTTTGCGACGCAGACCGATTTTTTCGCGGCAATCGGAAAAGCGATCGGCGTGAAATATACGAAAGGCGAATTTCGCGAACGTTTTATCGATGCGCTGCTCGACGCGAATCCGCTCTGGTATCCGCTTCGATACCCGTCGCAGTTCGGCGGAAAAACGATCAATCAGGCGATTCATTATCACTATCCGACCGCCGACGACATCGAACAGCTTTTAAGTCTCAGAACGTTTCGCGATTTCGGCGGCGGCAGTTTGTATAACGACGCTTTCGGCTTTATTGACCAGAATCCGCACAACACGATGCATATCTGGACGGGCGGAGCGAACCCCGATTACACGGAACCGGCTGACGAAAATATCAAAGCCGAGCGCGCGACGCAGCATCGCAACAAAACCGTCGTCGTCGCCGGACGCAAATTCCACAAGCGCGAAGATTTATACAGCGAGCCGCAGTACGGCGATATGTTCAGCAATCTGACCGCTTCCTACGATCCGGTTTTCTGGATCGTCCACACCAACGTCGACCGCCTCTGGTACGAATGGCAGCAGCGGCATCCCGATTCGAATCCGGTCGATATGGACGCGATTCTGACGCCGTGGAGCTACGCGACGCGCGACACGATCGATATGCACCGCTTCGGCTACGAATACGTTAAATGCGCGTTCGTCGTGCCGGTCGGAACCGAGGCGCCGGTCGGGCGATTCGCGTCGCGCTCGTTCGCGGTGGACGAAAAAGTGCGCGCCGGATTCGCCGAAGCCGAAGTTCGCTTGCACCGCGTTCCTCAGCTTCACCGTTCGTGTTTTATCCGCGTTTTTCTGAACTTGCCCGACGCCGACGCGACGACTTCGATCGAACACGAAAACTACGCGGGTTATCTCGCGGTTTTCGGACACGGCGCGTGTTACGGCGGTCCCGGACACTGCGAAACGCCGCCGCTCCGCCGCCGCGAATTCGATCTTCGCCCGCGCAGTCACAACACGCCGCGCAATCATCGCATAAATGTTACAAAATGCGCTAAAAAACTTTTTGAAAAAGGCGCCGAATCCATCCAGGTCACGCTCGTCGTAATCGGCGTCGATTATCAGGAAGACAGCGAACTTCTGCGACTCGAAGGCGTTTCACTTAACTTTTTGGATTAAAAATCTGTTTGTTGACAAATTAAATCGGCGTAGGTTCAACCTTTGCGTCTTCGCGCCTTTGCGGGAAACCATTTTTCTCCCGCAAAGGCGCAAAGACGCAAAGAAAATCAAAGCGCCTAAATTGTTCAAGACAATCTTGAGAGGCAAAATGAGCGAAGAAAATTCAACAATTCCCGTCTATCGAATTCATCCCGGCATCGGCATCGCGCGTTTGGGCGACAGTCCCGACGAATTTTGTATTTCACCCGAAACGCCTGCATCCTTGCCGATCGCCTGCGACGAACAAGGCAACCCGTTATTGTCGAGCAACGGCGAATCGGAAGTCTCGATCACGAAATTTAAAGACAACGAAGGACGCATCAAGCGTCAGGCGGCGCGCTTTCAGCTATACGTTTACGACGACGAAAACCCGCACGGGCGACCGTTAAAATTGGGCGACAAGATCAAAGGCGGCGGCAATCACGGCACGCTGATCGACATTCAATGGCAGGTTTATCTCGCCAACAAAAAGGCTTCGTGGTACGAGTTTAACGCGACCGACGGCGAACACGGATACGAAGAAAACCACCCGCGCCGCAACGCCTCGATTACCGATGCGGAAGCGCGGCAGATGCTGATTATCGACCCCGGACCGCAAATCGTCAACGCGACCGACCGCCGCGCGGCGCGTTTCGACCGCGCCAACGAAGAAACTTACGCGCCCGTCTTTCCGCCGCCGCTCGTGCCGAATTCGATCAACACTTTGGGCGAATTAAAAACCGACAATACGGGCAGACTGCTCGTGCTCGGCGGACACGGAAATTCCGGCACGTTCAAATCCGGCATCGGTCAGCCGCGCATTGATACTTACGCCAACAACGACGGCTGGTTCGACGACACATCGGACGGCGTGGTGATGGCGCGGCTCGTGATGTATTCGCAGGAAGTCGAGCGGATTCGCTACGTTGACGTCGAATATCCGGCGTGGGTGATCGTCGGCTATCCGCGCTACGTGCCCGAAATTCTCGATATGATTACTGCCGACGATGTCGTCGAAGATATGTCCATCCGCGAATTTGCCTACCGCACGGACATTTACGGCGAAATCGGGACTTTCGACGACCCGCAAAAAATTGACCCGAACGATACGCCGGCGCTGATGCACTGGAAACGCGGGCGGCTCGGCTGGAATCCCGATTACAAGCCGTGGTTTTACCGCGATGTCTGGACGATTTTGTTTCGTCCCGATGAGTTTACGTATCTGACGAACATTCTCGCGCAGTCGAATTTCCCGCACAATCAGTCGAAACGCGGCAACTTCGACCCGGAAAAATTGTCAATTCCGCCAATCGTCAATCAAACGACGCTTCGTAATAAACAGTTGAAAGCGATCGACAAAAACCATTCCGGCGAACTGTTTCTGGCGGCGCTCGAACCGACGCTTTCAGTGCTCGACGAACAGCTCAAAAACCGGCTTGAAGAAAATATCTCGAACGGAATTTTAAGCGCGCTCTATGATAAAAACATTCGCGAAAAGCTACGCAAAGTTGTTGCCGCGTTTGCCGACGACACGGAAGAAATCGCGAAAAGCGTTTACGGCGCAGACGGTTTGACGCGCGAGCCGTCGGAATATTTGCGGCGCTGGCAGAATATCTACAATCTTTCGCAGGACGCGGCTGCCGATCAGAAAATTCGTGCCGAATATTTCAAGGCGAAAGAAAAACTCAGCGCCGCGCTCGAAAAAATCGTTAACGGCTTATTCGAAACGGTCAAGAAATCGTCGGAAGTTCCGCAAAAACTGATGATGAAGTCTTTGGCTCCGCGCCTGCCGGTCGAAGAAGTCCGTAAAAAAGACACGCCGCTTTCGATCGAAGATTCGTTCGATCTGCATTCAAAAGAATTTCGCACCGGAAAAATGCTCGCCCGCGCCTTTGCCGAAGCCTCGGAGGACGCAACGCACGACCCGTTTCGCATTTTCCGCACGTTTATCTTTAATCTTCTGCGTCAGGAGGGCGAGGAAAACGAATTTCGCGCGGGCGGCAATCCGAACAGCCGCATTTTCAATCTGCCGCTGATGCCGCTTCTGGCGGGCGACAATCCGTTAACGAATACGGCTCCGCAGAAATTTTTGCGGCTCACCGATTACCAGCTTTATATTTTGCGGCAATGGGCGGAAGGCAAATTCTACAACGAGAAAAGCGAAGGCTGGGTGAAAGACTGCGACCCGTATGAACCGTATAAAAACTGGACTAACAAAACCGGTCGCGATCTCGATCGCGGCGTTTTATCGAACGTTCTCGGCGGCGCATTCTGTCCGGGCGGCGAGGTCAGCTGGATTATCCGCAATCCTTCGATTTATAAAGAACCGTACCGCATCAAAGCCGATGCGAATTATTACAATCTGAGTTTGACGGCGGCGCAGGCGAGCCGTTACAGCATTGCGCCGGTCAATTATATCGCTTATTCGGACAATGATTTGAGTCAGGACAGCGATTTCGGCACGGGGTTGCAGCCCGGCGATTTGACCAAACAGATGGCTTTGCCGTGGCAGTCGGATTTTAACGAATGCACGACGCAGCCGATTGACATAACTTACGAAAATTGGAACGTCATCAATCCCGACAGCGAAAACGACACGTGGGCAAAGCTCGAAGAACAGGTCTGGGACACGATCTGGTGGGCGGCGCATCGCCCTCTGCAGGTTATCGAGGTCGTCAGTTTCAATCCCGATAATTCGCCGAATTTTCAAACTTTAGACTGGTCGCGCGGAATTCCGCAAACGAACGCGGGCGATCTGAAAATGGTTACCGAATGGTCGAAGCTCGGTTTTGTCGTCCGCAATCCGTATCTGACGGAAGACGATCTAAACACGCCGTCGCCCGACGGTAAATATATCAGCGTTGAACGCAATAAGGAGAAATAAAAAATGAATACAAACCCTTTTGTAGGAAATTGGACTTATCGAAGTCTCTTAAACGACGCGGACATTAACACCGCTTTTAACGATCTGGAATTCGGCAGAGGCACGATCGTCATCGAAGAAGCCGATACGGAACTTTTGACCGGCACGATCGGCGGACCGGGCTGGTCGTTAAATCTTCACGGTTCACGCGCTTACGGCTCGCCGATGCAGATTCGGTTTCAGGGCAAAGGTCTGGTCGGCGGCGAAGAGTGGATTTACGATTACATCGGCTGGCTTGTTCCCGTCTGGGCAAACAGCGATTCGACCTTGCAGATCGCCGCGATCGTCGGTTCGGTAACGCGCACGATTCCGCATTCGTCGTCGGGCGGCGGCACCGCGCCTGCCGGAGTCGTCGCGTCGTTTTACGCGGTTCGGGCTAGTTAAGCAAAGAAATGTTTTAACGCAAAGGCGCGAAGACGCAAAGTTTTTCAATTAATGCGCGATTGTTTTGCAATAAATTTTCAATCAAAAGCTATCGCCGATTATGAAAGTTAATTCTTTGCGACTTCGCGCCTTTTCGCCTTTGCGCCTTTGCGTTGAAATTCTCTTTTCCGAAACTGAGGTTAATTGAGGTCGTTATCGCAGATTTTGACGTTCTAATTTTAGGCGGCGGTCCGGCGGGCAGCGCGACGGCGCTCGCGCTTCGTAAACACGCGCCGAAGCTTTCGGTCGCGATTGTCGAAGCGTCCCTTTACGAAAGCGCGCGCATCGGCGAAGTTTTGCCCGCGATTGCAAAAACTCTGCTCGAACATCTCGGCATTCGCGCGGCATTTGAAAAGGAAAATCACCTGTCGGTTTACAGCACCGTGTCGGCGTGGGGAGAAGCGGCGGCGCATGAAAACCACTCGATTTTTTCGACAAGCGGCGCGGGCTGGCATCTCGACCGGCGAAGTTTCGACGCGTTTTTAACTTGTCAGGCAAAGCTGAACGGCGCGACGATTTTTCTCAATTCGCGCCTTCAAACGTTTGAAAAATCAGACGGCGGCTGGCTTGTAAAACTCTCCGACAATGCCGAAAAACGGACGCGTTTTATCGTTGACGCGACCGGACGCCGCGCTGTTTTCGCGCGTAAAAACGGCGCGGCGATTGAAACCGGCGATCGTTTAGTGAGCTTCTCGCGCTTTTTTACGATGGGCGAAACGCGCGCGCCCGAAACCCTGATCGAATCGTTTCCCGAAGGCTGGTGGTACACGGCGCGTGCCGGTGCGCGCCGCGTCGTAACTTGCCTGACCGATGCCGATATCGGCGTTAAATTAAATTTAAGCGCAAAGGAAAACTGGTTCGATTTGTTCTATGAAACGCGCGAGATCAGAAAAAGCGTCGGCTGTGGCGATGCGACGGACGAAGAAAATCTGACGCGTCCGGCAAATTCGGCGCGGCTCGTTCCCGTCTGCGATGCGGATTGGTTAGCCGTCGGCGATGCGGCGTCGGCGTTCGATCCGCTTTCTTCCCAAGGCATTACAAAAGCGCTGCGGTCGGCGGTTTTCGCCTCTTACGCGATCGCCGATTTGCTCGTCAAGCGCGATCAAACCGCCGTTTCGCGTTACCGGAAATTTATCGAAACCGAATACTGCGTATATCAAAAACTGTACAAAAAATATTATTCAAACGAACAGCGCTGGCGCGACAGCTTGTTCTGGCAAAGACGCCACGGCGCGAATCCGAATTAATGAAAATAACGCCGCTAAAAACCGCCGCGAGATTTTTTCCGACCTTGAATTTCGGCATCGTTCCGGCGTTGTTTGTCGCCGCGCTCCCGAAATGCCCGCTCTGCCTCGCCGCTTATGTCAGTCTTTTCGGGACGTTCGGGATTTCTCCGCTGCTTTATAGTTACTGGGTTTTGCCCGCCGCGCTTTTCTTTTCCGCCGTCACGCTCGTTTTGCTTTATTTTCAGGCACGGCGAAGCCGCCGATACTTTCCCTTTTTTCCCGGTTTGGTCGCGCCGTTCGTTATTTTAACGGGCAAATTCTATTTCGAATCCGTTTGGCTGATCTATGCCGGCGCGATGCTGCTTTTAATCTCGTCGATCTGGCTCTCGGTTTCCGCGAATACAAAATTAAATTGCAGTAAATGCTCGTAATTGATTATTTTTAACCCAATTTGCCAGTTAATGAAATAGGAAATTATGCCCGCGAAAGACGTGAAAGAACGCGAAACACTTAAACAATTCACAAAATTCATTCTATTTTTCTCGTCTTTTAGCGTCTTTCGCGGGCAAAAAAAACAAAACTTTCTTTACCGGCAACTTAGATTATTTTTAATTAATGAGAAAATAACTTTTTAACGCAAAGACGCAAAGTTTTTATTGCTTTATTTAGTTATAAAAGTTATCTAATTGCCTTTGCGTCTTCGCGTCTTTGCGTTAAATTTCTTATAAATGTTCAACATCATCGGAATCGGCGAAATTTTGTGGGATTTGCTGCCTGACGGAAAAAAAGCACTCGGCGGCGCGCCCGCAAATTTTGCTTACGTCGCGGGCGTGCTCGGCGATAACGGAATCGTTCTCAGCCGCGTCGGCGGCGACGCGCCCGGAACGGAGATTCTGGCGGAATTAAAAGCTAAAAATCTTTCGACCGAAACCATTCAGATTGATGCGGCAAAACCGACCGGCGTCGTTAATGTCAGTTTTGATAACGGTCAACCCGTCTACGAAATCGTCGAAAACGCCGCGTGGGATTTTCTGGAATTGACCGAAGATTGGCGCGAAATCGCGCTCAAAGCCGATGCGATCTGCTTCGGTTCGCTCGCTCAGCGCGGCGAGGTTTCCTGCAAAACCGTGCGCGAAACCGTCAATCTGGCAAAAAATCTGCGGATTTTCGACGTTAATCTGCGCGAGCAATTTTTCTCGCAAAAGACTCTGCTTAAATCCCTGAATATGGCGAACGTCGCTAAATTAAACGCCGACGAATTGCCGCTGGTCGCGGAAATTTTCGAGATCAAAAAAATCAATCCGGCAAAAGCCGCGCGCGATTTGCTTGTAAAATTCGGTTTGAAAATGGTTTGCGTAACGCGCGGCGCGAACGGAAGCCTTTTGGTCACGAAACGAGAAGTGTCCGAACACGCCGGCATCGCGAGCGCGGTCGCCGACACGATCGGCGCGGGCGACGCGTTTACCGCCGTGCTCGCACACGGACTTTTACGCGGCTGGACTTTGGGCGAGATCAACGAATTTGCCAACAAAGTCGGCGCGTTTGTCGCGTCGCAGACGGGCGCAATGCCTGATTTTCCGGAGGAATTCCGACAATGAAAAAACTAAATCTGCTGATTATTATTTTACTTTTCGCGGTTTCCACTTTTGCGCAAAATCTCGCGTCGCCGAACGGAAATCTTTCGCTTAACTTTAAGCTAACAAAGCGTGGCGAGCCGGTTTACAGTCTTTCCTATAAAGGCGCAGCAGTCGTCAAGGAAAGCAAAATGGGCTTTGCTCTAAAAGACCAACCGTCATTACAGGAATTTTTTAATATTATCGACACAAAAACCGACCAGCGCGATGAATCGTGGAATCCGGTCTGGGGCGAGGTCAAAACAATTCGTAATAATTACCGCGAATTAGCCGTCACATTAAAGCAAGCCATCGGTTTTTCCAGTAGTAAGGATCCACCAGCGAAAAGGAGAAAGATTAGCATCGTTATTCGTTTTCGCCTCTTTGACGACGGTTTAGGTTTTCGCTACGAATTCCCTGTTCAGGAAGATTTGAAATATTTCACCGTTCAGGACGAAAAGACCGAGTTCAATTTAACGGGCGATCATAAAACCTTCTGGATTCCGGGCGATTACGATTCGAACGAATTTGTTTACAACACGACGAAATTGAGCGAAATAAACGCATCGGTCGGAAAAAAAGCCGACGAGATTTCGTTCCGCTCGCCTTTCGCGGACAACGCCGTGCAGACGCCTTTGATGATGAAATCCGCCGACGGGCTTTACATCAATATTCACGAAGCCGCGCTCGTTAATTATCCGGCGATGCAGATCATGGTTGACCGCAAAAGTTTCGCGCTCACGTCGCATCTCGTCCCGAACTCGGTCGGCAGCGCCGCGTTTTTGCAGACGCCCGCGCGGACGCCGTGGCGCACCGTGATCGTCTCGAACAAGGCGGCGGACATTCTCGCGTCGAAAATGATTCTGAACCTCAATGAACCGAGCAAAATCGCGGATACGAGCTGGATCAAACCGCAGAAATTCGTCGGCGTCTGGTGGGAAATGCACGTCAATAAATCGTCTTGGAATTACGCCGACGTGAACAATATAATCTTAGCCGAAACGGATTGGAAAGCGTTAAAGGCGAACGGCAAACACGGCGCGACGACGGCAAACGTCAAGCGTTATATTGATTTTGCCGCCGCCAACGGGATTGACGGCGTACTCGTCGAAGGCTGGAACGTCGGCTGGGAAGATTGGTACGGCAACTGGAAAGAGGAAGTCTTCGATTTCGTCACGCCTTACCCGGATTTCGACGTTAAAGAACTGCAAAAATACGCCGCCGCAAAAAATGTAAAACTCATCATGCATCACGAAACTTCCGCTTCGGCGACGAATTACGAACGGCGTCTCGACGAAGCGTTTCGCTTTATGAAACAGAACGGCTACGACGCAGTAAAAACCGGCTACGTCGGCAAGATCATCCCGCGCGGCGAGCATCACGACGGGCAATGGATGGTCAATCATTACAACCACGTCGCCGCGACCGCCGCGCGCTATAAAATTATGATCGACCCGCATGAACCCGTTCGCCCGACCGGACTTTCGAGAACCTTTCCGAATTGGCTCGCGTCGGAAGCCGGACGCGGCAACGAATTTAATGCGTGGAGCGTCGGCAATCCGCCCGAACACGAAACGATTCTGCCGTTTACGCGCCTCGTCGGCGGACCGATGGATTACACGCCGGGAATTTTCGAGATCAAACTCAATACTTACGACGCGAAGAAAACCGAACAGGTTCACACAACCTTAGCAAAACAGCTCGCGCTTTACGTGACGATGTATTCGCCCCTGCAGATGGCGGCTGATCTGCCCGAAAATTACGCGAAACGAATGGACGCTTTTCAGTTTATTAAAGATGTCGCCGTCGATTGGGACGATACGCGAATCATCGAAGCCGAACCGGGTGATTTTCTGACCATCGCCCGCCGCGCGAAAAATAAAAACGAGTGGTTCGTCGGCGCGATCACCGACGAAAACGCCCGCAGCGCAAGCGTTTCGCTCGATTTTCTCGCTTCGGACGAAACTTTCGTCGCCGCCGTCTATTCGGACGCAAAGGACGCCGATTGGCAGAATAATCCGATGGCTTACGAGATAAAAAGTTATCTCGTGAACAACAAAACCGTTTTGAAACTGGCGCTCGCCAAAGGCGGCGGTGCGGCGGTCAGCTTGAAACCGGCAAGCGCGGCTGATTTGAAAAACCTGCCGAAATATTAAGCGGAAAGGCTTTGCGCAAAGCTTAGATCAATTCTCAGGTAAACGAACGACAAACTCCCGCCAAGGCGCAAAGCCGCATAAGAAAACAAAACCTTTGCCTCTTTGCGCCTTGGCGGGAAAATTCTTGTGATTTATTCACTCAAGAATTGCTCTAATAATTCCGATCCGCGAAATCCGCGTTTATCTGCGGCTAAAAAAATATTGTAAAATCTTTCTGATGCTGAAAATCGAAAATTACATCGGCGGCAAGCTCGTCGCGCCGATTTCCGGAACTTATCTCGACAATTACAACCCGGCGACCGGCGAAGTTTATTCTTTAATTCCCGACTCGGACGCGCGCGATGTCGAACGCGCGGTCGCGGCGGCGCGGGAGGCTTTTCCCGTGTGGTCGAAAATGAGCGCCGAGGCGCGGCACGACTCTTTGATGCGCGTTTCCGCGCTGATCGAACGCGATCTGGATTTTTTGGCGGAAGCCGAAAGCATCGACAACGGCAAGCCGAAAACCTTGGCGAAAGCAGTCGATATTCCGCGCGCCGTTTCGAATTTCAAATTTTACGCGACCGCCGCGATGCACACCGCGACGGAAGCGCACGAAACCACCGGGCAGGCGATAAACTACACGCTGCGTCAGCCTCTGGGCGTCGTCGGCTGCATTTCGCCGTGGAATCTGCCGCTCTATCTTTTTTCGTGGAAAATCGCGCCTGCGCTCGCCGCCGGCTGCACGGTCGTCGCCAAACCGTCGGAAATCACGCCGATGACCGCCTATCTTTTATCGAAAATCTGCGTTGAAGCCGGATTGCCTGACGGCGTTTTGAATATCGTTCACGGGCTCGGCACAAAAACCGGCGCGGCGATCGTCACCAATAAAGACGTTAAAGCAATTTCGTTTACCGGCGGCACGAAAACCGGCGAATGGATCGCGCGCGAAGCCGCCCCGAAATTCAAAAAACTCTCGCTCGAACTCGGCGGCAAAAACCCGAACATCATTTTTGCCGATTGCGATTATGAGGAAATGCTCGCGACGACCGTTCGTTCGTCGTTCGCGAATCAGGGACAAATCTGCCTGTGCGGCTCAAGGATTTTTGTCGAACGTCCGATTTACGAGAAATTCAAAGCGGATTTTGTCGAGCGAGTTTCGCGCCTTAAAATCGGCGATCCGCTTGATAATTCAACAGATATCGGCGCGGTCGTCTCACGCGAACATCTTGAAAAAGTTTTGTCCTACATCGAATTAGCCAAAGAAGAAGGCGGGCGCATTTTGCTCGGCGGCAATTCGGTTGATCTGTCAAACGAACCTTACGGCTTAAAAAATCCGCAATCCCAAATCCCAAATACCCAATTGAAGGGTTGGTTTATCGAGCCGACGATCATCGAAAATCTCGCCTTCGACTGCCGCACGAATCAAGAAGAAATCTTCGGCGCGGTCGTCACGATTCAGCCGTTCGACACGGAAGAAGAAGTCTTAACTTATGCAAATTCGGTCGAATACGGTTTGTCGGCAACCGTCTGGACGGAAAACCTTTCGCGCGCGCATCGCATGGCGGAAAAAATCGAAAGCGGAATCGTCTGGATTAACTGCTGGCTTCTTAGAGATTTACGAACGCTGTTCGGCGGGATGAAACAATCCGGGATGGGACGCGAGGGCGGTTTCGAAGCATTGAAATTTTTCACGGAAGAAAAAAATGTCTGCGTCAAGATAAATTATTGATATGAGTTTAAGTCAGTAGCGTCGGCGTGAGCCGATGCGTAAATTGCCAAATTTAGAATATAATCAGATTTATGAACATCGAAACACAACCCGTCAGAATCGAAACCGGCGAAGAAGTGGCGTTTGAATTGATGAAATTTATCGCCGAAAAGGAAAACAAACAATTGGCGCAGGAAGAAGTGCGCGATTATTATCTCGATCTATTCGTCGAATGCGCATCGGTCGTCTATGACGCCGAACGCGCGTCGGCAGGCGAAGAATAGAATTCGAGATACGAATGAACACGAATTTTCACGAATGAAAACAATTTTTATTTCAATACATTAATTCGTGTTCATTCGTGTTCATTCGTGGCTGAAAATCTCCGGTTTTAAGGATAAATTTATGAAAACTTTTTACGCAATTTTTATCGGATTGCTCGCTTTTACCGCGTCTTTCGCGCAGGCGACAAAAGCGCCGCAGGAAACGGTTTTCGACCGTTTCCTGCGCTATGTGAAAATCGATACGCAGTCGGCGGAAGACCAAACGACGGTTCCGAGCACGAAAAAACAGTTCGTGCTCGCGAATCTTCTGGCGGAAGAAATGAAAAAACTCGGCGTGACCAACGTTCGCGTGAGCGAATTTTCGATCGTTTACGGAATGATTCCGGGCAATCTGCCGGATAATTCGAAGGTTCCGACGATCGGTTTTATCGCGCACATGGACACATCGCCGGCGGTTTCGGGCGCGAACGTCAACCCGATCATTCACAAGAATTATCAGGGCGGCGACATCGTTTTGCCGAACGATAAAACGCAGATCATTACGGTCGCGCAAAACCCTATCTTGAAGGAAATGATCGGCGACGACATCATCACCGCCGACGGCACGACGCTTCTCGGTTCGGACGATAAAGCGGGCATCGCCGAAATTATGACGATGATCGATACTTTGCGCCAAAATCCAAACATCAAGCACGGCAACATCGCGATCGCCTTTACGCCCGATGAAGAAGTCGGCGGCGGGATCGATAAATTCGACGTCGAAGGCTTCGGCGCAAAGTTCGCATACACGGTTGACGGCGAAGAACTCGGCGAAATCTCGAACGAAACATGGAGCGCGCGCACCGCGACCGTTACGTTTCGGGGCAAATCGACGCATCCCGGCACGGCGAAAGGCATTATGATCAATTCGACCTACGCGGCAGCTGATTTTCTGACGCGTTTTCCCAAAAAGATGCTGCCCGAAACGACCGAAGGGCGCGTCGGATTCGTGCATCCGTATTCGAGCACTCTCGATATCGAACAATCGACTGTTAAAATTCTCCTGCGCGATTTCGATGTCAGCGGACTCGAAGCCAAGGAAGCGATCTTGAAAAAAATGATTGCCGCAACGCAAAAGAAATTTCCCGGCGTGAAAATTTCGATGGACGTCAAAGTCGGCTATCTCAATATGCTGGAGGTTTTGAAAAACTTCCCGCAATTGACCGATTACGCGATCGAAGCGGCGAAACGCGCGGGAATTACGGCGCGGCTCAAGCCGATTCGCGGCGGCACGGACGGTTCGAATCTGACTTTCCGCAATCTGCCGACTCCGAACCTGTTCACGGGCGGCAGCAATTTTCACGGCAAGCTGGAATTCAACTCGCGGCGCGGACTCGAAAAATCGACCGAAACGCTCGTCAATCTCGTTCAGGTTTGGGCTGAAAAATCGAAGTAATATTGATTTCGGATTTGGGAATTCGGATTTCGGATTTATCTGTTTTGAAAATTCCAATCCGAAATCATAAATCCGAAATCCAAAATCGAAATGAGCGAAGAGATTATCAATTCATCGAAAGCGCCCGAGCCGGTCGGTTTGTATCCGCATGCGCGGCGGGTCGGGAATCTTTTATTTTTATCGGGCGTCGGTCCGCGCTCGCGCGGCACGACGAAAATTCCCGGCGTCGAACTGGGCGCGAACGGCGAAATTATATCTTACGACATCGAAACGCAGTGCCGTTCCGTGTTTCAGAACGTGCGCTGGATTCTCGAAGACGCCGGTTCGTCGTGGGACAAAATTGTTGACGTAACGGTTTTTCTGACGAATATGAAGGACGATTTTTCGACTTACAACCGCATCTACGCCGAATATTTTAAAGAAAATCTGCCGTGCCGCACGACCGTGGAAATAAATTGCCTTCCGACGCCGATTGCGATCGAACTGAAAGTGATCGCGACAATTGATTAAAAACAGCTTTGCGACTTTGCGGCATTGCGGGATATTTTTGTTTCTCCCCCCAAGCCGCAAAGCCGCCAAGAAAATTCAATGAAAAAAATCAAAACAGAAAATTTGTATGACGGGCAAAAACATAGAAACGTCGTACTTTGGATCGCGG
>JANOBZ010000023.1:0-25475 GCA_031411895.1 Acidobacteriota bacterium | reverse complement strand
ATCCGAAAATCAGTCCGAAGTCAAGAAAAACTCTCGCATTTTCTCAAATTTTCAAAAAATATCTCAAAATTGACTTAAATCAATTCATAAACCAATATTAAAGTTATCGGTGGTCAGTGGTCGGTGGTCAGTTAAAAGATTTTTTCTGACCACCGACCACTGACCACCGATAACTTTAATATTGGTTTATGAATTGATTTAAGTCAATTTTGAGATATTTTTTGAAAATTTGAGAAAATGCGAGAGTTTTTCTTGACTTCGGACTGATTTTCGGATAAATTTTCCGTCGTTCTAGCAAAACAAAAACACTAAAATTAAAAATCCCCAAATCTTGCAGTTTAAGATTTTCAATCGTTTGGAAATGGTTAGTTCAACATTTCGATTAGTCTTCGTCCGGTGGTTTTGAAAGACTCTCCGCGCGCGGATTTTTGTTTTTTCGCCCGTGTTTTTAGAAAACGCTTTCGGCTTAAAAATTTGCAAAAGAAACGAACTTTGAAGAAAGTTCAAAATTAAATTCACTGAAGTTTGTAGGAGGAATTAGAAAATTATGTCATCAACAACAATCGGTAAGGTTAAATGGTTTAACAACGCAAAAGGTTACGGTTTTATCGAACAACCGGGCGAGCAGGATATCTTCGTGCATTACAGCGCGATTTCCGGCGACGGTTATAAAACCTTGATTCAGGGACAGGAAGTCGAGTTTGAAGTCACCAACGGACCGAAAGGACCGCAGGCGGAAAACGTGATGAAAGTTCCGGAAATGTAATTAAATCATTTGATCGTTTCCGGTTTTTGCTTATTTGAGAAGCCGGACGGCATTAAAAAGGTAAAAGGCAAAAGTAAAAAGGTAAAAACCTCAAACTTTTGTCTTTTATCTTTTTACTTTTGCATTAGTTTACATCAACTCTTCGCCTTTTTTCTTCAGATTGCGCCGCCACAATTCGCGGTAGGAGTTAAATCGCGAAACGAGCGAATTGAAATGATAACGCTGCGCGTAAGTCAGATTGCGGTCGTCGGCGACGCGTTTGAGCGAGGATTCGATGCGCGCGCGCATCTCGAGCGGCGCACGTTTTGCCGCGCCGTTAAAATAAATGTCGAATTCGATTTTCAGCTTTCGAATATCGTCTTCGAGCCGCAGAATTTGGCGATCGAGCTCCGCCGTGTCTTCCTTTTTCGTTTCCGCCTGCCGGTGAAATTTATTTCCTAAAATTGCCATTTGTGATTTTCCTTCGAGATTTATGGGCGAGATTGTTGGAATGGGAAAGGTCTCTCTTTAAAGAAACTGTCAAAGGCGAAATTATTCCGACGTTTTTTCGCTTTTGAGGTTAAAATGTTTTTATGAAACCTGCGGAAACGCCGCCGAATATCGAGAATCTGCGCTATTTGCCTTCGATTGACGCGCTTTTGCGCTCTGCGACAGCCGGTAAATTACAAACCGAAACCGGCGCGAAACATCTGACGGCGCTCGCGCGCGTTGTGATCGAAGCGCTGCGGCGCGAAATTCAGGAAAGCTCGTTCGAAGCGGATTTCTCGCGCGAAAATCTGTTGACCGAAGCCGAACGGCGGCTCGAACAAGCGTGGCGCGGCGAGCAGAATGCGAGTTTACAAAGAGTAATCAACGCGACGGGCGTGATCGTTCACACGAATCTCGGGCGCGCGCCGCTTTCGGATAACGCGCGAAAAGCGATTTTTGATGAAGCCGCACGTTACTGCAATCTGGAATACGATCTCGAAACCGGCAGACGCGGAAAGCGCGGCGCGCGCGCCGAACATCTGCTGGCGGAGCTCACGGGCGCGGAATCGGCTTTGATTGTCAACAACTGCGCGGCGGCGGCGTTTCTGATTCTGACGGTTCTCGCCTCCGGCGGCGAAGTTGTCATCTCGCGCGGCGAACTGGTCGAGATCGGCGGCGATTTTCGCGTGCCGGACGTTTTGACGCAATCCGGCGCGACGCTCAGGGAAGTCGGCACGACAAACCGCACGAAGCTTGCCGATTACGAACGAGCGATCAATGAAAACACAAGGCTTTTGCTCAAAGTTCACCCGTCGAATTACCGCATCGTCGGTTTTACCGCCGCGCCGAAGTTAAATGAAATAGCGGATCTCGCTCACGAGCGCGGAGTTTTGCTCTACGAAGACGCCGGTTCGGGCGCGATGTTCGATCTCGCGGAATACGGCTTGACGGACGAGCCGGTTATTTCCCGATCAATCGTCGCGGGCGCGGACGTTGTCTCGTTTAGCGGCGACAAACTTTTGGGCGGCGCGCAGTCGGGTTTGATCGTCGGGCGGCGCGAAATCGTCGAACGCATCCGTCAACACCCGCTCTATCGCGCCTTGCGGGTTGATAAATTGATCTACGCCGCGCTCGAAGCGACGCTCGAAGCGTTTCGCAAAGAAACGTTTTTGCAGGAAATTCCGGTTATCAGAATGCTCTCCGCGACAAACGCCGAATTGATGAAACGCGCCGCCGCTTTTGCCGACCGTCTGCGCGAAAATTCGGGCGAAAATTCCGCGCTGCAATTTGAAATCATGGAAGGCAGTTCGGTCGTCGGCGGCGGCTCCGCGCCCGACGCGCAGCCCGCGACGACACTTTTAGCTTTGAAACACACGCAAATGTCCGTCAGCAAATTCGAAGAAAGCTTACGCGCTTCGAATCCGCCCGTGATTACGCGGATTTTAGAGGATAAAGTTTTAATTGATCTGCGAACGGTTTCCGAAAGCGAAGAAACCGAGCTTTTGCAGATTCTGACAAAGATTTAGCCACGAACAAACACGAAAGGACACAAAAATTATTAAATCATTTCGTGTTCTTTCGTGTTTGTTCGTGGCTGAAAATCAACCGTTTCGGTGCGTGAAATCGTGCATAAATTCGACCAGCGCCGCGACGCCTTCTTTCGGGAAAGCATTATAGATCGAAGCGCGGATGCCGCCGACCGAGCGGTGTCCTTTTAAGCCGTCAAAGCCGGCAGCGGTCGCTTCCGCTGCGAATCGGCTTTCGAGTTCTTCAGACGGCAGCCGAAACGTGACGTTCATCAATGAACGCGCCGACGCCTCGGCGTGACCGCTGTAAAAACCGTCGCTTTGATCGATCGCGTCGTAGAGAATTTTCGCTTTTTCCTCGTTAATGCGCGCGATTCCCGGAACGCCGCCTTTCGCTTTGAGCCATTCGCAGACCAAACTAATCAGGTAAATTCCCCAAGTATTCGGCGTGTTGAGCATCGAATCGTTCGCGGCAATAGCGCGGTAATCGAGCATCGAAAATTGGTTTTCGGGAACTCGCGCGAGCAAGTCGTCGCGGATTATCACCAGAGTTACGCCCGACGGTCCGATATTTTTCTGCGCGCCGGCATAAACGAGCGCGTATTTTTCGATGTCGAGCGGTTTCGAAAGAATATTGGACGACGCATCGCAAATGACCGGAATGCCTTTGCCGTCGAGATCATACTTGAATTCGACGCCGTCGATCGTTTCGTTCGAGCAGTAATGAACGTAATCGGCATTCTGGCTGAAATTAAACTCATCCGGCGCGGGAACCGATTTATAGCCCGTTTCTTTAGTCGAACAGATCACATTGACCGCGCCGCATTTTTTCGCTTCTTTAACGGCTTTTTCGCCCCACGCGCCGGTGACGACGTAATCCGCCGATTTTTTAAGAAAATTCATCGGAATCATCGAAAACTGCAAACTCGCGCCGCCCTGCAAAAACAGAATCCGGTAATTTTCGGGAACTGAAAGCAGGTCGCGAATGCCGCTTTCCGCAGCCTCGAGATAAGGCGCGAAATATTTTGAGCGATGGCTGATTTCCATCACGCTCATTCCGATGCCGCCCAACGAAAGCAATTCATTTTGCGCCTTTTCTAAAACTTCGGTCGGCAGAATCGCCGGTCCCGCGCTGAAATTATAAACCATAATTCGATTTCGGATTTGTGATTTCGGGTTGCGGATTGAAATACAAAATTCCGCATTGAAGACATTTTAGTCTTTGATAAAACGATAACATAATCCGAATTTTTGCTGAATTTGTAAAAAGTTTGTAATCCGTGAGATTTTTGTTGCTTTCAACCGGAAATCTGGTATAACTTAACTAAAAATGAATGATTATTCATTCAGAGATTACGGATCGGAAGATTTCAATCCAAAATCCAAAATCACAAATCCAAAATCATTATGTCTCGTTCGACACGCACAAACGGAGAAGCGCGCGCTTTTGTCGCCGATAAACGCGAAGCTATCTTGAGAGCCGCGATCAAGGTTTTCGCCGGCAAAGGTTATTTCAATTCGAAGGTTGCCGACATTGCCAAGGAAGCCGGAATCGCCGACGGCACGGTTTATCTGTATTTCAAGAGCAAGGACGAAATCCTGCACTCGTTTTTCGACCGCGCGATGGAAGATTTTATCGCCGAGGGCAAAAAGCAGCTCGCGGAAATCGAAGGCGCGCAGGCGAAACTGCGGCGCATCGCCCAGCTCCATCTCGAACGATTGGGCGCCGACCGCGAATTGGCGATCGTTTTTCAGGTCGAGCTGCGCGGTTCGACCAAGTTTATGCAGGAATTTTCGGCGGCAGGCTTCGGCGAATACCTCGATATTATCCGCGAAACGATCGCCGACGGACAGCGCGAAGGCGTTATTCGCAAGGATTTAAAGCCGATCGTCGGCGCAAAGATTCTTTACGGCGCGCTCGACGAAATGTGCACGAACTGGATTCTTTCGCAAAAATCCTACCCGCTCGCGCCGATGGCGGACGAAGTTTTAAAAGTATTTTTCGGAGGCGTTTTGGAAGTATGAGTCAGGAGTCGAGAGTCGAGAGCCGAGAGTCGGGAAATTCGAAATCCGAAACCCGAAATCCCAAATCGAAAGCGCGCATTCCGCTGCTCGCGGACGAGCCGCAGACGTTGGCTGAACTTTTCCGGCAAGCCGCTGAGAAACACGACCGCGCCGACGCTCTGAATTATAAAAAGAACGGCAAATGGCAGAAAATGTCGTCCGCCGAAATAACGGAGCGCGCCGCGAATATCGCGCTCGGGCTTTATTCTCTGGGATTGCGAAAAGACGATAAAGCGGCGATTCTGGCGGCAAATTCGCCTGATTGGACGTTGACGGACGCGGGCTGCCAGCTTGCCGGAATCGTTGACGTTCCGGTTTATACGACGCTCGCCGAAAATTCGATCTGCTACATCATCAACGATTCGGGCACGAAGATTTTCTTTCTCGAAGACAAAGCGACATTCGAGCGCCTCGCCAAAATTTTTCCCGAATGCAAACGGCTCGAAAAACTGATTTTCTTTAACGCCGACGGCGTCGAGGCGGAAAACGCGATGTCGCTCGCGGAACTGGAAAAGCGCGGCGCGGATTTGAAGAAGGAAAAACCCGGTTTGCTTGATGAACTGCGCCGTGCGATCGAGCCGCACGACGTCGCGACGCTGATTTACACGTCGGGCACGACGGGCGAACCGAAAGGCGTCATGCTCTCGCACCAGAATATTATTTCGAACGTGATTGACGCGGGCGAAAAATATAGTTTTTCGGAAAAAGACGTGCCGCTTTCCGTTTTGCCGCTTTCGCACATTTTCGAGCGCTCGGCGATGTATCTTTATATTTTCAACGGAATGGGCGTTTTCTACGCCGAATCAATTGATAAAGTCGCCGACAATTTGCGCGAAGTGCGCCCGACGATCTTCGTCGGCGTGCCGCGAATCTTTGAAAAAGTTTACGCCAAAGCCAAACTGAAAGCCGCCGAAAACAGCGCTTTGAAGGAAAAAATCTTTGACTGGGCGATCGAAACCGCCAAGGAATTCGCGCTCAAAAACGAACGTCGCGAGGCGATTCCGTATTTTCTGGCGATCAAGCATTCGATTGCCGACCGGATCGTTTATTCGAAGCTGCGCGACTTTTTCGGAGGGCGTCTGCGCTCGTGCGTGACGGGCGGCGCGGCGCTCGCAAACGACATCTGGCTGATTTTTACGGGCGCGGGCATCTCGATTATGCAGGGCTACGGTCTGACCGAAACTTCGCCCGTTATTTCGTCGAACAATCCGATTGACGCGCGCCTCGGAACGGTCGGGAAACCGATTCGCAACACCGAACTGCGAATCGCACCGGACGGCGAAATCGAAGTAAACGGCGCGGGCGTGATGCTCGGTTATTACAACAAACCCGACGCGACGCGCGACGCTTTTACCGACGACGGCTGGTTTAAAACCGGCGACATCGGCGAGCTCGACACGGACGGATTTCTGAAAATTACCGACCGCAAAAAGGAGCTTTTCAAAACTTCGGGCGGCAAATACATCGCGCCGTCGCCGATCGAGCAGATGATCAAAAGCTCGCGCTTCGTCAGTCAGGTCGTATTGGTCGGCAACGACCGCAAATTCCCTTCGGCGCTGATCGTGCCGAATTTCGAACAGCTCAAATCTTACGCGAAAAACGAAGGCTTAAATTTGAAAACGCCGAAAGAGCTTTGCGAAAATCCGCAAATCGTCAAGCTCTTTGAGAACGAAGTCGAAAAACTGACCGGAGATTTGGCGAAGTTCGAAAGGGTCAAGAAAATCGCGCTGCTCGAAGAGGAAATGACGGTCGAAGGCGGCGAACTAACACCGACATTAAAGGTCAAACGGCGCGTCGTGAACGAAAAATACAAGGACGTGATCGATAAAATCTACGCCGAATAAAAAAAGCGGGTTGAAATTTTCAACCCGCTTTTTTATGAAAAGTTAAGCTATTTTTAGTACAAAATTCTTTGCGGTAATCCGCCGGTAAAACCGCCGGGAAGGCTTTTCGCCGCTCCGACAACCGTCTCGAGAATAATCTGTCCGATGCTTTTCTTCGATTTATCAACCTGAACAATATCGTAAGGTTCGAGCATCACGTCCTTTTGCTTACCGGCTTTGATCTGGTCAATATTAACGGAAATTGTCTCGCGCTCTTTCGATCCTGATTTCAGACGATAAATTTTTACGTCCTTCGTTTTGGCTTCCGGATTGACTCCGCCGACCATCGCAATCGCCTGAGTCAGCGAGATTCCGCCGTCTTTCAGCAGAATGCCGCCGGCTTGGCGAACTTCACCCGTAAAATAAACGGGCGAGGCTTTCTGGACGACAATAATATCGCCGGGAAGAATAACCGGGTTGGCTTCCTCGCGTCCCTGCTGAACGCTGCTCAGGCTGTACATTCGCGAAGGCACGTCGGTGTTGTCTTTGGTTTGCGAAATCCAGTCGCTGGTCACGTCGGCTTCGCCGCACATCGGTTTGCGCGTGCGAAAAACCTGAATCATTCCGCCCGCGTCCTCGGTCACGCCGCCCGCAAACGAAAGCAGTTCGAGAAGCCGCGACTGACGCGTTAAAACGATCTGCTGCTGCTGGCGAACTTCGCCGTAAATCGTTGCCGGCGGACGGCTGTTACGCGCTTTGACGCGGACTGAAACCTGCGGATTTCGCAAAAACTTGGCTAAAAGCTGGCGAACGTCGGCGGTTAACTCCTTTTCGGTGCGGCATTTTGCCATGACGCCCTGATCGAAAAACGGTATCTGAACTTTGCCGTCTTCATCAACCGTCGCCTCATCAACGTCGAAATCCTTTTCGTTGAACACTTTGATTGACACGATATCGCCCGGACCGACCAGATAACCGCGCACGACCTCGGTCGTAATGCTGGCTTCCTGAGCGAATAAAATCTGGCTCGTGCAGACGACAAGCGCAAAAAGAACCAAAACTTTTAACTTCATATAATAAAACCTCTAGAGATTATTTCCAGTTGCTAAGAATAGCTTACAAATGCTTTTGATTCAACCTTTTATTTTTACCGTTGCCTGATAAGTTCATAGTTTCATAGTTGACAGTTCAATTTTAGGTAAAGTAACTTCAAAATATAGACTTTTTCCAGTTTCTTTAATGCAAACAAATCAACCGGTTAAAAACAATTCCGAAGAGAGATTTTGGTTCCTGCGCCGTCCCGTGCAGTTTGTGGCGGATATTGTAATTTTGTGCACGGCGTTCATGGTCGCCTACTTTCCTTCGCTCAATATTCAGCTCGGCGATTTTTACTTTGACACGGCGATTATCCAGCTTCCGTTTGTCGTACTCATTCAATTTTCATCGCTCTTTCTGGTCGGCGCGTATTCGATAATCTGGCGCTACGTCAGTCTCGAAGACATCAAGGCGTTTCTCAAAGCCGCGTTGATTTCGAGCGTCATATTGATCGCCGTCCGCTTTTTACTCGGCTTAACGAATTTCAATCTCTGGCAGGTTCCGCTTTCGGTAATTCTGATTGATACGGCGCTTGCCTTCGGCGGGCTGCTCGGTTTGCGCGTTTTGCGCCGTTTCGCTTACGAACTCGGCGAAAAGCGTCAGTACACGGGCAGCAAACGCCGCTTTAAGCCACGCGCGACGCTTTTTGTCGGTGCGGGACGCATCGGCGCGATTGCCGTGCGCGATGTTCTCGGACGCGCCGATACCGAATTCGAAGTGCGCGGTTTTGTTGACGACGACCGCCGCAAGAAAGGCGGCAGTCTGAACGGCGTCAAAGTTTTAGGCACGACCGACGACATGGCGCGCCTCGTTGACGAGATGAACATCGAACAGGTCGTCATCGCCATAGATCAGGCACAGGGCAAGGAAATTCGCCGCATCCTCGACATCTGCCGCGAAATTCCCGTCAAGGCGCGAATCGTTCCGAGCATGCACGAGATCGTCCACGGACGCGTTCAGATTTCGCGTATCCGCGACGTCGAGATCGAAGACCTTCTAGGACGCGAACCGATTCAGCTCGACGATAAAAATTTACACGATTTTCTGAGCGACAAAGTCGTGATGGTCACGGGCGCGGGCGGTTCGATCGGCTCTGAGCTTATTCGGCAAGTTTCCGAATTTAAGCCGAAACTGATCGTCTTGGTCGAGCGCGCCGAATATATGCTCTTTCAAATCGAGCGCGAATTGACGAAGGATTTCGGCGAAACGCGTTTTGTTCCGCTGCTCGCGGATATTGCGGACGCGCCGCGAATGCGCGAAATTTTCGCCGAATACGCGCCGCAGGTCGTTTTTCACGCCGCCGCGCACAAGCACGTTCCGCTGATGGAAATAAATCCGACCGAAGCGATCAAAAACAACATTTTTGCAACAAAACTGATCGGCGAACTGGCGGGTAAATTCGGCGTCAAAGATTTCGTTCTGATTTCGACCGATAAAGCCGTTAACCCGACGAGCGTGATGGGCGCGTCGAAACGCATCGCGGAAATCGTTTTGCAAAGCCTGAATCAAAAATACCAGACGAATTTTATGGCGGTGCGCTTCGGCAACGTGCTCGGTTCGGCTGGCTCGGTCGTCCCGATTTTCCGCGAACAAATCCGCAAAGGCGAAGCGATTACGGTCACGCATAAGGATATGACGCGCTACTTTATGACGATTCCCGAAGCCTCGCAGCTCGTTCTGCAAGCCGGCGCATTGGGCAGAGGCGGCGAAATTTTTATTCTCGATATGGGCGAGCCGATTAAGATTCTGGATTTGGCGGAAGATATGATCCGGCTTTCAGGTCTCGAACCGTACGAAGATATTGACGTTATTTTCACCGGCATCCGCAACGGCGAAAAACTTTTCGAAGAACTCGAAATCACGGGCGAAAATCTCTTAAAAACCGAACATCCGAAAATCTTTATCGGCAAAATCGCGACTTATTCCGCCGAAGATGTCGGCAATATTCTATCGAACTTCGAGCAGGCGGTCGGCAGATCAGACGAAGCGAAAATCCGCTCGCTCTTTAATCATTTTCTCCCCGAAGCGAAGATTACAGAAAAGGAAAACCCCGAAGAAATCCCGCACAATAAACCCGAAGAAAAATTTTACACGCAACCGACCCAACTCGGTTTGGCGGAAAAATAGATTTTAAGTGAGAAGCGGTAAAAATAGGTAAAAACCTCTACTTCTCACTTCTCACTTCTCACTTCTCACTTAATCAAACCGTTGCCGCGGCGAATGCGTATCTTTCGAATCTTTTTCTCTGCACGGCGATTTCCTCGGCTAAAGGCTCGTGAACGTCGCGTATCCCGAAATCGTCCGCGTAGCACCACAAACCGTTATGACAATGCCGGTCGTCGTCCCATCCCGGATGATTGACGATCGGATAAAGACAGATTCCTTCGATCGGAACGCCGTTTCTGACGGCAGTCTCCGTTTCGCGGCAGATAAATCCGAACCAGTCGGCGCGCTCGTCGTCTTCGATTCCCGTCTCGGCAATCAGAATCGGACGCTTGTAACGCTCGTGATACTCGCCCAGAATTTCGTGAAACGGACGATATAAACGATGTCCGCGCACGATCTTGCGGCGGTTCGGGTAAAACCACTGATTGTGAAAATAATAATTCAGCCCGATGATGTCGAGATATTCGGGCTTTCCGCCGAGTTCCGGATTGCGGCGTCCGGTAAGCATATCGAACGCGTCGAACTGCGCGCGCCGGTAACTTTCGGCGCGGCGGCGCGAAGCGGCGTCCGTTTTGCCGGTCGTGACATGAATCGCCGGGTCGGTCTGCACGAAACGAACGTCGCCGGCGACAGCGCGAATCGCTTCAATCGAGGCAATCGTCGCCCGGACGAGCTGTTTTTTCAGCGCGTTGCCGCGACGTCTTTGAAACGGGTAAAAATGCGCCGCATCGCCCGCAATCCACGAGAAAAAGGAAATTTCGTTGACCGGGCAGATAAAAAGCGTGCCGTCGGTTTCGCTTCGCAGATATTCGGCGGTCGCGGCGGAAAACCGCGCGAAGCGCTCGACAAACTCGGGGCTGAAAATATCCAGATCGTCCGGGTAACCGTAGTGAAATAAATCCCAGATAACCTGGGTTCCGGTATACTGCATCGCGCGCACCTGTTTTTCGAGACTCGAAAAATCGTAAACAAACGGTTCGCGCTCGATCAAATGCCAGCGCACACCGTCGCGCGCGGTTCGCACTCCGATCTTGGCGAGTCTTTCGTAATCTTCTTCGGCAAATTCTTCGTGCCGCGTGGACTCGATCAGATCGAGCCGCCGCCCGCAGCGACGGCGATGTGTCGAGCATTCAAACCCGCCCATCAAAAAACTTCTAAATAATGGTTTATTTTGCATAACTATAACTTATCTTTTTTAATTAATAATTAATCAATGTATGAAAATCGCCTGATTAAGGATGCTTTTCATACAGTTCAGCATTTCACAAAAGCTTCGGTAAAGTTTGTGAAAAATCGTGCAAACGTCACAATTATAAAGCTATTATAAAAATCAACGTCTTAATTCAAGCAAGTGGTATGCCGATTGCAAAATACACGGCGTTGATTTATTTTAAGGAGTTTTTTTAACCGCATGAATAATAGTGTTTCTTATTCTGTAATTTGTTTATCGCATCTGCGTTGGGATTTCGTCTACCAGCGACCGCAGCACCTGTTAAGCCGTTTTGCGAAACAGACGAACGTATACTTTTTCGAAGAACCGATCTACGGCGACGAACCGACGCGGATTGACGTAAGCCGGCGCGAAGATAATTTGTTTATTATCGTTCCGCGAATTTCGCACGCCGACCGCGATAGCGGCAGAGTCGTCGAAATTCAGCGCGAGCTGCTCGACAATTTTATCAGCGCGGAAAATATTAATGAATTCGTGCTTTGGTTTTATACTCCGATGGCGATGGATTTCGCCGCGCATCTCGAACCGCTGGCGACGATTTTCGATTGTATGGACGAGCTTTCGGCATTCAAGTTCGCGCCGCCGGAATTGATCGAAAACGAGCGAAAACTGCTCGAAAAAGCCGACGTCGTGTTCACCGGCGGGCAAAGCCTCTACGAAGCGAAAAAAGACAAGCACGCGAACGTTTACGCGTTTCCGTCGAGCATTGACGTGGCGCATTTTAATCAAGCGCGCTCGATACGTGAAGAGCCGGCGGACGAAAAACAGATTCCGCACCCGCGCTTCGGTTTCTGCGGCGTGATTGACGAGCGAATGGACATCGGGCTTTTGGACAAAATGGCGGAAATGCGTCCCGAATGGCATTTCGTGATGATCGGTCCGGTCGTCAAGATCGCGGAAGAAGATTTGCCGCGCCGCGCGAATATTCATTATCTCGGCGGCAAGGATTATAAGGAATTGCCCGCTTATCTCGCGGGTTGGGACGTTGCGTTGATGCAGTTTGCGATGAACGAATCGACAAAATATATCAGCCCGACGAAAACGCCCGAATACTTAGCGGCAGGTTTGCCGGTCGTTTCGACGCCGATTCGCGACGTCGTGCGTCCTTACGGCGAGCGCGGGTTCGTGCATATCGCTTCGACCGCCGAAGAATTTGTCGCGGCTTGCGAAAAATGTCTGGCGGACGAAGATACGTCAGCCAGATTACAGACGGCAGACGAGTTTTTATCGCACAATAGCTGGGATAAAACTTTCGGAGAAATGTCGCGCTTGATAGACGAAGCGATTGCAGAAAAACCGAAAGCAGCCACGCAGGCGGTTTAGGTTTTTGAAGGTTTACATTTACTGGCAGAGGATTTGAGGGCTGCGCCTTGAGGCGTGAAATTGGAGTTAAAATTCACGGCTGAAGTCGCTGCCCTCAAAAATTTATAAGGATAGGGATTTTTAGTTTTTTAACAGATTAAGGGGGAATAAAAAAATGTTTGATTATTTAATTGTAGGAGCCGGTTTCGCCGGCAGTGTGCTGGCGGAAAGATTGGCAAACGGCTCGGGCAAAAAGGTTTTGATCTGCGACCGCCGACCGCATATTGCCGGTAACGCTTACGATTTTTATAATGACGCCGGTATTTTGATTCATAAATACGGACCTCATATTTTTCACACCAATTCGAAGGACGTATTCGATTATTTGACGCGTTTTACGGAATGGCGCGAATACCAGCACCGCGTTCTGGCAAACGTTGACGGGATGCTTTTGCCGATGCCGATCAATCTCGACACGATCAACAAGCTTTACGGGCTGAATCTGACGGCTTTCGAAGTCGAGGATTTTTTCAAGAAAGTCGCCGAGCCGGTCGAAAACATTAAAACTTCGGAAGATGTCGTCGTGTCGAAAGTCGGGCGCGAATTGTACGAGAAATTTTTTCGCAATTATACAGTTAAACAATGGGGCTTAGACCCGTCGGAATTAGACGCATCGGTAACGGCGCGCGTACCGACCCGCACGAATCGCGACGACCGTTATTTTACCGACACATTCCAGGCGATGCCGAAATACGGCTATACGCGAATGTTCGAAAATATGCTCGATCATCCGAATATTAAGGTTTTGCTCAACTGCGATTACCGCGAAATCGTCAAAGATATTCCGTTTCGCGAAATGATCTATACCGGTCCGGTCGATTCGTTCTTCGATTACCGCTACGGGAAACTGCCGTATCGCTCTTTGGAATTCAAACACGAAACGCACGATACGAAGACGTTTCAGCCGGCTCCGGTCGTCAATTATCCGAACGAGCAGGCTTACACGCGCGTTACGGAATTTAAATACTTAACCGGGCAGGAACACGAAAAAACAAGCGTCGTTTACGAATATCCGCAAGCCGAAGGCGATCCGTATTACCCGATTCCGCGCAAAGAGAATGCTGATATTTACGCGAAATATAAAGCGCTCGCGGATGCGCGTTCGGACGTTTATTTCGTCGGACGCCTCGCGACGTATAAATACTACAATATGGATCAGATCGTCGCGCAAAGTTTGACCGAATACGGCAAGATCGTCGGTATGAAACGCAAAGAAGCGGCGGTGATCGTCAAAACGACGGAAAAGAAAATATCGCTTCCCGCCCATGTTATTTCCGGAAACGGAAACGGCAAAGTCGTTCCGACATTAGGCTAAGATCGAAAATCGTTTTTCGACAAAAATCCGGTGTTCAGAGTATAAAACTTCGAGCACCGGATTTTTTAATTGCCGCGAAAGTTTAATTTCAGCGAACCGCCTGCATCTTTGCGGCAATACTGCCGACTCTTGCTTCCGAATTTTTTATATAATCCTTCATCTGCGCGACGATCGGCGTTTCCAGCCAGCGCGGACCGGTTTTGTCACGGTTGAGAGCGTACATTCCGAGTTCGAGATAAAAGTTTTCGAGCGGTTCGTTCGAATAACGATAACGCCAGTCGATCATCGTAAAGAGCGGAAACCACGTGTAGCCGATCACCGGAACGCCCGATTCGCGTAAAGTTTTAATCATCGAAACCGACGATTCGAGCCAGCGCTCGCGGACTTCGTTCGAGCCGACAGCGCTTGTTTCGGTAATCATCACCGGCACTTGATAACGATTGTAATAATCGGTGATGAGTTCGATAAAGCCTTCGCCGTCGGGTTCGGTTTCGCGAAACGCGATGCGCCCGCGATTATCGATAAAAAGCTGTTTGGTTGACCATTGCGGGTAGAAATTCATTCCGAGAACATCGAGTTCGATCTTGTTGTTGCGCAGCTCGTCCAATTGCGCCGGCGTCGCGCCGTTGCGGACGAGCCACGGAAAGAGCAGATGATCGTGCGTCAGACGACCCGTAATCAGATCGTAACAAAGGTAGCCGCGATGCGTTTCTTCGCGCCCGAGCGCCGCTAAATCCGCGCTCACGGTGCGCGTCAAACCGGTCGCCTCGACATGAACCATCACCGAATCCGGCTGAATTTCCTTGATCGCATTGACCGTGCGAACGATTCCGCGCGCAAGCTGCATCATCAGCTTGAGATAACCTTTCTCGCCCTTCATATACGGCGCCCAGGCGCCGCGCATTCCGCACATCAGCGCATTAATGATCGGCTCGTTGAGCGGCGTGTACCATTTGATAAGGCTTTGATAACGTTTGGCAAACTCGGCAGCATAACGCGCGACGAGTTTCGGGTAATCTTTGTTCGCAAATTCGCGCTTGAGCCAAAAAGGCGTGCCGTAATGCATCAGATCAATAATGGGCAGAATCTTGAGGTCTTCGACCATATACGGAATGACTTCGTCCGTCCAGCGCCAGTCGAATTTTCCCGGCTCGGGTTCGACCTTATACCACGGCACGCCCCAGCGCAGAGATTTTAAGCCGAGTTCGCGCGCGAGCGCCAAATCTTCGCGCCAGTGTTCGTAATGACCCATCAGCTCGTATTCGTCGAGCGCGCGATGACCGGGTTTAACTTGCGGCACAAATGTGTCTTCAATTCCGCCTGCCCAAAGAAAATCTTCGGCGGAAGTTTTTAGTAAATTATTTATCAAAGGAAAAATCCTCGTCTGAAAAATTGTTTGATTTTAATCGGAAAATCGAGGTTGAGAAGAGCTGTCTCTGAAATATTATGTTTGAAACGTGAAATTTTCAAATATCAAAACCGAATTTTCCGAACAAACTGATTTTTGGACGAATATATCTTGAACGGAGATGTCAGAAATCGAAATATCTTACAATACTTTACAAAACCGTAAGTCGAATCATTTCAAAAGCGGCTTGCGCATTTCGGCAAAGCAACGCGATTTTCGCTTTGCTGTTTGTAACCGAAATTTCGCCCAGATCGAGTTCTTCCAACTGCACGAAAATTTTATCCGGAGACTTCAAAAAACGAAACTGGCGCAGATTTTCGGGCGCGAAGTTTTCCGGCAGCATAAATTTTTGCGTACCGCCGGCAGTCGCCAGATAAAAATTTCCCGCCGCGCCTTCAAACGTCAAACGCGCGATTTCTTCCGAATTCTCGTCCAGAATCAAAAACCCGAAAGCCGCATCGTCGCCGAAAGATTCGCCGAGCCGAAAGTTGACGGCGAATTCGAAATTCTCAAACGCCGCGCCTTTCGTCAAAATCGCTTCGGTTTCGCTTTGATTCGAAAAAATAAGCTCGCCGCCCGCAATCCGGCAATCGCCCGCCGCAGATAATTTTCGCCAGCCGCGCCGTTCGATCTCCGCGTTTTTCCAATCGAATAAATCTTCAAAGCCTGCGGTTAAACTAAACCCCGAAAACGCGGCGCGCATTTTTTCAGCCGCGAGCGCGATTCGGTTCGAGGCTTTTTCGAGCAATGTTTCAAAACGAAAACTCGCTTCGTCGAGCTGTACTTTAACGAAGCCGCCGTCAGCCTCGACGCGCAAGAGATGAAACGCCGACACTTCAAAATCTTCCGGCAAATCAAATTTTTCCACTTTAATTTCACCGTTTTGTGAACAATAAACAGCCGCTTGATTTGAATTCGGCAAAATCAAAAACTTAAATGTTTCCGCATTTTCATCGAGCAGAGAAAAACCGAATCCGCCGTTTTCGCCTTCCGTCTCGATTGCCCGCAAACTGACTTCGCATAAAAAACTTTCCGCCGTCGAATTGCGGATCAAACGGCTTTCGGCGGAAATTTCACTACTGCTCGCTTCGTTCTTCGAAACTTTCCAATCGCCGCGCCGTTCCCAATTTTCGCCCAACATCTCGCCGTCGAAAAAGTCGGCAAACGTCGGTTTAAAGGGCGCGATCTGCGGCACGGTGGTCGCGCCTTTGACGAAAATTCTCTCGCCGGCAAAATCCATGCGATCAATCGAAAGAACTCTGCCGTGTTCGGTCCAGCGGTGATAGACGCAGTAAAGTTCGCGGTTATTCAAGCCGCGAACGACCGAATTATGACCGGGACCGACGACCTTTTCGGGAATCGTTCGCAGAATCGGAAACGTTTTTTCGCCGTCCGAAAACTGCGCCCATTCTGCGTCGCGCCGGATGTCGTCGGTCACGGCAAAGCTCACGCCGTAAGTGATATTCTGCCAGTTTCCGCCGCTGAACATCTCGTAATAAATTCCCTTGCGCTTTAAGATGAACGTGCCCTCGACCGTGTGCCAGCGGACGCCGCCTTTTTCCCTGCGTTCCGGGTCGTAAACCTGCCAGTCGTATTTCGCGCGCGTGACCGGTCGCGGTCGCCCTTCGAGCGTGAAAAAATCCGTCATTTTATCAACGACCGTGCCGGTTCCGATGTGTGAATGTTCAGTAAAATCAATTGCGTAGAAAAAATAGTTTTGTCCGTCGTCGTCAATAAAAACGTGCCCGTCAATCGCGAAATCCTCGGTCGTGAGTTTTGTGCCGGAATCAACGAAGCCGCCGTCAGGTCGGGCTGAAACCGCGACACGCATTTCCATCAGGACTTCGTTGCCGATGCTGTAATAAAGATAAAATTTGCCGTTTGCGTAAGTTACTTCGGGCGCCCAGTAAAACGGCGCATCGTTGTTTAATTTTTCCAACGCGCCGCCGACTTCCGTCCAGTTAACCAGATCGCGCGAGCGCAAAACGCCGAAAACGCGCCCGTCGTGCCAGAAATCCGTGCAGTATGCGAAATATTCGCCGCGAAATTTCAGCACGAACGGGTCGGGAAAAGAGCGCGGATAGACCGGATTAACAAACGTGTCGGTCGCAAAAGATTTTGAATCAGCAGACATTTTTCCAATTCTTTGAGTGATAAAAAAACAGCCACAAACGATGGCTGTTTTTCAAAAATATTTATCGTAAAAAAATTTCTTAGGCGGCGATCGTCAGCCGCTTTTCGCCGTAAACCGGAATCATTCCGTCCAGCTTCGCGGCAAGCTGCGCTAGATTCCCTTCGAAACATTCGCAGTCGTTAATGAGCGTGCCGCTTTCCGAAAAAGCGAAGATCGGCGGCTCGTTCTGTCCGTGGGCGGAATGCGTCAGCGTTTTGATAATCTGAAAACTGTCGGTCATTGATTCGACTTCGAGCAGAATCACGTCGGGGCGCTGAAAAGTCGTAAAATCCGAAATTTCTTCGAGCACTTCGAAAATATCGGTTCGCTCACAGGTCAGAAATCTGCTTTTTTCAAACCAGCGCTTGATGAATTTGTTATCCGCCGCCGGATTGGCGTCAATTAAAAGTATGACCGGCTGGTGCGTAGTTTCGTGTCTCATTTCGTAAAGCTCCTTCAAAATTTTCTATTTCGTTAAAAATTTCTAAAGCAAAAATTGTTCCTATACTTGGCAGATTTTCGCGCTTTTGTGTAACCTTTGTAGAGAAAAGATTAAGCCGGTTTTCAAACTCTTTCACGATATTTGCATCCGTATATCAGATTCGGCAAATACGAACGCTTTTAATACAAAAGTGCATTCCGGAAACGAATCATAAACGGACAAACCGGCGCTTGTGATTGATTTTCGGGCAATTTTTTATTTTCATTTTCGAAATTTTATAATAAAGATTTATGGCAATTTTAGTTACCGGCGGTGCCGGATACATCGGCAGCGCGACAGTCGAAGATTTACACAAAAAAGGCGAAAAGGTTGTCGTTCTGGACAATCTCGTTTACGGTCACCGGCAGTCGGTCGCCGCAGAAATTCCGTTTTTCGAAGGCGAAATCGGCGATCAGGATTTGGTCGAAAAAATCATTCGCGAACACAATGTCGAGGCGTGTATTCATTTTTCGGCGTTCGCATACGTCGGCGAATCGGTCGAGCAGCCGCAGAAATATTACGAAAACAATTTCGTGCAGACGCTTCGGCTTCTCGAAGTTTTAATAAAAAACGGCGCGAAAAAATTCATTTTTTCCTCGACCTGCGCAACATACGGCGAGCCGCAGTATGTTCCGATTGACGAAAATCACCCGCAAAATCCGGTCAATCCTTACGGCTGGTCGAAATTTATGGTCGAGCGCGCGCTCGCTGATTTCGACAAGGCTTACGACCTAAAATTCGTCGCGCTCAGATATTTCAATGCCTGCGGCGCATCCGAAAAGTGCGGCGAGCATCACGATCCGGAAACGCATTTGATCCCGCTGATTTTATTTACCGCGCAGGGGCGGCGCGATTCGATCTCGATCTTCGGCGAAGATTACCCGACGCCCGACGGCACGGCAATTCGCGATTATATTCACATTGCCGATCTAAGTCAGGCGCATCTTTTGGCGCTCGATTATCTGCGGCGCGGCAGCGGAAATTCCGAGTTTATAAACCTCGGAAACGGCGGCGGTTATTCGGTCAAAGAAGTGATCGAAGCGGCGCGAAAAGTGACGGGCAAGCCAATCGAAGCGGTAATCGTACCGCGCCGCGCGGGCGATCCGTCGCGGCTTGTCGCCAACGCAGCGAAGGCGCACGACATTCTGGGCTGGAATCCGCAGTTTCCCGAAATCGAAAAAATCATCGAATCCGCGTGGAAGTGGCACGAAGCCAATCCGAACGGTTACGAAGATTAAGCGCCGCCGCGCGAAAGAATAAATAAAGATTACTAATTTGAGCCGAAACTTGACGTTTTGCGCTTTACAGTTTTTCGCTGTTGTCACATATTTATTCCATAACAGTTCAAAAACCCGGAATGTAAAGCGCAAATTCGAATTTAAATGAAACGGCTAAATTACAAGCATTTTATCCGCAAATCGCATCGTTATCTCGGCATTTTTATCGGCGTTCAATTTTTGTTCTGGACGCTCGGCGGGCTTTATTTCAGCTGGACGAAGATCAACGAAATTCGCGGCGAAGACCTGATGAGCGAGCATCACGCGCTTAATCCGGATCAAAATTTCATCTCGCCGAAAATCGTGATTGACGAAATCCGGCGGAGCCGCGCTGCGACGGAAATCACGCGCGTTCAGCTGATCGAAATACTCGGCGAAACATTTTACGAAATAAAATGCGAAACGGCGGATAAAAAGCCGGAAACGGTAGTCGCCGGCGCGCTCGACGGAAAAATTCGTCTGCCCGTGTCGGAAGACGAAGCCCGCAAGATTGCCGTCCACGCTTTGAAAAAGCCGCTCAACATCAAGCGAACCGAATATCTGACCGAAAATATCGGCGGGCATCACGAGTACCGCGAAAAACCGCTGCCGGCATGGGCGGTGACTTTTGAAGACAATTTAACCGTTTATGTTTCGGCGCAAACCGGTCAGATCGTTGCGTTCCGAACGAATAAATGGCGCGTTTTCGATTTTCTGTGGATGCTCCACACGATGGATTTCGACGCGCGCGACAATATCAATAATTACCTTTTGCGCGGTTTTTCGCTGCTCGGAATTATTACGATTCTTTCGGGTTTTCTGCTGTTTTTTGTCAGCTCAAGACGGCTTGTGCGGCTGTTTTTTCCCAAACGCCGGAAAACGGCGTAGCAAGGCGGCATTTCCAATGCTTCGAAAAAAATCGTATGCTTTTGGTGAACTTATTTTGTGAGGAAAAATCTTGAGCGAGCTTGTCAGATTCGGCGTCAGCATTGAACGCGATTTACTGGAAAATTACGATGCTTTAATTTCGGAGCGCGGTTACGCGACGCGTTCCGAAGCGCTGCGCGATCTGATTCGCGACGCGCTGATTCAGCAGAAAATCGAACTCCAGACCGGCATCCGCGCGCTCGGCAGCCTGACGCTTATCTACGACCATCACGCGCGCAATCTGGTGCAGGAAATGGGCGACATTCAGCACGATTTTCACGATAATATCCTTTCGATGATGCATCTTCACGTGAGCCACGACGACTGCATGGAAATTATCGCTTTGAGCGGCGTAGTTTCCGAAATCGTCGAGCTTGCCAATCGTCTTTTAAGCCTCAAAGGAATCAAAAACGGTAAATTATTTCTCACCCTGCCGTCGTCCGTCATCACGGAGAAATAATTTTTGAATCCGAATCTTTCTTGATCACGAATTAGATAATGTTTTTGTGTTACAAATCTAATTTTTGTGTTACCGTAAGGTTTACAGAGGGTTCATTTAATGATTAAAAGATTCGCGCTTTGTCGTCTCGCCTTTTTGGCTTTTTCATTGATTTTATTGTTCAATTCGAGCATTTTGGCGCAAAATACGCGCACGTTTTCGGGAACGGTTTTAACGCCGATGTTTGAGCTCGTGCCGGACGCGACGCTCGAAATTCAAACTTCTGCGGGTAAGATTTCCGTCCAGACGGATGCCGAAGGCAGATTTTCGGTTTCCGTCCCGAACGAACCGCTTTCGGTCAGCATAAAGGGCAAAAATATCGAAGCGCAGACGCGGATGTTCGCCACGCAGGACGCGTGGGAAAACGTCCAGATCAAGATCGCGTATACCGTTCCGCCGGTCAGTGAAAGCGTCACGATCGAGTCGGAAGCGCTTTCGCCGCAGGTCGAACAGCGCGACGAAACGATCTATGAAAGCAGTCTTTTCGGGCGCGACGACCAGCTGATTTTCTCGCTCAACGCCGGCATCAACGCCGGTCAGCACGAAGGCGGCGGCAAATCTCTGGAAATTCGCCGTTTCGGTTTTAACCTCGATCACGGCGGCGTCAATGGCGGCTTAAAAATTCTGCTCGACAATATCCAGCAAAATCAGGGAACGCAGGGACACGGGCAAGGTTATCTCGGAAGCTTGAAAACGTTTTCGCCCGAACTGGTCGAAAATGTTTCGATCATCAACGGTCCTTTTTCCGCGGCTTACGGCGATTTTTCGGGGCTCGGCGTCGTGCAGATTCGCCAGCGCGAGAGTTTTCCGAACGAAGTGACGGCGCGCTTTCAGGGCGGTTCGTTCAACACTTTCCGCACGTTTCTCGCTTACAGCCCGAAGTTTAACGCGGTCGAATCATTTATCGCTTACGAGTTTGCGCGCACCGACGGACCGTTTACGAATCCGCTCCGCTACCGGCGCGACAATATCACGGGAAATTTCACGCGGCGGCTCGACGCGACGCAGGCGATCGGCTTGAAATTCAACTTCGGGCGCAGCGATTTTTTCTCGTCCGGACAAATTCCGCTCGATCTGGTTTTTGCCGGCGGGCTTGGACGCTTCGACGCGATTGACAGGGATAACGGCGGCAAAGTGCGGCTCGGAACCGTCAGCGGCTACTACCGCAAGGAATTTAAATCCGGCGCGACTTTTAAGGCGGACGCCTTTGCCGCACGCTCGCTTTTCGATCTATTTTCAAATTTTACGTTCTTTGCCGCCGATCCCGTTTACGGCGACGAGATTGTTCAGCACGACAGCCGTCTACAGGAAGGCGGCAACGTCCAATTCATACAGCCCTACAGTTTTTTCGGCAATAATTCGTTCGTGACCGTCGGCGGAAATCTGCATTTCAATCAAATCAACGTCGGTCTTTCGCCGACGATTTCGCGCGCCCCGAACCGCAAGTTTTTGCCCGAAAATATTGATAATCCGAACGTTTTATTAACTTCCGCGCGGGCAAATGTCAACAATTACGCAGGTTATATTCAAAACTCGACCGACTTTTTCAACGGGCATTTGCGACTCGAACTCGGGCTTAGATTCGATTATTTTTCGTTCAAAGTCAACAGTTTCGAGCTTTCGGACACGCGGACGGACATCGTCGGAAAAGAAGGAGCCGCCAGAATTCAGCCGAAATTCGCGCTCGCCTGGTCGCCGTTCGAAAAAACTCCGGTTTCTTTTTACGCGAATTACGGGCGCGGCATCGCTTCGCAGGACGCGCGCGGCGTGGTTCGCTCGCCCGACGCGCCTAAGCTCGCGACGACCGATTTTTACCAGCTCGGAACAAGCTGGAATAGCCGCCGCGTATCCATGGTTTTCAGCGCGTTTTTGATCGATACGTCGAACCAGCAGGTTTACATTCCCGACGACGGCTCGATCGAATTTGCCGGACGCGCGCGTTCATTCGGCTTCGAAATCCGCAACTCGGTAAAAATCACCGAAAACCTTTCGTTTAACGGCGGTCTGACGCAGGTTCTCCGCGCCTTTTATCCCGGACAATTTACCGAAACCGAACCGCGCCGCCGCTTGATTATCGACAGCGCGCCGCACACGGTCGCCAACGGCGCGTTCGTTCTGAGCGATTTTTACGGCTTTAATTCGTCGCTTTCGTGGCGGCATATTTCAAACTATCGTCTGGATGCCGAAAACCCGAGCATCAGGGCGGCGGGTAACGACGTAGTTGATTTCAGCTTGTCGAAACGCCTCAAAAAATGGGTCGATTTCAATTTTTCGATTGATAACCTTCTGAACAAACGATACTTCGAAACGCAGAATTATTTTGAATCCAGAACTTGCCCGACCTGCGCGCCCGTAACCAGAATCCACGCGACGCCTGGTTATTCGACGACCTTTAATTTCGGCTTAACGTTTCGTTTCCGGTCAAAGGAATAACGCAAGAATTATGCTAAAATAATTTTCGTTATGAGTATTCCAACCTATAAAGGCATAGTCGAAAACGGAGTAATCAAACTCGAAATCAATGTCAAACTGCCTGAAAAAACAGAAGTTTATGTCGTTGTTCCTGAAGAAAAACCGAAATTCGATCTAGCGAAAATGGCTGCGAAAATGCCGAAAGATTACACGCCGCGCGAAGAAGATTTCGGCGAACCCGTCGGCAAGGAAGCTTGGTAATGGCAAAGTACATTCCCGAAAAAGGCGATTTTATTACGCTTTCCTTTGACCCGCAATCAGGACACGAACAGAAAGGCAGACGACCTGCTCTGGTAATCAGCAATTATCTTTTCAACAAAGCAACGGGTTTAGCGATTGTTTGCCCGATTACTAACACCGACCGCAAAATTCCTTTTCATCTGACTGTTCCCGCTTCGAGTTCGCTGACCGGTTTCGTGATGGTCGAACAGGCGAAATCAGTTGATTTCAACGCGCGAAAAGCAAAATTCGTCGAAAAAGCCGCAAAGGAATTGATTGACGATGTTCTGGCTGTAATTGATGTTTGTATAAAATAGGTTACGATATTTTCTCTCGAATCTGTGCAGAGTTTGCTGTATTATTCAAAAGTCGAGGAAAGTTTTTATGTGGAAGAGATGGATTGTTTTTTTATCAGCGTTTTGTTTGAGTTTAATCCTGCTGGCGCTCCTGAATAATAAATTTAAATCAGATTCGCTTCAATCCGAAGTAAAACCGAATTCGCAAGAAATCCCTTCAAATCAAGTAATTTCCGGTAATTCTTCGACAGTCAAATCAAAGTATTCGCTCTCAGTCGAGCATAGAGATTTATTTAAAGATTTACTTATTAAATTTCGGGACGCCGTTGCCGCAAACGATAAAGGAACGGTCGCTTCTTTATTAAACTATCCTGTTGAAATCGAATTTATTAATAAAAGAAAGAATCGATACTATAAAGAAGTTAGAGACGAAGCCGAGTTCTTGCAGGATTACAACAAGATTTTCGACGAATCGTTCAAACGATGTGTTGAGCAAACAGACCCGAACAAGTTACTTTTCAGTTCAAGCGGCGATGTTTTTGTTTTTCCGCAAGTTAGAATGGAACTTTTTCACAAAAACAACGGCGCGAGTTTTGAGGCAAAAGTAATAAGACTTTCCAGATGTGAACTATAAAATGACGCAAACTAAACCAATCAAGAATCGAATTTCGCAAAAATCTTTGAAGCTGACCGAATCGGTGATTCGCGAGATGTCGCGCGAGGCGGCGAAATATAATGCCGTCAATTTGGGGCAGGGTTTTCCCGATTTTCCCGCTCCGTTCGATGTTAAGGAAAAGGCGATGGAAGCGATTGCCGCCGATCATAATCAGTATGCGATTACGTGGGGCGTAAAATCGTTTCGCGACGCGATTGCGGCAAAGACGAAGCGTTTTCTGGGTTTGGACGTTGATCCGGAAAGCGAGATCACCGTCACGTGCGGCTCGACCGAAGGAATGATCGCCGGAATGCTGGCGTGTATCGACGAAGGCGAAGAAGTCGTTTTGTTCGAGCCGTTTTACGAAAACTACGCGCCGGACGTAATTCTCTCGGACGCAAAGCCCGTCCACGTGCCGCTTTATCAAACGGCGGAAGGCGATTGGTATTTCGAAAAGGACGAACTGCGCGCGGCTTTTAACGAGCGCACCAAAGCGATAATTATCTGCACACCGAATAATCCGACGGGCAAGGTTTTCTCGCGCGATGAGCTGGAATTTATCGCCGATTTGTGCAAGGAATTCGACGCGCTCGTGTTTACGGACGAAATCTATGAACACATCATTTATCGCGAAAAACGCGAAGCAGGACAAATGACGACCGCGACGAGCAACCTGCGGCACATTTCGATGGCGCAGATCGACGGAATGCAGGAACGCACCATAATCGTCAATTCGCTCTCAAAAACCTATTCGGTTACGGGCTGGCGCGTCGGTTACTGCATCGCGCCGCCGGATATTACGCTCGCGATTCGCAAAGTTCACGATTTTTTGACCGTCGGCGCGGCAAATCCTTTGCAGCACGCGGGCGCGTATGCTTTGAGTTTGCCTGACAGTTATTACGCCGGACTGCACGAAGAATACCGCGCGAAACGCGATTTTATCGTGCCGGTTTTGCAGGAAGCAGGCTTTAAGTGCGGTTTTCCCGAAGGCGCTTATTACGTGATGACCGATATTTCCGGCTTCGGTTTTGCGGACGACATCGAATTTACGAAATATATGATTCGCGAAATCGGCGTCGCGGTCGTGCCGGGTTCGTCGTTTTATCACGACAAATCTCTGGGAAGTCAGAAAGTGCGGTTCTGCTTCTGCAAAAAAGACGAAACGCTCGAAGCGGCGGCAGAGAGACTGCAGAAATTGAAGAAAGGTTAGAAAGAAAATTTTTAGCCGCGGATAAACGCGGATTTCGCGGATCAGAATTATTAAAATTAAATC
>JANOBZ010000022.1:0-91200 GCA_031411895.1 Acidobacteriota bacterium | reverse complement strand
CTAAAAATTAAAATCAGCGAAATCCGCGTTTATCCGCGGCTAAAAATTCTTTAAATCCAAAATCTAACTAATCTTCGTCGAATTGCAGAATTTCGATAATTTCCTTCATATATCGCTTGCCAAGTTCCAAATCCTCGGGCTTTAACGAAACCGCGCCGACCACGGCGTGTCCGCCGCCGCCGTATTTTTCGCAGATTTCGGCAATGTTATGCAGGCGCGGGCGCGGCGACCACGGGTTTGAGCCGACCGATATTTTCGTGCGGAAAGTGCTGCGTGTGAGCGCGACGTTGTAGGTCGTCTGCGGGTAAAAATAATACGGGATAAATTTGTTGTAACCGTCAATTGCGGTGTCGGTTAGATCGAACGTCACGACGCCTTTGCTGTAGTTGGCGCGCTGTTTGATAAGCTCGACCGTTCGCCAGTGCTGATCGAGAATCGGCTGTAATCTTTCCTGAATTTCCGAGCTTTCGAGAATTTCGTCGAGCGATTTAAGGGTTAAAGATTCAATGATCCGCTCGACAAAACGCGGGTCTTTTTCGCCTTCGATGACCTGCATTAATTTGAGCGCGCTTGAGCGCAATTCGACGCATTGCGCCGGCGATTCATAGAGCGCGCCGTCAATAATATGCGCCCATTCGACCAGTTCATCGAGGCTTTCGTCCTCGAAACCGTATTTTTCCTTTGCGACGCGCGCGATAAATTCGCAGCACGATTTGCTTTCGGTATCGAGAAATTTTTGTCCCGACGTGTCCGCGAGAAAATGTTGCTCGTCTGATTTTGATAAAAACGCCGATTGATGGTGGTCGAACCACCACGAAAGACGCTCGTCGGGCGAATATTTAAAATCGACGATCGCGTTTTCGTCGCCGTCAAATTGTCCGGAGTCGAACGCGTTTCCGGCGCGGTGCATCGTCGGCGTGTAGAAAACTTCCGCCGCCGGATTGATTTTCGACTTATAGAATTTGGTAAAAAAAGCCGCTGAAGAAACGCCGTCGAAGCAGTTTCCGTGATAAAGAATGCGAAGTTTCATATATTTGGAACGCCGTCATCCTGACGGCAAAGATTGCAAACGCAATCTAAATGTTTTGCAATTTTCATTTTCCATGCGGATGAAGATTGCGTAGCGGGTGCTGCCGTCAGGATGACGGCGTTCCGCCCGTAAACAAAACATTCTAGAGTAATTTCTCGCGAAAATTTCGTCAAGCGCGCATTCGCGGGTTTTGCGCCCGATGTTTAATTTCGGATAATAATTTTATGGACCTGGAAAAATATTTGCGCCGCTTTGGCATCGAGAATTTCGATGTTCCGGTAAACGCGGAAAGCCTGCGAAATCTGCAAAAACAGCATCTCTTAAATGTGCCGTTCGAAAATCTCGACATCCATTGGAAACGCCCGATTTTATTGAATACCGAAAGGTTTTACGAAAAAATCGTTGAAGAAAAACGCGGCGGTTTTTGTTATGAACTGAACGGTTTGTTTTGCGCGTTATTAAACGAAACCGGTTTTCCGAGCCGGATGATCTCAGCCCGCGTCGCGATGGCTGACGACCAGTTCAGCCGCGAATTCGATCACATGGCGATTTTGACCGAAGTCGGCGGCGAAACCTTTCTGGTTGATGTCGGCTTCGGCGATTTTACCGCCGCGCCTTTGAAATTTGTTTTGGACGTCGAACAAACGGACGCGAGCGGCGTGTTTTTAATAAAAAAGCACACGGACGATTATTTTTTAGTTGCTAAAAAGGACGGCGATGCGTGGAAAAGCGAGTATATTTTTAAGGATTTGGCGCACGATTTAGTGGAATTTGCGGAAATGTGCGATTTTCATCAAACGTCGCCCGAATCGGATTTTACGCAAGGGAAAGTTTGTTCATTAATGCTCAAAGACGGGCGTAAAACTTTGACGAATAAAAAGTTTATCGAAACGCGCGACGGCATAAAAACCGAAACGGAAGTGGATTCCGAGGAAGAATTCAACGCTTTTTTGGCGCGCGAGTTTCAAATTAACACGTTTAAGAACTGAGCCTACGACAAGTTAAGATAAATATACGTCAGGGAGTTTGGCGTATCCAGAGATTCAGCGAAGGGTTTTCGTACTCTTTTCTGACTCGTTTTGTGGTTAAATTGACCTAAAAAGTCTATAATTCAAGCTTTCAAAAACTTATGTCAGATTCAATTTCATATTCGGATGCGGGCGTTTCGATCGACAACGCGAACATTACGGTCGAAAAGATCAAAAACTTTGCCAAAAATACTTTTAACGAACGGACTTTGACCGAGATCGGCAGCTTCGGCGGAATGTTTTCGGGTGCTTTTCCCGAAATGTCGGCACCGATTTTGGTCGCTTCGGCAGACGGCGTCGGTACGAAACTGAAAATCGCTTTCGACACGGGAATTCACAACACGATCGGGCAAGACCTTGTCAATCACTGCGTTAACGACATTCTCGTGCAGGGCGCGCGACCTCTTTTTTTCCTCGATTATTTCGCGACCGGCAAATTATCGCCCGACGTGACGGCGTCGGTCGTCGAGGGAATTTCGATCGCTTGTCGGGAAAACGGCTGCGTTCTGCTCGGCGGCGAAACGGCGGAAATGCCCGGATTTTACGCGGACGGCGAATACGATCTGGCGGGTTTTATCGTCGGCGTCGTTGATAAACCGAAGGTCATCGACGGCAAAGCGATCAAACCGGGCGACGCGATTCTCGGTTTGCCTTCGAACGGCTTGCAGACGAACGGTTACAGTTTAGCGCGAAAATTGTTTTTTGAAGTCGCCGGCTACGAAGTTGATACTTTCGTCGAAGAACTTGGCAAACCGATCGGCGAAGCCCTTTTGGAAAAACACACGAGCTTTTTAAAACCGCTCGAAAATTTGCTCGATTCGGGCAAAATAAAAGGTTTAGTACATATTACCGGCGGCGGATTTCTCGAAAATATTCCGCGCATTCTGCCCGAAAATGTCGCGGTCGAGATAAGGTGCGGCACGTGGAACGAACTTCCGATTTTCGGCTTGATGCAGAAGTTCGGCAACGTCGCCGATGCGGAAATGTTTCGCACATTCAATATGGGCATCGGCATGATCGTTGTTTGCGCGCAGGAAGACAAAGAATTTTTGCGGGAAAATCTCGGAACAAGTTTCGAAATCGGGCGTGTGACTGAGGGAAAAAGGCAAGTTTCGATAATCAATTAAAACCGGCAGGTTTTGCTGAAAGATTCAGAAAAAACTTGATTATATTGCAGTAATTTAACAATATATTTGCATCTTACAATTTCACCACGATAAAAATTAGGAGTTTTTTTATGTCTTCAGGAAGCCTTTTTGATTCTGAAACCGGCAAATCTTCCAACTGGAAGATGTTTTTGATCGGATTTATTGTTCTGCTCGTCGTGATGTCGTCGGCGTTCGGGCTTTATTGGCGCAGTATTCCGAAAGCCAAGACCGCCGAAGAATTTCAGGCGGAAGAAATCCGCGATTCGACGGTTTATATGCTCGCGCAGCCGATTTTTTCGGGCGACGAATTTGAAAAACAAATCCTCGGCAAAGGCAAAATGGAATGGTTCGACCGGAAAAAACGCGAGGCTTATTTTACGTTTCCGCAGGCTGAACAAGCCGAGTTCGATGAATTTGTCGCGAAGTATTTCGCGAATCGTAAAAAACTCGATATGGGCATCGAAACGGGCGGAAAAATAAAGCTCGGCGAATATACCTGGACGGTCGCGCCGGAAACCGGATATTTCTTCAAAACGGCGATGGATAACATCAAAATCGAGCCCAATCAAACGCTCAATTTTCCGTTTAAGACGGTTAATTACTCGCTCAATCTCGATGAAATGAAAGGCTTTGCGGATAATTCCAAAGTTTACGGCGGGAAATTGATCGCCGAAGCTTCGACGACGAAAAACCAGCCGAAAATAGTTTTTGCCAATCACGGAATAATGGTCGCCAAGCCGAACGAGCCGTCGCTCAAACGTCTGACCGACGAATTATTAAAAGATGCGGGCGAAGCCCGGGAAAACCGTATTCAGAGGCTTTTGGATTTTGTTTCGAACGAGATCGAATACAGCTATACCGAAGCCGTCGCGCCGCGCGAAACCTTAAAGCGCGCCAACGAAACTTTGATGACGCGCATCGGCGATTGCAGCAACAAAACGATTCTGCTCGCTTCGATGCTCGAACAGATCGGTGAAGATTACATTCTGCTTTACAGCCCGCAGCATATTACGGTCGCCGTTCCGCAGGGAAATTTCGCGAATGAAAACAAGATAGATTTCGATTACGAGAACAAAACTTATCTCGTCGCCGAATCAACTCTGCCCGGTTATCAGATCGGCAAAACGAAAGTCAACGAGGTCGAGCGGCTCGTCAATGTCAATTACGTTCAGTCGCCGAAACAGATCGATCTGATTTTCGACGCGAAATCTTACACTTACCTGAATTTCTGGTAAATTATTTTTAATGAGATTAGGAATTTTGATTTCGGGACGCGGCTCGAATATGACGGCGATTGTCGAAGCCGTTAGAAGCGGCGAAATCACCGAAGCGCAGGTTGCGGTCGTTGTCAGTGATAAAAAGAGCGCAGAAGGCTTGGAAAGGGCGAAAGCGCGCGGAATCGAAACGGTTGTCGTCACCCGAAACAAGCGTTCGCGCGAAGAACACGACGCCGAGATTATTGCGGAATTAAAGCGGCGCGGCGTCGAGCTGGTTTGCCTTGCCGGATATATGCGCCTTTTGTCGCCGGATTTCGTCCGCGCCTTTCCCGAGAAAATCGTGAATATTCATCCGAGTCTTCTGCCGGCGTTTCCCGGACTCGACGCGCAAAGGCAGGCGATCGAATACGGCGTCAAAATATCGGGCTGCACGGTTCATTTCGTTGACGAACATTTAGATCACGGCGCGATCATTCTGCAAAAAGCGGTCGAAGTTTCGGACACGGACACGCCCGCAAGTCTTTCGGCGAAGATTCTCGAACACGAACACGCGCTCTATATCGAAGCCCTAAAACGCATTGTTCGAGGAAATTATGTAATATCTGGAAGGACTGTAATTTATGAATAATTTTAATTGTTGTCAGGAATTTCGCGACGCGCTCAATATTCCGAGCATTTCTTCATTTAGGGTCGAGAGAAACGGCGTTTTGTTTTTGACGATCGGTTCGACGAAAACCGGAGATGAAATCAATTTTTACGATCAGGCTGTGATTTTCTGCCCTTTTTGCGGCACAAAATTGCAGGATCGCAATGAAATAGCGCTGAAAGTAAATGCGGATAGAACTTAAAACTTTACTGAATGATGATGCTCTTCGGTATTGGTTTTGACATAACCGGCGTTTTTTTCTAAACTTTAAGTTTTCACTTTGATAGTGAGAGGATGAACAGTAATTATGCCAAAGAGAACTTATCAACCGAACAATCGCCGCCGTGCCAAGAAACACGGGTTTCGCGCCCGTATGGCAACTAAGAACGGACGCGCCGTTTTGAAACGCCGCCGCGCCAAGGGACGCAAAGTATTAACGGTCAAACATTATTAAACTTTCGACTGCCGAAAGCGGAGCGTCTGCGAAAGCCGGCTGAATTTAAGCGTGTTTACGGCAAAGGCAAGCGTTTTGACGGACGTTTTATGACGGTTTTTATTATACCGTCCGGAACCGACGCACAACGGCTTGGCATCACGGCTTCCAAAAAGATCAGCACCAAAGCACACGACCGCAATCGCTGTAAGAGATTGCTTCGTGAGGCTTTCCGTTTAAATAAAGCGGAACTCGCCCGTTTAGAAAAAAAATTCGATTGGGTTTTGAACGCGCGAAGAAGCCTTTTGCAGGTGAAACTCGATAAACCGCTCGAAGAATTTCGGCAAATCGTCGCGAAAGTGAAAATATTTGAATCGCAAGAAGGCGAAAATACGTTTAAGTAAAGTAATGAAGTTTTTGGTTCTAGGTTTTTTGCAGCTTTACAAGACGTTGATTTCGCCTTTTTTGCCGCCCGCATGCCGATTTGAACCGACCTGCTCGACTTATGCGATGCAGGCGGTCGAGAAATACGGCGCGATCAAGGGAACCTGGCTCGGCGTTAAACGTATCTTGCGCTGTCAGCCTTTTTGTAAAGGCGGCTACGACCCGGTTAAGTAATTGCGGATATGTGATTTCGGATTTCGGATTGAATTTTTATAAATCCCAAATCTCAAATCTCAAATCCCAAATCGAAATAATGGACAATTCTAAACAACAAAATCAATCTCGTTTCTTGCTTGCCGCAGTGCTTTGTATGGCGGTTTTATTCGGCTGGCAGTATTTTTTTGCGCCGAAGCCGAAACCGACCGATAACGCGAACACGGCGCAGGTCGCGAATACCGGGAACACGACTCCGACACCTCAAGTTCAGGCAACGCCGCCGCCGGAACAAGTTGCTGTTGTTGCTCAGGACGACGTTCCGAACCGCCAGATCACAGTAAAATCGCCGCTCTATCAGGTGAAATTAGATTCGAAAGGCGCGCTCGCGACAAGCTGGATTTTGGCTAAAAACGTTCGCAAGGACGGACGCGATGTTCCGCTCTGGGCAGACGGCTCGACGAAAGAGAATAAAATTCCGCTTGAATTGATTCTGCAGGATAATCCGAATCGTGAATATCCTTTCCGGCTTGTCACCGGTGACCCGGCGCTTGATGCTTTGTTGAATGATAAAAACTATCGGGTTTCCGAAGCAGCAGACGTAAATCTTGAAGGAAACGCCGCAAAACAGATTGATTTTACGTTGGAATCGGGCGATGTAAAAATCGTTAAATCTTTTATCTTTCATGCCGACAGCTATTTAACCGATCTACAAATCACAGCGACGCGCGCCGGACAGCCGATTGCGAACGCGAAACTTCTGATCGGCACGGCGATCGGCGATCAGAATATTAAATATTACAACTCGTATCTGGTTGAGTCCGAAGCGGTCGGATATGTGAACAGTAAAACCAAACGTGAAGCGGCTTACGAGATTTTTCAGGATTCGAAGGATCCGAATAAGGGAATGATGGCTATGCCGGGCGCGGTCGACTGGGCAGGCACCGGCGATACATATTTCGCGATGGCGGCGATTCCCGCGACGCCGACAAACGGTCTTGAATTTCACGGGACGAAGCTCGAAAAAGATGTCGAGCCTTACTATGACGGCATCATTTCGTGGATTACCGGAAGCAAAAAATCGAAAGTTACGCTGCACCGCGTTACCGCTCACGTTCCCGTTAATCTGGACGGCTCGACAACCAAGATTTATACCGGCTCGAAAGATTATTTTACGCTCCGCGATTACGAGCCACAGTTGCCGAACAAAAATCTCGGCGAACTGATCAATTACAGCTGGTACGATTGGCTTCGCGGGGTTCAACGTCCGGTTGCGCAGTTTCTTCTCGTTTGTCTCGATTTTATTTACGGGATTGTCGGAAACTTCGGTCTCGCGATTATCACGTTTACACTGATTTTCTACTCGATTTTCTTCCCGATTCGCTGGTTCCAGTCGAAGCAATTTAAAAAGGCGCAGGGCAACGCGCCGAAAATGCAGGAAATTCAGGCCAAGATCAAGGAATTGACCAAGAAAGGAATACCGATGGACGATCCGCAAATGCGGCAGCTCCAGATGGAACAGCTTAAACTGACCAAGGATGCTATTCCGATCATGGGTTGTCTGCCGATGCTTTTGCAGATTCCGCTCTTTGTCGCATTCTATACGGCGATCACGATCGGGATGGATTTCCGCCAGACGAGTTTCCTCTGGCTGCCCGACCTTTCGCTCGCTGACCCGTATCATATTCTGGAATTCCTTTTTGCCGGTTCGATGGCGGGTTCGATGGTTTTGACGCCGACCGCTCCGGCGGTGACGGATGAGCAGAAAGCACAGCAGAAAATGATGATGTATTTTATGCCGGTGATGATGCTCTGGGTTATGTGGGGCTATCCGGCAGGTCTTCTGCTTTACTGGTTTTTCGGTAACATCGTCAGTTTTGGACAGCAAATGATCATCAATCGTTTTAACAAGACAAACGATCCGCCGAAAGAAGAGATCGTTGACACCGTTCCGAAATCGGCGAAAAAAGTAAAACCGAAACTTTCTACTTCGTAATTATTTAATCGTTAATTGCTAATGTTTTTCGTGAACGCGGCAATTAACGATTAAATATTACTTAATAATAAATTATGACCGAAACTTGCCAACAAGCCGAAGCTTTTTTGAGCGATATTTTAGCCGATCTGAGCTTTAATCTGAGCGTTTCTTCCGAATGGACGGACGACGGGTGCGTGATAAACCTGAGCGGCGAAGACGTGCCCTTGCTATTGAGTGAAAACGGCGAAATGCTCGACGCGTTCGAAGTTTTGCTGTTTCAGATCTACGGCAGAGATTTCGAGCGCACACAGCGTTTTGTCTGCGATGCCGACGGCTTTCGGCAGTCGCGTAGAGCCGAGCTCCAGGCAATGGCGCGCTTTGCCGCGCAAAATGTGCGCAAAAACGGCAGACCTTTTACTTTCGGCGTATTAAATTCGACCGAACGGCGCATAATTCATTTAACCCTGCAAACCGAGGAAGATTTGCTGACCGAATCCGTCGGCGCGGGAAGAGATCGTCGGCTTCAGGTTCGTTTGAAATAGATTACAAATTTCGGAATTTTATGTCCGGAATTTGGAATTATGAAAGATATAATCGTCGCATTGACAACTCCCACGGGACGCAGCGGAATCGGCGTAATTCGCTTGAGCGGCGACAATTCGCCAGATATTCTCCGCCGTCTTATTGCCGATAAGAGCTTTGATCCCAAACCTCGCTTTGCACATCTCAAAAAAATCTACGATCTCGAATCAAGCGAAGTTTTAGACGAAGTAGTTGTTACTTACTTCAAATCTCCAAACTCGTTTACAGGCGAAGACGTCATCGAAATTTCCTGCCACGGCTCGCCGATTATTTTGCGTCAAATTATTGATTATTGCCTTAAGCTCGATGCGCGAATGGCTGAAGCGGGCGAATTTTCACTCCGTGCTTTGGCAAACGGTCGAATGAATCTCAGCCAGGCTGAGGCAATACGCGATTTGATTGATTCGCATTCGATCGCCTCGGCGCGCCAATCCATCCGCCAGCTTCGCGGCGAGCTCTCAAATCAATTGCAGCCTTTGAAGGATGAACTCCTCGATATAATCGTCGTTTTAGAATCGTCGCTCGAATTTGTCGAAGACGATCTACCCGATTTTCAAACGGAAAATATTAAGTCCAAACTTTCCATTTTAGCTGAAAACATCGGCAAAATGGCTTCGACATTTCAAGCCGGAAAGCTTTTGCGTGAAGGGCTGAAAGTCGCGCTCGTCGGTCGTCCGAATGTCGGCAAGTCGAGTCTTTTTAATGCTTTACTCGGACACGACAGAGCGATCGTGACCGATATTGCCGGCACTACGCGCGATCAGCTTCACGAGAAATTAGTCATTCAAAACATTCCGATTTCATTAATTGATACGGCTGGTTTGCGCGAAACCTTCGACACCGTCGAAAGCATCGGCGTCGAGCGCTCGAAACGCACGATGGCTGATGCGGATTTGGTGATTGTCATTCTGGACGGTTCTCAGGATTTAACCGATGAAGACCGTGAAATACTATTCCAAGTTTCGGACTTAGAATACTTCGTCGTAATCAACAAAACCGACATCAGCAGTGACTTTAAATTTCAAATTCCGGGTTCCGAATATATCAAAACTTCCGCTAAAACGGGCGAAGGTTTAGAAGAACTTAAAAAATCCATGATTGAGCCCTTTCATCCTGAAAACGTTGAAAACTCCGGATTTCTAGTCTCCGACGCCCGCCATTTCGATTTACTTATCCGCGCAAAAAGTGAAATCGAAAATTCCATCGGTTTGCTCGAACAACGAATGAGCGAAGAAATAGTTTTGATCGGTTTGCACAATGCCCTTCGATTTCTCGGACAGATCACCGGAGAAACCACCACCGAAGATATGTTAAGCCGAATATTTTCAACGTTTTGCATCGGCAAGTAAATCCGCATAACCATCAAAAACAAAAGAAAATTCAAATATTAAAATAAGCCTGAATATTCGGGCTTTTTCTTTGTTTTATTGCTTATTTTTCTTATTGATTCTTCGTTTTTGTTTGCTAAATTTTGTATCTTCATTGTATTGTAGAGGTGCAGCAACAGATGTCAGATACAGGATTGGCGAAATGATGCTACATATTGCTACATATAACAACACAAGACAACAAGCAGTATTTGAGCTATAAAATAAAATGAGTTCCAATATCAAAATAACCAGAATCTGCCAGTTTTGCGGCACGGAATTTACGGCACGCACGACCGTTACGAAGTATTGTTCCCACCCGTGCGCTTCGAAGGCTTATAAACAAAGAACGCGTAATCAAAGTATGGAAAAAAGCGTTGCCGAAACGGTGCAGATCATTTCAGTTAAAAAGACGGAAATTCAGGCGAAAGATTTTCTGACGATCAATGAGGCAAGCGAATTGCTTAACGTCAGTCGTTGGACGATCAGCCGCGCAATTGCCGCAGGTAGGCTCAAAGCCGTGCGGATGGGCAAACGCGTGATCATCCGCCGAAAAGACATTGACGAATTATTTACCTGAAAAATATGAAAGTTTTTTTACGTGAAAAGAAAATGACGAAGGGCAGACGCAGCCTTTATCTGGATTTTTATCCGCCGATTCCGCATCCGGAAACGCGAAAACCGACCCGGCGCGAACATTTGAAACTGTATATCTATGAAAAACCGAAAACGGATTTAGAAAGAAATCATAACAAGGAAACGAAAATCCTCGGCGAAACGCTGCGCTCAAGGCGGCAGATTGAAATTCAAAACGGATATTACGGTTTTATGACCGCTCATAACAGTAAAAAGAGTTTCGTAGCATTTTTCGATGATTTTATCGAAACTAAGCGTCTGACCACATCAAAGAGCAACTATGAAAACTATGTTTCGATCGGGAAATACGTGAAGATTTTCGCCGGTGAAAAATGCACGTTCGCGAATATTGACGAGCATTTTTGCCAGGGGTTTAAGGATTTTCTTTTGAGACAGGAGCGTATATCAGGCAATACGGCATCGTCGTATTTTGATAAGTTTAAATACATTATTCGCGAAGCTTACAAACAAAAAATGCTCAGGGAAAATCCGGCTGAGAATATTAAGTCCATAAAAATCATTGCTCCCAAACGCGAGTTTTTGAGTCTCGATGAGCTTCGGTCTTTAGCCGAAACTCCGTTTCATTATGAAGATCTGCGCCGTGCCTGCCTGTTTGCGTCTTTGACCGGTCTGCGGTATTCGGACATTGAAAATCTGACTTGGAGTTCGTTGCAATCGTCCGGTGAAGGCAAGTTTTTCATTCGTTTCCGGCAAAAGAAAACAAAGGAAAATGAAGTAATGCCATTATCAGTTGACGCTTTTTCATTGCTTGGGGAACGTGCCGGTGATTCCGAGAAAATCTTTAAGGGATTGAAATATTACCAGACAAAGTATATTGCAGATTGGATCTTAATAGCCGGCATTACAAGAAAAATAACTTTCCATTGTTTTCGTCATACTTTTGCGACTCTGCAAATGACCTTCGGAACAGAAATTTACACGGTTCAAAAACTATTGGGACATAAAAATATCCAGACGACGCAGATATATGCCAGGATCATTGACGAAAAACGACGCGAAGCCGTCGATAAAATTACTTTAGGTTAGAGCGGCGAATTTATGTGCCAGTGGCGGAAAAATTCGCCACTTGGTGCATTTTTGCAGCAGTGGTTTATTTTTGCACCACTTCCGGAATATTTTTGAACCAGATGGAAGATTTTTTTACCGCAAAAACCGGTAAGTAAAAGTAAGTAACCATAAATAATTGACTGAATTACAGTTATTGAATGGTATGTAAATTGCTTATCGTTATCACCAATTATTTTTTCTGAGGTGATAATGATGGACATAACGGTTACGAATTTAACGATCGAGGATATTTCGAGAGCGATCAGGAATGAATTACAGAATTATTTTGAACAACTGGAGGAAAAGGAGCGCGAAGACGAGATCGGCGGTATTGAGCTGGCGATCGAAGTAACTCGTCTTGCGAAACCGACCATTTACGGATTGGTTTCAGAGAGAAAGATCCCGCATTCGAAACGCGGCAAAAAGCTGTATTTCTCTCGCAGAGAGCTGAAAGAGTGGCTTACCGAGGGTAAGCGCAAAACACAGGACGAAATTGCGGATGAAGCCGCAAATTTCGATTTAAAAAGGAAGGAAGCGATTCCGCCTACCAAGCAAAAAAATCGCTTCCAAAAGTCGAAAAGCCAGTCATAAGACCGTCTTTTAACCCTATTCGTGTATGCATAATAACATAAAAACTATCGAAAACGAAAAAACTGCGCCAAAATCGGCGCTCGAAACCGCGACCGAGTATTTTCAGAAAGGCTGGCAGCCGATTCCGATCCCGTTTCGTTCAAAGAATCCGAACTTTCCGGGGTGGTCCGTTCAGCATACCAATGGTGGTACGTTGAAAAGCCACCCCGAAAATAACCTCTCCAAACACTTCCATAACGGCAACGGTAAACCACAGAATATAGGGATTTTACTGGGCAAACCGTCCAATAATTTAGTAGATATTGATTTGGACAATTTTTGGTCCGTTCAATATACCACCCATTTTTTACCCGAAACGAACGCTGTCTTTGGACGCAAAAGCAAGCGTCGAAGTCACTACCTTTATTACTGCCCGGAAGCGAAAACTGAAAGGTTTCAGAGTTCAGAAATGATCGTCGAAATTCGCGCCGAGCGAACGCAGACTGTTTTCCCCGGCTCGGTTCATGTAAGCGGTGAGCCCGTCACCTGGGATGCAAACGGCGAGCCATCACATATTTCATATGAAGAACTGCGCTCAGCTGTCGGCAAACTGGCAGCCGCTTCATTGATTTCCGAATACTGGGTCGATACGAAAAGACACGATCTGAGTTTGTGCGTGAGCGGCGCGCTTCTGACGAACGGGTTTTCTCTCGAAGATGCACATTTGTTTATCAAGGCGATCTGCATTGTAACCAACGATGATGAAATATCAGACCGATTAAAAGCCGTCGAAACCACCTACGAGCGAATTCAAAAAGAACAGAACGTCATCGGTTTTCCGAGATTGATGGAATTGACCGATACGAAAACGGTTTCATTGCTTCGCCGCTGGCTGAATTTTTCGCGGGATAATGAGCCGGAAACTGAAACGATTCAAACCGATAACGGGCTCGAAAATTATCGGCTGACGGAGCGGGGATTGTTTTATCTCTGCTACGAACGAACGCGCCGAGGAAAAGTCAAAGAGGTCGAAACCTTCATTTGCTCGCCTCTGAAAGTCATCGCCACCGGAAAAGATGCCGACGACGGGGAGCGAACGCAGATCGTCGAATTTACCAACGATGACGGACGCACAAAGACGATTAACGTTTCTTTGCGCTCACTCATTACCGAACCGCAGAGTATCTTGGGCGAGCTGGTCGCGAGCGGCTTGATCCTCAATTCCAGAGAAAAGCTGCGATTGGTTGATTATCTGGTTTACTCAAAGCCCGAAAAGCGTCTGACGCTCGTTTATAAAACCGGCTGGCAGGGCAAATCCTTTGTGATGCCCGATACGATCATCAGCAGTCCGGACTGTGAAAAAAACGATTATCTGCTACACGGGACACATTCGAAAATCAAAAAACTCAGAGCACAGGGAACGGCTCATGAATGGCGCGAAAATATTGCCAAATATTGTGTCGGAAATTCCCGTCTGATCTTTGCCGTCAGCTGTGCCTTTGCCTCTGTATTACTGCCTTTATCCGGTCAGCTCGGCGGCGGTTTTCATCTGCGGGGCGAATCCAGCACCGGAAAAAGCTCTGCCTTAAAAGTTGCCGGAAGCGTTTTAGGCTGAAACGGCGAGAACGGCTTCAACGAAACCTGGCGCGGGACGCAGAACGGCATCGAAGCCGTCGCTGCTTTTCACAAGCATCTTTTGTTACCTTTGGACGAGATCAAGGAAATCAAACGCGTGGAAGATGTCGGAAAACTGATCTATATGCTTTCCAACGGCTTTGCCACGTCGCGAATGACGAAAGACATCACCGCAAGAAAACGCGATGAGTGGCTTTTGCTATTCCTTTCAAGCGGTGAGCTTTCATTTCAGGATCTAACCCGCGAAACCAAAGAGCAAACCTTCGGCGGACAGGAAGCGAGATTTATAGATATTTCCGCCGTTCCCGAAAAGGCGCACGGCATTTTTGAGAACCTTCATGAATTCACCAATGGTGCAGAATTTTCTTCATATCTCAATCGCGCAAGTGTCAACTTTTACGGCGCGGCGATCCGTGAATTCATTCAACACACGGCTGATAACTATGAATATGTGAAAGGGATAATCGAAGAAGCCCGGATCAATTTTTTTCAACAATATGTGGACCCGAAAGCGAGCGGCGAAGTTTTCAGAGTCGCCGAAAAGTTTGCGCTGGTCGGAACCGGCGGTTTTGTGGCGACAAAGATCGGTTTGACCGGCTGGCAACCCGGCGAAGTCAAAAGCGTCACGATCAGACTTTTTAACGAATGGCTCGACAGGCGCGGCGGGATTGGCGCATTCGACGTTTCGGAAGGCTGCCGGAAGATCATCGCCGCGATCGATAAACGCGCGAATTCCGATTTTCAGGATCTCGACGACGAACTCAAACCGAAACCGCAAACCAGAATCGGATATAAAAGGCGCGGCGATGAAGGAGGAACTGAGTTCATTTTCACGTCCGAACAGTTTGCCGATCTCTGCAAAGGCTGTAACCAGAAACGGATTTTATCCGAGTTTGAAAGTCTCGGTTTTTTGAAAATTCCGAAGGATCGAACCAAGCAGACGAAACAGCAAAAGATGCCGCTGCCGGATTATTCCGGGCGCAGATATGTTTACATTTTGACGCTGGATAGCGGGGCGGAGTCCGATTAGCCTGTTTTGTGCAATGTCTCATCTGCGAAACAGTTTTTTTGCCTTAATCGTGTTTTCTCCGGAGGAAATTTAAAATTAGTTAGACAGTTGGACAGAAAAGACACTTTTTCAATAAACATCGGACCTTGAAGCCAAAAATTAGTTAGACATTTGTTAGACAGGAGTTAGACAGAGTTAGACAGCAGTTAGACAGTTAGACAGCCGGTTAGACAAATCTGAAAAATTAAGTATTGAAAATAAATACGTTTACGGAATCGTGTCTAACTGTCTAACTGTCTAACTAAAAATATAATAGGTATAAGAAATAGCGTTTTGGTGTGTTGCGTGAATGAAACAAAGATCGAATCACCGAAAACGACATTCTGTTAGAAAAATGACTGGTTTTTGGCGTAAGGCAAGCAGGATTTTGTGAAACACAAAATGTAATTTCTAACGCTTCGCTGCTTGAACTTTTTTGTTTTAAGGGAATTAAAACTATGAAAAATAAGGATTCAAAAAGACTCGGACGACCGCGATTGGAAGCGGATAAACGACGCTTCAGAATTGCCGCGAGCTTTACGCTCGAAGAGCGGAATAGGATCCTGGAAGTCGCCGAATGGTGCCGGCTTTCACCGTCGGAAGTTCTGTATCGTGCGGCACTGCTTTTGAAAATTAAACCGCCGCCGCCGAAAGTCAACCTTGAAGCGCTTAGAGTTCTTAACGAGATCAGCAAGAATTTTCCTTGCTTTTGAAAAACCTTGAAACTGACCGCAACGTTGATGCGGGCGTCGCCGATACATATTTCAGGATATTGGCAGGGCTTAAATCAGTGATCATGGAGAAGCAGTAAAATGGCAATCGCAAAGGTCGGCAGCACGGGCAGTTCCGCAGGTGCAATCCAATACGTTTTGAGCGAGAACAAGGGAGCGAACAAACAGCCCGAAATTTTGGCGGGAAGCTTCGGCACGCAAGCTGAGATCAAACAGGAATTTGAGATCTACAACAAGCTCAACACGCGCGTCAGAAATCAGGCGGCGCACATTTCCGTTTCGTTCGCTGCGGGCGAAAAGGTGAAAGCGGAAAAGAAAATCGAATTTGCCGAAAAGCTGCTCGAAAAACTCGACTTCAAAAACGTTCCCTTTCTGGTCGTCGAGCACCACGACAAGGAATATGAGCATTTTCACATCATCGCCGGCAGGATTCGCGAGGATGGCACGACCGTCAAAGAATGGGAAATTGCCGATCGCGCGATCAAAGCGACTAAGGAACTCGAAAAAGAATTCGGGTTAAAACAAGTCGAATACATAAAAACAAGCGACCGCAGATTCAAGAGCAGCGAATTCAAGCTAATGGAGCGCACGAACGAATTATCCGTGATGGCGGAAGCGAAACTGACAATTGATGACATTTTGAAGGACGAGCCGACCACGCAAGAATTCGTTTCAAGCCTTCAGAAATCCGGTTTTGATGTGCGACCCAATATTTCCGAAAAAACCGGCAGAATGAACGGTTTCAGCTTCAAAAAAGATGATCTTGCGTTCAAGTCTTCATCCATTGCCAAAAACTATTCTTGGCAAAACTTACAAAAGAACGGTTTAAATTATGACCACGTGCGCGACACGGAATATTTAATCGGAGTTAAAAATGAATTTACCCAAAAACTTAACCTTGAAGGCGGAAGAGATCGAGCAGCTGAAACGCCAAAATCAACTACTGACCGAACGGAATCAAGCATTGATCGAGCAAAATTACTTGCTGGCGAAACAGATCGAACAAAAATGGAGTCAGATCGAAATCAAACTACTGGATTTCTATATCATGATTCAACAGTTAAATCTGGCGAAATTCTTTCTTCTGCATCTGCTCTGGAAATTGCAAAGCAGCCTGCTCAAACAAAAATATCTGACCGAACCATTTTTGAATCTGGACATCGAGAAAAATCTGTCGGCTCAGAAAGAAACTCAAAAGATAATTCAGAATTTGAAAAATCAACGGGCAGCGAATTAATCCAACTCGAAGTAAGTTTTTCCGAGCCGATATTAAATCCTGCCACTGAACGGGAAAAGAACAAAAACCGCGTTAATGATTTTGAAAAAGATTATTCGCAGGGTAGAAGCAGATAATTGAGTTAGAATGAAAATTTCCAACGAATTTTGGATAAAACTCCTTACAATTATCGAAATCTATACGGTTTTTTATCCAAAAAGAATTAAGGGATTGGGTATAATCGGGTATGAAATCGGGTATAGTTCAAAGGAAGTTTATTTTAGAGCTGATTTCAATACTATTAGTGTAGATATTAGCACTAAAATAAACTCATGTTCCGTACCAGAAATGTGAGTTCGGAACTTACATTTTTACTATGAAATATAAATTTAAGAATTTAGTATTGTTGTAAATTAACTCCATTCACTTATAATTGAAGCGAATCCGCATCAATTATGAAATTGTCCGAAAGAATACTCGAAATTGCGGAAGAAAATAAGGTAATCAAGCCGAAGGATTTAATTGCGGAAAAGATTCCGAGCGTTTATTTGAGCCGCCTGGTAAAACAGGGAAAACTATTGCAGGTTGGACACGGACTTTATACGCTGCCCGAAACGCAGTTCGATGAAAATCAAAGTTTGCTTGAGGTGCAGCATCTTGTGCCGAACGGAGTTTTTTGTCTTTTGACCGCTCTCCAATTTCACAATTTAACGACCCAAAATCCCTTTCAAGTTTGGCTTGCGGTTGATCGCAATGCAGCGGTTCCGCGTATCCGTTCAGTTCAAAATCGGGTTTTTCGGATGAGCAGCGAAATGTTTAGTGCCGGAATTGAAGAACGTCAGGTTGAAGGCGGAACGATCAGAGTCTATTCGTCCGCCAAAACCGTTGCCGATTGCTTCAAATACCGAAATAAAATCGGTCTGGATGTTGCGATGGAAGCATTGAAAGATGCGTGGCGAAAAAGGTTAATCACAATGGATGAATTATGGCGTTTTGCTCAAATCAACCGCGTTTCAAATGTATTGATGCCGTATCTTCATATGCTCGTCAGCGATTAATGAGATTTACTCCTTATCTTTTTGAAAGAATAAGGAGGTTGGTAATTAAAATGATTATCAACTTATTTTATCCAGTAGGTATTTTTTTAACCACGTTGGATAATATTCCGTTTTAATATCAATCTGGTTACCGCCGGTAACCTCGGCGATCCATTGAAATTCATTGCCTGAATTGTCAAAAATATAAGCCCGGTTAGTAAATTTTACAGCTTCGGAAAGTAAGTCTAAGGATCGATAATAGCGGGATTCGATTTTGTCGGAGGGAACATCATGTCCGCCTGTTTTAACGCGGTAATTGACGCGAGAAATGTTAATCAGCGGACTATCCGTTGCAACATAATACAGATATATTCGATAACCCAACTGTTGAGCTTTAGTCAAAAAAATAATTTTGTCAGGTGAAGACATTACCGTTTTAAATGTCAAAGATTGATGAGAACGAACGAGTTTTTGACGAATAAAATCCGATGCCACCGAGGCATAATAAGAATTTACGACAACTTCAAAGAAATCAAGACAATTTTCATTGAAACGCAGCAATTCAGCTTCATCTAATAGACCGGCGTTTTTAAGAAGGCTGGAATTTTGAAAAAAATCAAGAACTTCCTTTTTATCGGTCTGAATTCTGTAATGACCAAAATCAAGAAAATCGAACTTAGCTATTTCGGCTTCAATTTCATCGGGATTGATGTAAAATCCCAGCAGATTCGGTCTGAGAATGGATTTAATTGTGCTTTTGCCCGAACCGTTCGGACCGGCGAACATCCGTAATCTGCGGGTGTTTTCCAATAAATTCATTTTTTTATAACGAATTTGCGTTGATCGGCTTTAATGTAAGGATCAGTTTTTTGAATAAATTTTCGTGTTCCGTCAGGAAAAACCTCGACTATTTCGCCATTTTCAGAAATTAAAACGCTGCTGCCGGAAGCTAGGGCTTGCCAGTAAGCGATTTTTGTCGCGGCGGCGGCGAGTTCAGGAATTTGCTGCTCCAGATAATCAATAACTTTTTCGTTATCTTCCATAGTTGAGAAGTATAGCATCAACGCATTTTTTGAAGAAAATCTTCACATTTTCTGCACAGAGATTTCCTGGATTGACTTTTCAATTGCTGAAACTTCTTCATCGCTCAACTCAATAAAATCATGACGTTTGTTTTTTGATAAAGTCCCGCGATTTTGCAGAATAAAACGCACTAGAAGCGAGGCTTTTCGATCAGGCATATCAACTATTTCCTTGACGGCTTGCATCGCCGAATCAAAGAGTTGCAGGAAACCTAATTCTTCAGTTAAATCCCGATTGATTGTTTCTGCGACGCAGCGATAAAGAAATTCGGCAAACGCAGTAGCGTCCCAGTAACGATACAGATCGGCTGTTTCATTTTCAACGGTTACTTCGCCTTTGGGATTCGTGGAATAATCAATAAAAGGCAAAACCGACGAGGAAAACCTTTCTAAACATCTATCGTAATCAACTCTCTCGCGTAACATTACGGCGGAAATCGGAAAAATAAAATTAGGCGGAGCAAATTCCCGGCGAGCAAGTTCGTGGTGAATCAGAAAACGATGAATTCTGCCGTTACCGTCTTCAAATGGATGAATGAAAACAAATCCAAACGACATTGCGGCGGCGGCACAAACTGCGTCCAGTTCCGAATTTTGCAGTCTCCCGACAAATTTCATCCAACCCTTCATTAAACTCTCGACATCTTCGGGTTTTGGAGTGACAAAATGAATTTGCTCGCTATAATCCCGCATCGTTTGACCAACAAAATTTTGTAAAATTCGCCAATCGGATTCAGCATAGCGGCTGTCAACAATTGAATTTTGGAGACTGACGAAACTTTCTTTGGCAGTCGGTTTAAAATCGGTCGCCCGGGTTAAAGCCGTTACAAAACGCTCAGCCCGGTTTTTACTGACCTTTTCGCCCTCAATGGCAAACGAAGATTTTGTTTCTTTGGTATAGAGAAAATTTACGGCTCTGGCTAAGATTATCGGATCACTTTCCGCAATGATTGATTTTGCCTCCCGGCTAAAGTCTTGTGAAATTAAATTTTCCAGTATTTCGGTTCGCCGGATCATCGGGCAGTAATCACGATTTCCCAATAAATTATCATTGATTCTCTGTCTTTGAATTTGTTTGGTTTTGCCGGTGAAATGGAGTTTAGGATTTAATAAATCAACATAACCGGTTGGCGGAACATCAGAAATATCTAAAATATTTTCAGTCAATAATTCATAGAGATACCATATTTTACGAGCATAAATACTTGTTTTTTCCGAGCTTATCCAAACTTCGAGTTGTTGTGCGTCGATTTTCTCAAAAGCCGCCCGCATTATTCCCAAATCCATCGGTTCATAACGCATCGCAAATTTTAAGTTTTCATACAAACCATCCACACCATAAGTTTTTGGATATTGTTCAAAAACAATCCCGTTTTCAATCAGAGTTTTTCTGGCTCCCGCTGAAGCCTTTGACCGAACGGACGGAAGCGGAACCCGGAGGTTTAGTTCTTCTATGACTGCCATTAAACCGATTGGATACGGCAAAGATTTTTCGGCATTTTCATTCATACTAAATTCTTATTTTAGCATAGCGACACTGTGATTTTCTTAAAATGGCTGTGAAAATCTTATTATTTAGATATGTAAATGTGAAAATCTTATCGAATAGCACGAAATTAAACCTATATTTGGTAAAATCTTCAAGAATATCCGAATGAGGCACGTTGCTAAAACTTGCAGAAAAATTCTCGCACTCTACCAACATCTGTAGATTATCGATTTTCTACCGGTCGTGTTGCAATTCAAAAATATCCCGCAAATCCTTATTAGGCAGATTGCCGATCCAATTTTCGCCCGTGCCGACCGTCAGATCGGCAAGCTCGCGTTTGCTTCGGATCATATCGTTGATGCGTTCTTCAAAAGTGTTGCCGGTGATCAGGCGATACACCATTACGTTTTTCTGCTGACCGATGCGGTAAGCGCGGTCGGTCGCCTGCGCTTCGACCGCCGGATTCCACCACAAATCGTAGTGAATGACGTTCGAAGCTGCCGTCAGGTTCAAGCCCGTGCCGCCCGCTTTGAGCGAAAGAATGAAAATTTTATTGGTACGCTCGTTTTGAAAGGTTTCGACCATTTCGTCGCGTCGTTTTCTCGAAACTCCGCCATGCAGGAATAATGTTTCCGCGCCGAATTTCTGCTCGATAAATTTTACGAGAAGATCGCCCATTTCGCGGTATTGCGTGAAGATCAGAGTTTTTTCGCCGGCTTCGAGAATGTTTTCGAGCAAGGAAAGCATCAAAACGGCTTTGCCCGAGAGTTCCGGCGAGTCCGATCCTTTTTTGAGATACTGCGCCGGATGATTGCAGATTTGTTTGAGGGCGAGAATCATCTGCAGAACCAAACCCTGCCGCGCAAAATTTTCCTCCGCGCCTTCGATTGTTTTGAGCGCGGCTTTGACGGTGTTTTCGTAAACGGCGGCTTGTTCTTTGGTCAGCGAACAAAGCTGATCGTTTTCGATCTTGTCGGGAAGATCGGAAATGATTGATTTGTCCGATTTCAGACGGCGAAGCAGAAACGGTGCGGTTGTTTTCTTAAATCTTTCGAGCGCATTATGATCTTTTTCGTTCTGAATCGGCTTGGCGAAATTCTCGTGAAACTTTTTAAGCGATCCGAGATAACCGCGATTGGCGAAATCCATAATGCTCCAGTATTCCGAAAGGCGATTTTCGACCGGCGTTCCGCTCATCGCGATAAAGGTTTTAGCTTTCAGCGATTTAACGGCTTTCGTCTGGGCGGTCGCGGTATTTTTGATATTCTGCGCTTCGTCCACGACGACGGCAAACCATTTCGCCTTTTTGAATTTATCCAAATCGCTGCGGATGATACCGTAACTCGTTAAAGTCACATCGTAATTTTCGGGCGCAAAGTCACGAGTCGCGCCGTGATAAATGCCGACGACGAGCGAAGGCGCGAATTTTTCGATTTCCTTACGCCAGTTGGTTAAAAGGCTGGTCGGCACGATGACCAGTGCTTTTTCGTTTTCCAGACGATTTTCTTCCTTGAATTTCAAAAGCGCGGCAATGACCTGCAAAGTTTTGCCTAATCCCATGTCGTCAGCCATTAAACTGCCGAAACCAAGCAGGGTGTTTTTGTAAAGCCATTCAAATCCGCGCAGCTGATAAGGACGCATTTCGGCGTATAAATTTTCGGGCAGAGGTATCGCCGGAATCTCGGTTAGATCTTTAATCGTCCGGCGCAGTTCTTCGCTCAGCGAAACAGTGGCGCCCCGATATTCTTCGCTTAAAGCGGCTTGCAGAAGTTCGCCGGTCGAAATCTTTTCTTCTTTCAGCAAATTGTTCTGCAGTTTATCCAATTCTTCCGCGTTGAGGTAAACGTATTGACCTTTGAGATTGACGATGCCGGATAAATTTTTGACGAGTTTGGCAAATTCCGCCGGCGTTAAATTCTCGTTGCCGAGGGCGACCTGCCAGTCGAAGGCAAGCAGATCGTCGAGTCTTAAAAATGCTGCGCCCGTTTCGCCGGTTTTCTTTTTCATTTTCATCGAAATTTGCGGTTGAACGAGATGTTTGAGCGATTTCGGCAGGATCAGATTGATGCCGAAAAGCCGCATCACGGGCAGAATTTCGAAAAACAAAGCAGCGAACCGGTCGGAATCGAAAAATAAGGTTTGTTTTCCCTCGGCGCGCACCAGGTCGCCGAGTTCGGGAAAATATTCGGCAAGCAGCGACAGATCTCTTAAAACGTCAAACTTAACCGGTTGAAATTTTGGGGCGGATAAGAATTTGCTTAATTCGATCGGCGCGGAAAGCGGTTCTTTTTTGTTTTCAACGAGGGCATCAACGCCGAACAAAGCGTTTCCGGTTTCCTCAAAATCCTTGATGCGCAGGGCAGGCACGAAATTTTTGTGCGGCAGCGAAAAACGATTCAGCCAGAGTTGAACGGTTTCCGGCACGGAAGATTCTTCCGGTCTGGCAAAACGGTGCGGCTTTGCATCGAAAAACATTTCGCCCGCCTTTTCGAGTTTCGCCGCGTATTTCCAATCGGACAGGATACCGTTCCACTTTTTGATAAAATGCGTCAGAAACAACGCGCAGAGCGCCAGAGTTTGGCTTTCGCCGCTGACCGGAGTTTCCCTGGATCTATTTTTCTCGCTCTGGTTTTGGAAAAACACAATTCCGGGCGGCATCAGCGAATGAATCTGTTTGAAAACCGTTCCGACCGATTCATTGATTGTCGCCGGAAGCCAGCGAACCGTAAAAGTTTTTTCTCCGGTTTCGACCAATTGCGGCAGAACCCCGCCGTGTTTGACAAGGTTAAGCGCGAAAAAACAGATTGTTCTCAGCGCGATCACCGAATCGTGATAATCGAACAGGTCTTTCTCTTCGATCCTGCCAAGTACGTCAACGAGTTCATCGAGATTTTGACAATTTCCGGCGTTGAGCGCAGCAATCTGCAAATTTTTGTCGAGCGTGATTTTGACGCAGTCCTGCGCTTTAATGACCGGCGGAATAATTGCCGGAAAGCGTCGGTAGTTTCCGCGCCCGGACTTTTTCGGTTCATCTTCCTGACCTCGGCTTGCCTCTGCCATTTCGTCCAAACGGGAAAAATATCTGGAAACTTCCTTCGCCGCCGATTTCAGGGCTTTGATGTAAAGCTCACGAAAATCACCGCGCTCATAAAACAAAGGTTTTGGCGAAAGCAGACGCGGAAGCTGTTCCAGTAAAGACTCGATCACCGTAAAATCAAGACCGGCGTAGTTTTCCCGGTCAAACACAAATTCTTTTGCACTTTCGGCTGAATCGGTGACGAGCAGATCATTTGTTTTGGGAATTGAGATCTTTGCCTGTTTTTCGACTTTGACGCCGCGCCGACCGAGTTCGGCGAGCAGATCAAGCCCGTGGAGATTAAAGACGACAAACGGATTTTTATCAATCTCGCGCGAGACGATGTAAACGACCGCCGCCAGATGTTTGCACGGCACTGCCCAATCGGGACAGGAACAGTTCATCGAAAAATCATCCCAGCGACGCGGAAAAACCTGAATTCCGCAGGATTCGGCGATTTTTAGGATTTGCGGATCAAGATTGCGGTTGAGAAGTCCTGAAATTATCGCCGGATCTGCGGCGATCCGGTCTAACAGTTCTTTTTTTTGCGTGGTAGTCAACGGCGGAATCTTGATCGAGATCCGATACATTGAAGAACCTTGAACTTTGGCGCTAATTTGATTTTCGCCAATCTCGAAATGTCTCACCGACCCGTTGTTCGCGTATGTTTTTCCGCGCGGCAGACGATTGTCCCAATCCACTGCCGTCAATGCGCCCAGCCATTGTTTGCCCCACCAGGTTTGTCCGTATTCGATTCGTGCCATTTTTGACTTTAATGTATTATTCGATTGTTTTTCAGTCAAAGAGCAAAACGATTTTTATCCTCATAACCGAATCCGGAAGGATAAATTATGAAAAACGCGAAACTTCATATAATACAAAAATTTGTGAGCCAGTAATATAGGAATCGGGTATAATCGGGTATAATATCGGGTATGCTCGAATCTTTGGATAAAATTACTATTGAATTTTCGCCCACTCACGAGATTCTAAATCTTATTTCGGAGATTGATGAATTCAAAGGAAAATGGAATGTATTGCAGAATCTTTCGCCCGAAAGATTATCCGTTTTGCGGCACGTTGCAACCATTGAAAGCGTCGGTTCTTCGACCAGAATCGAAGGCGTCAAGCTGACTGATAGAGAGATTGAAACCCTGCTTTCAAATCTCAAACAGTATTCATTCAATTCGCGCGATGAAGAGGAAGTCGCCGGTTATGCCGAAGCGATGGAACTAATTTTTGAATCCTGGCGGGAAATAACTCCGACCGAGAATCACCTTAAACAACTTCACTCGGTTCTGCTAAAATTTTCGAGCAAAGACACCGCGCACCGGGGAAATTACAAACAGCTTTCAAATAATGTGGTTGCTTTTGATGCCGACGGCAAAGAAATCGGGATTGTTTTTGAAACCGCTTCGCCGTTTGAAACGCCGCGGGAAATGGAAAAGCTTGTCGGCTGGCTCAATAAAACCGTTGAAAACAAAACGATTCATCCACTTTTGATAATTGCCGTTTTCGTCGTTTGTTTTCTGGCGATACATCCTTTCCAAGACGGAAACGGCAGAATTTCGCGGATTCTGACAACCTTACTTCTTCTTCGTTCGAGCTATGAATATGTGCCTTATATCTCGCTCGAAAGCATCATTGAAGAAAACAAAGACCTTTATTACAAAGCTCTCCGGCAAACGCAGAAAACCCTGCGCGATGAAAAAGCTAATTGGGAAAAATGGTGTCTGTTTTTTCTAAAATGTTTGAAAAAACAAAAGGACAAACTTTCGACAAAACTGGAACGCGAAAAAATTATCACACAAATTTTGCCGAAAGCATCGAGCGAAATTCTCAAGCTTTTAAAAGACCATGAGCGATTGACCATTGCGGAATTGGAAGCTTTAACCAAGATCAATCGAAACACTTTGAAAGTCCGGCTGCGTGAGCTTGTGCGGGATAATTTCATCGAACAGCAAGGCAAGGCGCGTTCAACCTGGTATGTTTTGAAGGCAAAGTAGACCTGCAATATTCAAAAAAATACTGTTGGACTTATTTCGGCAAACATATCGGCAAAAATATGGCATTTCAGTAATTAGATTTTCTGCTATGTTATTGCAAAAATTGTTTTTACCTTTACTCAAAAAACGGCAAAAACATAGGCAAAATGTATTCGTCAATTACCCAATTTGAACCTCTTTTTCCGGCGCAAACAGGCGAACTGGAAGATTTAGTGAAGGAAATCGTTGCCGCATCCGCCCGGCTCGAAGGTAGGCTCGTGCCCGTTGTGCTGGAAGAGGTCAAAAAACTTCTGCGCATCACGGGCAGCTATTACACCAATCTGATCGAAGGGCACAATGTTCACCCCGTAAATATCGAACGCGCGATGAAAAATGATTATTCATCCGAATGCGACAAACGCGATTTGCAGATCGAAAGCCTGATTCATATCGAATTACAGGAAAAAATCATCGAGCTTTTAAACAGCGAACCGGAAACAAATATTGTTTCAAAAGATTTTCTGCTCTGGATTCACGAAAATTTTTATGAAAAACTGCCCGAAAGTCTGCGATATGTAGCCGGCGGCGGCAGCGGCGAAACGGCTTTTGTCGAAGCCGGGAAACTGCGCGAAAGGTTCGTCGAAGTCGGTCGTCATTTGCCGCCCGTGCCGGAATCGCTCGATGATTTTCTCAAGAGATTTGAGGAAGTTTACAATCCCGCGAAAATGCACGGATTGCGCCCGATCATTGCGCTCGCGTCGGCACATCATCGTCTGATGTGGATTCACCCTTTCTTAGATGGTAACGGGCGCGTCACAAGGCTTTTTACGGATGCTTATTTTACCAAAATTGGGCTTGGCGGGTACGGATTGTGGAATGTCAGCCGGGGGCTTGCTCGGCGGCGCGACAATTACCGGGCATTTCTGGCATCGGCTGATTTTGAACGCGAAAATGATCTGGACGGACGCGGAAATTTGTCCGACCGAACCTTAACCGAATTCTGCCGTTTCTTTCTCGAAATTTGTCTCGATCAAGCCGAATATATGAACAATCTGCTGGCGCTCGACAAGTTTCTTGAACGGCTCGAAAAATACGTCGCTCTGCGAAATGCCGGTCTGATTGCCGACGAAAAAGGTCAATCTCTGTCGCCGCTCCACCCGCGCACGGCGGAAGTTCTAAAAGCGCTGGCAATCAAAGGAGAAATGCCGCGCGGCGAAGTTTCTCAAATTATACAAATGAGCGAACGCACTGGGCGCAATGTCTTAAAGGAACTTCTCGACGAAGGATTGGTTCTTTCACGCTCGGAAAAAGGCGCAGTCCGGCTCGGCTTTCCGGCAGCAGCAGCAGGTTACTGGTTTCCCGATTTATACCCGAATGAATATCGCCGTTAAAGTTCTGTAGGCAATCTACAAAACATATATGACTGAAAATGAAAGGGGAGAGTTGTTAGTTTTGGGAAATCAGAAATTCAAGTACTACAGAATACAGGGTTATATGATAAAAATTGCTTCCACAAAACTCCAAGAAGCCGTCTTTCGAGGTATGTTATTGTTTTTTCGGCATCATTTTCTAAATACAGCAATTATTTTGTGTTTAGAGCTTAGAAATAGATTTTTTGAAAATCTTTAAAATTTAAGAAACAATTTTACTTTATAAAAATCTTTTCGTTGTGATAATAGAGAAACTCTACATTCGGCAAAAATTTGTCGGGCAATAATATTTCTTGCATGTCGTATTTATGGAAAGTTTCCCTTACAGTTTTGTCTTTTGCAAAATCATCGAAATACTTCGAAATTTTAACTTTATAATCAGGCGTAATGGTAATATATCCTTTGTCGAAAGCTCTATCATGCATTGCATTTAGGCATAATCCATTTCTTGGGTTCAGTCTGTTTTTTTCGTCTTTTGACCAGGGAATGATATGACTTGCAATTAATAAATCAGGGATATTCAGTCCTGTTATGCAACATTTTTTATTGTATAGTGAAAGAATCGAAGTCCTAAAGAATGCTTGGTTTACTCGGGTTTTAACAAGCCTTTCTTTTTCCTTTCCGACTATGTTTTCAGAGATTTCAAATCGTAAATCTTCTTCCAAACTTTCATATTGACGTTTATTTATTAAAATCTCGCTTTCGTATGCGAGCTTTTCCCAATTCGTATTAAACTCGTCCCAAATTTCTTTATCCAATTTTCCTGCATTTTTTAAACCGACAATTCCACGTTTTTTCAACTCCGGGTCAAAACTTCCAAAATTCCCGAGTTTGAAAGCAACTGATGAAGGAGTTCTACCAATTAAATTGGCAACTTTGATAACTTCAGGATTGGATTTAACACTTTTGCTAAAAGGAATTTTGCAATACAAATTAAATGCGATAATCAATTCCTCTCTAGTCCAATTGTTAGCCATATTATTTATAAATTTGATCTAAAGATAAGTAACTGGACCTAATTATTTTATGGATGTTTAAATTTGAATCCACCTGGCTTTCCGATAATTATTGAACGCGCTTTAAAAGCATTTATAAAATAATTCAGTCCCACTACTTAATACCAATAAAACGAAGTTAAGAGCTTGAGAAAAATGCTAGAATTCCGAAATAGTAAAGAAAGGTATTTCAAAATTTCTTAATTATTTATCGAATTCTGAAAACTTCTTTTCGATGCCAGGCTAAATTATCTAAATTGGGCAGGAACTTTTCTTCAACTGGATGAATAATTCCACGTCCGGCAAGCGTCACAATGTATGAAGGTAAATTGCTATTAATGGTTAATTGTGGAGAAGTTATAACCTCGTATTTCGCAGAAACGCTTATTAAACCTTCATCGAATCCCCAATGACACGACCGACAAAGACACAAGCCATTGCGCGGATCATCATTTTTGCTAATGCTGAAAGGGATTATATGTGCCGCTTCAACAATTGTGTGTCCATCGGATGTTAAAATTTTAATACCGCAAGTTGTACATCGATGCGAATATGTTTTGACGATCGCAATGCGGAAGCCTTGACTTCGAGCGATGGGTTTTATTTCTTCAAGGATGGGTTTTATTCCATATTCTACCTTTAACAGCTCCAAACTGTAACGATAAGCTTCGTCATTTATCTGACTTTGTTTGAGTAAAACAGGTCTTGCTTCCGACGCAAAATATTTTTCAATTGGGAAAGTAAGTTCTTTCTTGGTAAATTCTTTGTTTTATTGATTGACTTTTTTTTCCAGAGGTTTAATATTTACTGCATTTATATAATATAGAGGTTTTCTGTTTATGCTTCCGACCGATAATAATTTTGAATCCGAATTTACATTGGAAAACGCGGCGGTTCCCGTGCCTGAAGAACCGCCGTTTTATGTTCTTTTGCTTGGCGATTGGAGCGGAGATTCAACTAAAAAAGAGCTGATCGACAGACGCCCGATCGTACTTGACCGCGACAATTTTGATGAAATTCTTAAAAGACTCAATGTTACGTTGAAACTCGACTGGCATGGAGCCGAAGCAGAGAATTTATCCATCGAATTTTTTGAATTAGACGATTTCCATCCCGATAACCTTTTTAGAAACGTCTCGCTTTTTGCCGATTTGCGTGATATTCGCCAACGGCTTTCCAATCCCGATACTTTCAACATGGCGGCGAACGAAGTTCGCTCGTGGTTTGTCGGTAATGAGAGCCAAACCGACGATAGTCGAGATCAGTCTCGAAATAATGATTCGCCGCCGGTTGAAACTGACAATCTTCTCGATTTCATTTTGAACAGTCCGCCCGATTCAGCGGCTTCCGTTAAACCTCGAACTGTCGATAATTCCGAACTCGGCAGGTTCGTTTCTAAGATCGTTACACCGCACTTAATACGGATTGATGAAAATGAGCAGTCTAATTTAATCTCTGCCGTTGATGACACGATCTCTGAACTGATGAGGGCGATTCTACATCACCCGAAATTTCAAACATTGGAATCGGCTTGGCGCGGACTTTATTTTTTGACCCGGCGACTTGAAACCGACGTTGATTTGAAGATTTTTATTTCGGACGTTTCTAAGCAGGAGCTTTCTGATAATCTCAAGTCTGTCAATAGTTTAGCCGACTCTTTCCTTTGTCGGCAATTATCTGTTGGAACTTCTGGAAGTTTTGCTGAGGAATCATTTGCCGTAATTGGCGGGAACTATTCGTTTGAACTTAATGTCGATGACGTAGCAACTTTAATGCGTCTCGGCAAAATTTCAAGTTCATTTAATGCGCCTTTTATTTCACATTTAAAACCGGAAATTTTCGGTATCAATGACTTTTCAGATTTGTCAGGCGCGTCTGATCTAAAAGCTTTAAATGATTCAGATGAAGCAAAGCTTTGGAATGCTCTGCGATCTACAACAGAAGCCGGCTTCATCGCTTTAACTCCGATGAAGATACTTGGTCGAATTCCTTACGGGTCGGCAACCGATTCATTAGAAAACTTTGCTTTCGAAGAGTTTACTGGAACTTTACTTCATCAAAATTATCTCTGGATGAACCCAAGTTTTGCTTCGATTTTGCTCTTAGCCCAAAGTTATCGACTCTATGGCTGGGAAATGGCAGATAGTTTTTGTTCTGAACTAGACAATCTTCCGTTGCACTTTTTTCAGGATAATGGTGAAACAAGATCAAAGCCGTGTGCGGAAATTGTTTTGACCGAGTCGGCTCTTGAAAGAATTCTTGAACAGGGCTTTATTCCGCTTATTTCATTTCGTGATAATGATAAAGTACGTGTTGCACGATTTCAGTCTATTTCAAGCTCTAATCCAAAATTAATTGCTAAATGGTGATTTGTGAATTTATTTAAACTGCTGAGCTAATTCATGTTAGGCTCACGGTGCTTGTTTGCTATTGGCAAATTTTTTGTATTCGATTAGAATTATTAGTTGCTTTAGAAGCGGGCTTGCCCGCTAATTTTGTCTTAGGCATCTAAAAAATATGGTTTTTGATGAATTTTTCGATGTGATTGTGATTGGTGCCGGACATGCGGGTTGCGAGGCTGCTTCAGCATCAGCTCGTCTGGGCGCCGAAACGGCTCTGGTAACTATAAATCTTGATTTAATAGGTCAAATGTCCTGTAATCCGGCAGTTGGCGGAATTGCTAAAGGACATGTTGTTCGTGAGATTGATGCGCTTGGCGGGATTATGGGACGGATTATTGATCGTGCCGGAATACAATTTCGTCTTCTAAATCGTTCACGCGGTCCGGCTGTCCAGTCACCGCGCGCACAAGCCGACCGTTCTCTTTATCGTTTAGAAATGCGTCGGATGCTTGAATCCACTTCGAATTTGCATTTTCGCCAAGGCGTTGTTGGTGGGTTAATTGTTGAGAATAATAAGGTTATCGGGGTTGATTTACAGGATTCACGGCGTTTGGGTGCAAAAGCCGTTATTGTCGCGACCGGAACTTTTCTGAATGGAACGATTTATACGGGTCGTCAAACTTTTTCTGCCGGTCGAGCCGGAGAAATGGCTTCGATCGATTTAGCCCAAAACTTAAAACAACTCGGCTTTCCGGTAGGTAGACTTAAAACAGGCACCCCTCCAAGACTTGACGGACGAACAATTGATTGGGATGCTTTCGAGCCTCAATCAGCCGATGACAATCCGGTTGCCTTTTCGTTTTCAACTGAAAAAATTGAGCAGCCTCAAATTAATTGCTACATAGGATATACGAGCGAGAAACTACATCATAAGATTCGCGAAAATCTTTTCCAGTCACCGCTCTACTCAGGAAAGATAAAAGGTGTCGGACCTAGGTATTGTCCTTCTATTGAGGATAAAGTCGTCAAATTTGCTGATAAGGATCGTCATCAACTTTTTCTCGAACCCGAAGGACACGATACCAATGAAGTCTATTTGAATGGTTTCTCTACCTCGCTTCCAGCAGATTTGCAGCAGGAGTTACTAAAACTTATTCCGGGATTTGAAAACGTAAGGATTATTCGTCCAGGGTATGCTATAGAATATGATTTCGTTGATCCGCGTAATCTCTATCCTACTATGGAAACAACGAAAATTAGCGGTCTTTTCTTTGCCGGACAGATCAACGGCACCACCGGTTATGAAGAAGCGGCATGTCAGGGACTGATGGCTGGGATTAATGCCGCCTTTAAGGTTGAAAAACGCCAAAGTGTGGTCTTGCGGAGAAATGAAGGGTATATCGGTGTTTTAATAGATGATCTAATTCAACACGGTGTTGATGAACCATATCGCCTTTTTACCTCTCGTGCTGAATCCAGATTAACTCTCAGACATGATAACGCCGATCAGAGGCTATCTCCGAAAGGACATGAAATCGGATTGCTAGGGAATTCAGAATGGGAAAGATTTAATTCAAAATCCGATCGCCTTGTAACTCTAAAGTCTTCGTTAACCAATACACGTTTTAAGCGTTCTTCTAAAGAATACTCAAGTATCTCGAATATGCTGGGTTATGATTTAGGCGATTCTATAACTCTTGCGCAGCTTTCCATGCGACAAGGCGTTACGCCTGAATTTATTCACCGACTTTTGCCCGACGAAATTGCTTCAGATGTAAAACTAACGGAATTGGAAACCGCATTGGCTGATTACCTATATGAAGGTTATATCGAACATCAGAGAAATGCTACTGCCAGAGTTGATAATTACGATGCCCTAAAAATTCCTGAAAATTTTCGATTTAATAATATTAGCGGCTTGTCACATGAAATGGTTGAACGGTTGGAAAGAGCTAAACCAAATACTTTTAGCCAGGTTAGAAAAATTAGCGGTCTTACACCATCAGCTATTTCTACGATTTTAATTCACCTGACCTCCAAAAAATCTTCCCAAGCAGTTTGATGCGTTTTTATCACTATGTGGCACGTTTTACATTTTGAAAATCCAAAATGTAAAACGTGCCACATAGTGATGTATGAGGTTAGTAAATGAAAGCCGGTTATGATACTTTTTAACTAAATACTTCATTTAGGTAAAAAAAATGGGAAAAATAATAGCCGTTGCTAATCAGAAAGGTGGAGTCGGGAAAACAACAACTGCTGTAAACCTTGCAGCAGGGCTAGCTGTTGAAGAAAAAAGAGTATTATTAGTTGACGCTGATCCACAGGGGAACGCCACTTCCGGGTCGGGTATTCCCCGGATTTTGTCAAGGAAAACACTATATAACGTACTTTTGTTACAGGAACCTATTGAAAATGTAGTATTACCTACAGAATTACCACTGCTAAGTGTTCTACCTGCAGATAAGAATTTAGCCGGAGCAGAAGTAGAACTAGTAGATGCCGAAGGAAGGGAATATCGCCTGAAAACGCTCTTATCAGGAGTTAAAGACCGATATGATTATATTATAATTGACTGTCCACCCTCACTGGGTTTATTAACATTGAATGGGCTAACAGCTGCGGATTCTTTATTAGTGCCAATTCAGTGTGAATATTTTGCATTAGAAGGAGTGACAGAATTGTTTGATACTTTAGCGCGATTGAGGCGCGGATTAAATCCGCAACTAACGATAGAAGGTCTATTATTAACGATGTATGACGAAAGAACTAATCTATCGGCTGCAGTTGCGAAAGATTTAAGAGATTTTTATGGAAAGCAAGTGCTAAAGACAGTGATTCCTCGCAACGTCCGATTGGCTGAAGCGCCGAGTTATGGAAAACCTATAATTTTATACGATATAAGATCAAGAGGAGCGGAAAGTTACATTCAACTGGCAAAGGAGATATTAAGTCATGGCTAGACAAGTATTAGGCAGAGGTTTAAGTGCATTATTAGGTGAAGAGAATACAAAGAGTTCGGGGGAAGAATTATTAGATTTAGATTTAGATTTAATAGAGCCGAATTCCGAACAACCCCGAACCAGGTTTAAGGAAGAAAATTTAGAAGAATTATCACAATCAATTCGCGCAAATGGGATTGTTCAGCCAATAATTGTAAGACGCAGAGGCTCAAGGTATCAAATCGTTGCTGGTGAAAGAAGATGGCGGGCGGCGCAACGCGCAGGATTACAAAAAGTTCCGGCTGTTGTCAGGGAAGTCTCTGATTCGAAGCTTTTGGAACTCGCATTAGTTGAAAATATTCAAAGGCATGACCTAAATCCGATCGAAGAGGCCAAAGCCTATAAAAACCTTATAAGTACGGTCGGACTTACACAAGAGATGGTCGCCGAACGAGTAGGCAAAAACCGAACAGTCGTAACAACCTCATTGAGGTTATTAAAACTACCCGACGATATTCAAAGACTAATCGAAGAAGAGAAGATTTCTGCCGGACATGGAAGAGCATTGTTGATGATTGATGATACGGAAATACAAAAACAGATAGCAAAAACCGTAATCGAAATGTCTCTGTCTGTAAGAGAAACAGAAAAATCCGTCAAAAGGTTAAATCGTGGAGACACGCAAGCACTTGGAAAGAATATTTCTAAGCCAAAAATAGATGCAAATATAAAAGCAGCAGAAACAAAACTTAGACGATATCTTGGAACAAACGTTCAAATTCTCCCGGACGGAAAAGGAACTGGTGGAAGAATTGAAATTGAATATTACGGAGATATTGATTTAGATAGAATTTTCAACGCAATCTTAAAGGAATAATTCAATTCAAACAAATTATTTGGAATAAAGTTGAGATTATTCGAAAACTAAACTAACAGCAGGTAAGCCTAATTATATGAGTAATAAACGTTTAACGGAAATGGTTTCTTGTGCGGGTTGAGTGGCTAAACTCGCACCGAGCGAACTTGCTCAAGTATTGAGCAAACTTCCGAAACAAAATAATGAAAACGTAATTGTCGGATTTGAAACGTCGGACGATGCGGGAGTATTTCGCTTAAATAATGAAATCGCTCTCGTGCAAACTGTCGACTTTTTAACGCCAATAGCAGACGATCCTGAAATTTATGGACAGATCGCGGCAATAAATTCATTAAACGATATTTATGCGATGGGCGGAAAACCTTTAACGGCGCTTTCAATAGTTTGTTTTCCGCAAAAAGGGGATTGGGATATTTTAGAAAAAATACTGCTTGGCGGACAAAGGGCGATGAATTCCGAAGATGTGGTCATACTGGGCGGTCATTCGGTTGATGATGAGGAGATGAAATTTGGCTACTCAGTAACCGGAATTGTTGAGCCTAAAAGAGTTATTAGAAATTCGGAGGCGAAAGAGGGAGATGTTTTAGTCTTAACAAAGCCAATCGGAACCGGAGTGATAAGCACCGCGATAAAGTACGAAAAAGCGAGCCTGGAGGCAAAAGAATCGGCATTAAAAACAATGACTACTTCGGCTCGTGAAGCATCTAATGTTATGAATGAAATTGGTGTGAATGCATGTACTGATGTAACCGGTTTCGGATTGCTTGGACACGCGTTTGAAATGGCGAAGGGTAGTAGGGTAACCTTCAAAATAGAATCGGAAAAAGTTCCGCTTTTGCCCGAAGTATTGAATCTGATCGAACAGAAAATGTTAACCCGAGGCGACCGAAACAATCGAGAATACGTAGGGGAGACGATAGAATTTGATGGAAAAGTTTCGCGGGAAATGCAAAGCGCGCTTTACGACCCTCAAACCGCAGGGGGATTATTGATAAGTTTAGAAGAGGCAAAAGCTGAATTATTAATCAATAAATTGGAATCAGCCGTGGTAATCGGGCGAGTTGAAAAGTTAGGGGAAAAACTACTCACGGTAAGGTGATTAACAACAATAGTTTACGAATTATGGATCAAAAGAATGCGCTGAATGAAAAATTGAAATTGCTCAGTTTTTTGTTTGATACGAGAGGTTAAGAAGTTGTTTTTATTTATATTTGAATCTATCGGAATGCAGGAATTGATTTTAATCGGCGCAATTGCGCTAATTGTATTCGGTCCTCGAAAGTTGCCTCAGATGATGCGAAAGGCTGGTAAATTGATGGCAGAATTCCGTAGTGCGACGAGCGATTTCAAGAATACCTGGGAAAAAGAAGTTGATTTTGAAGAATTTAAGGAAACGGACCAGACCAAACCGGTTCAATCAACGGAAAATACAATTCAAAAAGATAGCAAAGCCAAACCGATTCTGATTGCATCACCCGAGATAAAAGAGATTAAGCAGGAAGATTTTGAAAAGCTTTTTCCGGCAAAAGAAACGGAAGAAAAATTTTCCGAACAAAGCGTAAAAGCAGCATCCGGAAAGCAGGACTGGTTATAAAATTCGCAAACTCATCGTCAGTAATGAATTTCAACAGAAAAAAGCAGGAAGAAGAAGAGTCGGAAGTTCAAATGTCGTTTTTAGAACATTTGGACGAAGTGCGACGCCGTTTAGTGCGGTCGGTAATCTTTATCTTTCTGGCATTTATATTTTGCTGGACTTGGTCGGATAAAATTTATAATTTTTTAGCGGTTCCGGTGCAAAAAGCAATCGCTGACCAGAGACAAAAGCGCATCGAGGGCGGCGGAACCTTCACAAGCTTTAAGGAAGGCGATACGGCGCGATTTGTATTTAATGAAAAGACAAATCTCGGAGCGGTGATAATTCCGATTGGCGCGTCGGTCAATTCGAGAATCGCAAAGTGCGAAGAAGAAAAACTTTGCGTATTGACGGAAGAAGATATTTTTGTCGGAAGCGTAATTGTTCCAAAAGGATCGAAGGTAGCGGAAGTTGTAAGCGGCGGAACGGCAAGCTCGCGTATCGAAGAACAATTGATCGTAACTACGGCAGCAGAACCATTTACGCTTTATGTAACGGTTTCGCTTTATGCCGCAATCGCGCTGTCCGTTCCGTTCTTGCTGCTGCAAATATGGGGTTTTATTTCGCCCGCCTTATATAAACACGAAAGACGCTATGTAACGCCGTTTATCGGACTTTCAACCATTTCATTCGTTATCGGAGCGGCATTCGCCTACTATGTTTTATTTCCTCCGGCGGTCGGGTATTTACTGGGACTCGGGCAGGACTTTAACATAATGCTCCGGGCGACGGATTATTTCGACTTTATTACATTGATAATGCTGGCGATGGGATTGATTTTCCAAATGCCGGCGATAACTTATGTATTGGCAAGAATTGGCATCGTAAACGCCGGTTTTCTGCTCAGGTCGTGGAAGTTCGCGCTTGTTATAATTTTGATTGTTGCGGCGGTTATTTCACCGACCGGCGACATCCCAAACTTAATGCTTTTTGCTACGCCGATGATGATCTTGTACCTGGTTTCGATTTTAATTGCGTGGTTTTTCGGCAAAAAAAGGCAAAAGGAACCGGATATTTAGGAGAAAGCAACCATTTAAGCCGCTCACTGCATCTTGAATAATTGACAAATACTGTCTAAAATCTTAACAGCAAAATTTATAAAAAAATAAAGAGCCGGAAGGCAATTTTATTGCGACAAACAAGAGGAATTTTACCGTTATGTCTAAGAAGAATTATATTCGCAATTTACTTTTAACGTCGTCGGTTTTATTGACGAGCGTCTCGGTCGGTTTCGGGCAGAAAACCGAACCGACGCCGCCTAATGAAGACCCAAATAATAAACCGAGAACTGTTAAAGTCGAAGTCAAGGAAGTTTATCGAAACTGGATTAAAAAAGACGTGGCATACATTATCACGTCAGAAGAGAAAAGGGCGTTCAATCAGCTGAAAACGGATGAAGAACGCGAAAACTTTATCGAAAACTTCTGGCGCCGCCGCGACCCGAATCCGGATACCGAAGAAAACGAATTTCGTGAAGAATATTACGAGCGCATTGCTTATGCCAACGAGCATTTCGCTTCGGGGATTCCGGGTTGGATGACCGATCGCGGACGAATTTATATTACATGGGGCAAGCCGGATTCGGTAGAATCGCACCCGGCAGGCGGTTCTTACGACCGTCCGAGCTACGAAGGCGGCGGTTCGACCACCACGTATCCGTTCGAAGTTTGGTTTTATCGGCATTTAGATAATGTCGGCGACGGTATCGAAATCGAATTCGTTGATCCGACCGGAACAGGCGAGTACAGAATTGCGACGAGTCCGTATGAAAAGGACGCGCTGTTGATGGTTCCGGGCGCCGGTTTAACGACAGCCGAACAGCTCGGTTACGGCAACAAAGGCGATCGCATTTCGGGAAATAACAACCAGAACTTTATGCGCGAACAGGATACGCCTTTCCGCCGCATGGAAATCCTCACCAACCTGCAGCGTCCGCCGCAAGTCAAATACAGCGATTTGCAGGCATTAGCGGGCGGGGATACGGGCGTTATTGATAATAATCCGCTTGATTTTCAATTAAACGTTTCATTTTTCCGCCAGTCCGATGAACGCGTTATTACGGCGTTTACGGTTCAAGCCGATAATAGAGAACTCGTTTTCGAAAACGTCGGCGGACTCCAAACGGCGAATATGAATATTTTCGGTCGTATTATGGCGGTTTCGGGCAAACGTTCGGGTATTTTTGAAGATTCGGTTTCGACAAACGCGACCGTCGAAGAACTTGCCGAAACGCAGGACAGAAAATCCGTCTATCAGAAAGCCGTGGCGTTAGCGCCGGGAACTTATAAGGTTGACGTTGTCGTGCGCGACGTTCGTTCGGGCAACAAAGGAATTCGCAGTATCGGATTTACGGTTCCGAAATACGATGAGAAAAAACTCGATACTTCGACGCTTATTCTGGCTTCGAAGCTTCGCACGACAAACGAGCGCGACATCGGCGGAATGTTCGTTATCGGCAGCGCGAAAGTGATTCCGAATTTGTCCGGAACTTATAAGAAAGGTCAGGAAGTCGGAATTTATATGCAGGTTTACAACGCCGGAATTGACCAGACAACGCTTCGTCCGGCAGTTGACGTAACATACATCCTGACCAAAGACGGCAAGGAAGTTTTGAATCAGCCGGAAAATTGGGAAGGCTTGAGCGATTCGGGACAGCGCCTGACGCTCGCCAGACTCCTTCCGACGATCGCGATGCCGGTCGGCGATTACCAATTGACAATCAAAATCAAAGACCGCGTCAGCGGACAGATTCTCGAAAAACAAAGCAAGTTTTCGATTATTCAATAATATTCGTGAATTTCAATGTAAGCCGGCGTTTTTAAGAAACGCCGGCTTTTTCTTTTATGAAAGAGCTGGAAACAGAAAGACTGAGATTAAATCTTTATACCGAAAATGACAGAGCCGATTTGATAAGTCTGTTCACCGATTCCGAGGTGATGAAATTCGTCGGCGACGGCGTTATGACCGAAGCGCAAGCCGAAGAATGGTGGCAAAAATTATTTAATAAATTCTACCCGCAGAGCGTTAATATCTGGGCTGTATTTACGAAGGAAAATCTCGAATACGTCGGGCACGCCGGAATTTACCCGCGACCGACAAAAAAAGAAGATTGGGAATTCGTCTATTTTCTCAGTCGGCGCTCGTGGGGCAAAGGTTACGCAACGGAAATCGCGGAAAGAATCATCGAGTACGGTTTTAGTGATTTGAAACTGCCCGAGGTTTTTACGTCCGTTGACAACGATCATCCGGCTTCGATTCGCGTGATGGAAAAAGCCGGAATGAAGTTTTTGCGGTTCGAATACGACGATGACGGAAGCTATTCGGTTTATTCGATCAAACCTGCCGGAAAAGACTAAAAAACTGCAAAATTATTTCTTTAAAAAGTTATCGAACCAGAGCTGGAAAACCAGTAAAGTCCAAAGCTGTTTATGATGCGAAGCCGCGCCGGTCTCATGTTCATTTATCAATTTCTGGACAAACGCGGCGTCAAATAATCCTTGATTTTTTAATCTATCAGGCGCGAGCAAATCGTGCAGTAAAGGATTCAATCGTCCTTTGAGCCATTCGGCGATCGGAATTCCGAAACCTTTTTTCGGACGCTGTAAAATCTCTTTCGGAAGCAGCGGCTCGACCGCTTTTTTCAGAATGTATTTGCCATTGCTGCCTCTGAGTTTATATTCGAGCGGCAAAGCGGCGGCAAACTGCGCGACGCGCGGATCGAGAAACGGCGCGCGGACTTCCAGAGAAACCGCCATCGAAGCGCGGTCGACTTTTGTCAGAATGTCTTCCGCCATATAAAAATTGATATCGAGAAACTGCATTTTCTCGATATCATCCTGCGCGTCGCAAATTTCCAACAAATCCTTCGCGCCTTTGTAAATATCGTTTGAAGTTTTTGCGAGAACGTCTTTCGACAAAAGACTGCTTTGCTCGTCAATCGAAAACGAGCCGAAAAACGAATGATGGCGCGTCACCAAATCGTATTTCGACGCGGCGACAAAGCGTTTCGCTTTATAATCGAATGAAAGATTTTTGGTCGAAACCGGCAGATTATTGACGACCGGTTCGATCAAACGGTTTCTAAAAAAGCGCGGAATTTTGCCGTAAAGATTGGCGACCTTATGACCGAAATACATCGGATAACCCGCGAAAATCTCGTCGCCGCCGTCGCCGCCGAGCGCGACCGTAACGTGTTTGCGGACAAATTTTGAAAGCAGAAACGTCGGAATCAAAGAGCCGTCCGACATCGGTTCGTCGAGCCACGTTCCGATTTCCGAGATCAAGTCCGCCGCTTTTTCGACGCTCAGTTTTTCTTCGTAATGTTCCGTGTCGAGATGTGTCGCGACCTGCCGCGCAAATTTCGATTCGTCGAACGAATCTTCTTCAAAGCCGATCGAAAACGTCTTGACTTTCTCGGTCGAAAACTGCGTCGCAAAAGCCGCGACGGTCGAAGAGTCAACGCCGCCCGACAAAAGAATTCCGAGCGGAACATCCGAAACGAGCCGCATTTTGACGGCGTCCGCCATCAGCTCGCGCAAATCTTCCGCCGCTTTTTCGATCGTCGGGACATTGCCGTTTTTGTGCCACGTCAAATTCCAGTAACGCCGCGTTTTGACTTCGCCTTTTTCGACCGTCAAGAAATGCGCCGCCGGAAGTTTATAGATTCCTTTGTAAATCGAAGCGGGCGCGGGAACGTAATCGAACGATAAAAACTGGCGCAGCGCGTTCGGGTTGATCTCAGCGCTCACCGACGGGTTTTCGAGTAAAACCTTGAGTTCGGACGCAAAAATCAATTTACCGTCAAATACGCCGTAATAAAGCGGCTTTTCGCCGAAACGGTCGCGAGCAATGAGCAGCTTTTCGCGGCGTTTGTCCCAGAGCGCGAAGGCAAACATTCCGTTGATCTCATCGAGCATCGCTTCGCCGTATTCTTCGTACAAGTGCGGCAGAATTTCGGTGTCGGTGTTGGTCTCGAATTTATGCCCGCGTTTTTCCAAATCCGCGCGAACTTCGCGAAAATTATAAAGCTCGCCGTTCATCACGACGACGACCGATCTATCCTCGGAATAAACCGGCTGTTCGCCCGTCGCGAGATCAATAATCGAAAGCCGCCGCATTCCGAGCGCAACCGTTTCATCGAGCCACAAACCTTCCGAATCCGGTCCGCGATGCTTCATCCGCTCGCACATCCGGTGCAAAACGGCTTCGCTGTGATTCGCGCCGCGATTATTTTCTAAATTTATCCAGCCCGCTATTCCGCACATAAATTTTAAGACACAAATTCATAAACCGAAATGCTTTCAACTCAAAAAGCTTTCTATCAAAATCGAACTCAATCCTACTGAAGCTTTGTTCCAAAGTTGCCGTTAACCGAAATATTTTTATCGGAAAGCGCAAATTTCCCGCTGATAAAATTCTCGGTCGAATTTTCGATCGTCAAATTTCCATACGTGCTCGACGCCTCGATATTAACAGTAAATCTTTGTTTTCCCTGCGCCGCTTCTAATGTAAACGCCGTGATTTTTCCCATATCCGACCGTTCGTCGTTTCCGATGTAATAAACGCCGGGTGAAAGCGGGCTCTTATCTTTCCAGCGCTTACTTTCATTGATCGAAAAACAGATTCTGACCGTTTCGCCGTCGGGCGAAACAGTAAACTCCTGCCCGATGTTCGGAGTATTCGATAAGCAATAATTTTGTCGAAGAAACTCAAAATTATCGTCCTTTGATGAATCTATGCCCCAACCGCCGTATTTTAATTCGGTTGTGATTATCATCGGCTCCTGATCCGGCGGTCTGAGTTTTACGACGACTAATTTCGGCGGTTGGTTCGTTTCATTATTGCTGCTGTCGTTAGCGTTGGTTCGGCTGGGTGAAGTATTTGACAAGTTTGAATTTTTCGACGAATTGCAGGAAATTACAAAAAAACTTGTAAGCAGTAAAATCGCCAAAAATGAAAAATTTAAATACTTCATAAATTAATCCAGCCGTTGATATTGTTAACTTTGAGTCCGCTTCGCGGGCTGCCTAATTGTTTTGTTCGTCAGTGCGTTATGTCGAAATGTTATTTCGATTTCCGGTGTTGTCCCTGAAGGCTGACGAACTGCGTCAGGCGTTCTTTGCCTTCGGCGTCTTTCCATTTGAGCGTCGTGATTCGCGAAATATTGTGCGTTTCGACGCCTTGATCCATCATTGTCGTTTTGACCAGAACGTGCGTCGCCGAAACGAATTTGTCGCCGAGCGCCGGAAATTCGCGCGGATTTCCCGCAACGCTGTATGCCCAGACGCCGCTTGAAAGCTTTTTCATCGAGAAAGTCTGCCCGAATATTTCGATGAAATAATCGCCTAAACTTCCGTCTTTATTTAGCAGATAACCTTCTTTGCCGACAATCTTCTGCGGCGGAATTCTGCCGCCTTCAAACGTCATTTCGTCGGTCGTTTCGACAAACGCGCGATCTGCCGTCGCGGTCGGCTTTTCAGCTTTGATCGTATCCGTCCACGCCATTTGTTTGACGACTTCGCCTTTGTCGTTAACCGTATAGCTCGTCCACGAACCGGTAAAACTGCCGACGATCGCCTGAACTTCGGCAGGAATTTTCTGTGCAAAAGAACTTTGAGCAAAACACAAAACGACGACAGCCAGTAAGAAAGTGTAATAAAAACGGTTAGTTGATTTTTTCATAATAATTTTCGATTGAGTTGATTTCTATCCTGACTTCAAACGTGAAATTTCGAAAAAAAGTTCGGACTTTGTTATTTATTATCAAATCCGATGCGCTCGCGGACGGCGTAGATCGTTTTGTCCTGCGATTCGTGATACGTGCGGACAAGCATTTCGGCTAACAAACCCATCATGATAAACTGCACCGAAATCGCGAGCATGACGACCGCGATCACCGGTAAAGGCGTCAAAATAAACGACGTTCCGTAAACGAATTTCAAGACGAAAGCCCAAACAGCGGAAACAAACGAGAGCAGAAACGCGATTAAGCCGAACATCCCGAAAACGTAGATCGGTTTCGTGTGATATTCAGCCATGAATTTGATGGTCATCAAATCGAAAACGACCTTGATCGTGCGCGAGATTCCGTATTTCGATTTGCCCATCGTCCGCGCGTGATGATCGACCGGAATTTCGGTCACGCGCGCGCCTGCCCAAGAGGCGTAGATCGGGATAAAACGATGCATTTCGCCGTAAAGCTTTACGTCTTGAATCACGTCGCGGCGGTAAGCTTTAAGCGAACATCCATAATCGTGAAGCGGTACGCCGCCGATTTTCGAGATCACGGAATTGGCGATCCATGAAGGAATTTTTCGCATTACGAGCTTATCTTTACGATTTTTGCGCCAGCCCGAAACAACGTCGTAGCCTTCATCCAATTTTTCTAAAAGCCGCGCGATATCTTTCGGATCGTTCTGCAGATCGGCGTCCATCGGAATCAGAATGTCGCCTTTCGCGGCGTCGATTCCGGCGCTCATCGCCGCCGTTTGTCCATAATTGCGCCGCAGCGAAATAACGCGCACGCGCGAATCTGTCGCCGCGATCTCGCGCAGAATTTTCAGACTCGAATCGGTCGAGCCGTCGTCAACATAGATCACTTCCGCCGTTTTGCCCAGAGATTCGAGCGCTTCCTGAATTTTAGCGTGCATCGGGCGCAGATTTTCCTCTTCGTCGAGCACGGGCAAAAAAAGCGAAAGCTCGGGCGCCGGCGCGAGGTTTTCTAAATCAGTTTGTTTGGTTTGCACGGAATTCATCTTCTTCAATACTGCAAATGTATTAATTTACTGTTTTCTGCCGAAAAAATACAGCGCATACAAATGGAAAATGGAAAACGGAAAATGGATAGCAGAATAATGGAAAACGGAAAATGGAAAATGGATAATAGAAAGGCGAATAAGAAAATCGAAGACGTAAATCAGCCGAATCAAAATTTTCCGTTTTCCATTTCCGTTTTTCAATGAATTTACGTTTTCCATTATAAAGTTATGAACGTCTGGCAGATTATCTTAAAACTCGTTCCGTTCGTTAAGCCTTACAAATCTCTGGTGGTTATCTCGCTTTTCCTGACCCTGATCGGCGCGGTCGCGGCGCAGGTCAATCCGCTTGTTTTGCGCTATACGGTCGATAAGATTCAGCAGCTTTTGGGCGAAGGCACTTCCGCTGCCGAAAGCACTTCGCTGCTGCTTTTTATCACTGCGGTCTTGTTCGGCAAAGAGCTTGTCAATATCGCCGTCAAATACGGGCAGAGTATGCTCGGCGAGCGGATTCGCATCAATCTTTCGAGCGAATTATCGCAGTTTGCGGTCGAAAGAATCCTCAATTACAAATACGCATATTTCGCGGAAGACGAAAACGCGACCGGCAAACTGCAAACACGGATCGATCGCGGCGCGGACAGCCTGACGCGGTTTGTCCAAAGGATATTTATCGATCTGCTGCCGCTTTTTGCCAACGCCGCGCTTGCGCTCGTCGTAATGTATTCGGCAAACTTTTATGTCGGATTGGTTGCGTCGATCGTCGCGCCGGTTTATTTTCTTTTGAGCTGGTATCAAGCCGGATTATTAAAAGGCGTGCGGCGCGGATTGCGAACTTTGCGCGAGACGAAAACCAACGGTCTGTTTAATATCATCGAATCGATTATCGTTATTAAATCCTTTGTTCGCGAAGAATACGAGCGCGGAAAGCAGGCAAAACTGCAGCAGGATTTGATCGACGCGCAGCTCAAACAACGCAAAACGAATTACGTTTTCGACGCCTTAAAAACCTTTGCCGAACAGGTCGGCGTAACTTTGATAATTATTCTGACGGCGTATTTGGTGCTCGATCAGCAGATGACGATCGGCGCGATCATGTTTCATATTTTGCTTTTCAACAACGTTTCCGCGCCGATTCGCCAGCTTCACCGGATTTACGACGAAATTAACGAAGCGCTGACTTACGCCGAAGGATTTTTCGAAGTTCTCGACGCCGATTACGCGATCGAAAAAAGCGGAAATTTAAGAGGCGAAAATCTCGAAGGCGAATTCGAGCTGAAAAACGTGCATTTCACTTATCCGAACGGCACAAAGGCTCTATTCGACGTTTCGATGAAAATTCCGGCGGGCAAAACCGTCGCGTTCGTCGGACTTTCGGGCGCGGGAAAATCAACTTTGATAAATCTTTTATGTAAGTTTTATGCACCGACGACGGGCGAAGTTTGTCTCGACGGCAGAAATTTACAGGAATACGACACGCATCTTTTGCGCCGGAAAATCGGGCTGGTTTTGCAGAAAAATCATATCTTTCGCGGCTCGATTGAGGAAAATATCCGTTACGGCGATATGAATGCGACTTTGGCGGAAATCAAAGAAGCGGCGCGCAAGGCTTATCTTCACGAACAAATCGAACAGCTGCCGCATAAATACGAAACCGACGCGCAGCAGCTTTCCGGCGGACAGCAGCAGCGCATCGCGATCGCGCGCCTCTTTCTAAAAGATCCGCCGATCATTTTTCTCGACGAGCCGACCGCCAGTTTGGACGCGGTCGCGACCGAGCAGATTAAAAACAGTCTCGACGCGATCAAAGAAAATCGCACGGTCGTCGTCATTTCGCACAGCATTTCGCAGATTCTCGACTCCGACGTGATTTTCGTTCTTAAACAAGGACACGTCGTCGAAAGCGGAACGCACGAAGAACTTTACGAGAAAAACGGAACTTACAGCGAGATTTTTAATGCGGCGGCGCGCAGCCTGAATTTGGACAGACTCTCGAAAACATTGGAATCTGAAGAAATAAATTGAAAAAGCCGCGTCGTAACACGGCTTTTTCGGGGGTTAAATTGTACCGGTAATATTACCAGCGGCGAATCAAACGACCGTTGTAATAGTAGTATTGGCTGTAGTTTCTATTATAACGGCGATTTGCATTGTAACTGCGTCTGTTTTGACGGCGCTCTTGCCGCGCGTCGCGAATGTCTTCACGATATTCTCGACGGGCTTTGCGATAGTTTCCCTGGCTGACACGTCTGCGGTAATCCTGCCGCGCCTCTCGCTTATCCTCGCGATACTCGCGCCGCACTTCGCGTCTGTTTTGTCGGTTCCATTGAGCGTTTACCGTATCCGTGCCGATCAATATAAAAGCAAATGCAAACGCCAGTGTTGTGATTTTTAGTATGTTTTTCATAACTTCTCCCTACTTGTGATTTTCTGCACGGTTTTGTTTCAAAAACTGTGCTTATTTATTACACAAAGAAAAAATTTCGATGTGGTATGAACATGAGTCGCAAGGAACGTGCCATTTCTCGCGAATTTATGTAAAGAATTGTCAGGAGAAGCGATGAATTGAAGTTGTTTTTACCGTGCGCAGCCTTTTGCAAACTCGTTGGATTCGGGTTTGGCGATAACAGCAGCGGGCATTTCGGTGCTTTTATAAGTGTAGAAAAATTCTTCCTCGTGCCAGTTTTGAAAGTCGGAAATATAATTTCGGTCGAAAACCTGAAAGTAAGAAATAGTTCCGGCGCTGCCGTGAATAATCGTGCCGATCTGCGCGAGAACCGGGAAAGTTATTCTCGAAAACGCGCTTGCCCAGAGCATTCTACGCGGGTAAATCACGACGCCGCCCGAATCCGTACATCTTTCTTCAAAGCCGCCGACGTTGAAAAAAGTGTAGCTTTTCCATTCCTGCTCGGTCGCGACATTCGGCAAAGGCTGATGTCGCGCGTTAACGATCTGAAATCGCGTCTCCGGCACGAGCTCGGTCGGAAAAGGAATCAGCGCAAGTATAAAAACGGTTAGAAAAATGTATCTCCAATTAATGCCTGACTTGGAACTTTTCATTATTTTCTTGCCGCCGCCATCGAAAACCAAAAACTTTTGAAGGCGGAAGGAAAAATTTTGCGAGAAATTTTTCCTTCCGCTTCTCTATTTTAGCGATTTTTCGTCTAAGCCGGAACTTTCCGCGCCGTTTCGCGCTCCCAGTTACGATGTTCGGCAATGGCTTTGATAAAATCGTCCGCCGCATCGTTGCCTAAAATCACCGCTTTGTCGTTATCCTTTTTGCCCGCAAAAGTATCGCGGACAAATTCTACGCCCTCGCCGGTTGCCGCAATTGCTTTACAATGCCGGTAGGCTTCATCAACAAACTGGTAAGCGTCGGCTTCGCCGCCGAGAGTTTCCACGCTCGCCGCGCCACCGGGAATATAAACCGCGTCGAACAAAACCGAAGCCGTCGTTAAAAAACTGTAATCGGCTTTTACGGTCGCGCCGTCGGCAGTTTTAATATCGCCCAAACGCGGCGCGACGGTTTTGAGCATCGCACCTTCAGCTTTGAGCGCCGATTTCATGGCTTTAAGCTCGTCCGCGTTGAATCCGTCGGCAATAAGCGCGGCAATTTTACGCGTTTTGATCGAATCCTTAACCGTGTTTGCCATACTTAAAGCTTCGGATTTTTCGATCGAAGACTTCGCTTTCACCGGCTGAACCGATGCCGGATCAGTATCCGCGCCGAAAGAATGATTGATCGGCTCTTCCGGTTGCTGCGGCGTTAATCCGAGACCCGCCGCAACCTGATTTGCCAAATCCGTATCAATCTGTGTCAGCAAATTAACCGTTCGCTGCCGGATTGCGAGCGTGTCGACTTTTCCGAGTTCGAAACGCAAAGCCCGGACGATATGATTTTTTTCAACTTCCGACTGGCTGTTATAGAAAAGCGTCGCCTGACTGAAATGATCGCGAAAGCTTTCGCTGCGGGCGCGCACTTTTCGCGAATCAATCCGTTCATCGTAACTATTAAATCCGCCTTCATTCATCATCGCCTGATACGGGCAGCCGCCGCCCAGGCTGTTCGGTTCATACGAAACTTTGCCTTTATTAATGGTCTGGCGCATATGCCCGTCGCGCTGATTGTTATGAACCGGCGCAATCGGGCGATTAATCGGAATTTCGTGAAAATTCGGACTTCCCAGACGTTTGAGCTGCGTGTCGGTATAGGAAAAAAGCCTGCCCTGCAAAAGCGGATCGTTGGTAAAATCAATTCCCGGCACGATGTGTCCGATGTGAAAGGCGACCTGTTCGGTTTCGGCGAAAAAGTTGTCGGGATTACGATTGAGCGTCAATTTTCCGATACGCTGCACGGGAACGAGTTCTTCCGGAATGAGTTTCGTCGAGTCGAGAAGATCGAATTCATATTTATGCTCGTCTTCTTCGGCAACGAGCTGTACGCCGAGTTCGTATTCGGGATAATCGCCGTTTTCGATTGCTTCCCACAAATCGCGGCGGTGAAAGTCGGGATCGAAACCGGATATTTTCTGCGCTTCGTTCCACGCTACCGAATGAACGCCTAAAATCGGTTTCCAGTGAAATTTAACGAAAGTAGATTTACCGTCTTCGTCAATCAGGCGGAAAGTATGAACGCCGAAGCCTTCCATCATCCGGTAACTGCGCGGAAGCGCCCGGTCGCTCATCACCCACATAATCATATGCATTGATTCGGGCATCAGGGAAATGAAATCCCAGAAAGTATCGTGCGCGGACGCCGCCTGCGGAATTTCGTTATCCGGCTCGGGCTTAACAGCGTGAACCACGTCCGGAAACTTGATCGCGTCCTGAATAAAAAAGACCGGAATATTATTGCCGACCAGATCGAAAATGCCTTCATCGGTATAAAATTTGACGGCAAATCCGCGCACGTCGCGCGCCAGATCACTTGAGCCGCGCGAACCGGCGACGGTCGAAAAACGCACGAAAACCGGCGTTTCGCGGCTTGAATCGGTTAGAAAACCGGCTTTCGTGTATTTCTTCATCGAGTCGTCATACATCTGAAATACGCCGTGCGCGCCCGATCCGCGCGCGTGAACGATGCGTTCGGGAATCCGCTCGTGGTCGAAATGCGTCATTTTTTCCCGAAAGATAAAATCTTCGAGAAGCGTCGCGCCGCGTTCGCCTGTCTTTAATGAATTTTGATTGTCGTTGATGCGGAGACCCTGATTAGTCGTTAAAAACTGGTCGGTTCCGTCTTCGCGGTTTTGTTCCAAATCCCGAAGTTTCTTGTTGTCGTTGGCTTGTTCTTTTTTGTTTGTTGCCATACCTTCCCCCTTAATAAATTGTTTTTTGGTTATCAATAAAATGAAAATAAGACGCACAGTTCGACCGCTTTATCTTTCAAAAAACGAAAAATAAAATGCCGAAGCGCTCAGTCCGATTTTCGACAAACGCCGTTAATGCGTTAAGTTTCAATGCTTGTAGTTTAACACAGGGGAAATTATTTTTTTGTCGCGGTGATGACAATTGAGACGCCGAACGGAAAGTTGAAGTTTTTGAGCCATAATCGTTCGGCGCTGAAAATTTTGCCGAAAATGCCGTTCAAAGCCGAAATGTTGACGTTATTTTCCGATTCGGGTTTAATGCCGGTTACTTTCATCAAGGTTCTGCCCGCCAGGATCGGCGCGAAAAACGTCCAATTGGCATAAGTCGCGCGTTCGATCGTAAAACCGGCTTTTTTGAGACGTTCGACGATTTGTTTTTTTGTGTAGCGGATGCGGTGATTCGAGATGTCGTCCTGCACGCCCCAGAGCCACATAAACGCGGGCACGAAGATCAGCGTTTTACCGCCGGTTTTTAAGACGCGATGCATTTCTTTGAGTCCCGAAACATCGTCGTCCAAATGCTCGACGACATCGAGCGCCGTCACGATATCAAAACTTTCATTAGCGAACGGCAGCTCTTCCGCCAAACCTTTGTGAACTTTCAAGCCTTTCGCGCGGCAGAATTCGAGCGCGTCGTCCGACACGTCAACGCCTTCGGATTCGCCGAATTGGGCGAGCATTTCAAGGTTTGCGCCCGTTCCGCAGCCGACATCCAGAATTCGGATTCGGGATTCTGGATTTGGGATTGAGGAGACAATTCCCTGCATAAAACTTTCTAAAATCGCGCGGCGACCGACGAACCACCAGTGCGAATCTTCGACGCGGTTCATGATCGCGTACGTGTGCTGCTCCATTTCCTGCGGTAAAGCTGAATTCATAACGTAAAACGCTGCAAAAAAGAAGCGTCAAGCGTAATTTAACAAATCTCGAAACAATAAAAAAGCGGCGCGATTTCAAAACGCCGCCGCTTTAAGACCCGAAAACTATTTCATTTTCCAAAAGCGCAAAACCCGGTCGAGCATTTTGGCAAGCTCCGGGTCAACGGGTTTGAGCTGTTCGAGATACTGGAGAGCCGCCGTTTTATCGCCCAATTTAGCGGATAAAATGCCGGCGTTAAAAAGTGACGGCGGATCGTTCGGGAAAAATCCGAGCGAGCGTTTGTACATTTCCAAAGCCTCGCGCCGCTTTCCGTTGTCGCGCAGAAAATCGGCGTAAAGTTTGAAAATCTGTTTGGCGTTCGGCGTCAGTTCGATGAATTTGTCGTAGGCGGCGATCGTTTCCGCGACCTTGCCGGATCTGGAATAGATATTCGTGAGCAGCAGATAAGAACCGGCATAATCGGGACTGGCAGCGAGATTTTTTCTCACTACGGCGGCGGCTTTTTCGTAGTTTCCGACCGTCATATAAACACTCGCGATCGATTGATAAAATCGCGGGTCTGCCGGATTTGCCGCGAGAATTTCCTGAATATAAGGCTCGGCTTCGTCAATTCGCCGCGTAAAACCCAAAATCTGCACAAGACTCATTCGCACATTCAGATCACTCGGATTTTCCTTGGCATAACGTTTCATTTCATCGATCTGCACGAGATTTTGCCGCCGAGTGCGCGTCACGTTCAGAAACATTAAAATAATTTCGTTGCCCGGTCGCATCCGGTCGGCGGTCTGCAAAACCGGCAGCGCTTCTTCGAATCGCGCCGACTCGAAGAGCGCGAGTCCGAGCGCAACAACCGTTTCAAAACTTTTCGGGTCGAGCGCGACGGCTTTTTTCAGCGGCGCGATCGCTTCTTCGTATCGTGCGTTATGGTTGAGCAGCTCGCCGAGCTGAGTCAAATAACGAAGTTCGTCCGGCTTGAGCGCGACGGCTTTTTGCAAAGCGCTGACGGCTTCCGGCGCTTTGCCCCGGCGATTTTCGCTGACGCCGAGATAATATAAGGCTTCGCCGTTTGTCGGGTCTATTTCGGCGACTTTTTGAAAGGCGGCGACGGCTTCATCGTGCTGCCCGAGTTCGAAATAAATCCTGCCCGAAAAGAAATATGCCAGCGGGTTTCGCGGTTCGAGTTCAATCGCGCGACGCGCCGCCGCGAGCGCTTCTGCGTCGCGTTCGAGGCGCAGATAATTTTCCGCCAGCTTGATCCGGTAAACGGCTGTATTCGGTTTCAAACGCGCCAGCGTTTCATATATTTCGATCGCCCGCGCGACATTCTCCGCTTCGGCGTAGGCGTCAGCCGTCGTGTTCAGCAGGATTTCGTTATCCGAAAATTTCTGCAACGCGCTCTCGGCTTTCTGCGCCGCTTCTGCCGAACGTCCGGCAGTGCGCAGAGCGGCAATCAGCGCGACCTGCGATTCGAGCGAGCCGCCGGCGAGCCGCGCGCTTTCCTCACATTCGCGCACCGCTTCTTCGTGATTGTTCGTTAAACTCAACGAATGGCACAGCTCGATGCGAAAACGCGGTTCGGTCGGCGCAAGTTTGACGGCTTCGCGAAACGGTGCGATCGATTCGGGAATGCGCCCGAGCGCAACGAGCAGCGTTCCGATATTGGCGTGTGTCGCCGGTTGTTTCGCGTCGAGCCGCGCGCTTTTTTGAAATGCTTCGAGCGCTTCGTTCGGTTTATTAGCTTTGAGAAAACCGATTCCCTGCTCGAACAACTCGGCGGCGGTTTGATTTTGTGCGGAAACCTGAAAGAAAAACGTGAAGAAAACTGCGGTGAGCAGTAGGATTTTATTAAATTTTTGCATTACAACTACCTCAAAATGTGAAGACGGAAAATTATATCAAAGAATGCCGTTCAGCGCGGGATTAAGCCGGTCATTTCGCTTGCGAGACTGCCGACGTTGCCGCCCAATTCCATTCCATAATTATCTTTCAGACGACAGCGGATTCCCTCCGGATTAAGAAAACAGCCCGTTTCATTGCGCCCGAGAATCAGCAGATCCAAACCTTCGTTCAAATAATCGTCCTTGCCGATTTGCAGCATATATTCGCCCGAAACCATATGCGCCGCCCATTCCAGCTCGTAAAGCGTCGGGTCGTAAATGCTCAAAGGGTTCAGATCGGCGTTTGAAAAACTCTCGATCACGAGAGCAAAATCGAGTGCGTGCTGGTTTTCGTGAACGAACGTTCCTTCCGCGCCGCGCTGTGAACCCAAGGTTTCCTCGGCAATCGTAATAAAAACTTCGCCGAGCGCTTCTTTTAAGCTTAACCGTTCGGACGCGATTTTATCGTTCGTTTCCGATCGGTTGATAATGCCCGAAAGCCCCGAGGCTTTGACCTTGCTTAGCGGAGCGACATAGATATGCATTTCCGATTCCAAAATCAAACGCCCCGTTCGGCGATGCGTCTCGTTGCCCTTATCGAGAATCGTTTCAAAGGCGTCTTCGATCGATTGGCGATATTTTTTCGCGATTCCATTGTCAAATCTCATATTTTTCCAAATCCGCACCACGAATTTTGATTGTGCCAGATTACCTCGACCTCCTCAGCCTTGCTTTCCTTCCACCACGTTTCGAATTCAGTTTTCGAAATGTAAAAAGCCGTCGGCGCGACGAGATGATCGAAGACGATGTTGTGCTGTTCGCGCCAGCCGAAAGTGCCGAGATGATTGAGATAATCGTTGTAGAAAAGTTTGCCGGCGAGCGGTTTTGCGCTTTTATTTAACGGTTTGTAAATCAGTTTCGAGGCGAGAAAAACGCCGAGCGTCGGAAGTTTTGATAATTGATAAAGCGTCGGTTGATTGATTTTCGACGTAAAGCCCGTCCGAATCGGATTAACGAAGCGCGTGATCCATTCGTTGTTTTCCGCGCCGTAAACCCACGCTGAAATCGCGCCGCCTTTTTTGACCTTCGAGGCTAAGGATAAAAAAGCTTTTTTCGGGTCGGGCGTGTGATGCAGAACGCCGACCGAAAACGCGTAATCGAACGCTTTTTTGAACGGCAGTTTGAAAATATCGGCTTGCACGATATGCACGTTCGCGAGATGCCTGGTTGCCTGAAACGCCGATTCGACCGCACGGCTTAAGTCAATTCCGACAACTTCTTTCGCGCCCCAATTTGCCGCCAGCGAAGTGTGACGACCTTTTCCGCAGCCGCCTTCGAGAACTATTTTATCCTTGAAAAATTCGGGTTTGACCGGCCGGAGCCAGCCCAGGAATTGATCGGCATATTTTTCGTCTTCCTGCGTAAAATGCGTCCATTGCCAGCCGAAATTTTCCGCCGTTTCCGCTTTATCCTGTTCGATTTTGTCGAGATCGGCAAAACGCGGGATGCCGCGCAGAACTTTGTATTCGCGCGAGCATTTCCGGCACGACAAGATCGCTTCGATAATTTCCTTTTCTTCGTAACGGCTGGCATAAGCCAGCAAAATATCGCCGCCGCACGACGGACAAGCGAGTAAATTCAAGAGTTTTTCTTTCATTAATAAACGGTTTGGGGTTTGGGTCTTCGGTCTTGGAAAACCAAAAACCGAAAGCCGAAAGCCAAAGACCCTAATTTTATTTGGTCTTTACGGCATTATGCAAGGAACGCCGCGATCGATGAGTCATTTTGCCGGTTCGGATTCAGCTTTGCCAGCGTTTTAAGGTCGGAATAAACGAATTTGCCAGATCGGTCGCCTGTTCGAGCGGCATCTGTAAATCGGTCGTCATATTTTCAATCGAACTGCTTATCATTTCTTCCATCGTTTGATCGGGCTGCGTAAAATTACCGCCCGCAAAACAGAAAATGCAGTATTCCGAAACGTGCGAGCCGTCGGCGTTTGTCCCGCGATTGCCGAATTCTTCCGAGAGCGGCATCCCGCAGCTTTGACAGCGAATTTTATTGTCCATAACCTTTTATACGCGTTTCGAGTTCGGCGAATTCTTCGAACGGAAACGGCTGCCGCCAGTTGAATTCAAACTCGTCCGTTTCGCGGTCTTCGTAAAGCTGTGCGAAAGTTTGGTAAAAAGTCTGACAAAAATCCCGCACATTTCCGTGATGCGTAAAAACGATTTCGCCCTCGCTTTCGAGCCGGTTGCCCGTCGGATATTCGACAACCTGAAAAAAAACGGTTTCATCGGTGCGTCTAAAAAACAAGCCGTATGCTTCAGGATTTCTGCTCCATTCGATTTCAAACAGCTCGTGCGGATTTTTCGCATCAATTAATGCCGCCAAACTCCGCAGTATTTCCGGCAAAGCCTGCGAATGCGGCGTGTAGGCGGTTGTCGTATGAAACTCGCTTTTGCCGTCGTCGAAACCGATTGACATCCAGCCGCACTGCGGGCTGTTAAAACTGACTTCAAGTTTGTTTTCCATAATTCTCAGATTCTAATCAAGTATGGTAACTTTAGTTTATTATTCGGGCAAATAATGAAACAGTATCAAGAACTTCTGAAACATATTTTAGACAAAGGCACGCGCCACGAAGACCGCACGGGCGTCGGCACGATTTCGGTTTTCGGTTATCAAACGCGCTACGATTTGCGCGCGGGATTTCCGATCGTCACGACCAAACGAGTTCCCTTTCGATGGATTTTTGAGGAACTAATGTGGTTTTTGTCGGGCGATACGAACGAGAAAAACCTGCGCGCGCGCGGCGTCGATATCTGGGCGGAATGGGCTGACGCGGAACACACCGCGAGGTTCGGGCGCGAAGAAGGCGATTTAGGTCCGGTTTACGGTTACCTGTGGCGCAGCTTCGGCGGCGATTACCCGGAAATGAACGGTTTTGACCAGATAAAAGATTTGATCGAACAGATCGAGAAAAATCCGAATTCGCGTCGTTTGATTGTTTCGGGCTGGAATCCCGAAACCGCGAACAAAGTTGATTTACCGCCTTGTCACACGCTTTTCCAATTCAAAATCGAGCGCGAACGCGTCCTTCATTGCCAACTTTACCAGCGCAGCGCCGACGCTTTTTTAGGAGTGCCGTTTAATATTTCCAGTTACGCGCTTTTGATGCAGATGATCGCGCACGTCTGCAACTTGGAAGTCGGCGAATTTATCCACACTTTCGGCGACCTGCACATTTATCAAAACCATCTCGAACAGGTCGAAGAACTCTTAAAACGCGAGCCAAAGCCTTTGCCGAAACTCGAATTCGTCAATGCGGAAAATTTGAAGGGTTTGCAGGGCTTGCTCGATTTCAAGTACGAGAACTTAAATCTCGCCGGTTATCAATCCCACAAAAAGATCGCCGCGCCGGTCGCGGTTTAAATCGGAAAAGTGAAAAAGACGGCTTGAAAACTACCAAGCTAACTTTTTCACTTTTTCACATTCAGACTTTTTTACTTTTGAATAACCGTGTATTCGATACGCCGATTCTGGAATTTTTCGTCCGGATTGCGGTTTTGATTGTTCGGTTTCGGTCGCGATTTGCCGTAGCCTTTTTCTCTCAGCATATTCGGATTGACGCCGAATTTAGTGACGAACGCGTCGCGCACGGATTTCGCGCGATTTTCCGAAAGAACCTGATTTTTCTGGTCGGTTCCGTCGCTGTCGGTGTGTCCGCCGACCTCGATGACCGTCGTTGCCGGAAGTTTTTTGATGTAATTCGAAGCTTTTTCCAGAAACGCCATATCATTCGGTTTAATTTCGAATTTATTAACGTCGAAATTGATGATGTACAAATTCAAAGCCTTCGCAATATCTTCGGCAGAATAAGGTTCCTTTAAATTGTCGAGCGCCTGATTTGCGCATTTTTGAGCCTTATCGAATTCGCCCGCTTTAAAGTTTTGGCAATCGGGCTGCGGCTGTGGGGACGGCGTCGTTTTACCGGCATTTTGCGTACAGCGCGCCGTAATCGTGACAACTTCGCCGTTTTTTCCTTCGACTTCGCGCTGTTCGCACGTGTAGTCCGGATGACGAATGTCAATTCTCTTTAATTCGTAGGACTTCAAACCTTTAGCGCGCAGCGTCCCGTCGCCTTCGGTGACCGACCAGCGTGTATTATCAACCCAAACCTCGCTGCGCGGCGGCGCGCTTTGGACGACGATTTCAAAACCCGATGCCCGCAGGAAGAAGAAATAAACCAGCAAAATAACGATGATTGCGAGAAAGAACATCGAGAGCAGACCGGCAACCGCCCAGAACCAGCCCGGAATTCCTTTTTTTCCTTTCTCATCTTCTTTCTTCTGCGCGGCAGCCTCGGTCGGCGTCGGCGGCAGATTCTGATATTTGGCGCGTTCGGCTTCGGGCAATTGGATAAACGGCGATGTTGCGCCGTAGCCGGTTTGATTGCCGATTTTCTCGCCGCCGAAATCGTTGTCGGGTAATTTGATATTCGTGTCGGTTACGCCCCAATCGGCATTTTTCGGATTGTTTGCGGGCATGTAGGTTTTATTAAAATCCGGTTCGTTTTTCGCGGGCGGAATGTTCGAAACGGTTTTGCCCCAATCGTCAGCCGGCGGCTGCGGCGCGAATTTCGCATTGTAATTCGTTTTTTCCCAATCGCTCGAATCTTTTTTTGAATCACTCACGGGCTTAATCTCCTTTGATCGCAAACTAATAGTAAACGCGGAAATCCATTTTAGCACAATTTTAAAAAGGTAAAAATAAAATGGTAAACGGTAAACGGTAAATGGTAAATGGCAGGAATAAAGAGCCGTTTGGGGATATTTGAGAACTTATCCGAAACGCCCTTAATTTTAACTTTTTAACTTTTACTTGATATTCGGCGGCTGTGCGCTTTTCGTCCTGATCGTGATTCCTTCCTGACCGAGCAGAAAAACGCGGCGCGCGTCGTAAGAAGAAGTATTGGTCGGAAAATAGGAAAGCAGATAACGATTATTGCGAAGCTCGTCGCAGATGGCTTTGGCTGCCGTCTGCGGTTCGTCAAACGAAAAACTTCGCCCGCCCGTGCCTTCGACTAATTGTTTGAGAACTTCGCGCGCTTTCGGCTGATTGCGGCGATACGCGCCGTTCGTGCGGTCGGGAATTTCGAGCGAGTAAAGCGTGACATTATAGTTTTGCAGTTCGCCGAGCGCTTTATCGAAAGCCGTTTTGCTGCCGCGATCGAGCCCGTCGCTGATTAAAATAATCGCGGCTTTGCGCGTTCCCGGCATCAGCGGCATTAAAACTTCTTTCGTCGTTACGCTCAACGCGTCGAAAAGATACGGATTTCCCTGTTTGCGAAACGTCGCGAGCGAGGTTTGCATCTTTTCCGCGTCGTCCGTCCATTCCTGAATGATCTCGGGTTTTTCGTCAAAGGCGACGACAAAAAGCTGGTCGCCTTCGAAAATTTCGTAGGCAAATTCCATCACGGCTTTTTTCAGGCTTTCCGTATCGGCGCGCAAGGTCTGCGAATTATCGATCAGCAGAACGATCTTCGCGGGCGACGGATCGTAGCTGAAATTTTTGATTTTCTGCTCGACGCCGTTTTCGTAAAGAAAAAGGTTTTCGACCTTGATCGGCTCAGCCGAACCCGTGCGCGCCGCCGTGACGGTCAGAATCGTGCCGTCAAAATCCGAAGTAGAACGCGTATTGTTGCGCGATTGTCCGAAGGCGAAAGAAGTTAAAGCTAAAACCATCAGAACCGCTACAATTTTTTCTACCGCAGATTTCATTTTTTAATCCTTATTTGTTCGAAGTCGAATCTTTGCTCGCCGGAGCCGTTGTTTCTTTTGATGCAGATTCGCTCTTGGCGGTTGATTCGCCCGCCGAACTTTTTTCCGTCTTATCGCCCTTATCACTCTTATCGCTCTTTTTTCCGGCGTAATCCGTGACGTACCAGCCTTCGCCCTTAAATTGAAAACCCGAGCGCGACCATTGTTTTTCCAACTTGCCGCCGCAGTTTTCGCAGATTGTTAAAGGATCGTCGGAAACCTTCTGCATTTTTTCGATATGCGTTCCGCACTCGACACATTTGAATTCGTAAATAGGCATAAAATATAGACTAGCGCAAAAAATAATTCTTTCCCTTTAAAAATTATAGAAACACGAACGGGTGAAATCAAATTTTGGCAAGCCGTTTGCGTATAAATAAAAAATAAGAGTTTCTAAAAAGGAGAATTTTTTATGAGAAAATCAGTCTGGTTCGTGATAATTCCCGCAATTCTGGCGGTTTCCGCGTTTACCGTCAAAGCGCAGACGACAAAACCTGCGCTCGCGACGGTTTCGAAAGTTGACCTAAAACGATACGCCGGAAAATGGTTTGAAATCGCGCGTTACCCGAATAAATTTCAGGAGAAATGCGTCGGCAATACAACCGCGACATATTCTTTGAAAGGAAATAATAAAATAGAAGTGCTCAATGAATGTCTGAAAAAAGACGGCATCGTGGACAGCGCGAAAGGCGATGCGAAAATTATTGACACTTCAACGAACGCCAAGCTCGAAGTGCGTTTCGCGCCGTCTTTTTTATCGTTCGTTCCGCAGGTTTGGGGCGATTACTGGATAATCGATCTGGACGAAAATTACACATACGCGGCGGTCGGCGATCCGAAGCGAAAGTATTTGTGGATTTTGAGCCGGACGGCGGAGATGAACGACACGACCTATCAAAACATTCTCCGGCGCGTCGAAAAACTCGGCTTCAATCCCGGCAAACTCAACAAAACGCCGCAAAATGCCGAAGCCGTGAAAGGCGCGGTCGTTGATAAACAATAAAAGTGAAAAGGTGAAAAAGCCAAAAAGTGAAAAAGTTTTGCGGCATTCCATCCGACAAACTTTTTCACTTTTTGGCTTTTTCACCTTTTCACTTTGAATCACCAGTTCGTTGCCGTAACTCTCTCGGCTTCGCCGTGTTCGGCTAAAAAGCGTTCGGCGTCAATCGCCGCCATACAGCCGGTTCCGGCGGCGGTGATTGCCTGCCGGTAATACGAATCCTGCGCGTCGCCGCAGGCAAAAACGCCGGGAACGTTGGTTTTCATCGTTCGCCCTTCGGTTTTCAGGTAGCCGACGTCGTCCATATCCAAAACGCCCTCGAAAAGCTCGGTGTTCGGCTTGTGTCCGATTGCGATAAACACGCCTTCGGTCGGAAAAACGCTTTCTTCGTTCGTTTGAGTATTGAAAATTTTGATGCCGGTCACGCCTTCTTCTTTCGAGCCGAGAATTTCCCGGACTTCCGTGTTCCAGAGAACTTCGATCTTGTCGTGCGCCAAAACGCGTTCCTGCATGATTTTCGAAGCGCGAAATTCTCCGCGCCGGTGAACGAGCGTCACTTTCGTCGCAAATCTCGTTAAAAACATCGCTTCTTCCATCGCCGTATCGCCGCCGCCGACGACCGTCAACGGGCGATTGCGAAAGAAAAATCCGTCGCACGTCGCGCACGCCGAAACGCCGTTGCCGCCCAAACCTTCCGGCACGGGTTCTTCGCCCGGAACGCCGAGCCATTTGGCTGACGCGCCGGTCGAAACAATCAAAGTTTCTGCCTTAATAATCGTCGAAACTTCCGCGCTGTCGGCGCTTTCCTTGCCGTAGAGCGTAAACGGGCGCTGGCTGAGATCAACTTTATCAATCCAGACGTTGATAATTTCGGTGCCGAAACGTTCGGCTTGGGCGCGAAATTGGTTCATCAATTCGGGTCCCATAATTCCGTCGGCAAAGCCGGGATAATTTTCGACGTCGGTCGTGATCGTCAATTGTCCGCCGGGCTGCGGTCCGTCAATGACGAGCGGTTCGAGCTGCGCGCGCGAAGCATAGATCGCGGCGGTCAAGCCTGCCGGACCCGAGCCTAAAATCACGACCTTTTTGTTTATTTCTGTTGCTGGCATAAAAATTAAATATTTTCTCCATTTAATGCTAAAAAATTCAAAAAATTCGTTTCAGGTTTAGCATTTTTTACGATGCTTATAGTATAACTTAAACCATAAGTTAGTTGAATCGGACTAAAAACCTAATGCCTTTAGACGTAAAATTTATTTCCGGCGTCGGAAAAAGTCTTTCGCGCAATTTATAGCTTTTAATGGAATTCGTGTTAAACTGTTTTAGTTTTACATATCCAGTCTCCCTGATTTTTGTTTAGAATGGCAACCAATATGTCGCCTCAATTCGAGGAAAAACGTTTTGCGCTACGGATGGCTTTGCGCCTTCCGATTGTCGTTTCGGGACGCGACGACGACGGCGCGGCATGGAGCGAACCGACCGAAACCGACGATATTTCAACGACCGGAACGCTTTTTCATTTGAATCAGAAAGTTTCGTCGGGCGAAAATCTTTACCTGCGCTCGCATCGTCCGGACGGCGTTCCGGTCGAGGTTAAGGCGCGCGTCGTGCGGGTCGCGCCGGCGGTTCACGGCACATCACGCGTCGGCGTCGAGATCGTCGAATCGAAAGAAAACTGGCTGCGGCTATTCGTCGCGTGGGTTGCCGACGATCAGAGCGAAGAAGAGCAATAAACGATTAAAAATTTAGATAACAAAAAGCGGAGAATATTCGATTCTCCGCTTTTTTGATGAACATTTCGATTATTATTTACTAATCCTTCACACAGGTTTCATACGAATAATAGAGCGACCAATTATCGTCAATGCGGCTTTCAGCCTTTATGTCCCTTCCTTTGGTATATTCCCGGTCAAGATTTTTGACTTCGCGGTTTGCCGGTTGTTTTCCCGTTTCATACCAAATCAAGCCCTTATCTTCTGTGTATTCACAAATATACTCGCCCTTTTTCTCATAAAAAGACGACTTAAATTGAATTTGAGTAATAGATCCAGAATCTTTGTCGATTTTAACCGGATAGACACCGAACAAATTCAAATTACCCAACAGTTTTTTATATTCTTCGATTCTTGAACTGCTGATTTCTTTGATCAAACCTTTCTCGATTTCATAAACCGAAACCTGTATTTTATCTTCTTTGACCATTTCGACCAGACGCTCAAATTTCTTCTTGTTCTGCTGAAATTCGGCGGTTAACTGCGCGTCCGTTTTATGCGGCGATGATTGAAACATCCGGCAGCCCAAGCCTGCGAAAATTAAAAGCGCAATTGGGAAAATTATTGCCGGTTTATTCAATCCGTTAAGTGCGCGCAGAAATCGAGCAAAATTCGCTTGAGCAACAACAATGGGTTTAAAAAACTGTTCAGTAAACATTTTGTTCATTGAAATCTCCGGAAAACAGCATCTGACGCTGAAAACTTTCGATCACAATAGAATGCGTAAATTCGCAGCAAACTCGGACAAAAAAGATGAGTTTTATATTTAATTAATGTTCGCGTTGATCGCCACATCATAGCACGGGCGGCAGATCGAGAGAAAGATTCTTATCAAACGCAATGGCGCTTATAAAGACTACATTTGAACGATTTGACGGCATTTTTCTTTTCCCGCAAAATGATAAGATATGTCAAATTACGAAACAATTACCGTTGAAAAACGCGATAAGGTCGCGGTTATAACCATTAATCGTCCTGATAAATTGAACGCTTTGAATAAAAACGTTCACGCCGAAGGCGTCGCCGCGCTCGATGAGCTGCGCCGTGACGATTCCGTCAGAGTCGTCGTTATTACGGGCGCGGGCGAAAAATCATTTATTGCCGGCGCCGATATTTCGGAATTTGCCGGACAGACGCCGGTTTCGCAGCGCGATTTGTTTCATGAACGAACGTTTTTTAATTCGATCGACGTTTTTCCGAAACCCGTGATTGCGATGATTAACGGTTTTTGTCTCGGCGGCGGCTGTGAACTGGCATTGGCGTGCGACATTCGCATCGCCTCGGAAAACGCGCGGTTCGGTCAGCCCGAGATCAATCTCGGCATTATGCCCGGAGGCGGCGGAACGCAGCGGCTCGCGCGGCTCGTCGGCGAAGGCAGAGCGATGGAAATTATCCTGACGGGCGATATGATTGACGCCGCGACCGCACAGCAGTTTGGGCTGGTTAATCACGTTTACCCGCTCGCCGAGCTTGAAGCGAAAACGATGGAGCTGGCAGCGAAGATCGCCGAAAAAGCGCCGGTCGCGCTTCAACTGTGTAAGGAAGCCGTCAAGTTCGCGTCGAAATCGAATCTCGACGAAGGCTTGCGCCGCGAAGTTGATCTCTTTGCGATCTGCTTTTCGACCGAGGATAAAGAAGAAGGCGTCGCTGCGTTTTTAGAGAAAAGAAAGGCAAATTTCAAGGGGAAATAAAGAAGAGGAGAAGAGGAGAAAAGGAGTGGAAGAGAAATAAAAATCTCTTCCACTCCTTTTCTCCTCTTCCCGATTATGCTTCGAACGGGATTTCGGCGTTTTGCAGTAAGCTCAGTTCGTTGCGCGAAACTCTTTCGAGAAGTTCCGGTTCGTCGAACATTTTAAGTAATCCGCGAACGGTCGCATAACGCGGTTCTTCGGAGACGGTGACGGGCAGATTCACGAAACCGCGAACATACTGGTCGAGACCGTTCAAGAGCGAGCCGCCGCCGGTTAAGATGATTCCGCGATCGAAAATATCAGCCGCAACTTCGGGACGAAGCTCGGTCAGAGTATCGCTGACGAGCTGCGCAACGCGGCGGACGATGCCTTCGACGACCGGATAAACCTCGCCCATCGTGATTTCGACCGCGCCGGGGCTTCCCGTCTGCACATCGCGCCCGCGAACGGTCATCGTTTTGGCAATATCTTCCGGCAGATATGCGGTCGCAAACTGCGTTTTTAAGTTTTCGGTTGATTCATCGCCGACCTGAAGCCCACGATGACGGCGAATATGATTCGAGAGCGCAACGTTGATTTCATTGCTGCCGATGCGCGCCGAAGTCGAATGAATGACCGAACCTTTGGCAACGACTGCGATATTGGTCGTGCCCGCGCCGATGTCAACGATTGCCGACGCGCGTTTGTCGGTCGGCGAAACGCCCGCGCCGAACGCCGCCGCCAAGCCTTCTTCCATCACGTAAACTTTTCCGATATGCGCTTCTTCCGCCGCGTTTAAGAGCGCTCGCTGTTCGACGTGGGTCACGTCCGAAGTCATACTCATCACGGCTTGCGTCGCCACGGTCGAGCCGCCGGATTTCGATTTTTTGACAAAAAAGGCAAGCATCCTTTTCGTTCGCTCAAAATCGGCAACAACGCCGCCCGTGAGCGGCGCGACGACCGTAATGTCGCGTCCTTCGCGTCCGATCATGTCGTAGGCGTCCTGCCCGTAAGCCACGATATCGCCGGTCAATTCGTTAAAGGCGATATAAGACGGCTCGTCCAATACGATATCGCGACCTTTGACCGCAATAATCGTGCTGGCGGTGCCGAGATCAATCGCCATCAAATCGGTAACAAGTTTTTTGAGTGACGAAATTTTCATAAACTGAAGGGACTATTCCAAACTCCGAATACTTCCAATCTGCATTATATTATAAGCGAAAACCGATTTGCTCACTTTAAACAAACAATAAACGCCTAATTCCATTTTACCTCATACAGTGAGACTGGTTGCAAGCGATTTTTTACGGTTAACGGATCGTGCTGAATTAATGTCGCAAGACCTTCGCATTCTCCGGCAGTCGCATCGCTGATCAAAATCTGTCCGCCGCGCGCCGTATGTTCGAGCCTCGATGCGAGATTGACCGTATCGCCGATCGCCGTATATTCCGAGCGCTGTTCGGAACCGATATAGCCGATCGTCGCAATTCCGGTATGCAGTCCGATCCCGATTTCGACGCGCCCGTAGCCTTCGGCGGACAATTCTTCGTTTAAGGTTCTCAACCGTTGCTGCATCGCGACGGCGGTTTTCAAAGCGTTCTTCGAATCTTCGGGCGAAGCGGTCGGCGCGCCGAAAATCGCCATCAAACCATCGCCGATATATTTATCGAGCGTGCCGCCGTAAGCGAATATGATCTCGCTCATTGCCGTAAAATATTTATTTAAAAGACCGACGACCTTTTCGGGATTGGCTTTTTCCGAAAGCGCCGTAAACCCGCGAATATCGGCGAAAAGCACCGTAATCTTTTGATTTATACCGCCTAGTTTAAAGGAATCGGGCTTTTCGAGCAACTGTTTTACGACGTACTCGGGCATAAAGCGGCTGTAATTTGCGCGCGCCACTTCTTCGCGCGCCAGACGCTTGTGCGCCTTGATGGTTTCGACCGCCATCGCCGTCTGTGCCGCGACCGCGCTGATCAATTCCAGATCGTCCGACGTAAACGCCGCAAACGGGTCGAGCCGGTCGGCATAAACGACGCCGTGCACGTTGGATTCGGTAATCAGCGGCGCGCAGATCGTCGAACGCACGCCCTGCGCGACGATCGAATCGGCGCCGGAAAACTGCGCATCTGTCTTTGCGTCCTGCGAAAGCAAAGCGACCTTTTCGCGCATCACTTTCTGCGTAATCGTTCGCGAAACGGTCAATCTTTCGCTGACCTTTTCGAGATTTTCATCGCGCGCCTTCAAAGCGATCGGAAAAAGGCTGTAATCGAGAATTTTCCCGTCAATCGTTTCGTCCGCGAGCAGCGCGATCACTCTGTCCGCCGGGGTGACGCGAAAGATCAGGTTCGTCGCCTGCTCGAAGATTCCTTTTAAGTCAAAAATTGTGCCAAGCGTTTTGCTCATGTCGTAGAGCATTTCGAGAATTTGCGCTTTGCGGCGAAGCTCTTTTATCTCGGCAGGCGAGATCATCTCGGCTTCGATCGAGAGATTCGAGTGTTTATTGATAATCTCGCGCGCCGAAATTAAAAGCTGCGTGTGTCCGAGCGGCTGATCGTCGAAATTTACGCCGGTCGGGGTTTTTTCCGGCATCTGCGCGGTGTCGGTCTGCGACTGCGGCTTTTCTTCGATAAGCTCGTAAACAAGCCGGCTTTCGCCGATCGTGACCATATCACCCTGTTCGAGAATCTTATCGAGATGCGGAACTCCGTTGACGAAAACGCGATTGACGCTGCGCTTAAATTCGCCGTCCGAAAAATAACCGTCAATGATCTTGAAATTTCCGTCCTCAAAAGCAACCTGCGCGTGATGGCGCGAGACGCGGCGGTCGTTTAAGACGATATCGTTTTCCTTCGCTCTGCCGATCGAATAAACCATCGTCGCCGCCAGATCAAAATCCCAGCTATTGCCGGTCGCCTCGGTAATTTTAAGTATAGATTTCACGCGTTTCTAATTGTTAATTGTTAATTGTTAATTGTTAATTGTAATTGGTTAATTGTAATTGGTAAATATAACACTACGAATTAATCATCAACCATTTATAATTAACAAGTATTATGGTTTATTTCGACAACAACGCGACGACCAGCGCAGCGCCCGAAGTTTTCGAGGCGATGCAGCCCTTTTTAAGCGATCTTTACGGCAATCCGTCAAGTGCGCACACGTTCGGTCGTCAAATCCGGCAAATAGTTGAAAAATCGCGCGAACAGGTTGCCTCGCTCGTCGGTTCAACCAGCGCGAACGAGATAATTTTTACATCTTCCGGCACGGAAAGCGACAATTGGGCGATTCTCGGCAGCTTAGAAGCCGATGAATCGAAAAAACACATCGTCACAACGCGCGTCGAACATGAAGCGGTGCGCAAGCTTTGCGAAAAATTAGCGGGAAAATACGAAATAACGTGGCTCGAAGTTGATGAACAGGGATTTTTAGATTTAGACAAGCTGAAAAATTCTCTGCGCGCGGACACGGCGATCGTTTCCGTGATGCTCGCGAATAACGAAACCGGAATTTTGTTTCCGGTCGCTGAAATCGCCGAGATTGTAAAAGCCCACTCAAAGGCGGTTTTTCACGTTGACGGCGTTAACGCCGTTGGTAAAATTCCAGTTGACTTAAAAAAAACGGCGATTGATCTGTTTTCGCTTTCCGGACATAAATTTCACGCGCCGAAAGGCGTCGGTGCGCTTTATGTTCGCAGTGGCGGCGTCCGGTTGCCCGCGTATTTTACCGGCGGCGGGCAGGAATCCGCGCGCCGCGCCGGAACCGAAGCCGTTCATCAAATCGCGGGTTTAGGCGCGGCGGCAACGCTCGTGCATGATTTTTCGGCGATGGAAAAAGTCTTTGATTTACGAAACAAACTGGAAAACGAAATTTTGCAGAAAATTCCAAATTCTCGTTTGAACGGAACGGCTGATTACGCGCGCCGCCTGCCGAATACGTCGAGCATTTCGTTCGAAAACACGAACGGCGAAGCGATCCTCGCACGGCTCGATGCGCTCGGCGTCTCAGTTTCGACCGGCTCGGCGTGCAGCGCGGAAAATCACACGGCGTCGGCGGTTTTAGAAGCGATGAACGTTCCGTATTCAGAGGCGATGGGCGCAATCCGGTTTTCGCTCGGACGATACAATACCGAAGCGGAAGTTGATTTTGTGCTTGAAAATTTACCAGAAATCGTCCGGCAGTTAAGCTCGATCAGCGATTAACGTTGGTTTTTTCAGTCGGCTTCGTTTCGACAAATTTGGCGGAATCGAGTATCGCGAAAAATCTTTTTTCGTCGCCCGTCTTAAATGACACTTTTGATAAGTGAATATCAATCCACACGCCGTCTTTAGCGATGTAGCCGTTATAATGTTTCTGGTCTAATTTAACACCGCGAAATTCTTTAACTAAATATTCGAGCATCGGGAAATCTTTGTAGTCGGAAAGCTTATATCCATCTTTTTCAATCGGAGATTGTTTAAGATTATTCGACGCCAGATCGCGTAAGTCTTTGCTCGTTCCCTTTTCGGCGACTTTGACCCACATAATCGTCAGCATATAGCCTTCGCTTTCGATCATCGCGTCGAGGCGTCCGCTTTGATCGTCGGAATTGACAACATTTCGCGTCACGACAAAATCCGGCAGATTTACTTCCAAAAGCCAATTTTTTTCGGGAATGACGATTCTGGAAACGCTGTCAACTTTCTTTTGCGCGACTGAGTAAGACGAAAACGCCAGTAAAATAAAAATAATAATTAAAGAGTTTTTTAACATAATAGTTCTCCGTTTTTGTCGGGTGAAAATTTACGTGATTTATTAGATTCAGAGCGATTTTCAAAGCCAAGTTTAGCTTCGACACTTTGCTAATCCTATAACGCGCCTGCCGTAAATCGCAAATCAAAAATAGTGCGTTTATTTGGTAAACTAAACCGATGAGCAACGGCACGGCGATACCGTTAGAAAACTTTAACGCGCAAACGCCGAATCACAATCTGCCGCTCGAACGCACGCGCGAACTCGTTCTCGCGCACGGCTGGAATACTACTTCTTATCAAATCTTAAATCCCGGAATAAAGCGCTGGTTCGCCGCCGCGAATGATTCGGTCGTCGGATTTATCGCGGCGGTCGGTGTGCGCGTAGTTGCCGGCGCGCCGGTGTGCGCGGAAGCGCGTTTAAGCGAAGTTGCCTTGGAGTTCGAGCGCGATGCAATGCTCGAAAATGACCGTGTTTGTTATTTTGCGGCGGAATCGCGTCTCGAATCCGTCTGTGAAAATCCGGAAAATTATTCCAAAATTCTGCTCGGCGCGCAGCCCGTTTGGGAACCGCAAAACTGGGCAAATATTGTCACCGCGCATAAATCCTTACGGGCGCAGATCAATCGTGCCCGTAACAAAGGCGTTAAGGTGACGGAATGGACGCGCGAAAAAGCTTCTAACAATCCTTTGCTGATCGAGTGTCTGGGCGAATGGCTCGATGCGAAAGGTTTGCCGCCGCTTCATTTTTTAGTTGAGCCGGATACGCTCGACAGGCTTTTCGACCGCCGCGTTTTTGTCGCCGAAAGCGGTGAAAAAGTGGTCGGTTTCGTTTTGCTTTCGCCGGTCGCGACGCGCGGCGGCTGGCTTTTCGAGCAGTTTATTCATCGCCCGGGCGCGCCGAACGGAACGGTCGAATTGATGATTGACGCAGCGATGCGCTTGCTCGCGGCGGATGGCTGCGAATACGCGACGCTCGGACTTTCGCCGCTTTCGTCGCGGGCGCGAATCGCGCCGTTCGATAATCCTTTATGGCTGCGCGTTTTGCTCGCGTGGCTCAGAAAACACGCCCAGCGGTTTTACAATTTCGACGGGCTCGACGCTTTCAAAGCCAAATTACAGCCCGCAGCTTGGGAACCGGTTTTCGCCATCTACAACCGCCCGCAGATTTCTCCGCGAATGCTTTACGCGATCGCTTCGGCGTTTAGCGGCAATAAACCCGTCAAATTATTTCTCGGCGGTTTGTGGCGCGCCCTCGTGACGGAAATAAAATGGCTGCGCCAGCGCTTCGGCAGAAAATCGCCGAACTTATAATATTTTTTTCAGCCGGAAGAAAAAAAGCTGCGATACGTTTTCAAAGAAACTGTCAGTTATCAATGTAAGGCGCAAAAAGGCGCGAGATTGAAAAAAGGAGAAATATGAAAATGACAGGAATTTTGAAAACATTGGTTAAAGGTTTGGTGATGAGCTTGATGATTTTAGGAGTTTTGGCAATGTCGGCGAACGCGCAGAAGGGCGATTCGAAAAAATTTGCTTATAAGCTTAATAAGTCGAAAATAAAATTCGCGACGCCGGTTTTGGATCTGTCGGCAGGCAGAATCGTCGTCAGCGGCGTGGTCAAAGGCGTGGAAGTTTCGGGCGGCGGCGGCGGCTGTTTTACGATTACGGTGACGACTTACCGTTTTACGCCGGACGGCAAAAAGATCGCGGTTCGTACGCGCTCGCGGCAGCTTTGCAAAACCGAACGGCTTCCCGACGTTGTCATTGATCGGATGCCGGAGGGCAAATATCTGGTCGAAATAGTAATCAATCGCCCGCTGATCCGGGAAGAAAGCTTAAGCGGCGAGCTCGAAATCCGGGTCGAGCCGGAAAGAAGCGGCTTGCGGTAATCAAAAAACAATTGCTCCAAAAAAACAAATTTAAGCGACGCGGGAAAACTATAATCCCGCGTTTTTTATTGAACTCGGGCATAAAAATGACGATCACGCGGCGCGGATTTACAAAAGCGTTAAATTTCTATCGAAAAGTGAACCTTTGAATTGCTTCTTCCGTAAGTTGATTTGAATTATTTTCGAAAAACTTTATGGAGATTTTAATGTCAGATAAATCATATCTTCGAGTGTTGCTTTCATTAACTTTGCTATTTTCAACGTTTGCCGTTACTTTGCCGCAAACCGGCTACGCGCAGAGCACGTCCGCGCAGGTTTCGAACGGTTTGCAGACGGGTTTGCAGACGATCGAAGAAAAGGTCGAAAAGCGCCGGCAGGAACTGGGAATTCCCGGAATGTCGCTGGTCATCGTCAAAGACGGCGAGATCATTTTTATGAAGGGCTTCGGTTACAAGGATTTTGAAGGCAAAGTCGGCGTAACGCCGGACACGCAGTTTGCGATCGGTTCGGCGACCAAGGCTTTTACGGCTTTGTCGGTTCTGATGTCGGCGGACGAAGGCAAGTTGAGCCTCGACGACAGCCCGAAAAAATACCTGCCTTATTTCAAAATGTACGATCCGGAAACGGATAAAAATATGACCGTCCGCGATCTGATGGCGCATACTTCGGGTTTGAACCGCACCGATCTCGCGATGGTCACCGGACGCCTGACGCGGCAGGAATTGATTCAGGTCGCGGGCGACGCCAAGCCGATGGCAAAGCTTCGCGAACGCTGGTTTTATCAAAACATAATGTTTGCCGCCGCCGGCGAAGTAGTGGCAAATGTTCAGAAAACGCCGTGGGAAAAATTCGTTCCCAAGCGGATTTTCAAGCCGCTCGGAATGACGAATTCGACGATGTCGATGGCGGAAATGCAGAAGGCGAAAGATTATTCGTTCGGGTACGAATACAATTTCGATACGAAGGATACGCGCCGGCTGCCGTTTCGCGAAATTGCGCAGGTCGCGCCTGCCGGTTCGATCAATTCGTCGGCGCGCGATATGGCGAAATGGATCACGTTCGTGATGAACGGCGGCAGCGTCAATGGCAAACGGCTCGTGTCGGAAAAAGGCTTTGACGAATGGACGAAAAAGCAGATGAACATTACGCCAGACGGTAAAATGGCTTACGGTTTGGGCTGGTTTTTACGTGAATGGAACGGCTTGAAAGTCGTCGAACACGGCGGAAATATTGACGGATTCAATTCACTCGTCGGGATGATTCCTGAGAAAAAACTCGGTTTCGTGATGCTTACAAATGTTTCCGGTTCGCCGCTCGGAAACGAACTGATGCCGATCGTCTGGAATAATATTTTGGGCGATCCGAACGCGGCGAAGACGAATAACACGGCAACGGTCGCGCCTGAAAAGGAAGTCGGAAAATATAATTTTGCGGCGGCTGGCTTTGATTTCGAAGTTAAAATGCAGGACGGGAAATTGGTTGCGATCGTTCCGAATCAGCCGGTTTACACGTTGGAGAACGTCGGCGGTCGGCGTTATAAGTTGAATGGCGCGCCCGACGGATTTTTCGTCACTTTCAAAGACACAGAGCTTTTTCTCGAACAGCCGCAGGGCAATTTTACTTTGCCGAAAGTCGGTGCGGGACAAAACACCACGTCGAACGGCGCGGCAAAAGAGCTGATCGGCAAATATCTGACGCCGGACGGCAGCGGCACGATCGAAATAAAAGCCGAGTCGGACGGTAAAGTTACGCTTAATATTCCCAATCAGCAGCCGTATGCGTTAGGCGAAAAATCGAAGGATAATTTTAGTCTCGCGCCGCTGCCCGACGCTTATTTTTTGAAGGTCAAGCGCAATGCCGACAATACGGTGCAGAGTATTGTCATCGTTCAGCCCGAAGGCGAATTCGAATTCAAAAAGGCGGACGGAAAATCGGATAATAAACCCGTGATTTCGGTTGACGAATTGATGGCGAAAACGATCGAAGCGGCGGGCGGTGAAGCCAACTGGAGAAAAATCACTTCGCGCGTGACGGAGATCGATATTGATCTGGTCAATCAGGGCGTCAAAGGAACGGCGAAAACTTACGCGAAGTTTCCGAATAAATCGGCGACCGAAACGACGATGACGGCTTTGGGCAAAATTATCGCGAAGGGCTTCGAATTTTTCGACGGCACACGCGGCGAAGAGATTTTTACCTTCGCGCCGGTCGAAAAATACGCGGGCAAAAAGCTCGAAGACGCGCGGCTCGGCGCGGATTTCTACACGCCGCTTAACTGGAAGACGAATTACCAGAAGATCGAGGTCAAAGGCGTCGAAAAGTGCGGCGCGGAGGAAGAATGTTACGTCGTCGAATTCACGCCCGAAAAAGGAACGACGGTGACGGAGCTTTATTCGACCAAAACGTTTCTTTTAATGAAACGGCGCGGAACGATCGCTTCGAGCACGAGCGATGTAAAAATTCCGTATTCGATAACTTTTTCGGATTATCGCGAAGTTGACGGTATTAAACTATCGTTCCGGATGGTCAATTCGGTTCCGACGATGGGCGAAATGATTACGATCGTCAAATCGGTCAAACACAACGTGCCGGTTGACGACAATATGTTCGCGCCGCGTGAAGTGAAGTTTTAACGCATAATTTACTGGCTAACTAAAAGGCAAAGGCGCAGGTTTCGCGAAACCTGCGCCTTTATTTTTTCGATTTGAAAAGTATTAGTTAATCAAAGATTCGACGACCGGAAGTTGAACTCTGCCGCCCGTGAAATGTTCTTCCGAGTGATCGAAAACCGCGTCCAATTCTTTTTCGACGCTGCCGTGTCCGCGCGGAATTTGTTTGATGAGCGGCTCGAAATTTTCAAAATCGTAGAGTTTGTTATCCAAAAGGTGCGAGCCGGTTACGTTAGTCAGCGCAGTCATGATCGAGCTGCGGATAAACGGAACTTCCTTTTCGAGTTCGCTGATAAGATTTTTCACCCGCGCGCGTTTCAAATTCGGCTGCGAACCGCACAGATTACACGGAATGATCGGAAACTTTCGTTCTTCGGCATAAGCCGCGATTTCCGCTTCCTGGCAATATGCGAGCGGGCGAATGATCGTGTTCGTGCCGGCGTCCGAACGTAGGATCGGCGGCATCGCTTTTAACTGCCCGACGTAAAAAAGATTCAGCAGAAAAGTCGCGATAATGTCGTCGGCGTGATGCCCGAGCGCGACTTTCGTGCAGCCTTCTGCGAGCGCCGTCGAATACAAAATTCCGCGCCGCAGACGCGAACACAAAGAACAAAACGTCTTGCCTTCGGGAACGTGCATTTTGACGACCGAATATGTGTCTTCTTCGACGATGCGGTAATTCACGCCGATCGATTCGAGATATTCGGGCAAAACATGTTCGGGAAAATCGGGCTGTTTCTGGTCGAGATTAACGGCGAAGATTTCGAAATTAACGGGCGAACGGCGCTGGACGTCGAGCAGCAGATCGAGCAGCGTGTAGCTGTCTTTGCCGCCCGAAAGACAGACCATAATTTTGTCGCCTTCTTCGATCATCTTGAAATCGGCGATTGCCCTGCCCATTTTCTTAAGCAATTTGGTTTTGGTTTTGGTTTCTGTATACAAGTTTCTCTGATGCCCTCCAAAACTTAAAAGTTTGACAGAATAACCATAATTTTACAAATCTTTTCAAAAGACTGGACACAAATCGAAAAAGTCATCTATCATACAAACAACCGAAATTTTAAAGCCGGTTAATCATTTCTACTGAAATAGTAAATCAATTCAAATTTTCGTTTCGCGTCCGGTTAGATGCTTCCCCCGCAATCAACCCGAGAGGTTGTCGAGTCGGAAAAATCCATTGGAGGTTTTAAGGAAAAATATGATTAGAATGGGAAGAAGTTCGTCAAGAGAACAGACGAACGATACGCAAAATTATCAGGAGCAGCCGCAGCAGCAGACAAATACGAGCGGCATTTATCAGTATTCGGACGAACAGCAATCAGCGCCGTCTTCGCATGTCGGAGTTTCTGATTCCGAATCGATGGCGCGCGATATTAAGGAAGGACGCCTGAGCGGCTATGTCGGCAACGGCACCGTTCTGACGGGCGAAACCAGCTTTCAGGCGATGCTCCGAATCGACGGGCATCTGACGGGCAAAATTTCGTCCGAAAGCGGCACCTTGATCGTCGGCGCGAGCGGCAGAGTCGACGCCAACGTCGTCGTCGCTTCGGCGATTATCAGCGGCACGGTCAACGGCGATATCGTCGCTGCCGAAAAGCTCGAACTGACGCGCACGGCGCGCGTGATCGGCAATGTTCAATCGCCGCGTCTGGTGATCGAAGACGGCGCAGTTTTCGAAGGCGGCTGTACGATGCTTAAAGCCAAAGAAGCGTCGGAAAAACGCAGCGCCAAGCCGGAATATCCGTCCTACACGGCGGCGAGCGTCAAAACTGCCGACACCGCCGAAGTCGAATCGGAAGAATCGGCGGCAAACTAGAACGAGTCCGAAACTATCAAAAAGCGAATAGCGAATATATTTTTGCTATTCGCTTTTTTTGTTCTTACGACACCGCGCGGAGCAGTATTTTACTTCCGCCCAGACTTTTTCCCATCGTTTTCGCCACGCAAACGGACGATTACAGACAACGCAGGTTTTCATTGGCAAATCGGATTTGGTATATTTCTTTTGCTGGTCGCTTTTCGGCATCTTTCGTAAAAAATGGAGCAGTTTTCTTACATTAACGAAGAATTTTACGCCTCACAAGTCACGCCCGAACAGACGGATTTGTTACTAGCGGAAGGCTGGCGACATTTCGGCGAGCATTTTTACCGTTACAATCTCGGCTATTACAAATACGACATCCGCTCGGTTTACGCCTTGCGCGTCAATTTGGAAAAATTTTCCTTTTCCAAAAATCAGCGCCGCGTTTTGAAAAGAAATCAGGATTTGCGAACCGTTATTCGCCCGATCGAAGTAACGGCGGAAAAAGAAGCGCTGTTCGCGCGCCACAAACAGCGCTTCGAATACGGCGTGCCGGATTCGCTTTATGATTTTCTCTCGTATGAACCGGCGACCGTGCCGTGCGAAGGCTTGGAAGTTTGCGCTTATCGCGAAAAAGAACTCGTAGCCGCCGCTTTTTTCGATGTCGGAAGCAGTACGATCTCAAGCGTTTACGCGATGTTCGCGCCCGAGGAAACGGCGCGAAGCTTGGGAATTTTAACGATGCTGCTCGAAATAAAATTCGCGCTCTCTACGGGCAGAAAGTTTTATTATCACGGCTACGCTTACGAGGGAAATTCGTTTTACGACTACAAAAAGCGCTTTCGCGGGCTTGAAAGCTACGATTGGGTCGGCGCTTGGGCGGATTTTCGCGAAGAAGAATCGGAATTTTTCCTTTAAAAATAATATCCGGCAATATCTCGAAAGATATTGCCGGAATTAGCGACGCGATTTATATTCCAATGTAAAAGAGCGTGAATAAAAAACATTGAAAAGAAGCGTGCCGCTAATCTTTACGTCCGGTTACCCGATTAAGTTCAGATTTTCCGCCTGCGGCGCGTTGTTTGGAAACGTGATTCCGAGCATCGAAGCGAAAAATTCGGGACGCGTGATTTCAATGTAGCGCTCGGTTTGCTCGGGCGTCATTACTTCGAGCATAAACTGGTTTTCAACCCACACTTCGACTAATTGAAACAAGCCTTCGCCGCGATTGCAGACCAGCGTGCGCCAGCCTTCGCGGCGTGCGATTTCCCTGATTTCCTCGATCGAGAGATGCGTGTTGATGTTCAAATGCGTCGCGACATATTGCGGCGCGCTGCCGATATTAACGAATTTCGCTTCGTAGCTTTCGGTCGGCGTATCGGGATCGTTTTCCGGCGGCAATCCTTCGCCCGGAATCAAAACCGTTCCGCTCGGCGTAATTTCGACGCCCGAGCCTTTGCCGTCGTTGGCAAAAACCATAAACGAACCCGGCGCAGGCGGAAACGGCACAACTATTGCGCCGTTCCATAATTCGGCGATCACATTCGCCACTTTTTCGGGATTTTCAACTGCGATAGAAATATGATTTATCATTGCGTTATAAATGCTCCTTAAAAAACTTGCGGAACAAATTCGTTCCTCAACCATCTAACGCGCATCATTTCGCCGATTAGTATCACGCAGGGCTAATTTTTTTAATTGCAATACTGGTTCATGCCAGAGTTTTCGTCCATTCGATGTATTTTTTCGAATCGAACTTTTTGCCCGTCGAGCCGGACGTCATATAACGCATCGTGCCGTAAACCGGACGCCGCATCCACGGTCGGTCGTGTTTGCCGAAACACCATAAAATTCCCGCGTAGGAATTCGGATTGCGCCCGTCGAGACAATATTTATTGTTCAGGTGAACGAGCGTTTCAAACGCTTCTTCATAGGAACGCGTCCAGCCGATCACGTTTTTGCCCCAGAGCATCCGGACGTAATTGTGTATTTCGCCCGTCAAGAGCATTTCGCGCTGCGCGGCGTTCCACAGTTCGTCGCGCGTTTCGCCCGTTTCCAATTCTTCGAGCGTGTAAACGGGAGCGCGTTTGTCGTCCGCGTGCTCGCGCATCGTTTTATGAACCCATTCGGGCAAAGATTTAAGCGAATCGTAATTTTCATTAAAGCGCGTAAAATTATACGAAAGCTCGCGCCGGACGATGATTTCTTCGAGATACGCGTCTTTCGACACTTCGGGCGCGTCCGAATCTTTAACGGCAAGCGCGATTTCGAGCGACGATAAAAAGCCGAAATGAAGATACGCCGAAAGCCGCGAGCTGCCGTCCTTTTCCGGCTTGTTTCGCCCCGCGTCGTAATCGGGAAGAATGTCCGCGACGAATTTTTTCAGACGCTTTCTGCCGTTCATCGTGCCGCCGTGATAAACGGGCGATGGCGTTACGTCGTGGTCAATCGCGCATTCGGCGACGAGCGCGGCGATATTTTTTTCCGAAACCTGCGTGTCGGGACAATCTATTTTCAAATCGTCGGCGCGAACGATAATTTTCTCTTCCGCAAAAGGCAACAGGTATTCGCCGAGAATTCGCTTGATTTTCGGGCGAATCGTGTAGGCGGCGTATTCCTCTTTTTCAAAACGCGAGAGCGGCACGACGCCGTTCGAATCGACCGCGTAAACCGGAATTTCGGCTTTTTTAACGATCGCCGCGTTGTGCGCCGGAATGATAAAACACGGAAAATCGTCCGTCACGATCAAAGCCGCGTGTTTTGCTATTTTCGCGACCGTATCGCGCGGCGAATTTTCGCCCGTTTGCAGGTAAAAAATATATTTTATGCCGAGTTTTTCAAACGCCGCGCGTTTTTCCGCGACGCCTTCGAGAATAAACGTATGAATCCGCGCGCTCGCCCACGGATAGTAATACTTCAAGCCTTCATAAACGACAAGCGGAATTTTGCGCGCGTTCGCTTCCTCGATCGCAAAATTAAGCGCGTGATTATATTCCGCGCGCTTGAACATCTGCATCCAATACAGGACGTATTTACCTTCATTGTTCGCCGCTTTGTCGTTTAAAAGCTGTACTCGCTCGCTGATTTGTTCCATAAAAATATCCGGAATAGCCGATAACTGAAAGCTGATAATTAATAGATTTACCGCTTGTCTTTCATTTATAATTTATCATCTGCTTCGAAATAAACTGATTCAAAATTTATGAAAAAAATATCCGCGTTCATCTGCATTTATCTTTTGACGATCTTCTTTTGTTTTTCAATTTCCGCGCAGGACTTCAAAACGATTCAGGACGGAATCGAATACGCCGAGCTGACGAGAGAAATCGATAAAACGCCTGTCAAGATGAATCTTTTGCGGCTCGATCTAACAAAAGTGCGGCTCGATGTCGAACACGCGCTCGATTCGGCGATCGGACTTGAAAAAACTTCTTCGATCGCCGCGCGGCACGGGGCTTTTGCCGCGATCAACGCGGGATTTTTCAGACTCGACACGAGCATTTTCGCGGGCGAGAATGTCAGCCTGCTGATGATTGACGGACAGCTTTTGAGCGAAAACAGCAATAATCGCACGTCGCTTTTTATCGTGAATGACGAATCATTAACACGAACAGACATTGAAAAAGGAAATCCGAGCGTGAGATTTACCGGCAAAAATTTTAATGAAATCGTTTCCGGCGTAAACCGCGAGCGAAAAAATGACGAATTGATTTTATATACGCCGGAATTTAATTCGACGACGCTGACCAATGGAAATGGACTCGAAGCGGTAATTAAAAAAGGGAAAGTAGTGCAGATTTTTTTTAATAAAGGCAGTAATCGTATTCCTGCCGACGGATTCGTTTTATCGGCAAACGGGAAACTTTCCGACAAATTGCGCAGCTTAAAAATCGGCAGTAAAATCAAGCGCGAATTATCATTTTCCAAACCGATTACAGATTCAAGCAGTTTTGATATTCCGAAACTCGAAGATATTGTCAGCGGCGTTCCGCAATTAATTCGCGCCGGCAAAATCGAGATCACCTGGCAGGAAGAAAAAGCGGGTAAATCTTTTGTTGAGACAAAACATCCGCGCACGGCGGTCGCGAAATTAAAGGACGGAAAATTTTTGATGATCACAGTTGACGGCAGAAGTGAGGCGAGCGGCGGAATCGGTCTCGAAGATTTGGCGAAACTGCTTTTTGAATTCGGCGCTGTGGACGCAATGAATCTCGACGGCGGCGGTTCGACGACGATGTTTCTGGACGGCAAAATCGTCAACAAACCATCCGACAAAGAAGGCGAACGCCGCGTCGGCGACGCGATTCTGGTTTTTCCGCGTAAGAAAAATTAGCCGCGAACAAACATAAAAATACACGAAATATTTTTTAATTCGTGTTAATTCGTGGCTAAAAACTGTATTAAAACTTTTCGTTCGCGCGCGCCGTCGAATTCGCACAGGTAAATGCCCTGCCAGCGACCGAGCAGGAGTTTGCCGTTTTCGAACGGAACCGTCACGCTCGAACCGACGAGCGAAGATTTGATATGCGCGTCCGAATTATGCTCGAAATGCTTGAAGCCGTTATAAAACTGCGGAATCGTCTCGCGTAAAAACAGCAGCATATCGTGTTTCACGTCCGGGTCGGCATTTTCGTTGATCGTCAAACCGCACGTCGTATGCTGCGTAAAAAGCACGCAGACGCCGTCGCCGCTTTCAGGTAATATTTCTTCAACCTCGCGCGTGATCTCGATCATTTCCTCACGCTGTTTTGACTGAACTTTGATCGTCTGCATAAAAGAAATTTACCACAGACCACACGCAGAACGCAGAGAGTGAACTTTAAAGGAAAAAGAACACGGAAATTATAAAAAATCTCCGTGTTCTTTATTTTCTCTGTGGTGAAAAAATTAATTGTTCTGAATTTTCACCGTTTGTTCGACGGAAGTTTTAGGAGTTAGCTCTGTTGTGCGAGCCTGTTTATTGACGGCAATGTGCGGCGCGATAATCAGCGCGACGATACTCATCAGTTTAATAAGAATATTCATCGAAGGTCCCGAAGTGTCTTTGAACGGATCGCCGACCGTGTCGCCGGTGACGCTCGCTTTGTGTGCTTCGCTGCCTTTGTATTCCATTTTTCCGTTGATCTCGACGCCGGCTTCGAATGATTTTTTCGCATTGTCCCACGCGCCGCCGGCGTTGTTCTGGAACATTCCCATCAGAACGCCCGAAACGGTCACGCCGGCGAGCAGTCCGCCGAGAACTTCCGGTCCGAAAGCAAAGCCAATGACGACCGGAGTAATCAGGGCAATCGCGCCCGGAAGCATCATTTCTCGAAGCGACGCCTGAGTAGAAATCGCGACGCATTTGTCGTATTCCGGTTTCGCTTTATACTCCATGATGCCCGGAATTTCTCTAAACTGGCGTCTGACTTCCGTGACCATCGCCATTGCCGCGCGACCGACCGCCGCGATACAAAGAGAAGAAAAGATAAAAGGAATCATTCCGCCGACAAATAAACCTGCGAGCACGTTCGCTTTATAAATATCGATCGAATCAATTCCGGCAAGCCCGACATAAGCGGCGAATAATGCGAGCGCCGTGAGCGCCGCCGAAGCGATCGCAAAACCTTTACCGGTCGCGGCTGTCGTATTTCCGACCGCATCCAAAATATCGGTTCTTTGTCTGACTTCTTTCGGAAGCTGGCTCATCTCGGCAATCCCGCCCGCGTTATCGGCGATCGGTCCGAAAGCGTCGATCGCGAGCTGCATCGCGGTTGTCGCCATCATCCCGGCGGCGGCAATCGCGACGCCGTACAAACCGGCAAAGTAATAAGATAAATAGATACCGGCTGCCAGAATAATCGTCGGAAGAAGCGTTGACTCCATACCGACCGAAAGACCGCCGATGATATTTGTCGCCGCGCCCGTGCCGGATTGCTGCACGATCGAATTAACGGGACGCTTGCCCATCGAAGTGTAGTATTCGGTAACGATGCTCATCAGCGCGCCGACGATCGAGCCGACCAGAATTGCCAGGAAAACTCCCATATTCGTGAATGCGTAACCTCTGATTACCATTTTTTCAGGAAGCATCCACATCACGATAAAATAACAGGCGACGGTCGTGATAATGACCGAAACCCAGTTTCCGAGATTGAGCGCTCTTTGAACGTTGCCTTTATCATCGGAAATTCTGACGAGCGTAAAGCCGATAATCGAAAAAATGATTCCGAGTCCGGCGATCAGCATCGGAAGCAGGATCGGCGAAAGACCGCCGAAATTATCGCGCACGACGATTTCGCGCCCGAGAACCATCGTCGCGAGAATCGTCGCGACATAAGAACCGAAAAGATCGGCGCCCATTCCGGCAACGTCGCCGACGTTATCGCCGACGTTATCTGCGATAGTCGCCGGGTTTCTCACGTCGTCTTCCGGAATTCCGGCTTCGACCTTACCGACCAGATCCGCGCCGACGTCAGCCGCTTTGGTATAAATACCGCCGCCGACTCGTGCGAAAAGCGCGATTGATTCCGCTCCGAGCGAAAATCCGGCAAGAACTTCGATCGCCTTTTCCATCGGAAGACCGTTGACCGCGGCGACGCCGTTGACCGGACCGCCGGCGCTGACGACATAGATTTGATAGAAGATGATAAATAAAATACTAAGACCTAAAACCGCCAGACTGGCAACTCCGAGTCCCATTACCGTTCCGCCGGTAAAGGCTACTTTGAGCGCGTCTTTCAGACTCGTTCGCGCGGCTTGCGTCGTTCTGACATTTGCTTTTGTCGCAATATTCATCCCGAAGTATCCGGCAGTCGCGCTGAATACCGCGCCGATCAGAAATGACACCGCGATAATCGGAGAAGAAGTTTCAATCAACGTTCCCGACCAGCCGAGAATGATCGCCGCAAGGATTGCAAAATAAGTCAAAATTTTCCACTCTGCTTTCAAAAAAGCCATCGCGCCTTCGGCAATATAAGTCGAAAGTTCAACCATATTTGCTTCACCGGTCGGCTGCTTGGTGACCCATGCAGATTGAATTGCCATGACAACTAACCCTAAAATCCCTAATGCCGGGATCAGATAAAGAATTGTAGATTCCATTAAAAAACCACCTATTGTTCTGAATAAATTACTGTTAAATTTTTAAGCCTTAAAATTATGAAGCTCTATTTCGCCTAATGAAAAAAAGCATGACTTAGGCAAAAGGGTAATTATTGCCGATTTGGCGGCAAAGATTCAAATATAGTCTGCCTTTTCGCGGAATTTTTTTCGTAATCGGCGTTTTTTCTGTTATATTTTTTGAAAACAATCAATTAGTTCGCAGCAGATTTTTTTCACTTCTAATATTTTAATCAAATTCTGCCCATAAATTCGGAAGGTAATCTACTTATGAAAAATCTTATCGCTCAGTTTGTCGTCTGTTTATTAGTGCTCACAGCAGTTCAAACAAACAGCTATGCGGCAGGCGTCGTTGACCGCGGTTTCGGGACAATCGGCACGGTCGTGACCGCCGTCGGCGCATCTGCGCAAGCCAGAAAGGTTAAAATTCAAACGGACGGCAAAATTCTGGTGCTCGGCGGGATCGGCAACGGCTGGCAGGACATGGTTCTGGTTCGTTACAACGCGGACGGCTCGCTCGACACCGGTTTCGGAACAAACGGAATCGTCATTAAATCTTTTTCGACGACTGCAAAGTCAATCAACGATTTTGCGCTCCAATCGGACGGCAAAATCATCGTTGCCGGATATTTTCGCTCGACTGCGACCCAATCGGACGATTTTCTCGTCGCCCGCTTTAATCAGGATGGATCGTTCGACACGTCTTTCGGCGCGGGCGGCATCGCGACGGTCAATCAATCGAGCGTGGATATTTTCAACACCGTCATCATTCAGCCCGACAATAAGATTATCGCCGCCGGCACGACGTCGCAGAATAATTACGAATTTGCCGCAATTCGTTTCAACGCCAATGGAACGCTCGATACGAGTTTTAGTAACGGCGGCTATTTCTTTTACGATCTCGGTTTATTCAGGCAGTCTCAAGAGTTTCGCGCCGCCGCCGTTTTGCCGAACGGGCAGATTTTACTCGGCGGAACGGCTCTCGATACCGGCGGCGGCGTTGCCGGAATTGACGTTCTCATAAAGCTCGAATCAAACGGCGCTTTTGCGCAAAACTTTGGAACCGGCGGAATCGTCAATGAATTTTCTCCGACTTACAGCCCCGGTTTTAATTATGATCTGGAAGTCTTGCCCGACGGAAAAATCCAGACGATCTCAGCGCGTCTTTTCCGGCGCGTGTTAAGCAACGGCACACCGGATCCGGGTTTTCGAAACAGATATTACCCGTACGAATCTACCAGTAATGCCGGCTCGGCGCTCGATGTTCGTTCGGACGGAAAAATCCTTGTTTTGAATCAGGGAGAGCCCGGATTTACGGCAAACGCCGTGCTGTATAATCCGGACGGGCGCGACATTAATTATGCGAGAGGCGTCTCCGGCGCTGACATAGTTGTTCAAAACGACGATAAATTCATCATTGTCAGCGCGGCGGGCGACAGTCTCGTGCTCAAACGGTTTATTGCGATTTCCTCGACCGGAACGCGGCTTGCCGATTTTGATTACGACGAAAAAACCGATTTGGCAGTATTGCGCGGCGGGACAAACGTTGTGGTTTTCCGCAGCTCGCAGGGCGTGATAAATTATCAATTGAGCCGTGTTCCCGGCGACACTGTGCGAATTATGCCCGAAAACTACTCGACGACAAATTTGTCCACGCTCAGCTACTGGCGTGTAACCGGGCAGCAGCAAAGCCGACTCGGTTACTTTGAAACAATTCGTGAAAACAGTAGTCTCGAATCGAATTTTCAATGGGGCACACCCGGCGATCTGCCGGTCGGCGGCGATTACGACGGCGAAACTTTGTTGAATTCCATACCAAGATTTCGCAAACCGAGCGAATACGCAATTTTCCGACCGGCGGACGGCGATTGGTGGATTTTTAACCGGCGAACAAACGCGTATTTTACGGTTCACTGGGGCGCTGCGGGCGATAAACCCGTGCCTGCCGATTACGATTACGACGGCATTACCGATTATGCGATTTATCGCCCCTCGACCGGAACATGGTGGGTTCATCGAAGCTCGAACGACAGTTATTTCACGCTTCAATTCGGAAATTCTTCGGACACGCCTTTGACCGGAGATTTCGACGGCGACGGACGCGCGGATTTTACGGTCTATCGCGCAAGTGAAGGCAACTGGTATCAATATCTGACGACCGAAGGCTACCGGGTCGTTCGTTTCGGGCTTCCGGCGGACGTTCCCGTACCGGGCGATTACGACGGCGACGGCAAAACGGACGTGGCAGTTTTTCGCGAAGGCGTTTGGTATCTTTTGCAAAGCAGCGAAGGACTCAAAGTCGTTCAATGGGGCGCGGCGGGCGACATTCCGGCGGCGATTCGCTACGATCAGTAAAGATTTCCTTTAAAGCATAAAAAGCGCGAGTGACCCTAAAAGTCATTCGCGCTTTTCGTTTGTAAAAGTGAAAGAAAGTTTTATTTTTTGCGAACGTATTTGAAATCGTAAGAAATCGTCCACGTTTTGCCTTCGTCCGCCGAGATTTCCGCCAGTTGCCGGACGGTGTTTTCGTCAATCTTTGTGAAAGTCAGTTTTTGGAGCGTCTTTTTGCCGTTCGTAACGGTTTCGCCTTCAAAACGCATCGCGCCGTCCTTAAAAATTCCCGTATAGCGAAGCGCGCCGCCGCCCGAACCGATCCACGATTGATACCATTTGTTTGTGCCGGGATCAAAAAAATTGATGCTCTTGCCGTCCGATCCGCCGCCCGTCCAGTTTTCCATCAAACCGCAGCCGTTCGAAAAAAGCTCCACGGAATTCGTTCCCGCTTTTTGTCCCGCCGGATTGAAAACTTCCCAGTCGCCGATCCAAAAATCGAATTGCCGCGCCTCTTGAGAATACATACACGGACGTTTTTGACGGTCGGCAGCATCGAGCATTTTCTTAAACCGCGCGTCCTTGCGAAGACTTTCAAGATCGGCGTCGGTTTCGAGCGCGACAAACGGCGCGACGCCGCCTGCCAATGCCTTTTCGAGCCATTCAAAGGCTTTGTCCGTTTGATTCAAACGCGCGAATCCGCAGGCGATGTTATACATCGCCTGCGGATTTTTGGCGATCGCGACGTTTTTCTCGAAAGCCGCGATCGCCTGCTCGTATTTTCTCAAGCTGTGCAGCGACATTCCGAGCAGATACCACGCGCGCGGGTTTTCCGGCTCGGCTTTGACGACTTCGCCGAAAGCCGCCGCCGCTTCCTCAAACTTCTGCTGTTTGAATAATTCGTTTCCCGCCGTCATTTTCGGCGAAGGCGCAGTCGGCGGCTGCGCGTAAAAATCGTCGGCGAAAAATCCGGCGAAAACAAAAAGTAAAATTGCTGTTAAAAATTTATTCATTATTATCTTTCTCCTTTCGGCAACGAATCGCCGGCACGATTCATCTTTTCAATCGTTAAATTAAACAAAGCGACGGCAGGCAAATAAACGGTTTTTTTTCTTCTTTGAAAAAGCGAAAATGAACGCGGTTTTCGGCAATCAGCGAATAAATCGCCGCCGGTTCGCAAAACGTCAGAAGCGCGGCTTCCGTCGGCGGAACGAGACTTACTTCGCGCCCGCATTCTTCGCAAAAAGTGCGGATAAAATGCCTGCGCCGCCTGACGACGTAAACTTCAGTCGTTTCGATCACGACTTCGGTCAGGATTTTTCGCATAAGATTATCTGCTCAGTCGCCCTCAAGTCGTTCGAAACATAATTATTTTGAGCCGCGAATTAAATTCGCGGCTCGCTTGCGGCAAATAAGTATGTTTCAAACAACTTAAGTTATAATGAAACGAACGCCCAAGCTGCTTCACGTTGCTGTCTGTCCTGTTTCGCGTCTTAGAAATTCGCCTCATCGAAAACGAGTTTAGAAAACTTCTCGGGGAAAAGTCTTGAAAGATTTTTGAAATTTTTCTGAAAGATTTTTCAAATCTTTTATGAGCAACAAAACATTGACTTTATACGAATTTGACGAGTTTCGCGTGGACACGAATCAGAAGTGTCTGTGGCACGCCGACCGGCTTGTTTCGCTCACGCCGAAGGCTTTTGAAACCTTGCTCGTCCTGATAAAACATCGCGGCGAAATTGTCGGCAAAGACGTTTTGCTCGGCGAAGTCTGGGCGGACACGTTCGTCGAAGAATCGACGCTTTCGCAGAATATTTTAACTCTGCGAAAAACTCTCGCCGCTTATAAAAAAGACACGCAGTTTATCGTGACCGTTCCGCGTCGCGGCTACCGATTTGTCGCCGACGTGCGGGAAATCTCAAAAGACGATGAAATTTTCGTCGTCGAACGCCGGACGCGCACGCGTATCGTCGCCGAGCAAAAGGAAATTCACGATTCGAAGGATTCAGCGGAAACCGCGATTGCGACAAAACCCGCGCCGCAAAAAAACTTCGCCCGAAAACGCCTGGTTTTCGGCGCTGTGCTCGGCAGTTTGCTGATTCTAACCGCCGGATTTTTCGCCGTCCGATATTTGTTGAAAACGCCTGATTTTGCGCAAACGAAATTTCAGAAATTCAGCGTCGCGAATCTCGTTTCAGATTCGGAAATCAGCCGCGCCGTCGTTTCGCCGAACGGAAAATATCTCGCGCTCGTCAAAAAAACGGGCGCGGCGGAATCTTTGATCGTCCGCCAGATCGAGGAAGCCAATTCGCTCGAAATCGTGCCGCGTTTCGACGGGCGTTTTATCGGCGTTACGTTCGCGCCCGAAAGCGATTATATTTTTTACGCCGTTTACCCGAAAAACTCGCGCGCGGGCGAGCTTTACAAAATTCCGCTTTTCGGCGGCGTTCCGCAATTGATCGTCAGAGACATCGACAGCGCGGTTTCAATTTCCGCCGACAAAATCGCGTTTATTCGACGCCAGCCGAACGAGCAGCAAACCGTTTTGATAATCGCCGACGCCGACGGCAAAAACGAACGCCGACTAGCCGCGCGACCATTCGGCGAAGGCTTTCAAACCGCTGCCTTTTCGCCCGACGGCAAACTCATTTCGTGCAGTGCGTATTCGAAAAATTTCGAAAAACCGATGGAAATCATTCTCATCAATACGGAAAACGGCGAGCAAAAATCCTTAACGCCGCGCAGCTGGACGTGGATCGGGCAGACGGCGTGGCTGGCGGACGGAAGCGGCGTCGCCTTTGCCGCGTTCAGCAAGGAAACGCCGAACCTGACCGACGAAGTTTGGTTCGTTTCGTTTCCCGGCGGCGCGGCGCGGCTTCTGGAAAACGGCATCGACGGCGTTTTCGGCGTTAGTTTAACGGACGACGGAAATTCGCTCGTGACCGTCAAATCGAACAAAATCACGAGCTTTGTTGTCAGCCCGATTGACGATTTAACACAGGCGACACAGCTTTTAACAAAAAACGGCGACGAAAGCCTGATGTCGCCCGGCGCGGATTGGACGGCGGACGGCAAAATCGTTTTTTCGACGATAAATAACGGCAACGCGGACGTTTGGACGATGAATTCGGACGGCGGCGGGCAGCGGCAATTAACTTCGGAAACGAACGCCGACATTCTTCCGAAAGCCACGGCGGACGGGAAATATATCTATTTTTTATCGAACCGGACGGGATTGATGAGCATCTGGCGAATGAACGCGGACGGCACTAATCCGCAGAAGATCACCGAAAATCAAGATATTTTCGCATTCGATCTTTCGCCCGACGGCGGAGAAATCTTCTACACGGCGCGCGCCGAAAATATTTTCACTCAAAAACTCTGGAAAATTTCGGCGGACGGCACAAACGCGAGACAGTTGACCGAAAAGCCGGTTTACCTGCCAAAAATCGCGCCCGACGGAAAAACAATCGCCGGTTATTTACCAGAAAAGGAAAATCAAATTTTGAAATTAACGCTTCTTGCAGCCGAAAACGGCGCGGTTCTGCGACAGATCGAAACTCCGGCAAGCGAAGGTTTGGCGATATTCGACTGGAATCCGGACGGGCAAAGTTTGTATCTGGCAACGCGGCAGAACGGCGTGACGACGCTCTGGCTTCAGCCGCTCGACGGTAAACCGGCAGTCAAATTAAAAGACTGGCAAAACGAAGCTTTCTTCCGGTTAAATGTTTCAGGAGACAACAAATCTCTGTTTTACGAAAAAGGCGTCGCGACCAACAGCGTTCTGCTGCTTCGCAGCATTTCGGAGTAAACCTAACCGTGAAATACGCAAAAAAACGCTAAATAATTTTTAAGAGTTATTTTGGCGTGGTTCGCGTATTTCGCGGTTAAATTCAGCTTTTTGAGCTTTCCATCAATTCGATGAACCGGCGGAAAAGATATTCGGAATCGTGCGGTCCCGGCGCGCTTTCGGGGTGATACTGCACCGAGAAAACGGGCAGCTGCTTATGCTGTAAACCGGCGACGGTCTGGTCGTTGAGATTGACGTGCGTGACTTCGACATTTTCAGGCAGGCTGCCTTTTTCGACCGCGAAACCGTGATTGTGCGAAGCGATTTCGACCTTGCCGGTCGTCAAATCCATGATCGGCTGGTTGCCGCCGCGATGCCCGAATTTTAATTTATAAGTCGTGCCGCCGAAAACCTGTCCTAAAATCTGGTGTCCGAGACAGATTCCGAACATCGGAACGTCGGCTTCGGTCAGTTTTTTGATCTCGTCAACAACCGCCGTCATCGAAGACGGATCGCCCGGACCGTTCGAGAGGAAAATTCCGTCGGGCTTCATCTTCAAGACTTCTTCAGCCGACGTTTTCGCCGGAACGACCGTGATTCGGCAGCCGAATTTTGAAAACTCGCGTAAACTGTTTGTCTTGACGCCGAAATCATATGCGACGACGTGGAATTTTTCCTGCCCGTCAGCCGGATAATCGAAAGTTTCCTCGATCGTCACGGTGCTTGCCAATTCGCGGTTCGCCATCCGGGGCGAATTCAAAACCTTTTCGAGCAGACTTTTTTCGTCCAGATCAACGGTCGAGATCGCCGAACGCATCGCGCCTTTGTCGCGGATGTGGCGAACGAGCGCGCGTGTGTCGATGTGTTCGATGCCGACGATTTTATGACGCTTTAGATAAGAATCAAGCGTTTCGGTCGAGCGCCAGTTCGAGGCGATGCGGCTCGCTTCGCGAACGACGAAGCCTTCGACCCACGGGCGGCGCGATTCCGTATCTTCTTCGTTGACGCCGTAATTGCCGATCAGCGGATAGGTCATACAGACGATCTGCGCCGCATAGCTCGGATCGGTCAGAATCTCCTGATAGCCCGACATCGAAGTGTTAAAAACAATCTCGCCGAACGTTTCTCCCTCGGCGCCGAAAGACGCACCGCGAAAGGTGCGTCCGTCTTCAAGAACCAAAATCGCTTTTTTTGCTAAATTCATTTGCTGTTTGTGTTTTCCGCATCCGCTTCGCCGTCGGCGCGGTAATCGTCTGACTCTTTTTGCGGTTCGATGTTGTATGTGCCGTGTTCGAGAAATCCCATACTCGACGGCTGCCAGTAGCGGAAAAACGCTTTGCCGTAGATGTATTTTTCGGGAACCAAGCCCCAGTAGCGCGAGTCCGACGAATTGTCGCGATTGTCGCCCATCACGAAAAAATGATGCGGCTCGACTTTTCTGGACGGAAAAGACGGCATGGATTTATTGTGTTCCGTGTCGAGATACGATTCGTTTAGCTCCTGCCCGTCAATATAAACTCTGCCGCTGCGGACTTCGACGTTTTCACCCGGCAAGCCGATCACGCGTTTGACGTAAGATTTATCGGGATCGTTCGGAAACCAGAAAACGACGATATCGCCGCGTTCGAGGTGTCCCCAGCTGAAGCTTTCGAATTTGTAATAAATGAGTTTATTGACCAGAAGACGCTCGCCGTCGTGAAGCTGCGGAACCATCGAAGTGCCTTCGACAACCACGGGCTGCGCGACGAAAACGCCGAAAAGTATAAAGACGACAATGATTAAAAATACGTCGCGCAAGAGTTTGAGGCTTTCCGACCAGATGCCCTGCCGGGATTCGCGTTTGAGTTGCTGAACTTCGATGTCGCGGTCGTCTTCGGCGGAAATTAACCCGAAATCGTATTGGTTTTTTCTCTGAAAATCGAACATAATTTAACTGCTTTGATGCAAGTTTTTGAGGCTTAAACGGAAGAAAATTTCTTCGCCGCCAAATAGAAATTATCGGCTTTTTATTTCAATTGTCAAAATAAAAGAAAGTGGAAAAATGGAAAAGGGCAAAAGTTAAAAAGCGTGATTAAGAAAAGACCGCAAAACTTTTTAACTTTTTCACCCTTTCACTTTAAAGCTATGAATGAAGAGATACGCAAATTATTTCCCGCCGCGCAAAAATATACGTACTTAAACAGCGCGGCGGTTTCGCCGATGCCGAGCGTGGCGGTCGAAGCCGTTTTGTCGCAGTTAAAAGACGTTTCCGAAAACGGCACTTTAAATTACACGGATTGGATCGCGACCAAAGACCGCGCGCGTGGTTTAATCGCGGAAATGCTCAACGTCCGCGCCGATCAGGTCGCATTTTTGCGCAATACTTCGGACGGCTTTGCGTCGGTCGCGAACGGTTTGACGTGGCAAAAAGGCGACAACATCGTCAGTTTCGAGCGCGAATTTCCGGCGAATTTTTACGCGTGGCGAATGGTGCGCGATCGTTTCGGCGTCGAATTAAAACTTTGTCCCGAGCGCGACGGGCGAATTGACACGGACGAGTTGTTAGCTCTAATCGACGAGAATACGCGGCTTGTCTCGATCAGCGCCGTGCAGTTTGCCTCGGGTTTTCGCGCCGATCTCGAACGCATCGGCGAAGCGGCGCGAAAAGTTGACGCGCTTTTTGCGGTCGATATTATTCAGGGTTTCGGGGCGATGCCGTTCGATTTGGCGGCGCAGGGCGTAGACATCGCGGCGGGCGCGAGTCATAAATGGCTTTTTTCGCCCGAAGGCTGCGGAATGCTCTATTTATCGGATAATGCGCGCGAACGCGTCGAACCGACGCTCGTCGGCTGGATCAGCGTCGAAACGCCGTGGAACTTCGAAGACCGCGAACAGCCGTTTAAGCCGACCGCGCTCGCCTGGGAATCGGGCACGGGCGGCATCTCGCTTTTTTACGGTCTGGAACAAAGTTTGCGAATTCTGCGCGACGCGGGTTTAGAGAATATCGAAAACTATCTCGAAGAATTGTCGGATTATCTGTGCGAGCTTGTCGCGGGAAAAAACTACGAAATCGTCAGCTCGCGCGCAAAAGGCGAAAAATCGCAGATCGTCTGCATCAAACATCGCGGCGGCTTAACGTCGAACGAAATCGCGAAACGGCTCGAAGAAGAAAAGATCATCGTTTCGCCGCGCGGCGATCGTCTGCGCATCGCGCCGCACTTTTTCAACAACCGCGCGGACATCGAAAAACTGGCGGAAATTCTGCCATAGGCAGTGGTCGGTGGTCGGTGGTCAGTGGTCAGAGTCGACTTTTTTCTGACCACTGACCACTATTTTAACTTTTCGGCGCGATTTTACCGGAAACTTGTTTCAAAAATCCGGTAAAAGTAAGTTAAAATACTTAAAAACCGATAAACTCTTTTTTCAAGGTCGGCATCTATAGGAAAGCGTTTCCTGAATATTTCATCAGAACACAATTTTGGAGGATTTTAATGTTTCGTAAAAATTATTTAATAGGATTTTTTACAATCGCTTTATTTTTAATCGGCGGTATTTCGGCTTTCGCGCAGACGACTGCCGCGATCGGCGGACGGATCGAGCTCAAAGACGCCGAGGGCAAACTAACGCCTGTCGCGGGCGCGATGGTCGAGGTTTTCAGAACCGATATCAAATCGAAATTCCCGTCAGACATGACCGATAAAAAAGGTCAGTTCAGCATCGCCGGACTGCCGCTCGGCGCGCAGTTCGTGATTTCGATCAGCGGACCGGGAATCAAACCCGTGATTCAGCCCGGAATTAAAGCCGGTATGGAAAAAATTTATATTGATGTCGAAGCGGGCGACGGAAAACGCTATACCGAACAGGAAGTTCGTGAAGCGATCACTGCCGGCAGCACGCCGCAAACAAACGAATTAACGGCTGACCAAAAGAAAAAGCAAGAAGAACTTGATAAAAAAAGAGCCGAAATAACCGACAAGAACGCAAAGATAGAAACGCAGACCGCTCGTGTTAAAGCCGCTCTCGAAGAAGGCAATGCGGCTTATAACAGCAAGAATTACGATTTGGCGATCGCTAAATACGAAGAAGGTTTTCAGGCAAATCCCGATTTTGTCGGCAGTGCGCCGATTCTGCTGAACAATAAAGGTCAGGCTTTAAGACTTCGCGCCGCAGAGACCTATAACGCGAACGTCAACAATAAAGACCCGCAAGCCAAAATTGCCGCGATGACGAAAGTTCGTGAAGATTTAGCCGCCGCGACCGAAGCCTACAATACAGCGTGGATGATTATGAAAAATGCGCCCGCCGCTGATATTTATGATCCGAAAACCAACGAAGCCAACAGATTCAACACTCTGAACTTCGCGCGCGATACTTTCCGCGTGATGGCGATCACCAGACAAATTGATCCGACCAAGATGGAGATGGTCAAGGGATTGATTACGGAATATCTGGCGTTTGAAAGCGACCAAGCCAAAAAAACGGAAGCGCAAAGAATCCTCGGCGATATTTATCTTGCCTCGGGCGATGCGGAAAATGCGATTGTCGAATATAAAAAAGTTTTGGTCATGACTCCGAACGATCCCGACGCGTTAGCCGGTATCGGTTTGAGTTTGGTAACCATCGCTTATACGAACGACGATAAGGCGAAATTTCAGGAAGCGGCAGATTACCTGCAGCGATTTGTTGACGTCGCGCCGGCTAACCACAGATTGCTGGCATCGGTCAAAGAATCAATCGCCGACCTTAAAAATACTCAAAACGTTGCTCCGCAAAAAGGAAATACGAAAAAGAAAAACTAGAAAACCGGTTTTGCTGATCGTAAAAGTCGTGGGGGGAAAGTTTAAGTTTAGTCGACCCACTTTTTTTATATGTATTATAAAAAAAAAATTACAAAAAAATAAATTAAAAGAAACCCTTAAAAAAAAAATATTTGATTTAAAACATTTTTTTTA
>JANOBZ010000021.1:0-11670 GCA_031411895.1 Acidobacteriota bacterium | reverse complement strand
GAGCTTACGGAAAATCACGAAAACGCGAGCCTCATTTCCGTCGGAAGAAGCGGCATTCAAATTGATCTGGCTCGGATTGCAAAATATCGAAAAGAAATGGACAATGCCGATCAGAGATTGGAGGTTGGCATTGCAGCAGTTTGGGATTATTTTTGAAGGACGGCTCCCGCTAGCGGGGCTGGAGGGAAATTGAACTTACACAATTTCCCTGATACCCCCAATTTCCCTGATACCCCCCGCTTCGTCGGCGCCATTTTAATCGATAAACCGGCGCTGCTCGACCGGTTTTTGATTCAATGCGACATCAACAATATCCTTTAGCCGCACTCTTTTTTTGGTCTTTCATTAGCGCTTCGTCAATTCCCGGTGGAGCCACGCCCGCGCCATTGACCATTCCCGCGCTGCGGTTGCTCTGGAAATATGCAGGGCTTCGGCGGTTTCCTCTAAACTCAAGCCGCCGAAGTATCTAAGTTCGACGACCCGCGATTGCCGCGCATCGATCTTTTCCAGCCGCATCAGCGCTTCATCGAGTTCCGTCAAATCAATGTTCTTCTCGGTCGTCGCTATGACCAGTGCTTCTTCCAAAGGAACCTGAACTTCGTCGCCGCCGCGCTTTTGGCGATTTTTCGTGCGTGCGTAATCGACCAGAATCTGGCGCATCGCGTTTGCGGCGAATGCAAAAAAGTGGGTGCGGCTTTGCCATGAGACTTCCTTTTGGTCAATCAATTTCAGATAAGCTTCGTTAATCAGGGCGGAAGTTTGAAGCGTGTGTCCGCGGCGTTCGCGGCGCATATACCGGGCGGCTTGACGATGCAGTTCGTCATACACGAACGGCATCAGTTTATCGAATACTTCCTGTCTGCCGTCGCTCCATTGCCGCAATATCTCGGTAATCTCGTGTGTTTGAGACTCTGATTGACTCATTTCCCAAATTATAGTCTAAAACATGGAAAATTAAAATATTTTACAAAAGACGTAGAAAACACACTTTTTTGAGACGGTTTCGTTACGACTGTCGCTCTAGTCAGTAAGGGCGGAAACTTAACTGAAGTTATTGCCGCCCGAAAAGAATGAACTCGATAAAACATTTAAAACGAATCGGCGACAATCGCAAAATGCTTGCCGCCGTCTTAAAGGAGAAATAATGAACATTAAAATCAACAGTCGATACTTATATCTTTTCCGCATCGCGCTCGTCGTAATGTCGGTCGTCACATTCATCGGCGTTGCCGGCGCACAGGAGAAAACCGGTACAACGCAGCAATCGATCATCGTGAAAAACGTCAGGTTTTGGACGGCGAATAGTAACATAGTTCCCGTTTGTTGGGAGACCCCCGGATACAATGCCGAAAAAGCAATTGTCAGAAGCGCCGTCAGCAACACCTGGGAACGATACTCATACCTCAGCTTTACCGGCTGGGGAGCGTGTCCGACGGGCGGCATCGGCGGAAGCTCGTCGGAAAAGCACATGCGAATTCGCATTAAGCCTCAGGGTAATGAGAACGCGGGCGCGGGCGGTTCGGCTAGTGGCTACGGAATGGACACGCTCAGCAGCGCCGACGACAACAGACCGGGCGTCACGATGTTTTTTAACCCGGACGGCTCGGCAGATCGCGGGCGCATCGAGTATACCGCCGTTCACGAGTTCGGTCACGTTTTGGGCTTCGTTCACGAGCAGGATTCGCCGGGGAATGTGGACGCGCATGGCGTCGCTTACTGCAAATCTCCGGGCAATGAGGCGAACGCAACAGCGCTCACGGAATACGATCCCGACTCAATTATGAACTACTGCAACAAGGACGGGAACATGAAGGGCAATCTGACCGCCAAAGACATCCAGGGGCTGCAGTCAATCTACGGTGCTCGGTCGCTCAGAACCGCTTGGGACGAAGGCATCACTGGCGTGCTGCTGGTGGGCAAGTTTCGTACGCGGCAGCAATTAAACGCGATGGCGTTCGAGGACCGGCGCAATACGCTGATCGTCGAGCTGTCCAACCGAACCAAAGACACGGTCGCGTTTTACCAGTCGCTCAACGACGCTGACCTGGCTGGAACCGGGGCGCTGTTGGTGTACCTGCGTGAGGTGCGCAGCCGGACCGACCAGCAGATCAAGACGATGAGCGCCGACGATATGCGTAACATCGTTATCATCGAAGTCAATGCTCGTATCGGTCGCGGCATTCGTGAGCTTCAGGCAATGAGCAATCTGGAAGTGGTCAAGTCGGTTACGACGGCTTGGGACGAAGGCATCACCGGCGTACTGCAGATGGGCAAGTTTCGTACGCGGCAACAATTAAACGCGATGCCGTCTGAAGACCGACGCAACACGCTGATCGTCGAGCTGTCCAATCGAACCAAAGACACGGTCGGGTATTATCAGTCGCTCAACGACGCTGACCTGGCTGGAACCGGGGCGCTGCTGGTGCACCTGCGTGTGACAGGAAGCCGGACCGACCAGCAGATTAAGACGATGAGCGCCGACGATATGCGTAACCTCGTTATCGTCGAAGCCAAGGTTCTGACCGGTCGCGAGATTCGTGAGCTTCAGGCAATGAGCAACCTGGAAGTGGTCAAGTCGGTGACTACAAATCCTAACCTACTCCCGTAAACAAGAAAACCTAATTTAGGAGGTGGATTAGCGGATCAAACCCAGTAAACGTCAACGTAGAGTCGGGTGCAAGACTTGATCCACAAAGGTTTATAATTTGTAAAAGTTAAGACTTTAACTGACAGTTAAGTTATTTTACGTAGTGGTGGATGTTCGATTTGCTGAATCGCGCGCCCACCATTTTTCATTGTCCAATTCCTTGACCTGTGCCAGGTGTTTCGACTCCTGAAAAGTTTTCATTGGAGTTTTCCCATAAAAGTATTTGCCCGAATGCGGACGCTCTTTGTTGTGATGCCGCAGCGATTTCACTTTCGATTTGGTGCGGTCAACATCTTCGATCGTCATATAAATCTGGTATTTGTGATGCTCGCGCGGAATCGGCAGTATTCCGACCCGCGGTCGGTCAGAATCCGAACCAATCGAATTTCTTCCGGTTCAAAAACGGCGGCATCTGATCGTTGAATAAATCGGCGGCGAGCGCTTTTTCCATCGCGACGACATCTTCTTCGATTTCCGATCCGACACGATGCTTCAGGATCGCCTTTCTTCGGGAAATCTCCTGTAACGCCAGTTCGCCGCCGGTTTCAGACAACTCTTTGAAGCGATAGAAACTATCGCGTCCATAACCCATCAATTTGCACACCCTTGAAACATTGCCCAAAGCCTCGGCTAAATTCAGGACGCCTAATTTGTTTTTGATTATTTTTTGTTGTGCATTAATCATACATTAGATAAGCGTGGTCGCCCTCCGGAGACCTGACCGATTCAAGCAGCCGCATCTCAACTGTCTATCAATCGAGCTGCCAACCTTCGACTTCAGCGAAAGTCCACCCTTGTGCTCTGATTGGCTTGAACAATTCTGCATTTTGAGCATTCATACAATGTGTTTGACCTATGAAGACGAACCCGTTGTCAGGCGAAAGCCGGGAGCACTTTCAACTATCTTTTTTATCAAAAGCAGACCGGGAGCAGAGTATTTATTGTTAACTACTTCTTTTCGGTTTTCATTATTTCCACTCACCAGCATCTCTAAATGCGAGTGCCGAGGGCTTACTCATTTATTCGGGCATAAAAGTCAAATATCATATCAGTCGAGGCAAACCCGTCTTCACAACATCAAAAAGGGTCGTTTGGGAGACACATTCATGTTGTCTCGCAACCCGGCGTTTCCGAGACTTTTTCTATGACTAGGAGAAGTGATAATACGACAAATGTTTTACTGCTTTCTCTAAACGGGAGATTTATAAAATCAGACCGTGTGTGGTTTCGGCGCTGTGTTCCAACCCGTCGGATTTGACGAAATAGTCATTTGCAACTGCCGCCGGTTTCACGTCGCAGTCTTTCAGATAGGCTGAAGCGAAAATAAAATAAGATCGCCGTCTGCCGGTCATAAGTTTTGATTTGATAACCCATATCGACGCTGTTCTTATCCGTTCCGCCGAATATTCAGTTGAGTTTCACTCCTTTTGCCATCGATTAGATTTTTGACAGAGTTTTTTTTATCATATCCTTCTAAATCTGATTCTTCATACCTGTGCTGCGCTAGGCGGAAGGATGGTATCCGTATTTGGCGGATTTGGTTTGCATGTTCCGTTGACCATATTTCAGGGCTTTTATGCCACTTCGCCGAAGTTGAATTTTGGTTGAAACGGTTCAGTATCAATCGGTTGCTTGATGACAGGCTGATGGTTTAGATTTTCCACCGGATCGCGCATCCATTCCGGAACGAACAGTTCCTGCTGTTTTGAACTGAACTCGCTTTCGTAACATCGCCGTCTGTTTCGAACAGGAAGGCTACGACGTGATGACCGCAAGAAGCGGCAAAGAAGCGTTTGTCTGCATCGCCGAAACGATTTCCGACCTGATCGTCAGCGACATTATGATGCCGAACGGCGACGGCTATTCCTTAGTCGAAAATCTGCGCTCGAACCCGCGCACCGATCTGATCCCAGAAGGACGGTTGCACGAACTGTCTGAACGGCATCAAGGCGGGCGTTGATGCCTATCTGACAAAACCGTTCGAGCCGGAAGAGTTAATTTTAACGATTGAAAATATCCTGTAGCAAGTTTCGAGAACGCACAGCCGCGTCGCGCTCACGGCAAACGCAAATCCAGCGAAAACAGTTGTCGCCGACGAAAATTCCGCCACGCCGAACAACGTCAATCCCGACAATCTGACCGAAGCCGAAACGCGCATCGCCGAACTTGTCGCCGAATCTTTGAGCAAAAAGGAAATCGCCCAGCGTCTGGATGTCAGCATCCGCACGGTCGAATCGCACGTCTCGCACATCTTGGCGAAAAAAGGCTTCGCCAACCGCGTCGAAATCGCCCGCTTCATCGGTCAGCGGAACGCCGACTGAGAATTTGCGTCAAGCGAAAAATCAGCCGGGTTCCAGAGTGACGACACGGAAACGCGGCTGATTTTTTTTTGCAAATTCAAAGCGGCTGGTATCAATCACCAACGCCTGAAATAGTTTTAGGACGCGCACTGCCGCCGAATTCAATCAATTCCTAAATCGGCGAAAAAGTTTAAATTCTCAATGTCTTCCATCACGCTGACGACTTGCGGCGCGAACTGATAGCGTTTCGAGACAATCGTGATAATCACGTTTTGTCCCGCCGCGATGTCGTCGAAGCGGTAATAGCCGAATGTTCCGGTGCGTGATGTTCGCGTCTGACCGTTGGAATGGGTTAGGATAACGACGGCGTTGGTCAAACCGCGTCCGCCGACCGTCACTCGCCCGCCGACAGAAACGCCTGCGGCGGTCGGCGCGACGGGCGCGAAGCGAAGGACGCGCTGGTTGCCGTAGTCGCCGACGAATAAACTGCTCGATAGTTCATCAAAGAACAACATGTAAGGCGTGTTCAGCGTAGCAGCCGAAATTCCCCCGTTATTTGCGATACCGCTCGTAAAATTAGGCTGTCCGAGAACTCTCGTCGCCGCCGCGCCGCTCGCTGCCGTTCCGGCGTTGTTGAGAACAAGCACGCGGCTGTTGCCGCCGTCGGCGACGTAGAGCCGGTTGTTCGCATCGGTCGCAACGCCAAGCACGAATTCCATTTTCGCCGCCGTCGTGCCGGGCGATACGGTCGCAAAATCCGGCTGACCGAAGACGGCATCGGCATTCGCGCCGTTGGCTTTAGTCGCCGCCGCGTCGAAGCGCAGAACGCGATTGTTGTCGCGGTCGGCGACATAAAGCCGTCCGCCCGTGTCGAGCGTAAGCCCGTGTGGACCTCTCATTTTGGTCGCCGTCGCGCCGTTAGTTATGGTCGCAAAGTTCGGCTGTCCCAGCACGCCGTCGGCATTTCCGCCGTTCGCTTTCGCAGCTGCATTGTCGAATCGCAGAACGCGGTTGTTTGCGCGCTCGGCAACCCAGAGGAATCCGCTCGAATCGGCGAATATGCCGATGGGGGCGAACATTTTATTTGCGCCCGCGCCGCCCGATACGGTGACGAAATCGGGTTGCCCGAGAACGGCATCGGCGTCTGCGCCCGTCGCTTTTGTCGCCGCGTTGTCGAACCGCAGAACGCGATTGTTAAAGAAATCCGAAACCCACAGCCGTCCCGCCGCGTCAAGGCTGATGCCGGTCGGCTTATTTAACTTATTCGCTCCCGCGCCGCTCGATACGGTGGCGAAATCGGGTTGTCCGAAAACGGCTTCCGCCGACGCGCCGTTCGTCACCGCCGCCGTCGAAGCAAACCTGAGAACGCGATTGTTCGTTTCGTCGCTAACAAAAATCTTTCCACTGACAGGATCAACAATCGCCTGGTCGGGAAGATTAAACTTCGCGGCGTTCGTGCCTGCCGAACTGGTCGTAAAATTCGCTTGCCCAAGCACGTTCGCCGCCGCTTGAAAGTTCGTAAAATCACCCGCCTGCGGAGCGAGAATCGAGAACGGCTGTTCGGTTAAAGTAGATTTTTGCGCCGCCGCCGCAACGGTCAGAAACAAGCCCGCGAAGACGGCGAGCAGCGTGAATTTAATAATTGGCATATTTTTCATTGTGGTTTTCATTTTCTTGATTTCTCTTTGTAATTTTCTAGCTGTGCAATCGCTTTTCGGTCGGTTCAATCGTTTAGCGGCGATTGATTGTTCTGCGCTTCGCCGTTTAAAATCGCCGCCAACGATTTCAAACAAATCATCGCTGCTCCCGCGTCGGTTTCCGAAAAATGCGCCGCGCCCGTTTCAATAATCTGAAACACTCGTCGCTGCGTGATGTCGAACAGATTGGCGATTTGCTCTGCCGTCAGCATCGGTTCGCCGCATTTCAGGCAGGCAATTTTTCTGCTCGCAGACGCTTGGCGGATGATGTAGCGGCGGTTGGTGACGACCGACATTTCAAATTTTCGTTTGATTTCCATTTGTTTTCGGCTAAAATAATGACGACAGGCACTAACCCTAAACAATTACGGTTTCGAGAGTCTGGATTTTTTTTGGATTTTTTTTGGATTTTTTTTGGATCACGCTAAACTTCAACAATCACGGGACCTTTATCGCTTCGACGAGTTTCGCCTCGACGCGGCGGAACGTCGTTTGTGGTTTGCGGATGAACCGATTCCGCTCAAGCCGAAGCAGTTCGATTTGCTGTTTTATTTCGTTCGCAACCACGGTCGAGTGGCGACCAAAAGCGAATTGCTCGAAGCGGTTTGGTTGGATGCTTACGTCGAGGAAACGACGCTTGCCCGAAATGTTTCGTGGCTGAGAAACGCGCTCGGAAAATACTCGGATAACGAATCAATCATCGAAACCGTGCCGAAACTCGGCTATCGTTTCACGCCGCCGGTGACGATCTCCGAACCGGACGAAGCCGCGATAATCGTCGAAGAGCAAACCGTGCAGGATTTTCGCGGCGAAGAAATTATCACGATTGAAGTTCAAACGCCGGAGACGGAGGAAATTCAAAAAGTCTCTCCGCCGAACGTCACTTTTTCGCCGCGCCGCTTGTTTATTAACAAACTCCTCGTTCCTATTATTGTTCTAGTTCTTGTCGCGCTCGCCGGAATCGCCGCTTCTCTCTACCGGGAAAACGCTGCAACCAACGCGATGCCCGCCGAATCGAGGGCTGCGGTGAAAACCAAAATCGAAAAAATAGAGATTGATGCCGCCCGCGAAAATGCCGACAGCGGGATTAAAGTTCAACGCGGAGATTCGATTACTTTCTCCGTCGCCGGTGAATTTAAATACGGAGAAAATCAAGCCTGGACGTTTGCCGGCGATCAAAACGCCGACGACGCGAAAGGTTATTTTTTTGAAAACGCCGCGCCGTGGTCTTTGGTCGGCTGGATCGGCACGGAAACCGACCGCAGCCGATATTTTCAGGTTAGTAAAATCCACTCGCTGACGGCTGACCGCAGCGGAACTTTGTATTTTGCCGTCAATAAACCGCAGAACGATTACGTCAAAAACAGCGGCACGCTCGCCGCCGACGTTAGCATCAGCCGCCGCGCGGCGAACGAGCGGCGGCCAATCAAAATCGGTTCAATCGTCAATTTGCAGAATCGTTATCCGAACGTCGGCGGTTATCTCGATGCGTGGGGAGCGGTTTTCGACAAGTCCGAATTTAGAAAAATTACGACTGAAACCAAGTTCGTTTCGACGCATTATAATCCGAACCGCGACAACGGATCGGGAAGCTGGGAAATCGTCTCCGCGACCGGCAAAAGCACTGGTGAATCGCTCGTCGTCGGCGACCGAATTCATCTGCGGAACAAGTTTCCCGCTGCTGGTTATCTCGACGCTTGCGGCTGGGTCGAACATCTACCCGTCTTCATAGACTTCCAGGATCAGACGGGCGCGATTTTCACCGCCGAATCGCCGAACCGCGATTACGGAACCGGAACGTGGATCGTCAGATCGGCAAGCGAAGCGGACGGCAGCCCGGTTCTCGAAGGCGACAGCCTCGCCCTGGAAAACGGCTTTCTCGTCGTCTTAAACGGAAAAGAATACAAAAGCGGTTTTCTGAACGTTGCGGGTAGCGTGAAAGACATTCCCGTCTTCAACGATTACGACGGCGCAAGTTTGGTCTTCAGCCTCAATCGTCCGAGCGATCAGCCCGTTCCCGACATTTGGACAATCGCCGTCAGCAAAACGGTTCTGGAATGAATCGCGCGATGCTGCGGAGGGAACACTCAAGCCCTCTTTCCGACAAGTTTTATTTAAATTTCAGACCGCTGCATGCGCTAGGCGGAATGATGGTATCCGCATTTGGCGGATTTAGTTTGGAAGTTAGTTTGAGCGTATTTTCAGTCTTTTACGCCGCTTCGCCGAAGTTGAGTTTCGGTTGATAATATTCTTCCTCAATCGGGCTTTTAATATTGCTCTGCCGACTCAAGTTTTCCACCGGATCGCGCATCCATTCAGGATCGAACAGTTCCCGCTGTTTTGAACTGAACTCGGTTTCGTAATGGATGCCCGGCTTGAGACCCGTCACGCCGCGCCGCTCATCGCTCCATTTGCCGGCATACTCAGACAGGACTTTTTCTCGATATTCCGCCCGCAGTTTCCCGTCCCAGAACAGCACCTGAACAGGAGTACGCGGTAAGCCTTCTTCGACATAGACTTTCCATTTGCCAAGACGAACGAAGCCTTTTGAGTCGGTCCGCCGCTGCCAGTTTTTGCGCTCGAAGGCATAATGCAGATCGCGCGTCTCAGTTGTCCTCCCGCGCCGATTGGCGAGAACTTCGAGCGGAGCGTGCTTCTCGTCGTTGCGTTCACGATGCGCGTAATGGGGCAACCGGTTGTGATCGCGGATCAGATCGCGGTGAATATCAACGGCGCGTTCGACCGATCCGCAGTGCGACCAGGCGTATTCGCCAAGGCGCGCCTGAATGCCGAACTGACTTTCGATCAGACTCTGCCACGGTCGCCCCTTGTCATAAAGATGATGAGTGATACCGAGCCGCCGATTCGTTTGCCGAAAGCCGCTGCTGGTAAACTGCGAACCGTGATCCGAGACGATGGTTTCCCAGCCGCCCCACCGCAGCAGTGCCAGATAATAAAGTCGCAGCACCACACCGAGATCTTGCCGCCGAGTGAGTGAACCGGCGAGAATTGTGCGCGAAAAGCCTTCGAGCAGCAGACACGAGTAAAGCTGCACGCCTTCGGGTTTGGCATCCAGGTAGCGAATGTCGATGAAAGCATATTCAAACGGCTGCCGACTCGCCGGCGGAGCTTCGCGTTCTTCCTTTTCGACGATCAGCTTGAATGGTTTGGGTGGCACCAGATGCAGACGGCGGTTGAGTTTCGTGATCTTCTTGATCGTCGTTTGTCCGAGATCGATTGAAAAGTCACGCGACAAATAACCCTGCAGGCGAAACCAGCCGGCACCGGGATACTTCTTTTGTAATTGCAGAAGGGCGTGAATGGCGGAGAAATACACTTTGCGGCGCGGCTTGTGCGGGGCGTGCGATAAGTCGAATAGCCAGTCGGTGCGCTCAAGCTGCTCGGTCGGCGTTTGGCGGGAACGCCGCACCCATTTCTGGACGGTCTTGCGAGTGACTTTGAGCAGTTTGGCAACGGTCGTCTCCGACCAGCCCTGCCGGTAGAGTTTGACGATTTCCAGACGCTTTTCTACCGGATCAGCCGGAATCGGATAAGTCACCAGTCGGCTGAACTCGTCGTGCCGCCAGAAAAAGTAACGTTCGAGTAAAGCTTTGACCGTTTCGTGATGCAGCGAAACGTGATGAATGTTCTGCATCACACGAGCCAGTTCGCGGTCCGGGATGCTGCGAACACAAGTCTTATAAAAGACCAGCGAAACGATGACCTTTTCCGGCGTGTACGGCTGGCGGGAAATCTGACTGACCGGAAACAACCCGCGCATTCCGTTTTCGCGAAATCGGGCGAGCCATCGCGTAACGGTCGAATAAGAAAGATTCAGTTCGGCGGCGCGGGCAAATGGGACGACTTTCCCGGTTAGACACGGGACAATGGGGTGATACCGCGCCTGTACGTCGCAGGTTATCGGAACATCGTCAAAGTCGAAAGCAAGTTGAATCGGCAGAAGTCAGCAGTCTCCTCGATAAAAATCAGAAAGACACTGAAAAATAAACACCTAATCGAAATTGTTTTCAAAAAACTGCCAGGCATCAGAAAAAAGTCGGTGAAAACTCGTGCAAACTAAATCCGCCAAATGCGGATACCATCATTCCGCCTAGCGCATACCTGTGCCATGTTTCAGTTTTTTGCACTTTTTGATCGAAACGGTTTCGTTAAATTTCCCGCTTTTACACATTTCCGAATCATGTCCAGCAACTCGGCATCGATCTTGTAACCTACCAGACTATCGCCTTTATACCCGAAATCAGGATATCCTCCTTGTTGTACCAGAGTTTTCCAGATGTGCAGGTCGGCTGGGTCAGCGTTCCATGACTTGGCACACAAATCAAGGTACTCAAGGACGACCGCGCGTTCATTTCTCACCATGAGTTCGCTGGCGAGCGACATGTTCGCACTGAAACTATGCTGAGCGCTCGGCATTTTGCCGGCGGCGAGCAAACGACGTTTCGCCTATGCAATGTTTCCCTCGCCCAGGGCAATGTGCCCCAAAACCAGGTTCCCGATATGAATAGACTGACCTGCATCACAATCCGGCGAGATTGTCCCGACTTGCGTAAGCATCGACAGCGCGTAAGTTTTTGCTTTTTCCGTATCGCCGGCACCCACGGATGCCGATGCGATAAAATTCCCTAACCACATTTTATCGCAGGCATCAGAGGTTTGTTTTAACATCTGCTCGAACTCGTAAACGACCTCTGCATCAGTCAGGAATTTTCTTTTGTTTACGGAGGATTGCGGTTTCTGTGCAAATGCAGCGCTTCCCAGACTAAGAGTGAAGCAAACCAGCAATGCGATGGCTTTGATATTTTGAATTGTTTTATCCATGATTTAATTTCTCCTTTTTATTAAAATTTATCTCAAAAATCTTTGTTTAACGTGAGTATTGGATAAGGCGGAACGCCGTCATCCTGACGGCACAGCGTTTGAAAAACGCTCAAACGGTTCATTTATTTTCAAGATTCCTGTCAATCGCGACGTTTGACGCCGCTTTCAGCGACGTGTGCCGTCA